>CP121321.1:0-550000 GCA_043585095.1 Cellvibrionales bacterium
TTTAGTTTTGTATAACAAAGCGCCAACATAACCCGAAGAGCGGCCTCGCGTCCAAAAAAAGCTGTTAGGCCTGCAGCTTAGTAGTCCAACCTTGTTTGAAGAAAATGCTTTTTCAAGGAGTCTGACCCCTTGGTCTCTGATCCCCTTGATCCGCCAGGAAAACATCGAAAAGGCGCAGAGATTAAGGAAAAACTAGCCGCCTTCAAAAAGCAACAGAGTGATCCCGCCCAGGTAGAGCGCCAGCAGCACCGTGCTTTCCACGCCAATCTTTCCAAGACCCTGCTCTTCTCGACGCAGCAAGCCCAGTAGCAGCACCGCGGTCATAAGTAGCGTGAGTGTGGTCCAGAAGGTGACAGGAGCAGTCATTGCGTGATAGATCGAGCCTTCGCGGTAGGCAATGTCCGCGCCGGCGGCAAACAGGCAATCGAACGCATTACCGCCAATGATGCCCCCCACGGCCAGCGTAAGCGCGCCGCGGCGCACAGCCGCTACCGACGTGACCAGTTCTGGCAGCGATGTCGCGACTGCGGTAAACATGACGCCCACCGCCGTGGCGCTTAGCCAGCTATTCTCTGCAATATGCGAGGCTGCCTTTTCCATAATCCATCCTGCAAGTCCCAGTATCAGCATTAGCGCGACGAAACGCAGGACCAGTGGTATGAGGTTGGGCACCCTGGCGAGATCCTCGGGTTCATCGGGCCGTGTTTCAGGGGTTTTCGCTGGCAGCCACATTGGGTTTTCGCGCATGGCGTTGACCATGGCGGTGCCGTACAGATAGACCCCGAAAAGAAGGGGGGTGATGGGATGGATACCAAGAATCGTGAAGTCGGGAACCGTCGGCCCCAGGAGGATAAGGGCCAGCAGCGTGAGGAGCAGCGCGCTCTGCATAAGGTTTTGCGCTGATGCTGCGGCGTGCTCAAGGTTGGCTTTTCGGTAGGCAATGTCGGCTATTACAAGAAAGGCGGTCTGCACCGCGATACCGCCAATGGCGTTACCTAAAGCCAGCTCCGGTAGGCCTTTCCAAGCAGCGGTAACGGACAGCACGCTGCCGGATAATGATGTCGCAGAGCCTAGCAAAACCGCGCCCGCCACAGCCTCCCCGAGACCGGTTCGATCTGCCAGATGGTCGACCACGGCGGTGATGCGGATGCCAAAAAAACCGATCGCACAGGTACAGGCAGCGAACACGACCGTGCTTTGAACCAGCGTCCAGCTCTCTGTATCAAACATGATGGACAGGCTTCAGTGAACAGCATACCCACGGAACGCTCTCCGGCAAGGGTATTGACCTGCCCAGTGAGAAAAATCTGTGGCGGCCTTCAGCTTTTGTAGACTTTATGCAGATAGTTGAAGTCTAGCAGACAGGCAGGGACTGCTGTCATCCTTTGCCGGCCAGCCAGAATGCCCGGGCGGGTTCTGGCAGCGTACTGGGAGCAAGGGGAATCAAGGGATCAGGCTCCTTGATCCCTTGCCATGCTGCGGTCCCGGTCTCATTTAGAAAGATGCTGCTTGATAATTCGAGCTAGTTGAAAGTAAAGCTTTTCCAAGGAGTCTGAACTTCCCTCACTGTATCGAATTCAAATCAACAGCAAGCCGCAATTCAGTAAACTGTCACCTTAATTCAGTATCGCGTCTAAGAAGGCTGGCAGGCCTGCAGTACAGTACCGCTGTGGTTTAGTTTTCTATCGTTGGTGTAGCGCCGGTCATAGCTGAAGAGCAGGTCGAAAGGCTTCCAGATCAAGGAGTAGACTCCTTGATCGGGTTCCATGCTACCGCCCCCGATCGCTTGTAGAGAGACGCAGCTTAGTTTTCCAAGCTTGTAGGAATAAAAAGCATAGTCGAGGAGTCCCGATCTCTCAGGCTCAGGGCTCGCTTTCGAAGGATAGGCAATGAAACAAATCGGCCTGGATCGGGTCTAGGTAGAGAGAAGCCGGGTGATCAATACATTAAAATATAAGGTAGCCATTAAATGACCGTCCACGAAAATGTCCGCGACTATTACGGAAAGGTACTCAGCCACACGGATGACCTGCAGACCAGCGCCTGCTGCACGGCAGACGCTATGCCCGGCTGGCTGAAGCCGATGGTCTCCAACATTCATGATGAGGTTCTGTCCCGCTACTACGGATGCGGCATCGTCGCGCCGCAGGCACTGGAGGGATGCCGCATTCTGGATCTAGGCTGTGGGAGCGGCCGGGACTGCTATGTGCTGGCACAAATGGTCGGTGAGACCGGCGAAGTCATTGGCGTTGACATGACCGAGGAGCAACTCGATGTCGCCAGCCGCCATGTTGAATACCATCGCGATGCATTTGGCTACGAAAAGACCAACACGCGATTTCTTACCGGCTATATCGAAGCCCTTACCGATCTCGATATCGACCCGGGCAGCGTCGATGTCATTATCTCCAACTGTGTGATCAATCTTTCGCCTGACAAGCGGGCGGTGCTGAAAGGCGCCTACGATTTGCTGCGAGCCGGCGGCGAAATGTATTTCTCGGACGTCTATGCCGACCGCCGCGTGCCGGACAGCATCCGCAATGATCCCATGCTCTACGGGGAATGCCTTGGCGGCGCGCTCTACTGGAATGATTTCATGACGCTGGCACGGGAGGCAGGTTTCGGCGACCCGCGGCTGGTCGAATCCCGGCCGTTGGAGGCGCAAAGTGAAGTGATTCAGCGCAAGATCAACGGTATAAATTTCTACTCAGCGACGTATCGCCTGTTCAAGGTCGACGAGCTCGAACCCGCCTGCGAGGACTACGGTCAAGCGGTGATTTACAAAGGCACAATTCCCGAGCACCCGACTCGATTCGACCTCGACGGTCATCATCTTATTGATACCGGCCGCGTATTTCCGGTTTGCGGCAACACATATCGTATGCTGAACGACAGTCGTTTTCGCGAGCACTTCGAATTTATCGGCAGGTGGGACAAGCACTACGGCATCTTTCCTGGCTGCGGCACGGTCTGTCCTTTTGAAGATGAAGCCGCCCCGACGTCTGGCGGGTGCTGCTAGCGATGAGTGAGCTGATACACATTGAGCGCGCCAAGTTTGCAGATCCGGACATTACCGCTGACGGCAAGGAGCGCGCACAGGTCCCTCTTACTGGGCTGGATACGCTTTGGTTCTGCACAGGCACGCTGTGCAACCTGACCTGCGAGCACTGCTACATCGAGTCTAGCCCCAGCAATGACCGTCTCGTCTATCTATCGCTTGACGAGGTAGACAGCTATCTCGATGAAATCGAGGCGCTCGGGCTCGGCACGTGGGAGATCGGACTCACCGGCGGTGAGCCATTTATGAATCCGGACATCATCGGTATTCTGGATTCGGCACTGACGCGCGGTTTCGAGGTGCTCGTCCTGAGCAATGCTATGAAACCGATGATGAAACTGGCCGCTCCGCTGAAGGCACTGAACGACAAATTCGGCGAACGCCTGACGGTTCGAGTTTCGGTTGATCACTACACCCGGGAGCTTCACCAACAGGAGCGGGGCAAGTTCTCCTGGCAGCCCATGGTCGACGGCCTGCGCTGGCTGTCTGACAATTGCTTTAGGGTGCATGTCGCCGGTCGAACCTTCTGGGATGAGGATGAGGCGTCGATGCGCCGCGGCTTTGCCGGACTGTTTGAGGAGAACAATATTCGCATCAATGCTGATAATCCTGTTGAGTTGGTCCTGTTTCCGGAAATGTCATCCGATGCTGACGTTCCGGAAGTTACGACCGAGTGCTGGGATATCCTCGGCAAGAACCCTGTCGATATCATGTGCGCCTCATCGCGCATGGTGATCAAGCATCGCGGCACTGACCACCCGGTCGTCGCGGCCTGCACGCTACTGCCCTACGAGGAAGAGTTCAATGTGGGCCGCACGCTGGAAGAATCGTTGGATCCGATCAAGCTGAATCATGCGCACTGCGCCAAGTTTTGCGTACTCGGCGGCGGCAGTTGCAGTTAGTTCCCTCCCCCCTCTGTCCGGACCAAGATCCGGAGGATGCTGCGAGGGATCTCGGTGCTTGCAAGATCGAGCTCTTTCTGCCCCTTTGGATATTCACCCAGCTACCTGACGATTACGTCGTGCTCGACACAGGAACGACCGGCCTGCCGGACGAGAACGGACTGCCCGATATCATAAACCCGGGCACCAAGGCGCTCGGGCAGCGCGAAACCCAACGGCAGCGTGTGCCGACACTCTACGCCAAACCCTGAGGAACGAAATCCGGCCGAGCCTGTCGGAGCTTGGGTAAGACTTGGAGAAAGCCAATGGAGACACGCAATGCTACCGGGGACGTTTCGGATCTTTTGGCATCAGCCGTAATACGGTCGATCCTTTCCGCTGGGATCGCGTTGGTCTTCTACGGAGCATGGGCCGCGTGGGCGAACAGAATGCACGAGATGGGAATGATTGTCCGAGCGAGTGTTACGCAAGGGCTTTACAGCGCAGCGATCACCCTCGTGATGACTTCCCTGGTCGAAGCTCTCTACCGGGGCGACGCACCGCGTGCCTCGCGGCTGTTCCGCGCAATTGCTGCCACCGTTGTCGTTTTGGTGCTTTTCTCCAGTGGGATCCATTTGCTGGTCGGCACGCAGGAGATATTTATGACCGTGCTGCCGAGCTGGGTTTTCGGATCACTCTACGCAGGCGCCTACGCTGTGGGCCTCTCCCAGGCTGATATGAGTGAGCGCTCATGAGCGCCGCAGGACCGTCGCCGCAAAACCGCATCAGCGTGCGTGTGGTCGCAGATCCAAGCACGCCATTTGGTAGAAAACTCTGGACCTGGGGGCCGCTGGTCGACCGCATAATAGGCATCGACCGTATTCAAGCCCTGGCAGAGCGCTGTGAGGTATTCGGGCTTGAGCCGCGACGGTTCGCGAGTCAGGCGCTGAGTGGTATGCGTGTGCGGCTTCGCGGTGGAGAGGCGCTGGAGCAACGTTTGCCTCGCAGCGGTCCGGTCGTCGTGGTCGCGAACCACCCCCACGGCGGCATAGAGGGCCTGATTTTGTTACGCCTGCTTCTGGCGGTTCGTCCAGACGTCAAGATCATGGCCAACACGGCTCTGCGGGTCTTTGCGGACCTTCAGCCGGCAATGCTGTTTGTAAATCCACTGATGCCAAAGCACCCAGAAAACATTAAGGGCCTGCGCGAAAGCCTTCGTCACCTCAAGGAGGGTGGTGTACTTGTGATCTTTCCCGCCAGTCGTACCTCGTTCTTTCGAACCGACCTAAGACGCATCACCGATGGTGAATGGAATCGTGTGGTGGCTAATCTTGCACGTAGAACGGGGGCGAGCTTGTTGCCCGTGCGTTTCTGTGACCTCAATAGCAAGTGGTTTTATCGCATTGGGCGCGTCTGGGCGCGCTTTAGGTTACTCATGCTGGCCCGCGAGCTCCTGAACAAGGAGGACAAGGAGATACGCCTTGCTGTCGGCACGCTCATCCCGTCGGAGCGCCTTGAGCACCTGGATGATGCTACCTACACGGAAACGGCACGTTTATTCACCTATTTGCTGCTACCGCCGGGCCGCGATTACGCCCCGACGCCCTCGAATGTGCCAGTCAAAAAGGTGCAGGTCCCGATCGCGACGGCGCAGAGCCGGGATCGAATCGAAGCCGAAATTGAGGCTTTGCCCATTGACCAGTTCGCACATCGAGGGAATGATTGTCTGGTATTTTTTGGCAAACGAGCGCACTTTCCAACGCTCGTGGAAGAGATTACCCGAGAGCGTGAACGTACCTTCAGAATGCTCGACGAGGGCAGTGGCGAAGCGGTGGATACGGATGCCTTCGATGATATCTCGGAGCACATCGTCGTATGGGATATGAGCGCACGAGCACTGGTCGGAGCCTACCGATTGGGACGGCGCGACCAGTTGATCGCAGGCGGCGGTACCTACCTTGACCAGATGTTCGAGTTCGACGACGCCTTTTTTGTTGAGCGACCGGCTGCACTGGAGCTTGGCCGTTCGTTTGTCACATTAGAGTATCAGCGTGCGCGACACGCCCTGGATTTCCTTTGGCGTGGGATTGGCGGCTTCCTGCGCGCCAACCCGACCTACGGGACGCTCTACGGCACGGTGTCGCTGACGACGCAGTACGATCCAATCTCTATCGCGCTGATGTGTGACGTCCTTATCGATGCGCCTGAGCACATCAGGCCGCGACGAGCGCTTGACCCGCTCCTCCCGCCTGACTGGGCTGAGTACCGCTCACAATGCAGCGTCGATAGGGTCGCTCTCGACAAGTTGATTGCTGCGCGGGAAGGCGACGGGAAGGGTATACCTATTCTGGTTAAGCACTACGCGTCGCTGGGTGCGCGATTCCATGCGGTAGGTGTCGATCCGAATTTTGCAGGGACACCGGGATTGCTACTCAGCGTGGACACCGCGAGTATTCCCGCGCGGAAGCGTCGACGTTATCTCGCGTAATGCAGCTTGCCCGCCTCCGCGAGGGTACTTTTGCGGTCCCTGTCGACCTCGCTAACGTCTTTGCGCATCGTAAGAGCGCGTTGATGTGGCGCGTCCGAATTTAGGATCCGGAGCAATATCGAGCGTATGCATAAGCATCGCTATGATGGCCGCGTGGTGAGTTGTGTGTGAGGCAAGAAAAGTGAGCTCGCGGTCGGTTGTTGTAACCATCGGCAAAAGCTCTTCAGCCCCCGCATTCACCAAAACACTCAGGTTCACCAATCTGTCGCCTTGTTCATCAGTGAAGGCTTCGACACGGCTTACGCACGCTTCGATTTGCGACACTGCGGTGGTTACTCGTGTTTCGATCGCTGCGCACCGCTCACGTTGATCATAGTTTATCTTGACTGTCTCCGTGGATTGCGCGCCGTCCCAGGCGCGGAAAAACGCCTGATAGTGGTCGTAGATGTGCCGGCAGTGGCGACCGATGCTTTGATCTCCGCCAAATTCATTACAGTTGAGTGCGTACTGCGAATCAGTGAGTCCTCGAAGTTGGTCGAGCATCTCCAACAGTAGGGCCATATTCTCTGCGACCAGAGCGCGAGTGGAGTTGCCCGACGCACGAATCGTTCCTTTGCCCTCAAGGCACGCATCACTCATAGCTATCTGCGTTCTCTAATCTGAATAAAGTATCGCTCCTTCGTCTTTAAAGACTCGGTTGCGGAGCTGGCATCTCAGAATATGACCACTTAAATATTGATTAGTTCTTTCGGGAGCTTTGGGAACCAGGCCGCAGGCGGCGAGTCGAACATTCAGCCTTGATACGGCGCCAGGATAGGCCGGCGATTCAGAAGTAAAGACTTCCGCCGGAATTAAGGTGACAGTTTACGTATCTCAATACCTTGCCAGCGGTAAGAGAAGGCCCCCATTAAACAAGTAAACTGTCACCTTATTCCTTTTTGGCGACACGAATTCCACCACCTTGTTATGCGGCGTCAAGCTCAACTTTAGTAACACCCTTTAGATTCAGATTCTTGCGTGCGACCCAAAGGTCGTGAGCATGCTGCATGGCAAGCCAGCTCTCGGGAGATCGACCCAATGCCTTCGATAGGCGCAGTGCCATCTCCGGGCTTACACCGCTTTGCCCTTTCAGAACCCTGTTTAGGGTGGAAGCAGCCACATCAAGCCTCTGGGCAAGGTAGCGACAGCTCAACCCAAACGGCTCCATGTAGGTCGAATGAATAAACTCACCTGGATGAGGCGGGTTATGCATAGTCATCAGTGATAGTCCTCGTAATCCAAAATGAAAACATTTCCCTCCGAGAACTCGAATGTCAGTCTCCAGTTCGCAGATACGGTAATGGACCAAATACCTGCCCGGCTCCCCTTCAAGGGATGAAGCCGGTAGCCAGGGATATCGAGGTCTTCTATCGTTTGGGACGAATCCAGAGCGGCAAGCTGTAGGCGGAGTTTTTTTGCGTGCTTGGCCTGAATCCCAGAAACCGTGCCTTTAGAATAGAACTTCTCTAGCCCCTTGTGCTTGAAGGATTTGATCATGCACCAAGTGTAGTGCGTTGCGCAACGGCGTCAATCCTTATAGCACCTCAAGCTGGGGCGACCAGCCTGGAGTGAAACGAAAGGTTGGGCGTCCCAGCGGAGTGACAGCCTTGCCTTGTTATATGGTTCTCGTTTCATCGGGGCTTGTATGTGTAGCCATCGATGCTAAGAAGACCTGATCTGTGAAATTCACGGAGATAACCACGGTTTCCAATCTGATCCCTGCCATGCCTTGCAAGACCAGTTTCATCTAAAGCGGCGATGCACTCATCTTCAGAGCAACCTCCGTATCCACGGACGATTCTCCAAGCTAGCGCTTTCTTGCTGCCAGATCGAAACGGGTTTTCGTTTGGTTTGAGTATTGTGATCATCGCTCTAGTTCATGGGCGGACATATAACGCCAAAAGCAGCGGTGACTAGCATCCGCCTGCCTTTTCTTTTTATAGCGCGAGAACAAGGCGAACGCCCTCTTCAACTTCACGGATTTTGGGGTCTCGTAATCTACCAATACGTTCACAGAGAAAGGATTTGTCGAGCGTTATTATCTGAGAAACGTTTACGACTGATTCGCGTCCAAGATTTGCACTACGCTTGGAAAGAGATACGTTCCCAGGGGAGGCCGCCAGATTCATATTTGATGTAATAGCGACAGCGACCACGGTATTAATGCGGCTGCGATTAAACTGATCAGACTGCAGGATGAAGACCGGTCGCCTGAAACCGGGCTCGGAAGCGGCTGGCTTGGGAAGTTCGGCCCACCAGACCTCCCCACGTTTCATCTACCAATCTTCCTTCTTTAAGCTCTGGCCCTGCATTTGGCCAAGATGATCATCCAATTCGGAGCCTTCTGAAGCATAAAGATCGTTGAGCCTCGACGTCACATCCTCAATCCTGTGGCGCTCGATATATTCATAAACTGCTGTCGAATATAGCTCACTCCGCGACACACCGAGTTTCTTCGCAGTGCGATCAGCGGCTTCGAATACTTCATCTGGTACTGAGATTGCGGTTTTCATAAGGATAGTATGACCGTGGTTATACCGCGATACAAGCCTTATAACGCCTTGGGCAGCGGCGGCCTGGCTGACGCGAGGCGGCAGGTAGGACGTCCGAGCGCAGCAATTGCTGCACCTTGTTATGTTTCTGATTCACGATTAACCCAGTAAATTGGCCGGCGATGGAGATGCGCAACTGCAACTACCAGAATTTCAGCGACCTCTGAATCGAATGTGTAGATGATGCCGTATGGAAATCTTGCTATCAGGCAGCGTCGCGTTCTTGGACCGAAGGATTGATAAGCAGTTGGAAAGTCGATTATGCGCTTCAGCGAACGGGAAACCTCGGCGCGAAATTGCACGCCTAGTCCTGGTAGTTCAGATTCATAGTAGGCAACCGCGTCATCGAATTCAGCTTCTGCGAGTTTGAGGAAGGTGACCTTCACTCGTCGGAGTACTTCCCAAGGACTTCTCTCACAGAAACGCCTTCAATCTTTCCCTGAGCATAGGCATCGATTCGATCTTCCGCCTCGGTCGCCCAGACTGCATCAGTAACGGGGTTCGGACGATCAAGGCTCAAAAGTATCTGTTCCGCAACGATCGCTCGATCAGACGAAGAAAGCTCAAGTGCTTGATCTATCAGGTTTTTTGCTGACTCAGACACCGCAAATTCCTAGGAAGATGGCAATCTTTCGATCATAGTCGGACTAGAAGCGGGAGTAAACATAACGCCGCTATGTGGGGCATTTATGTAGGTGATTGTTTTAATGCTAGCGTAGCGAGCGGCATTAAAAAAAGCGCCGGAATAAATGTCCCTACGATAGCTTTGTTAGGCGCGACTATAACGACGAACATTTACCAATTAATGAGTAATATTCCATTCCTTTGCCGTCAGATGTCGCACTTAGACCAAGAAGAACAAAGGTATTATCTGAATTCAACATGAAATTTCCTGCCCAGGATTCACCGGGGTATTCACACCACGTAGGACGACCATTATCGTCGAATTTGCACTGACTCAACCAATTCGCATCTATACCAAAATGCCTTACTCCGTTCTTGGATGATACCAAGTACTTATTTTCCGCCACCCCTGAATATGAGTCCATTTTTCCAGAATTAGTTTTTGAAACCGCAGCCCCCTGCTCAGCGATACAAAGATATGAGACATCTACAGCGTATGCTTTAGAGCAGAAAATAATTGCCCAAACTATCAATAGCTTCTTCATTTATGCTTCATCTCTCTTAACTCGCCCGAGCCGCCTAACGCCTGAAGCTGCGGCGGTGAAACCGTCCGCAGCCTTTACTTGTTAGGGGCGTGCTCAAGGCGTTCAGCCAGCCAGACTTTGATAATGGATTGTCGAGTAACTCCGAGTCTCGCCGCCTCCTTATCTAGAGAGGCGATCATCCATTCGGGAAAGTCCACGTTAACTCTTCGCGGTGTTTGATTCGGACGCTTGAGACTGGAAAGATCCAGGTCATCAATTATGTCTTCCCTTCCCTGATCGAATTTTTTGTCAAAATCTTTAGCTTTCATAAAGCTCTACCTCAACTTTTCGAGATCGCCTGACCGAAATTATTCGAATCTCGTCATCTCGATATGTAAATACTGCTGACCAGTGCTGGCGATTGTAGCGAGCAATCACGATTGACCTTGCCTCATCGTCAGATCTCGCTGTCAATTCCACCAAGTTCGGGTCATCCCAAAGTGATTGAGCTTGCTCAAAATCAATCCCATGCTTTCTGAGATTGGAGACACTTTTTCTTTGGTCGTACTGGAATCTCATAATGGTATAGAAAATATACCACCAAGGCATTGTTCGCAAGGGATGGATTTGGGCAGGAAGGAGCCCCTAACAGCTAAGTATACGGACCCAGCCGTATATGCCCTGTTCTCTGTATGTTGATTTCATCTGTCGCAGGTTTCCTCAGGAATCATAAAAATAACAACAGCTTAAGCTTGTAATCTCAGTATAGCCAAAGGGGGAAATCACGCTACGGTGAATGTACGTTTCATCATTTGCGCTCAACTGTGTGAGCGCTTGGTTTTGTGAAAGTCTAATAAAAACAATCTGTTACACGGGGAAGCAGTGTGTTTTTTGTCATCTGGTCCCTTGATCCTGGCCTTGTAAGTGCTCATCGTTACGATACTGTATATAAATACAGTTAAGGGGCATTGATATGGATGACGTTGCGCACCAGCTTCCCAAACAACCTCAGCGCTTTATGCATAAAGTGCGTCTCGACATGCGGGAGCGCGGTTATGCCTATGCAACCGAGCGCACCTACTGTCACTGGATAAAACGCTTCATTTGTTTCAATGGTAAAAAGCATCCCTCTGTCATGGGAGAGAACGAGGTGAACGCGTTTCTCAGTGACCTTGCTGTCAGAAAGCATTGCTCTCCTGCTACGCAGCGCATTGTTTTGAACGCGCTTATCTATCTGTACAGGAAATTCCTGGGCCGAGAGCTCGATAATCTGCTGTTTGAGAAATCACGCAAGACGCGCCGATTGCCGGTGGTTTTGAGTCACACAGAAGTTGGCCTGCTGCTCGATCACATGCAGGGCTTACATCGTTTAATGGCCGAGCTGTTGTATGGGTCCGGGTTGCGGTTGAATGAGCTCCTGAGTCTTCGCGTGAAAGACATCGATTTCCATATGCGCACGATTACAGTGCGGTCCGGTAAAGGCGATAAAGACCGGACTACTCTGCTGCCCGACAAGTTGATTGAGCCGCTGAAAGACCAAATCGCTCATGTGCAGAAGTTGCATCAGCGCGACCTTGAAGACGGCTATGGTGATGTTTACTTGCCCTATGCCTTAGCGCGGAAGTACCCCGGCGGATGTCATGAGCTAGCTTGGCAATTCGTGTTTCCCTCTACCAGGATTGGTGCCTGCCCTCGCACTGGCGTGCTAAGGCGCCATCACTTGCATGAGACGGCTTTAAGGAAGCATGTAAAAAAAGCCCGAATGCAGGCGGGCATTAACAAACTGGTGCATTGCCATACTTTTCGCCACAGCTTTGCAACGCGGTTATTGGAAAGCGGTTACGATTTAAGAACCATCCAGAAACTTCTGGGGCACAGTGACGTTAAAACCACTGAAATCTATACCCATGTTCTTCGTCGCGGTCCTATGGGGGTGGTGAGTCCGCTAGATGGCTAGCTTCAGCGCGTGGCATTTTAGCGCCTAAGGTAGCGGCGGCAAAACCGCGCATCGGTTCTGATGTCCCGCCCCGTAAGGGCAGACTGCCAGTTCTTGTTACGGGGTTCTGGTTGATGCATGATCAAACGCATACCTCTGGGAGTGATACGAACATGACAACGGCGCAACTTGAAGCATTACGGTCTGAAGCGCTCGCCTTATCAGAGGATGAACGCGCCAAGCTGGCCAGTGACCTTGTGGCAAGCCTTGATGGTCCGGCGGACCCTGACTTATCAGAAGCGTGGGATGTCGAAATATGTCGAAGAATCAATGAAATAGAGAAAAATCCAGATTTGCTGCTTGAGGCGAGCGACGTTCTGGCCAGGGCTAGAGCGCGTTTGCTTGGTTAATGAAGCAAGTAAAAATCGGCAAGGACGCGGCACTAGAGCTAGAGGAAGCCGCTGCCTGGTATGAGACCGAACAAAGCGGGCTGGGAAGTCGATTTATCACAGCCTTTGAAAATGCAATAAAGCTACTTGGGGAGCAAGATCCCCCGGTCACACCTGCGGGTGGAAACGCGGGGAAACAGGGCGCTAAGAAGTTGATTCTGCACAAGTTCCCGTTTTCGCTAATCGTATACGAGTTGGAGCAATCCATCGTAGTTGTAGCTCTCGCCCATCATTCCAGAAAGCCTGGATACTGGCGGTCTCGAGTCTCTCTTTAGCTTCCAAGTGACAGGGCGCAAGCAACAGTACCCAACCAATAGCGCCACGCCACTATCACGCGTAGTATTGCGCCCGCGGCCGGGGTGGCTTCTAGCCCGGTTCTCGCACTACGCTTCTCTTTGTTCAAAACCCGTTGAAAACCATTGTTGATGTAACCCTATGGCGCTCCTGAAACTCGATAAAGCCAGCCTGCAGTTTGGCACCCAGATCATTCTCGACAACGTTGAGCTCAGCGTGCGGGCGGGTGATCGCGTGGGCCTGTTGGGGCGCAACGGGGCGGGTAAGTCGACGCTGTTAAAAGTGATCAAGGGCGATATGGCCACCGAAAGCGGCGAGCGCTGGTTGCGCCCGGGTACGCGGGTGGCCTATCTGGATCAGTCACTGCCTGATGCGGATGATCAGGATGTTTACGATGTCGTGGCGCATGGGCTGGCCGATGTGGGTGATGTACTGGCGCGTTATCACCACTGCATTCTTGAGAACGATATGGATGGGTTAGCGGAAGCCCAGGCCGAATTGGAAGCCAAAGACGGCTGGCGGCTTGCCCAGAAAGTGGAGTCGGTGATTACGCAATTACAGCTGCCGGGCGAGGCCAAGATGGCGACGCTGTCGGGTGGTTGGCGTCGGCGTGTGGCTTTGGGGCAAGCGCTGGTTAGCGAGCCTGACATCCTGTTGCTGGACGAGCCCACCAACCATTTGGATATTCCGGCGATTGAGTGGCTGGAGCAAACCCTGAAGGGCTACCCCGGCGCGATTTTGTTTATTACCCACGACCGATCGTTTTTGCAGAGTTTGGCCAACATCATTGTTGAACTGGATCGCGGCCATCTGCGGCGCTGGGAGGGCAGCTACCACGACTTCCTGCGTTTTCGTGATCAACAACTTGCGGCTGAAGAGAAAGAGAACGCGCTGTTTGATAAACGTCTGGCCGAAGAGGAGAAATGGATTCGCCAGGGCATTAAGGCTCGCCGTACCCGCAACGAAGGTCGCGTGCGGGCTTTGAAGGAGATGCGCGTTGAGCGCAGCGAGCGCCGTGAAAAAACGGGCAAGGCCAACTTCAAGTTAGAAAGCGCCGATCGCTCGGGCAAGCGCGTTGCCGAGCTGGAGAACGTCAGCCACAGTTACGATGGCAAAATGATTATCCGTGACCTGACGACGCTGGTCAGTCGGGGGGATCGCATCGGTTTGGTGGGGGCGAACGGTGCCGGTAAAACCACACTGCTAAAAATACTGCTGGGTGAGCTCACGCCAGATAGCGGCACCGTGAAGCTGGGCACCAAAATCGAAGTCGCCTATTTCGACCAGCTGCGGGCGAAGCTGGACCCGGAGAAGAACCTGATCGATAACGTCTGCGGTGGTCAGGACTTCATCGAGATCGACGGCAACCGGCGTCACGCCATGTCTTACCTGGGTGACTTTTTGTTTACGCCAGATCGCGTGCGCACGCCGGTGAAAGCCCTGTCCGGTGGCGAGCAGAACCGCGCGATTTTGGCGCGCTTGTTCAGCAAGCCCGCAAACTTGTTGGTGCTCGATGAGCCCACCAATGACCTGGATGTGGAAACGCTGGAACTGCTCGAAGATATTTTACTGAGTTTCAAGGGCACGGTTTTGCTGGTGAGCCACGATCGGGCGTTTATGGATAACGTCGTTACCAGCATTCTGGTGTTGGAAGGCGATGGTCGGGTTAGTGACCACGTCGGTGGCTACAGCAACTGGGCAGAGAAGGGCGGTCGCCTGCACGGTCTGGAAGATCCTGCCGGCAGCGAATCAGTCCCCACGCCGGAGCCTGCACCTTCAGAACCGGTGAAAGCAGCGAAGAAGAAGCTGTCCTATAAAGACCAGCGCGAGCTGGATGCCTTACCCGACCAAATCGAAGCGCTTGAGGCGAGGCAACAAGAGCTTGAAGCCACGATAGCGGCACCGGACTTTTACCAGCAGGATCACGCTGTTACCAGCGTGGTCCTTGAAGCCCTGGAGGGTGTGCAGGAAGAGCTTGAATCGGCTTATGGGCGCTGGGAAGAACTCGCGGCTGATCACTGAATCGAACGTTATTACTCCTTTTAACCATAATGGTTAATTTTGCATATATTTAACTTAAATGGTTAAATAAATCGGTTTGGTTAAATGGCGTCCGAATTAACTGTTTAGGTTCTAAAATGTGCTCCTGGATGCAGCTACAAGGCGGCATTATGTCAGCCATCCTGAGACAACAGCCGGGAGCAGGGGTGTGATTGGTAATGTCCAAAACATATTACATAGCGCTGATCGGCGATATTCAGGCGTCCAGGTTGCTTGCTGATCGCCAGGCTACTCAGACGCGCCTGGCATCTTCGATATCGAACCTTAATGACCGGCCCAAGGTTAGGGCGAGCATGGTTTCGCCCTTAACGATCACTCTGGGTGATGAGTTTCAGGCACTGTTTAGTAGCGCTGCGGCAATCTGGGAGGTCGTCCTTGGGATTGAATCTGAGCTCTCTGGACGCTTGGCTGGTGAAGCTGCAGGAGTGCGATTTGGCATCGGCATAGGGTCTATTTCGACGAAGCTAAATAAGAACGCGGCCATCGGTATGGATGGCCCTGCTTTCCATAATGCTCGCGCCGCAATCGACACGCTAAAGGCCAGCGGTTCACACTACGGCGTTGCCGGCGTTGGCCCTCAGGAAGCCTTTATCAACAGCGCACTAAGTTACATCTCTCTGCACAGGTCTTCCTGGAAACCCAACAGGGTGGCTATTCTGGACGCACTGCTGAAACATATCCCGGTGGCAGACATCGCACACGATCTAGGTGTTTCAAAGGTGGCCGTATACAAGAACATTGATCAGGCAGGGTTGTCCTTAATACTGGATATGCTGCAGGAGGCAGCCAAGAGCTTTGACCAGGCCTTAGAACGCCAAGCGTGACGACCACTTACACAGTACTTCTGATTTTAATTTTACTGCCTAGATTGGGCTTGCTTGCGAGCGACGGTCCGATTAGCAGTTATCGTGCGGTCCTGATATCCGGATGCCAGGTCGCCTTGGTGTTGCTTGCGTTCGGTATTGGTCAAGCATCCTTTCTGGTTTTACTTGTTCTAGTTTTTGTCGGAGTCGTTGAATCCCGGATTTCTCTAACTTCAATCCACTATTCAATTACGCGGTCTGTTGGTTTGCTGGCATTGGTCTTTTTGACAGATATTGCTTCAAACACTGGTTCAGGGCTGCAGTTTTCCTATTTAGCTTTAGAGCTTATGGGCGGCTTGGCAGATTACAGCCAATTACTATCGCTGGCTCTAACGACCGACACACAGAATAGCGCTGCCATTATCTTGGGTCTGCTTTTGCTCGGTGCCGAGGCCAACCACCTTATCAGAGCGGTGCTTCACTTCTTGGGTGCAGAGCCTTTCCCGGCATCCGATAATCGTGCTCCCGGATTCGCTGACCACGGTGAAGCGGGAACAGATCAGAAAGAGTACAACGTGGGCCGAGCTATCGGTATTTTGGAGCGTTGGCTCCTACTTTTCGTGATGATCAACACCGAAAGCTTGAATGCCATTGGCTTCATAATTGCCGCAAAGGGTCTCGCCAGATTCAAGCAGTTGGATGACCGGCAATTTGCGGAATACATGCTTGTTGGAACGCTGCTTTCAGTGTTTCTGGCCTTGATAGTCGGTTCGTTTGTTAAGACGATAAGCTATTAGCAACGTCATTCACGCTGGCACCGGCAAGTTGCCATAGAATTCGACTAGCCAGTCTTGCCACTGCTCTCGGGGTTGCTGCTGCACCGCCTGCCCGATGCTGAACTCCACGACGCTGCCTCCGCTTTTGTCCGCACTGGGCAGGGGCATGATGAACACCTTGCTGCGTTCACTCCACTCGATGGCGTATTCCACTAAATCGTTCGGGTCCGCGTTAACGCTTAGATGCAGCACGTTAGTGGGTGGCTGTGCCGGGGTGGTGATAAGGCCCAGTTCGGCAAGCTGGCTTGCGAGCCAGCCTGCGGTGGCCACAGATTCCGGAATGCTGGCCAAATTGCGTTCCAGCCCGGCTCGTGCCGTTAGGATGTAGGGATACAGGGCGTACAGGTTGCCACCGGCCCGGGCAATCCAGGTTTTGGCTTCGGCGATAAAATCTTCGGGCCCGGCTAATACCGACCCTGCAATACCGCCGATATCTTTGTAAAAGCTGACGTACACCGAATCAAACAGGGCGGCGATCTCGGCCATGGGCCGTTGATAGTAGGGTTCGCATTGCCACAGTCGCGCACCGTCCATATGCAGTGCCACGCCATTGGCCCTGGCCCAGTCGCTTTGCGCTTGCAGCGCGTCCCAGCTTGGCAGTTGGCCGCCGATCTCGCGCATGGGCAGCTCCAGCAATATGGCGGCGAGGTCCTTGCCCGACGCTTGCAGATCCTTCAGTTGAATCACCTGCTGGGGATCACCCAGCAGCGTGCGCTCCAAGCCGTGCAGTTCGCGATAGGCGTTGTCTTCGTGTAGTTCTAAATGGCTGGTGGCGTGAAAGCCCACGCGCTTGTTGCCGGCGCGCTCGGCCCAGATCCGCAGCGCGATAGCCTGGGCCATGGTGCCGCTGACTAAGAACACGGCGGCGGGTTTGCCCAGCATGGCGGCCATGTCCGCCTGAAACGATTCGATCACCTCACCCTCGCCGTACACGTCGGGCGCAGCATAGCTCCCAGCCCAGCGGCTGGCCTCAGCGAGCTGTTCTGCCATGGATAGTTTCGGGTGGCCGGTAAGTCGAAACTCACACTGGCCCGATACAGCACTGTAGCGGTCTACAAGATCCTGGCGCACAAGCAGGGTAACCCTAGTGAACCGCGCGCAGCGTGGCGCTGTTGGCGTTTACCGTGCTGTTGTCAGTCTGCAAAGCTAAAGTTCAATGCGAATTCATTGCCTTCACCTTTGGTGACGTTGATACGGCGACCGGCCGTGTCATCGGCTGCCATGGTTTTGATAACGTCTTGATCTTCTGCACGAGTGTGCGCGACGAAGCGCCGGTCGTCGTCGGTTTCGCCCAACACCACCGCTTGCGTCGGCTCGCCGCCGGCATAGTCAATCACGTAGCTTTTGATGGTGCCGTGATCGGGGTTCAGGATGGCTTCCATAGCGGGCACGCTGTCGGTACTGATTATGGTGTCCGCCGTGCTCCAATCGATAATGCTGGGCTCGCAGGAGAAAATGCCGCTGCCGTGCTTTGACAAGATACCGCCGTTGCCGTGCAGGAAGCCGTAGCTTGTGGGGTCCTTGCGTAGCTGCGACCACATCTCTGCCAGGCCATGCGTCGCGTAGTTGCTGCCAGGGCCACCGAAGTAGGGCAGGCCGCCGGTCAGGCTAAGCACATCGCTGCCGTCGGTGGCCAGGCCCAGCTCTTCAGCTATGGCGGTTACCGCAACCGGATAGCAGCTATAGATTTCAATCAGCGAAATGTCGCGGATGTTTAGCTCCGCCATATCAAAGGCGCGCTGCACGACATCGTGACCCATAGCCGAGAAGCTGGGGTCGGGCCGTACAGTCATCTCGTGATCCAGTCCCTTGGCCGCGCCGTGCATGTAGACCCAGTTGCTTTCGGGTATGCCCAGCTCTTTGGCTTTCCCTACCGTGGTCAACAATATTGCCGCACCCTGATTCACTTTGTCCTGGGCTACCATGCGCTTGGTGTACAAGTGAGTCATGGGTTCTGCGCTGGCAATCTCTTCGACGGTCATAGCGAAGGGAAATTGTGCGTAGGGGTTTTCCGCAGCAATCCTGGAAAATGCGGACAGCATCTCGCACTCCCGTGCTGCGTAATCTTCCCAGCCAAAGCCAAGGCGTTGGCGGCGCACGTCTTCCATGATGGTGTAGTAGGAAGGGGTGGTGAACAGGTTGTTGGCTACTTCCTGCTGGCTGACCACCCAGGCGCCGGGGCCGCGGTCTTCCATTTCTTCGTCAAATTCTTCATTCCAGTTCAGCTCAACGCCCGAGCTTTCCGCCACGCGCTGGTTGCGAATGGCTTCAGCGCCGCAAAGCAGCACGCATTCCCGTGTGCCTTCCTGTAGCTCAGCAAAATACTCCATCAATAAGGTTTGCGGTTCGTTGCCGCCGATCTCGCTGTAAACCCGATGGCTGGGGTTGGCGCCGATACGCTTGGCTACCGACTGTGGCGGGTTGTTGCTGCGGCCCATTTTGTTTTCCCAGTTTGGCGCAGAATCCGAGAACAGCCGCATCATTACAATGGTATCAATGGCCTGGATCACCCCTGTGCCGCCAGAGGCTTCTATGGCGCGGGTTGATGCCTTGGCCGCCAGATCCGATGGGGAAGTGCTTGAGGATTCGCGTTCAACACATTGGCCGCCGCCAACGATAATAGGAGTGTTCTCGTCCATGCTTTTCTACTCTTTACCTCGTCCCGGTCAGGATAAAAGACGGCTACAGCAGCGCGGCGATCTTGCGCCGTATCTGCCAGTCAAAGTGAGCCGCCGGTGGGGTCGTTATCTGATGCTGTCTATGGGCTGTATTCATGGTGTCGTCTTGAGACCAGCGGCTACGCGAACGTAGCCGACTCGACTCCGTATCTTTTTTGCTTACAGCTTGGTCTGCATCTTGATGGTTTTTTCGGTCTTGGGACCGTACGGTGGGCGCATGCCCCCGAGGCCAGCCACGTCGAGCTTGGTCTGCTTGTAAATCGACTTGGCGTGGCTGAAGGTCTTGAAGCCCTCGTGACCATGATAGGCGCCCATGCCAGCTGGGCCAACACCGCCGAAGGGCAGGTCTTCCTGCGAGATGTGCATGATCACGTCGTTCAGGCAGACACCACCTGAGGTGGTGCGGTCCAGTACGTTGCGCTCTTCGGCGCTGTCGTCGCCGAAGTAGTACAGCGCCAGCGGACGCGGTTTGCTGTTCACGTAATCGATGGTCTCGTTGAAGTCCTTGTAGGTGCGAATGGGCAGCAGGGGACCAAAAATCTCTTCTTCCATTACCCGCATATCGTCGTTCACGCCGCGCATCAGCGTGGGTGGAATCTTGTGGGTGCCCTGCTGCGCAGCAAAGTCTTCGTTGGCGGGGTTGCAGGGAATGATTTCAGCGCCTTTGCTACGCGCGTCTTCAAGGTTCTCGTTCAAGCGCTGATAATGACGCTCGTTGATGACAGAGGTGTATTGATCATTAGCCAGCAAAGACGGATACATCTCGGCCACGATGGCCTTGGCTGCGGCAATCACTTCGTCGAGTTTTTCTTCCGGCACCATCAGGTAGTCTGGCGCCAGGCAGATCTGGCCAGCATTCATGGTTTTACCCAACATGATGCGGCCGATGGCTTGCTCGATGTCGGCACTGCGTGAAACCAGCACTGGGCTTTTGCCGCCCAGCTCCAGCGTCACCGGCACCAGGTTCTTGGCGGCAGCCGTCATGATGTGACGTGCAACAGAGGTGGCCCCTGTGAACAGCAAGTGGTCAAAGGGCAGGCCAGAGAAGGCGGCACCCACTTCCGGGCCGCCGGGGAAAATCGACACTTCTTTCTCGTCCCAGGCTTCCCGCACGACGTCGACCATGGCTTCAGACGTATGGGGGGTGAATTCAGACGGTTTGATCATGGCGCGGTTGCCCGCCGCCAGAATGTCGGCCAGCGGACCGAAGGTCAGATTAACCGGGAAATTCCAGGGGCTGATGACGCCCACGACGCCCAAAGGCTGATATTCGATACGCGAACGTCCGCCCAACAGGTTCAGCGGGAATGCCGACTTGCGCTTTTCCGGCTTCATCCATTTGTGCACCTGTTCGATAGCGCTTTTGAACGGCTGGATGCTGGTAGCGATATCGGTAATTTGCGACATCGCCCTGGGACGGCAGCCAAAATCTTCGTTAAGTGCTTCAACCAGGCGATCCTGGTGCTTGTAAACGGCTTCCATGCCACGGCGCATGCGGTCTTTGCGCACTTCTGCCGTCACAAACCCCTCTGCCAGATAGTCCTGACGGTGCGCTTCCAGCGCTTTCATCAAGGATTCGGTTATAGGGTCGTTGTCGACGGTGATGTCCTGGGGCGCGTTCATGGAGTCCTCGCTTTTATAATGGGTTTCTACAGCCAGTCATTGCGGCGCTGGCCTTGCCCTCAGTATAGCGTTGCCATGGCTGAGCGCTTAACCCCTAAGAGTAGTCCAATGTGGCCGCTTGTGAAACCGGGCCAGAGACGGGCAGCCGCGTTCACAGCTTTGCCGTCACGTTACGGCGGCTACAGCCTCGATCTCGATCATCAGCTCCGGCAGGGCAAGACCTTTCACTTCAATGAGCGTATCGGCGGGATAGGGGGTGCTGAACCATTGCTCGCGCAGGCTGACGATGCGCGCAAAGTACGCCATGTCGGTGAGGAAAATGGTCACCTTTATAACGTGATCCAAGCCCGAGCCCGCAGCCTCCAAAACCGCCTTCAGGTTCTCAAAGGTCTGCTGTGCCTGGGCTTCAAAGTCGTCCACGCCCACGAGCTGGCCGGTGCTATCGATTGCCGCCTGGCCAGAGGTAAATACCAGATCTCCCACGCGCATGGCCTGCGAGATATTGAATGCTTCAAATGGGTCGGGCTGGGTTTTGATTTGTTCCAGATTGGGCATGATGCGTCCTTTTTTTGTTTTGGCGGGAGGGGTGCAACGCCCTTTAGCTGACCATAGCGGACATCCTGTCAGTCTGCCTGGTACGCCGCGACTCAGGCTTCAGGGTCATTGGGACGACCCCAGCGAGGCTATCTTCGCAGAGCTATCCTTGTAGGGCTATCGAGCTCGAAATATGGTTGTGGGCGCGCAGCGTTGTGCCGGCATAGGCCACACTGGGGTGACACCAGTAATCGGAATGTGGTTTAGTGTGCGGTTTTCCGCAGGGATTACAGGTCATGGCTGTCGATCTTAAGGGCCGTTCGTTCGTCAAGTTGCTGGATTACCAACCGGCAGAAATTCGCTACCTGCTCGATTTAGCTGAAGAGCTTAAAGCTGAGAAGTACGCGGGCACCGAAAAGCGTCAGCTTACCGGAAAGAACATCGTGCTCATTTTCGAGAAGTCCTCCACACGAACGCGTTGCGCCTTTGAGGTGGCAGCCTACGACCAGGGTGCGCAGGTCACCATGCTGTCGGGGGGCTCACAAATGGGCCACAAAGAATCAGTAGCGGATACCGCACGCGTATTGGGTCGCTTTTACGATGGCATCCAGTTCCGGGGCGCGCAGCAGCGTGACGTGGAGATTTTGCAGGAATACGCCGGCGTGCCGGTCTGGAACGGTTTAACGGATGAATTCCATCCCACCCAGATTTTGGCAGACCTGCTCACCATGGAAGAACACGGTGGCGGCCGCAGCCTGGAGCAATTGTCATTCGCCTACCTTGGCGATGCGCGCTACAACATGGGCAATTCCTTAATGGTGGGGGCTGCCAAAATGGGCATGGACCTGCGCCTGGTGGGCCCGGTGGACTTCTGGCCGGATGAGTCCCTCGTGGACGAGTGTTTAGCGATCGCTGAGGAGACGGGTGCGCAAATTACGCTGACGGAAGATATCGATGAAGGCGTCAAAGGCGTGGACTTTGTCCATACCGACGTCTGGGTCTCCATGGGTGAGCCAAGAGAGGCGTGGGCCGAGCGGGTGGCGATAATGACCCCTTATCAGGTCAACCTTTCGCTGATGGAGCGTACCGGTAACCCTGACGTGAAGTTCATGCACTGCTTGCCCGCCTTTCACAACAGCCAGACTGAAGTTGGCAAGCAGATTCAGGACGAGTTTGGTCTGGACGGGCTGGAAGTGAATGACGACGTGTTTGAGTCAGACTACAACATCGCTTTCGATCAGGCCGAGAATCGTATGCATACGATCAAGGCAGTAATGGTGGCGACACTGGATTAGGCGTTTCAGGCCGCCAACAATGCGCTAAAGCCCTTTGTTGGCGATTTCTTAACGCTCGTAATCAAACACCAGTAGCTCGGCTGCTTCCCGCAATTTGCCACCGACAATCTGATGATCAGGATGCTGCAAATACCCTTCCAATGACGCTGGGCTATCCAGGGTCACAATCGCTGCGTGTGTGCAGCCCTGAGCGCGATCGGTGATATTGCGTCCGGCGGTAATATCTACCACGCCGGGGACCACCTCGCGCAGGGCGATCATTTCCAGCAGCAGCGCGTCCAGCGCCTCAGCCGAAGTGGCGGCCTTAGGCTTCAGCCAGACCATGTGTTCTAGCGGCATTTGTACTTCCCCAATCGTTTGTCGTTATCGTCACTCATTATCAGAGTAGCTTAGCAATAAAAAACGGCGGCAGGTTTAAGGCCTGCCGCCGTTTCGGTACTGCCAGTGGATTCGCTTAGGAACCCGTTACTTCTTGCAACTTTTCCATCACCTGATCGATGCTGAAGCTGGCCGGCTTCTGGCGTGGTGGGTATTCCTTAAATGTCTCCAGGAAATTGCCAACATAGGCCTGGGCCGGCACCAGGAAGAATACGCGATCGATCATCCAGTCGTAGTAGGTGTTGGAGGTCACGTGCGCGCGCTCGTAGGGGTCACGGCGCAAGTTGGTGATTAGAGGTACTCGCAACACCGTCCAGGGCTCTATCCATGCCCGCAGCGTGGCTGGGCGCTCTTGCTCAAGGAACATGATCTTCCAGTCGTCGTAGCGCAGTGCAGTAAGTTCACCGGTATCGCCAAAGTAGAAAATTTCGCGACGGGGGCCTTTTTCAGACTCACCGGTGAGGTAATCGAGGAAGTTGTAGCCATCCAGGTGCACTTTGTAGCGACGGCCAATCGACCTCACTCCGCCTTTT
The DNA here is from genome assembly GCA_043585095.1 of Cellvibrionales bacterium. Taxonomy (GTDB): domain Bacteria; phylum Pseudomonadota; class Gammaproteobacteria; order Pseudomonadales; family Halieaceae; genus JANQIO01. The sequence goes on from CP121321.1 coordinate 23,587, forward strand.
TTCAGGCGCTCTTTGATGTCGGGCGCACCGGCGACTGCCAGATAGGTCGGCAGCCAATCCATGTGGTGCATGATCTCGTTTGACACGGTGCCCGCCTCAATCTTGCCGGGCCAGCGCACCATGGAGGGCACCCGCCAACCGCCTTCCCAGTTGGTATTCTTCTCACCAAAGAATGGGGTTTGTCCGGCGTCAGGCCAGGTGTTCATATGCGGGCCGTTGTCAGTGGAGTAGTGCACGATGGTGTTATCGGCAATGCCCATACGATCCAGTGCGGCCAGCAGTTCGCCCACGTGCATGTCGTGCTCGACCATGCCGTCGGCGTATTCGTCCTGTCCTGATATGCCGCGCTTCTCAGGCGCAACGTGGGTGCGAAAGTGCATGCGGGTGCCGTTCCACCAGACGTAGAACGGGACATCGTCGGCAACCGCCTTTTCCATGAATTCGATCGCCGCTGCTACCGTATCGTCGTCAATGTGCTCCATACGCTTTTTTGTCAGCGGGCCGGTATCTTCAATGGCGCCGCCAGCAAAGGAGTGAATCACGCCTCGGGGGCCAAAGCGCTCTGCAAATTCAGGATTTTTGGGATAGTCCTCGTTCTCGGGCTCTTCCTCGGCGTTGAGGTGGTACAGGTTGCCCAGAAACTCATCAAAGCCGTGGTTAGTTGGCAGATGCGTGTCGCGATCACCCAGGTGATTCTTGCCGAACTGGCCGGTGGCATAGCCGTAGGATTTCAACAGCCCGGCAATGGTCGGATCTTCAATCTGGCTGCCCAGCTCGGCGCCGGGCAGTCCAACCTTGGAAAGACCTGTGCGGTACACACTTTGGCCAGTGATATAGGAGGAGCGTCCTGCGGTGCAGGACTGTTCACCGTAGTAGTCGGTGAACATCATGCCTTCTTTGGCAATACGATCAATATTGGGTGTTTTGTAGCCGACCAGACCGAAAGTATAGGCGCTGATGTTGCTCTGGCCGATATCGTCACCCCAGATAACCAGGATATTGGGCTTGTCGGCAGCGCTTGCAGCTGCCGACAGCAGTGCGCCTGCCGCTATGCAGGCGATACGTGTGATTAGCTTCATTGTTGGAGCACCTTTTTTTTAATTATTCTCGGGCCGGACGAGGCAACGCCCCCGGAAGGCCGAGATTGCCCTGCGTCGTGCACGCAGTGAGTATACAGTCCTTAAGAAGACAATATCGTGACGTCGCAGATTTTTTGCAGGTCTGAAAACATGCGCCCGCTGCGTGTATAATCGCGCGCTTTTCCTGACGAAAGCCCCGTTTATGCGTTTACTCTCCGCATATTTGGTGGGCATAACCCAAGGATATGCATGAAGATTCAAATCAAAACACTGCTGTTCGTGGCCGCTATAGCTTTTTTGGGTGTCGCCTGCAGCGATAAGCCAAAAACCTCCGATGATGCGGTCGCAGTGGTTTCGCGGCCTACCGGTCATTTCCTGGACCGCGAAACGGCGCTTGCCCGCAAGCGAGCCATACGCCAGCCCGCCTACCAGATAGATATCGATTTAGGGCAGGGCGATGAGCACTTTGCCGGGTCAGTCACCGCCACATTTATCTACGCCGGTGACGGCAGTGCGTTGACCGTAGACTTTCGTTATGGGCGCGTGCTCAGCGTGCTGTTGAACGGCAGCGAAACCCCCTTCGAATACAACGACGAATTCATCACGCTGCCCGCCGGCGCCTTCGAATCGGGGCCGCAGACGCTGGTGATCAACTATGAGCATCGTTACAGCCCAGACGGCGCAGGCCTCTATCGGTATGAAGACCAGGAAGATGGCCGCATCTATTTGTACACCGACTTTGAGCCCTACGATGCCAACCGGCTGTTCCCGCATTTTGATCAACCAGACCTCAAGGCAACCTATGAGCTAAGCGTGCGGGCACCCACAGCCTGGCAGGTAGTAAGCACTACCCGTGAAACGGCAATGGAGGATGAGGGCGACGTTCGCCTGTGGCGCTTCCCGCCTACCGAACCTATCAGTTCCTATATCTTTTCCTTGCATGCGGGTGACTATCAGGTCATCGAGGGTCCAGAGTTTCGCTATCCGCTGCGACTGTTCGTTCGTCACAGCCTCGCCCAGTATGTAGATGCCGATTACTGGTTCGCAAAGACCATTGAAGGCTTTGACTTCTTTGACGAGTACTTTGAGCTTCCCTATCCCTTCGCCAAATATGACCAGCTGATCGTGCCGGACTACATCAGCGGGGCGATGGAAAACGTCGCAGCGGTGACGTTTAACGAAACCTTCCTACAGCGTCGTGCCTCCACCCGCAGCGAGCGCTTCTCCCTAACGTCCGTGATCATGCACGAAATGGCGCATATGTGGTTCGGTGATATCACCACCATGGGTTGGTGGAACGGCCTTTGGTTGAACGAGAGCTTCGCGACCTACATGGGCAGTTTGGCCATGGAAGGTGCGACCGAGTTCGATGAAGTGTGGCACCGCTTTTTTACACGCAGTAAGCAGTCAGCGTATTTCGCTGACCAGCTGGTGACCACGCATCCGATTGAGCTGCCGGTGCGCAATACTACTGAGGCCACTTCCAATTTTGACTCCATTACCTACGGCAAAGGCGCTTCTGTTCTCAAGCAGTTGGATTTCCTGTTGGGCGGCGATGTATTCCGTCAGGGCGTGCGCGATTACCTGGCGGCTAATGCCTGGTCCAACACGGAGCTGGAAGACTTCATTGGAGCTATGGCCAATGCCGCGGACCGCAATCTGGATGATTGGACCCAGCGCTGGCTGTATCAAGCGGGCGTCAACAGCATCAGTGTCGATTTGGGCTGTGAGCAGGGCGTGGTCGAGTCTCTGGCTTTGGTGCAAACGGCGCCTGAAGACCTGCCGATTTTACGAGAGCAACGCGTGCGCCTAGGCCTTTACGACCTGCAAAACGAGGTGCTCACCAAACAGCACAGCGTTGACGTGATGATCGAAGGGGAACGCACGGAGGTTGCACTACCCGAAGGGCTAGCTTGCCCTGCGTTGGCTTATCCCAACCAGGATGATTTTGGCTATATGAAGATCGTTCTCGATCCGCGCTCCGTCGACACTTTGGCCAACTACATTATGACGCTGGAGGATTCCTTGCTGCGCATTATGGTGTGGGACGACTTATATAAGATGGCACAGAATGCCGAGCTGCCGTTGACGCGATACCTGGATATCCTGGAGCGTAACCTGCCCCAGGAAACCGATCTGGTCGCCATGCGCGATTTGACCTTTGCACTGCGCGGTAGCTTTGGCTTCCTGCACCAAATCGAAAACGGCGACGCCTTGTTAGCGGACTACGCCGGGCGATTTGAACCGCTGCTGTGGCGGCTGGTGAGCCAGAGTGACGGTGATGCCCGCCAGACCTGGTTGAATACCTATATTGATACAGCTAACAATGAATTCGCCTGGCAGCGTTTGCAGCAACTGCTCAGCGGCGAACTGATTCTGGCCGATTACGAGTTGGATCAGGACACGCGCTGGCGCATCGTGCTGAAGCTCAATGAATTCCGCCGCCCGAATCACGCCGCGCTGGCGCTGGCAGAAGCGGAAAAAGATGGCAGCGCAATCGGTCAGGAAAACGCGGTGCGTGCAAAAGTGTTGGCTGCGCGAGGCGATGACAAAATGATGTGGTTCGATAAGGCTATGGCCGCGGACGAGGACTTTAGCCTGCGCCGCAGTCGCACGATTCTGCGCGGGCTCTTTCCCTATTCCAGCCAGCGCAGTCTGGCGGCGCCCTATGCCCAGCGCATGGTTGATGCCATGCCTGCCATTAGTGCTGCGCAGAATAGTACCTTCCACGACAAGGCCACGCAGTATCAAATGCCGCGCTTGTGTAGTGTAGAGAATGCGCAGCGATTGAAAGCAGCAGCGAAGCAGTATCCCGATCTGGACCCAGCAATCATCAAGGGCATGAAGCGCTCAGCGCAGTTGGACGAGCGCTGTGCTGCGATCAGTGAGCTGCTGCAATCTGAAGCTAAGGCCGCTGCAGCCGCCCTTTGAGTTCGGCGAGCTAACTTGCCTGGCGAATCTCTTCGTAGGCATCCAGGGCCGCCTGTCTGGCGGCCTTGTGCTCAACGATAGGCTCGGGGTAGGTCTCGCCCAGCGTGACGCCGGCTTCTTCCAGCACGTCTTCCGGCGCGGTAGAGGGTTCGTGTAGATATTTGTTTGGCAACTCTGCGATTTCGGGTATCCATCGACGGATGTACTCGCCGGCTTTGTCGAACTTCTCGCCCTGGGTGGTGGGGTTGAAGATCCGAAAGTAGGGTGCGGCGTCTGCGCCACTGCCTGCCACCCACTGCCAGCTACAGCCGTTGCTGGCGAGATCAGCGTCAACCAGGCAATCCCAAAACCACGCTTCGCCCAGCTGCCAGGGCAGCAGGAGATGTTTGGTCAGGAACGAGGCCACGACCATGCGCACACGATTGTGCATGAAGCCTGTTTGCCATAGTTCACGCATGCCGGCGTCTACCATCGGGTAGCCGGTTTGTCCTTGTTGCCACGCGTGCAGATGTTTTTTGTTGCCCAGCCAGGGGAAGTCGTCGAACTGCTCCTTAAATGCCTTCTCGGGAATCTCTGGAAAATGATGCAGCAGGTGGTAAGAGAACTCTCGCCAGCCTAACTCTGACAGGAACTTATCCACCTCTTTGCCGGAGTCTTCCGCGGCGTGCCAGATCTGGCGTGGCGAAATCTCTCCGTGGTGGATATGTGGCGATAATTGGCTGGTCGCTTCCAATGCGGGCTTGTCACGCCCTTCGTCATAGTCAGCAATGCTTTCGTCGAGAAAGCGTTCAAGCCGCTCTTGCGCGCCGGCCTCGCCGGGGCTCCATAGATCGTCCCAGCCATCGGCCCAATTGGGCGACTCGGGTCTGAGAGCCAGGTTCTCCAATCCCTGAGCGTCAGCGGCGTCCAGTTTGGGAAGGTCTGCCTGATAGTAGCCGCTGGTTACGGCATCCTTGGGTTTTCTGGGCGTTGGCTGCCGCCGGCACGCTTTCCAAAACGGTGTAAAGACCTTGTACGGCTCTCCTGACTGGTTCTGGATTTGCTCTGGCTCGAAAAGCAGGTTGCCACCGAAGCGCTTAAATTCGATGCCCTTTTCCTCGAAACCATCGTGCAGGGTTCGCTCCAATGACGCGGCCCAGGGCTCATAGCCTCGGCTGCAGTAAATTGCAGTCGCACCGGTTGTCTCGGCAAGTTCTGTGAGCACGCTCTGTGTATTGCCTGCGCAAATCAGCAATTCGCCATTGCGCTTGGAGATCGACTTGGACAGGGAATCAAGGCTGTGATGCAGCCACCAGCGACTTGCGCCGCCGGGCGCCCAGTCGCCGGGGCTTTCTTTGTCGTAAATATAGACAGGAAGAATTTTCTGCTCAGTGTCAGCAGCGGCGGCGAGTCCGGGTAGATCGCTGAGCCGCAGATCCTGTCGAAACCAGAATATGATCGGATTGGTGGAGGTCATGCGAATTGGTACGAGGCTAGGTGCTCGCTGGTTCCCCTTGCCAGCTAACTATTTCACAGTAAAAACTGTCGAAGCACTATCCGTTAGCTGTAAGTATTCCGCGCCAGGCCTGATGTGGTGAATCCGAGCTACTTTTTGGAAGCAGCCGAGACCATGGGATGCTCGGGATCTACCAATGCTTGTAAATCTGCCCGTGACATGGGATCGCTGCGGCAGATCTGGTCGCAAAACGTGACGATTAGCTTGGCCAGGTATTGGCGCAGTAGCTTGCCGCGCCCCTTGGTGCGACGGTCGAGAAAATCCAGACCTGATGACGCATCGCGCGGTGAGGTAAAAGTGTAGTGGCTGGCGCCGTCTATCAGTACCATGTGGCGGTCGCCTCTGCGGCCTTTTACGCCTTCCGCAAAGGTTTTCTCAACGGCCCAGGTTTCCGGTCTGCCATCCGTACCCGGTATTCGGGTAGCGAGCACCCCATCTTCGGTACCGCCCATAACCAGCAAGGGAATGTCCTTAGGTAGCGGCATCACATCACCGCGCTCCCAGCCCTGGCTGGGTTCGGCAAGCGTGTGGGCGCCATAAGAAAAGGCACCGCACAGTGCCGGGAACCACTCGCGATTCGCATTCAATAGGGCCGCGGTGCCGCCGGCCGCATGCCCGCCAATAACAAGGCAAGACAAGTTGAGACTGCCAGCCAGCGCGCCGCGCTTGTTGAGGCGTTTGAGCTCTGCGAGAACCGCTGGCAGTGCCGGGCAGGAAGGCTTGCGGCCGTAGCGCTTGCGACTGATGCGCTTACGCTGAAGACCTGGCCCCGAGCGAATCACGCCATCGGCGTGTTCGTGCACCCAGCTGTAGCTCGCCGCTGCTATGCCCGCCTGGGCGAGGCTCTCCGCCAGCCAGCTATAACTCTCCTGCGGGATGTCTTCATCGGGCATGAGTATGACTACTGGCAGTGGCGTGCGGCGCGTATCGACCGGGATCACGCCCGTAGCGCGTTCTTCTGCGGTATCGCCAAAGCGGCAGGGGTAGTAAACCCGCATGGTTAAGGTGTCGCAGGACGTTGGTTCGCCTGGCACTTTAGCCGTTCTGTATATCGTCCTGACTTTGATGTTGCCGCCCTCGAGATCACTCGCTGCGCCGTCGGTATTTTTAGTTGCCCGTGCCGACGGGCCGCATAGGGTAAGACCGGGGATGTGGTTTGTAAACTGCTGACGCGCTTAGGCGCGCTCGGGGCTTTCCGGGGCCTGCAATGTTTCGCGTTCGCCGCGCACAACGATGGTGTGGCCGCTGACTTCGACGATGCCTTCCTGTTCCAGCTTTTTCAGCATGCGGCCGGCTACTTCCCGGGAACAGCCAGCGATGCGGGCAAGCTCCTGGCGCGACACTTTTAGCTGCATGCCATCAGGATGCGTGAGTGCGGCAGGCTCACGGCATAGGTCGAGTAGAGCACTGGTGATACGGCCCCGGGCATCCACGAAAGCGAGGTCATGCAGTTTCCGTGTGGTCTGGGTTAAACGCTCGGCCATCTGCGAGCCAATGTAATACAGCATGTCGGGGTAAGAGTCTTTTAACGCATGAAATGCGTCATAGCTGATCTCGGCCACTTCGCATTCGGTTTTCGCCTGCACGGTGGCATAGCGAACTTTGGACACCCGCTTATATAGGCCCATCTCACCAAAAAAGTCGCCGGCATTAACGTAGTTGAGAATCAGATCCTGATCGTCTTCGCTCTTGATGCTAATCGCCAGCGTGCCTTCCAGCACAAAGAACATGGTTTCACTGGGTTCGCCTGCTTGCACCAGAACGCTACGTGACTTGAAGCGGTGGCGCTGGCAGTGCTCTAGAAAGTGCTCCAGATTCGGTAGTGCGGCCTTGACCTGTGGGCTGATCACAGTGGCATCTCTTTTGATTTGTTATTACGGCTAGTGTAAAGCCCCTTACGCACACTCACCAGTGCTATGATTTGTCGAATACGCCTATACCAAACGCCCTGTGGTCCGAGCGCTGAGGCCGCTCATGCTGCAGGCAGCGGACGGGCTGATTACAGTTAGGAAAGCAAGCGATGCCTATCGACGTACATCACATAAACTTTCTGGTTCGAGACCTGGACGTCGCCGAAGCCCGTTACAGAGACCGACTAAACCTGCCGGCAGCCCAGCGTGATGCGCTGCCGGGTCGGGGTGTTGCAACGGCGCGGTTCCGCCTCAACAACTGCTGGCTGGTACTGGTGCAGCCGCTGAGTGAAGAAGGTGAACCGGCCCGTTTACTTCGAGAGAATGGCGAGGGCTTCATGTTGTTGTCCCTTGGAGTCGATGACCTGGATGCTGAGCGCGAGCGCCTGGGTGATGATCTTGGACCGGAACGCAGGGGCTTGGATGGCTGGCGAGTTGCTGATCTCTGCGATCTGCAGGGTGCGCGCTTGCAATTGACGCAGCGAGCAGATGCCAGCACAGCAGTGAACGTGAACATCACTAGAGATACGAAAGATGAATCTTGATCGCCGCCCTCAGGCACTTGGTAGGCGACCCGGCCTGATTCTTGTTGATCTGATCAACGGGTTTACAGATCCCGATTGCCCGCTGGGGTCGCATTGTCCAGATGTCGTAGCGGCTAATGTGGAGCTGCTAGCGGCATTTCGTGACAAGAGGCTGCCGGTATTTTTTACGACGGTTGTGTACCACAACGCCGATCAGGCGCGAATATTCAGGGCGCGACTGCCGGCGCTGGAAGTATTGCAGCCGCAATCTCGCTGGGTGCAGGTCGACGATGCACTAACGCCGATAGACGGTGAAACACTGATTGAAAAACAATGGCCCAGTGCGTTTTTTGCAACGGACCTCGCTGATCGCCTCAAAGGGGCTGACGTTGATTCTCTGGTTGTCACCGGTCTCACTACAAGCGGCTGTGTTCGCGCCACAGTATTAGACGGCTTACAGTGCGATTACCCCGTTCTGGTACCCCGGGAAGCCGTTGGTGATCGCAATTCGGATGCCCACCAAGCAAACCTGTTCGATATGCACGCCAAGTATGCTGAAGTTGTCACCCTCGCAGACCTGAAGGCTATGCTGGCCCAGCTTCCCCCATAAGCGGCCTGCCGCCAGCGCTCCCCGTGATGTTGTCGGGCGCTGAGCCCTTTTAGCCCGCTGCTAGCGGCACATTCCAGTTGCACATTCCGCCTCCCCTACCTGCCTTCCAGCCAGCGTATTTGTTTGTGGCTTTATCCCGCTTCTGTGGTCTGAACCCAAAAACCGGGCGTATTGTCCAACACCCGTCCACCTTCAGGGGATACAACAACAATGCAGGGTAGAAAACAAAAAATGGAAAAACGTCTAATCGCGCAGGCCGTCGCCTGGGCAACACTCGGGAGTTCCCTCGCTATTGCACCGCAAGCGGTGCTAGCGCAGGCAGCCTTATTGGAAGAAGTGGTTGTCACCGCGCGTAAGCGTGAGGAGAGCCTTCAGGATGTACCTATCGCCGTCACGGCGTTCACGTCAGCACAAATTGATGACGCTGGTATTGAACGTCCGCAAGACTTCATTCGTCTCACGCCGAACGTCAGCATTGTTGATACGGCCAACACGGGCGACACGCAGGTCACGATTCGTGGTCAGGTCTCAACTCGCGACGCCGAAAGTTCGTTTGCCTACGTACTCGATGGGGTGTTGATCACCAACCCTAACGCCTTCAACGGCGAGCTTTTCGATATCGAGCAGATCGAAGTCCTCAAGGGCCCGCAGGGCGCGCTTTACGGTCGTAACGCCTCGTCGGGCGCGATCATTGTAAACAGCAAGCGTCCAACCAACGAGTTTGAAGCGCGTCTGCGCGGCGGCCTCGGCGATGACAATTTGGTCAAGGGCCAGGCGATGGTCAGCGGCCCCATTATCGAAGATAAGCTTTTCGCGCGAGCATCCATCAGCTACCGCGATACGGACGGCCAGTTCGAAAATCAATTTACCGGCGAGAATGATGTGGTCAACTTCATGGAAGATACCAGCGCGCGCGCCCGTATCATCTGGGAGCCCACTGATCGCCTGACGATTGATTCGCAAATTAGCTACCGGGACGTTGAAGCCGGCGCGATCAACTTCAATGCGACCTTTGCCCTGCCGGGTGCGGCGTCTTTCCTGGGTAACCCTGACCTTAACAAGGACGTAAACGATACCGACTTCCGTTTCCTGTTCAACGTCCCGGGTCAAAACCAGCAGGAAAATACCTTCTTTGCCATCAAAGCTGACTACGAGTTCGATGCCGGCACTTTGACGTTGACCGGGTCTTATGATGATTTGGAAGAGTCGCTATTGTCCGACGGCACCAGCGCAGCCTTTGGTGGTTATTCTCTGGGCGCGCCGGAATCACAGCAGGCTTGTATCGACAGCTATAACAGCTTTGATACCGGCCTGCTGGTCAGTCCGTTTTTCGCGGTTCAGGACGGCAATCCACCGGGAACCTTTGTTCCAGAGTTCGGCAACCTGAATGGCCTGCTGCCAGCTTACTCACCGACAACCTGTGACGGCTATCAGTACCAGGAACGCAACCAGCAAAGCAGCTCTTTCGAGGTGAAGTTTACCTCCAACGAAGATCAGCCAATACGTTGGGTCGCGGGTCTGTTTTACGCCAACCTCGAGCGTGAAGTAGTTGTCGCCTACGGCGCCGATCTGGGTCAGGGTTTTGTACAGGCACCCTATGTTCCACCGACTGGACCTAACCCCACCGACCTGCTGTTCTGGGACGACTTTGATACGGAAGTCTTCGCGGGCTTCGGTCAGTTAGAAATGGATATCGGCAGTAAGGGTGAGTTGGCACTGGCGATTCGTTACGACGAAGAGCAGCGCGAGGTTTCCAATAAGGTGCCTAACGTGCCCAATGCACAGATCTTTGGCCTGTTTGGCCAGGCGCCTATCAACCCGGCCTTTGATGGTTCCGGTACGGACGCTATCCCGGATCGTGATGAAACCTTTGATCAGTGGCAGCCCAAGATTAGCTATACGCACACGTTCAGTGATTCGATAACAGGCTATGGCTCTTACGGCGTTGGTTTCCGCTCAGGTGGCTTTAACAGCATCGGCAGTGAAGCGACCGTTAACGGTACCTTTGGTACTTACAACACGGCACCTCAAAATGTTCGCGATGACTTCGACAAAGAAGTGACCGACACCTACGAGCTGGGTATGAAATCGCAGTGGCTGGACAACCGTTTGCGTGTCAACGCGGCGATGTTCTATACCGAGATTGAGGACTACCAGTTCTTTAACTTCTTCGCCGGTCCGTTTGGTCTGCTGCGTGTTGTCACAAACATTGAAGAGGTTGAAATCTACGGCGCTGAAGTCGACTTTGCCTTCGCGGTGAACGAGTACATCACGCTGAGCGGTGGCTACGGTATCGTGGAAACCGAGATTGTGGAGAACAACAATCGGGATTACACGGAAGGCAATAGCCTGCCCTACGCCCCGGACTCCAACGGCAACCTGAGCATCGATTTCCGCACGCCGCTGTTTGGCGATGTAGAACTGATGTTGCGTGCTGACTACCAGTACACCGGTAGCACCTGGTTCCATTCGGTTCAGGACAACGAGACCACCAACTACTTTACGGATCTCTCCGATGTCTACGGCGTGCCCGGGTTTGGCTTCGGTACCAGCGAGTACTCCAACACCGAGCGTGATGATTACTTCAGTCTGAACCTGCGCGCAGGTCTTTATGGAACCAACTGGTCTGTAGTGGCCTGGAGCCAGAACGCCACCGATGAAGACTTCCTCGAAGAAGTGATCCCGGCTCCGGAATTTGGGGGTTCCTTTAACCACCCGAACCCGGGTCGCATCTCTGGCGTGGATTTCACCTACAACTTCTGATTGATATCGCGATATCCACAGAAGCTCAAAGGCCCCTCAGGGGCCTTTTTTTTGCCCGTCACAAACCCCGCCAAACGAAAAACCGCTTTCGCGGCTCTGATTTACATCCACCACAGCATTGCGCTGGCTCAAGGTAATTTTGCCGAGCCGGGTTCACAGTAGTTGTTCATTGGGTGGTATCGGTTCGCGAGGTAGCGGTAATGGCGACACAACATACAGTCATGTTGGATGGTAACGAGGCGGTGGCGCGTATTGCCCACCTGCTTAATGAGGTTATCGCGATCTATCCGATTACGCCCGCATCACCTATGGGTGAGCATTCCGACGACTGGAGTGCTGCGGGGCAAACCAATCTATGGGGCAGCGTGCCCGATGTCATTGAAATGCAAAGCGAGGCGGGTGCGGCGGGTGCGATTCACGGTGCCCTTCAGGCGGGCAGCCTCGCTACTACCTTTACCGCCTCCCAGGGGCTGCTGTTGATGCTGCCCAATATGTTCAAGATCGCCGGCGAGCTATCACCCACTGTGATTCACGTGGCTGCCCGCACGGTGGCGACCCACGCGCTATCCATCTTTGGGGATCACAGTGACGTGATGGCCGTGCGCAGCGCGGGCTTTGGCATGTTGTGTTCAAACTCAGTACAGGAAGCGTTGGATTTCGCCTTTATTGCGCAGGAGGCCAGCCAGCGGGGTCGTATCCCGATGCTGCACTTTTTCGACGGCTTTCGCACATCCCATGAAGTCGCAAAGGTTCAACTCCCCGACCGTGACGTGATTCGTAGTCTGATCAACCACGATGCCATCGAGGGCCATTTGGCACGAAGACTGGCGCCCGAGCAGCCGGTTTTGCGCGGCAGCTCCCAAAACCCCGATGTGTTTTTCCAGGCCCGCGAGGCAATCAATCCCGTCTATGCGCGTTTTCCGGCGCTGGTTCAGCAGGTGATGGATGAATACGGCAAGGCGACCGGCCGCCAGTATCAGCTTTTTGATTACAGCGGTGCAGAAGACGCCGAGCGCGTGATTGTGATGATGGGCTCCGGTGCCGATACAGCGCGTGAAACGGTTGATGCGCTCACCGCCAAAGGCGAGAAAGTCGGCTTGTTAGCCGTGCGTTTGTATCGGCCCCTGGACGGCGCGGCGCTGGTCAACGCCCTACCCAAAACCACACAGGCGGTGGCTGTTCTGGATCGCACCAAAGAGCCCGGCGCCGATGGTGAACCACTGTACAAAGATGTACTGGGCGCATTGGCCGAACACCGTTTAGACAATATGCCGCGGGTGATCGGTGGGCGTTACGGCCTGTCTTCAAAAGAGTTCACGCCAGCCATGGTGGCGTCCGTTTACACGGCCCTGGCTAGTGATAAGCCGCCGAGACAGTTCACCGTGGGCATCCACGATGATATCAGCCACATGAGTCTGGATTGGGATGACAGCTTCCGCAGCGGTGCGCATGCCGACAGCGTGCAGGCGCTGTTCTATGGGCTGGGTTCTGACGGTACGGTGAGTGCGAACAAGAATACCATTCGCATCATCGGCGACCAGACTGACCTGTATGCCCAGGGCTATTTCGTCTACGACTCCAAGAAATCCGGCGCCGTGACGATCTCCCATTTGCGCTTTGGTCCGGCGCCAATCCGCTCGGCCTACCTGGTCGAGGACGGTGACGCCAACTTTATTGCCTGCCACCAGCCGATGTTTTTGGAACGCTACGATATGTTGGCGAAAGCCGCGCCGGGGGCGACTTTTCTGCTGAATACCGAAGAGCCACCGGAGTCCGTATGGTCCAGTCTGCCCAGGAACTATCAGCAACATATTGTGGATAAGGGTATTAAGCTATTTGCCATCGATGCTTACCAGGTTGCTGGGAACAGCGGCCTGGGCAAGCGTATCAACACCATCATGCAAACCTGTTTCTTCGCCATCGCGGGAGTGTTGGAGCGCGATGTGGCGATAACGGCGATCAAAGAGGCCGTCGAGAAATCCTACGGCCGCAAGTCGCGTCGTATTGCCTCGATGAACCGCGATGCGATTGACGCCACGCTCGCCCAGCTTCACGAAATTCCAGTTGAAGGCGGCGTCGACGGTACTGCCGAGAGCGGCACATCGATGCCCGATCATGCGCCAGACTTCGTTAAGCGCGTCACGGCGGAGATCATTGCCGGGCGCGGCGACATGATCCCGGTGAGCGAGATGCCGCTGGATGGCAGCTGGCCGCTGAGCACCGCGGCCTATGAGAAACGCAATCTGGCGCTGGAGATCCCCGTTTGGGAGGCCGACCTCTGTACCCAGTGCGGCAAGTGTGTCTTCGTGTGTCCCCACTCGGCCATTCGTTCGAAAGCCTTCGATGAGGCAGCGGTGGCGGATGCGCCGGCGAGCTTTAAGAGCGTGCAGATAAAAGGCAAGGACTTCCCGCAGGGAGTGCATATCAGCTATCAGGTAGCTCCCGAGGATTGCACTGGCTGCACCTTGTGCGTCGACATTTGCCCCATTCGCGACAAGTCCAATGCCAGTCGCAAAGCTATCAATATGGCGCCACAGCCCCCCTTGCGCGAGGCTGAAGTAGCGAACTGGTCATTTTTTGAGTCGCTGCCTGAATACGATCACGCCGAACTCAAGCTCAATACGATGAAAGGCTCCATGCTGTTGGAGCCGCACTTTGAATTTTCTGGTGCCTGTGTCGGCTGCGGTGAAACCCCCTACCTGCGCACGGTCAGCCAGCTCTTCGGTGATCGCATGATTGTTGCCAATGCCACCGGCTGCTCCTCGATTTACGGTGGTAATCTGCCCACCACGCCCTGGCGCACCAACGCGGAGGGGCGCGGCCCGGCCTGGAATAACAGTTTGTTCGAAGACAACGCCGAATTCGGTCTGGGCATACGCGTGGCCATAGATAGCCAGCGCCAGCGCGCGCGGGATCTGCTGGACGGTTTACGCTCGTCATTGTCGGACGACAGCCTGGCTGCACAAATTCTCGACTGCCAGGAAGACAATGAGGCGGAGATCCACGAACAGCGAGAGCGGGTCGAGCAACTGAAACAGCTGCTGCGTTCTTCCGGTAAAGCGGAGGCGAAAGCGCTGCTAACTTTGGCCGATAGCCTTTGTCACCGCAGCGTATGGATCGTTGGCGGCGACGGTTGGGCCTACGATATTGGCTTTGGTGGACTGGACCATGTCATGGCCTCCGGGCGTAACGTAAATCTGCTGGTGCTGGATACCGAGGTCTATTCCAATACCGGCGGACAAACATCTAAAGCGACACCGCGCGGCGCGGTCGCCAAATACTCCGCGGCCGGTAAGAGCACCGGCAAAAAAGATCTGGCGCGCATCGCCATGGACTATGAAAACGTCTACGTGGCGCACGTGGCCTATGGCGCCAAGGATACGCAAACCCTGAATGCCATACTGGAGGCAGAAAGCTATCCGGGTACCAGTCTGATTATTGCCTATTCCCCCTGTATCGCTCACGGGGTGGATATGTCCAACAACCACCGCCAGCAGAACCTGGCAGTGAACAGTGGGCATTGGCCGCTGTTCCGGTTCGATCCGCGGCGAGAGCACAATCCGCTTAAGATGGATTCCAAGCCACCGTCGATACCCTACCGTGAGTTTGTCGAATCAGAGGCACGTTTCGGCATGCTCTGGTATGCGGAGCCGGAGCGTGCGGAAGCGCTATTAGCAGATGCCGAAGTTGAGGTGCGCGAGCGCTACGCTCGGTATCAGCAGCTGGCCGGGCTCGATTGGTCCGTCGGCACTGGCGAGGAGGAACACTGAGATGGCCGATCTAAAAAGCCACTATCTGGGTCTTGAGCTAAAAAACCCGCTGCTCGCCTCGGCGTCACCCCTAAGTCGTGAGCTGGACCGGGCCAGACATCTGGAAGACGCCGGCATAGCGGGCATTGTTATGTATTCGCTGTTTGAAGAAGACCTGCTGGCGGAGGAGATACAGTACGATCGCTTCATGGAGCATCAGTCTATAGGCCACGGCGAAGCCTCTTCCTTCCTGCCGCCGCAGCCAGACTTTCAGTCCAGCCTCGACCGCTATCTTGAGCAAATTCAGCAGCTTAAACGGCACCTGTCTATTCCTGTGATCGCAAGTCTCAACGGTATAAGTGAAGAGGGCTGGGTCGGTTATGGGCGGGATCTGCAAGCAGCTGGCGCCGATGCTCTGGAGATCAACGTGTATTACGTGGCGGCCGACCCGGAGGAGAGTGCGGCAGACGTTGAGCAGCGTTACCTGGACGCGGTGGGTCATTTGCGCCAGGCGGTATCGATTCCGGTGTCTGTCAAACTCTCGCCGCAGTTTTCATCGCCTTTGTTCCTGACCCGGCAGCTACAGGCTGCGGGCGCCAGCGCCGTTGTGCTGTTTAACCGCTTTTACCAGAGCGACATCAATCTGGAGACGCTGAGCGTCGAGCCGCAGCTCAAGCTGTCGGATCCCTATGAGTCCTTGCTGCGCGTGCGATGGGCGGCCATTGTGCGCGGCGCTCTGGATATTGATATCGCCGTCACCGGCGGTTTTCACAGCGCGGGTGACGCGATTAAGGCTCTGTTGGTAGGTGCCAATGCCGTGCAATTATGCAGCGTGCTGCTACAGCAAGGCCCCGGTAAAGTAAGTGAGTTGCTGGAAGAGATTAACGGTTGGTTGGACGGCAACGAGTACGAATCGGTGATGCAAATGCAGGGCAGCCTCAGTCATCGCAATGCGGCCGATCCAGCGGCCTTTGAGCGGGACAGCTATCGCGCGGTGTTAGACAGCTTTACGCCGCCGCCGGGGGTACGCTACTAGGCTCGGGGACTTTTTGTGAAGATATCAGTCGTCTTCACTAAACACTTCCACGCTGCTGCCGCTGCTATCAACTAAAAATACGATAGGGCGGCAGCACACTTGGCAGTCTTCGATATAGGACTGTCCCGCCTCGGAAGGGTCGATCAGTACACCATTAGGTTCGCCGCAGTAGGGACAGTGAATGGTGGATTCTTCGAGGCTGCTCATTCGTCCTCCAGTGCTTCCAGCACGCGCGATAAAACGACTGCGTAAGCCTGGCCAAGCGCAGCGACGGCCGCGTCAGAGGACCAGGAGTCCAATGCAACGCTACTGCGTGCAACGCTGCTTCGGTTATTGCGGCCCTCGCTGTCAACACAGGACAAGGCGACTTCAGCGCGGTCCCCTTCAATGCTGCGGACCAGGCTGAAAGCGCGCACCTCACACACCAGACGACGCTGTCCCAGCGATTGATGGTGCCCTGTTTGCACGCTGTAGCCAGCGCATTCCAGATCATCCGCCATGCGCTGTTCCAGCAATACGTCAGCCTGCGCTGCCCAGCGCGCGCCGCGCAGATAGCTGAGCTCGTCTGAGGCGGCGTTGTGCAATGCGATTCGGTTGCTATCCAGACCAGCGTTCATGCCCGCGACGCTCATGGATAGCTTCGTATCGCCAGTTTCACACTGCGTCATCGCGGCTTTTAGCAGATACCGTTTGCTGGCGGGCGCGTCACTGCCCGGCAGGTTCATACAGGCTACCAAGCTGGTGCTTATGGCTAGCAGTGCAGCCGACGTTCGCCAGTTAATCAAGGTCAATCTCCACATCGCGAGCCCGCTCACCATAGAGCAGCGCTCCCGGCTCGTCGTTGATGTTTCCCATCAGTCTATCCAGTTCTAGCAGCGCTCTGCCCAAATCGTCACTCAAGCCGATCAAGGACGGCAGATCGCGATTGATTAAAGACCCCAGCGCTTCGCGATTTTCGTTGAGCGTCACCGCGACTTCGCCGCTGGCTGATTCAATTGATTCACCGGCGCCAGCGATAGCGGGCAGAACTTCGCTGTCTAAACGTTCGGCGACAGCGCGGAAGGTTGGCAGCGTTGCTTCCAGCTCGTCGGCGACGCGACCTGCACTTTCCATCAAGGTGTCGATATCGCCACTGGCGCTAGCCAGATTGCCCGACAATGTTTTCAGTTCAGCTATAGTCGTTGCCAGGTCATTTGCAGTTTCTTCACTCAGTAAGTTGTTCAAGCGAGACAACGTTGACTCAACCGATGAGGTGATGCGATCTGCCGAGCCCGCGAGCTGGCTTAGTAGCGAGGGATATCCGGGGATAGTGCCATCGGGAACCACAAACCCCGGGTTTTCGCTGGAGCGGTCACTTAGCTCAATAATTGAAAGGCCGGTAATCCCCTGACCTTCCAGCATGCCGACAATCTTGCTGGGCTCTGGCAAGGCAGTGGTGCTGCCAAAAACCACGCTGACCTTGCCCGGGAAGCGGTCACTGAGCGCTATGGACTCGACTCGACCGACGGGGACGCCGAGGTAGCGCACCTCACTGCCGATCGACAGGCCACTGACTGAGCCGTCGAACAAAATCGTCAGGTCGCGCTGGTTGGCGTCGGGATCGGCAGGCGCGATCCAGCGGTAGAAAAATAGCAGGCCTACCAGTGTCGCTATCAAAAACGTGGCGACCATGATGACCCTGGCGTTGCGTTCCATTAGGCAGCTCCCAAAGCGGCTCTACCGCGCACGCCGCCGAAGTAGCTGCGTATCCAGGGGTGGGGGTGTCGCACAATAACGTCGGTGACATCGACGATCACCTTGCGGTCGACCAGCACGGCCAGTCGATCACAGATGGTCAGCAAGGAGTCCATATCGTGGGAGATCATCACGACGGTGAGCTTTAAGTGCTCGCGCAAATATAAAATAAGTTGGTCAAATTCAGCGGCGCTGATCGGATCTAACCCGGCGGTGGGCTCATCCAGGAAGACTACTTTGGGTTCGGTGGCCAGAGCGCGGGCTAGCGCTGCGCGTTTAACCATGCCGCCGGACAGTTCCGATGGGTATTTTTCAAAGGCCTCTTCGTGTAGGCCGACCATTTTCAGCTTGAGGCGGCCAAGCTCTGACGCAAAGTCTTTGGAGATCGCGGTGTTCTCAATGATAGGTGCGACCACGTTCTCAAGAACAGTTAGGCCCGAGAACAGAGCGCCGCTTTGGAACAGGACGCCCCAGCGCGGCCGGCAGTGGTCTAGATAGCGGCTGCCTTTCTCATTGCAGGTGATCTGGCCGCCAAACACCTCGAATTCGCCTTCGGTAGGGGTGTGCAAGCCCAGCATGGTGCGCAGCAGTACCGATTTGCCGGTACCTGAGCCACCCACAATGCCCAGAATCTCACCCTCAAAAATGGTCAGATTGATGCCATCGTGCACGGTGTGATCGCCGAAGCGATTAACCACGTTGCGCACCTCTATCAGGGGTCTGCTCACCAGCCCAGCTCCGTGAAGATGATTGAAAACAAGGCGTCGATAGCGATCACCAGAAAGATAGATTCTACTACGGCGCTGGTGGTGTTGCGCCCAACGGCGTCAGCAGAGCGTTCTACATAGTAGCCGCGATAGGTGCCGATGCAGCCGATCACCAGTGCGAAAAACGGCGCCTTGATAAGGCCAGCGCGGAAATGCATCAGCGGGTCCAGACCTAAAAATCGATCCACTACCAGCGGCAGCGGAATATCCAAGGCGCCGATAGCAATCACTGCCGTTCCGAACAGGCCGGCCAGATCGGCGATAAAGGTCAGCAGCGGCAGGCAGATGATCAACGCTAGCAGGCGCGGCAACACCAGCGCCTCGAAAGGGTCGATGCCCATCGTCTCCATGGCGCTGACTTCTTCGTTGAGCTGCATCACACCAAGCTCGGCGGCAAACGCGCTGCCGGAACGTCCGGCAACCAGTATGGCAGTGAGCAGCCCGCCCATTTCGCGAAGCATGGAGATCGATACCAGGTCGACAGTGAATATCTGCGCGCCAAACTGGCTGAGTTGGGTTTGGCTTTGAAAGCCCAAAACCAGCGATACTAAAAACGCCATCAGCGCGACAATGCCGATAGCGTTAACGCCAGCGTCTTCGATGTGGCGCGCGGTCGCGGTCCAACGGAAGCGCCTGGGATTCAGAACGGTGGCCACCACGCCTGCGCTGACGGCAATCAGCCAAAGGTAGCGATCACGCAGCTCATGCAGCGTATTGGCAGTCTTAAGGCGCAGCCGCCGCTGCAACCGGGTAAGCCAGGGCACCTCCGGTGGCGCTTTTGCGGCGCGTTCCAGCGATACGACATCTTCAATAAAGGCGAGATGCTCGGCGCGGAAGCCACTGTATTCAACTGAAAAGCCAGCGGCTTTTAACTCTTCCCCTGTGCGGTACAGCAACCAGGCGCCAGACAGATCAAAGTCCTGCAAACCGCCACAGCTAAACTCAATATCGCGAATGGGGATGCGGTACAGGGCCAGTTTTTCAACAATGCCTTCCAGCTGGGCAAGGTTGAGAATGGTCCACTCCCCGCGCAATTCGAAGCGCGCGTGCTCGGCGCCTACCGAGAACTGGTAGTACTCAGATTCGATGCTGCTGGCGTCCGCCAGCGATGCTGATTGTGCAGCCGCTTCGCTCATGGGCCCTACTATACCTCAGCCCGGCGATGCGTCTGTGAGCGCTATAGTTGTTCCTGCGGTCACCGCCGCTATACTCGGGGCTTTCACCGCGCGGGATTGGCATGTCCACACTGATACCTCTGGGGCCTACCCTCACCGGGACCGTCGTTGTTCCGAATTTGGGTGCTGCCCTGGACGCGTATACAGATTTTTTGCACGCCAACGTGCTGGAGCGTGGCGAGATATCGGCTATTCAGGCCAAGCTGTGGGGCAAGCCGCGCCTGGAGGGTTCAGAGACCGCTTTACTGTGTTCTGACACCGGACATCCCTGGCTGCGCCTGTTAGGCATTCCGGCACAAGCCCCGGCCAGGCCGTTTCTTGAGCTAGGCTGGATGGCGCTGGAAGTTTTGGTAGACGACGTACAGGCCATTAGCGAGCAGCTGGAAGCCTCTCCATTCCAGATTGTCAGAGGCGTTAGTGATGGCGTCTCCAGCGGTGCCAAGGGTATGCAGGTAACCGGCCCTGCCGGTGAGGTCCTCTACCTGACCCAGGTCAGCACGGCTGAGGCTCCCTTTCATATCGAACCTGCGCGCGCTCCCGTTGAGCGATTGCTTTCCCCTATCAGTGCCTGCCTGCGTCGTGACGAGGGGCTGGCGGTTTACAGCAAACTGGGCGCCACGCGAAGCTGGTCTTTTGAAACCACGCTGGGATCAGTCAATCGAGCCCATGGCCTGAACGGGTCGATGCGGCACCCCTGTGCCGCCGTTAAGCTCGCTGGCCACAGCATGGCTGAGATCAATCAACTCGGTTTAGCGCGAGCGCGACCCCCCAGCGGTGGTCTGTTGCCGGGCGGTATCGCAGTAGTGAGTTTTCTGGTGGACAACCTGGACACGATAGCGGCCAAGCCGATTTCGCCGCCCGCCGTGCTCAGTGGCAAACTTTACGGTGGTCAGCGCGTTGCTGCGTGCCGTGGAGCAGCCGGGGAGCTGATCGAGCTGATCGAAGCGGCCGCCTAGCTCTCGTTGGCCGCCACGGTTTCTTTGGTGAGCGCATTCAGTGCGCTGAAATCAGTTTTACCGCTGCCCAGCTTGGGTATCTCATCGACTTTGAGCACTTGCCCCGGAATCAGCAGGGGGCTAACTCCGGCTTCAATCATGTCTTTGCGCAGATCGTCGACCAGCTCGTCACTGGTGACCAGCATGACAATTTTCTCTCCCTTGCGACTATCGGGTATCGCCGCTGCCGCGAGGTCCTCATCGGATTCAGCGGGCAACACCAGGCGCGCCTGCTCTTCGACTGAGCCCAGGCTGACCATCTCGCCACCGATTTTGGCAAAGCGGGAATAGCGATCAACGATAACCAGAAAGCCTTCGGTGGTGAGATGGCCTTTGTCGCCGGTGATGTACCAGCGCATACCGTCGTCTTCAAAAATCACTTCTTCGGTTTTTTCTTCGTCTTCAAGGTAGCCCAGCATGACCTGGTTACCGGAGATGCAGATCATGCCATCCTCACCCAGCGGCAGCTCTTCCCGGGTGTTGGGATCGATAATCTTAAAGCTGGTTCCCGGTAGCGGCATGCCGACGCTACCCTCGCGCTGGCCGACCTGAATCTTCCAGTCCTGAATGTCCACGGCGTCAGGCACGTTGACGCTCGCCACGGGAGTTGTCTCGGTGGCGCCATAGCCCTCCAGAATGTGCTTGTTAAATTTGAGCTGGAAGTCCCGGCGCACCTGTTCGGGCAGCTTCTCCGCCCCCGCGACCACAATACGCAGGCTTTCCAGCAGAATCGGATCGATCCGGCGGTTGCGGGCATACAGGCTTAAGAACGTCGCGGTGCCAAACAGGATAGTAGCCCTGTAGCGCGCCACGGCCCGGGCGATACCCAGAACGTCAGTCGGGTCCGGATGGCAGACGATGGGGATGCCCTCAATGAGGGGCATGATTAGCGTGACGGTTAATCCAAACGCGTGAAAGGGCGGCAGGCTGGCGGCGACGACATCATCGACTCGCGTGTTGAGCACATCGGATATCTGTTTGCAGTTGGATTGGATATTACGATGCGACAGCACAACGCCCTTGGGCTGGCCTTCGCTGCCAGAGGAAAACAGGATGGCGGCGGGATCTTCCAGCCCAACCCGAATTCCATGTATGAAGTACAGTAAACGCGCTGGCAGCAGGCTAACCTGGGCCAGACAAAGCAGCAGCTTCCACTGCGGCAGAGCCTCCTTAATGTCTTCCATATAGGTCACTTCAGCACCTTCGAGCAGCTCAAGCATGTTGATGCCCTTGGCCTCCAGTCGCGTCTCGAATTGGCGTGAGGTAAACACTTGCTTGATCTCTGCGCGCTTGATGGCGGCCTGCACAGAGGCCGCGGGTGCTGAAAAGTTAAGGTTCACGGCACTTCGGCCTTTCAGCATGATTGCCATGTTGGCGATAGCCGCAGCGTTTGCGGCGGGCAGCAACAGACCGACATTTTGTGTATCGCGGTCCAGGTTCATGGCGCCGCCAAACGCCAGCGTCGCGGCAGCAAACCGCCGCCGGGTGAGTTTGGTGCCGGAGGCATCAACAGTACAGACGTCCCCAAGGTCGCGTTTAACGGTGCGCAGCCAAGCCAAAGGCAATGGGTCCAGCCTTTTGGTGTAGGCCTCCCAGGCGGTAATCGAAAGCTCAAAGACCTTCTGTTTAAGATGATCCGCGTCGGTCTCAATTGGCAGCGGCTTACCGAAGGCGACAATCAGGTCGCGCTTGATGCTGGGAGAGCGCGAGTCGCGCAGGTGATCATCGGCGTAGGAGAACTTGCTGCCCCATAACCCTCTGAGATAAAACGGCACGATAACGCCGCCTTCTACTCCGCGTATGGTGCGTTCAAAGCCAGTGTGAAACTTGCCCAGCTGTCCATTGCGACTAATGGCACCCTCGGGGAACAGGCAGACCGCTTCGCCGTTCTTAAGCAACTCGTTGATGCTATCCAGTGACTCCCTGCTTTTGCCTGAGGCAATGGGAACGACGCGAAACATCTTCAAAAACGGCTTCAGGTACCAGATATCATAGATGCGGCGCAGCATGACGAAGCGCAGTGGCCGCGGGCAGGCAATTTGTACCAGCGCCCAATCAATCCAGGAGATATGGTTACCTAACAGCAGCAGCGGACCTGCCTGCGGCAGGTTTTCAAACCCTAAAACCTGAATCTTGTAGCGGCGCTTCAGCACCACAGCAGCGATGATGCGGGCCAGCGACTGAGGCAGCTTTCTTACGGTAAAGCCGGTACCGAGAATGGCGACAATGGTGAGAATGTAGAACAGGCCGACGCTGTCGATGCCGGCGATGGCAAAGCTCGCGGTAAGGCACAGGAAAGACAGCATGGTGACGTTTTGCACCCAATTGTTACCTGCCAGCACCGTGCCCAGTTGGCTGGCGCGCGCATGAAACTGCACCAGCGAACTCAGCGGGATGATAAACAACCCGCCACCGAATCCAACCGTGAGGAAGGCCAGCGCCATGGTTAGAGTACTGTCCAGCGTGGGTAGCACCGCAATCACCACGGAGATCAATACGGCTCCTATTGGGATCAGCCCCGTCTCGATGTAGTTCTTACTGGCGCGAGCTGCGACCAGCGAGCCCAGCATGATGCCCACGCCGGCGCAGGCCAATATGCCCTGAATAACAACGGTGTTGGTGATGTCGAGCCGGGCTTTGGCAAACGCTGGAAACGCTGCGAGCATGACCTGGGAAATGCCCCAGAAGGTCGCCAGGCCCAGAATCGACAAAATAATGGGGCTGCGTTCACGCAGCAGTGCCAGATTGCTCTTCAAGTAGTTCAAACGCACATAGCGGTGCATATCGAACTGACGGTCTTTTTGGGTCCTGTTGGTCAGCACCAGGCGGAAACTGATCAACCACTGCAGGCTCGCCAGGGCAACAAGGGCCCAGCCTATCGGTGCAATCATGCTAATGATGTTATTGGTGCCGCCCAGGTCGAGGGTGTTGGGCAGCAGTGCTTCGAAAGCACCGGAAAACACAAATGTGCCCATCAGGATCGAAGTAATGGTGGTGGCCTGCACCATACCGTTGGCTGCGGCCAGGTTTTCTGCCCCTACCAGTTCCCGGATGTAACCGTACTTGGCGGGGCTGTAAAAAGCGCTCTGGATGGCCAGCGCTAGCGTCATGGCAAAGGCGCCCCAAAACCAGCCCAGATAGTAGAACAAGGTGATCAGCAGCGTGGCGATAATAGAGGCAAACGCTGTCCAGCGGATAACGCGCGGCTTGGGGTATTTGTCTGACAGGAAGCCGGCAGGCGAGAACAGCATGATGAACGGCAGCAAAATCAGCGCATTAACAATTGCTGTCAGTACCACCTGCTCTTGACCGTCGTAGGTCTTGAAGATGGTGTTCTGGATGATGATCTTGTGGCCCAGGTCGACGAAGGCGTTCAGGAACAGAATCGTCATGTAGGGCAAGAAGCCACGTATGCGGGCGAGTCGCGCCATCAGCAATATTCTCGTTAGTAGGCTGAATCAGACAATATACGCTTGTCGAGCCTCGACTTGAATTGCCATCCGGTAGCCTGTCGTATACTGCAGCCATGATAAGAGATGCTGCCGATCGCGATGCCGAAGCACTGGCTTTGCTGTACAACCACTATGTTGTCAGCACGGTGACCACGTTTGAGACGATGCCCGTGGAGGCGTCGGAGATGGCCCACCGTGTTGAAACCGTACAAAACCAGCAATTGCCGTGGCTGGTGATAGAACGTTCTGGCGTAGTGTGCGGCTACGCTTGCGCGGTGCGCTGGAAGAATCGTGCCGCCTACAGTCGATCGGTGGAATCCACTATTTATTTGCATAAGGACTATACCGGTCAGGGACTGGGCGTAACGCTGTATCAGGCGCTGCTTGAGCGCTTGCAAGCCCGCGGTGTGCACACCGTGCTGGGCGGCATAGCCTTGCCCAATGCCGCCAGCGTGGGTCTTCATGAAAAAATGGGCTTTTGTCAGGTGGCGCAGCTTAAAGAAGTGGGCCGAAAGTTTGATCGCTGGATAGACGTCGGTTACTGGCAGACTGTTTTGGCAGCGGCGGAGGATTAAAAATTCTATGGATACTATTACCCTTGATAGCCGCTTCAACGGGCCGCCTGACTCAGGCAATGGCGGCTACAGCTGCGGTCGGTTGGCCGCCTATATTGAAGGTGACGCTACGGTGCGCCTGCATGCGCCGCCCCCGCTAGATACTCCGTTAACCGTGCGTCATCAAGCGGATGGCTCTGTCGAATTAATGCATGGCGATGATTGCGTAGCGACTGCCCGGTCCGCGGCGCTCACGTTGGAGGTGCCAGAGGTGCCCTCGCTAGACTCAGCAGAGCAGGGACGAGCCCGATTTCGCTGTTATGAAAATCACCCGCTGCCCGGCTGTTTTGTCTGCGGTCCCGGTCGGCCTGATGAGGATGGATTGGCCTTGTTTACAGGTCCCGTTGAGGAGTCCCAGGAAGATAAGGGCATGGTTGCCTGTCCGTGGCAGCCCGCTGCAGACTTAGTGGACAGCGATGGCATCGTGCGCAGCGAATTTGTCTGGGCGGCGCTGGATTGTCCGGGTTCATTTGCGGTGTTGGGAGATCTCTCGTCGCTGGCGCTATTAGGGGAACAGAGCCTGTCGCTGCGTGCTCCTGTGCCGGGGGATCAAACGCTAATTGTGTTTGCGTGGCCAATAGGCGGTGAGGGCCGCAAGCACTACAGCGGAACCGCAGTCGCCACCAGCGACGGGCGTATCCTTGCCGTCGCCAAAACGACCTGGATTGTGCTGCGCAGCTAGCCCTTAGCGCAGCGCGTCCAGCGCCATTTCAATGTCAATTTGAAGTTCGCGGGTCTCTATGGGTTTTAGCAGGAAGTCGCAGGTGGCAACCGATTTGGCCCGCGATACCGTTGCTGCGTCAGAATAAGCAGTGAGAAATACCACCGGGATGTTCTAGGTAGTCGTGATTTGCTGTGCGATATCAATTCCATCCAGCGAAGCCTTGAGATGAATGTCGCATAGCAATAGGTCTGGTTCCAGATCGGTGGCAAGTTGAATAGCTTGCTGCGGCGTGTGCGCAAGCCCTGGAACCTGGTGGCCAATACCGATAAGGCGCCTGCGAATGTCCGCTGCAACCAGGGCTTAGTCTTCAACAACCAGTATGCGCGCGCTATTGAGGGTCGAATCCGTCACCCGTTGTGCTATCCCGCTTTGCGCAGGGTATGATCCGGCGAAGGAGACGCTTCCTCAGGACTCTGATGCGCCTCGGCTCTGGCCTTGGTAAACACTAAAACGCCGTCGTCCAGAGGGTCCTGACGAAACAGTTTGCGGTCGGTGCGGTAGTTCTGTGGATTGATCCAGGGCGCGTGATCACCCTGCCTCGGTAGCTGATCCATAACTCTGCGCAGGTATCCGGGGCTAAAGTCATCGATCCAGTCCCGGGTCGGCATAGTATGGTCTGCGCTGCGAAGCGTGGGCACTACACAATCGGCGTTGCGGCGCTGCATTTCATTTAACAGGCGGCAACTGTATTCCGCGGTCAGGTCCGCGCGCAGTGTCCAAGAGGCATTAATGTAGCCGAAGGTGTTGACCAAATTCGGTACGCCGCTGTACATAATTCCCTTGTAGGTTAGCGTGGTTGCCAGATCGATCGCTTCCCCGTCTGCGCGGAGCGCGGCACCTCCATTGCTGACAAGCTCTAAACCAGTAGCAGTCACTATTATGTCTGCCTCCAGATGCCGGCCTGATTTCAGTGCTACTCCGGTCGCCGTGAAGTGGTCGATGTGGTCTGTGACCACTTCAGCGTCCCCGGCACTGATAGCTTTGAACAAATCGTCATCCGGCACGGCGCACAGGCGTTCGTCCCACGGGTTGTAGCGCGGGGTAAAGTGGCGTGCCACGTCGTAGCCTTGTGGTAGAGCTGCCCGCACGCGGTCCAGCAACACCCTGGCGACTTTATGCGGCGAGCGCCGCGACCATCGGTACATCCACTGCTGCACCATGACGTTTTTCCAGCGGGTAATGGCGTAGGCCCAACGTGCCGGTAGAAACCGGCGCAAGTTGTTGGCAATCGCATCCCGAGTGGGTCGAGATACGACATAACTGGGCGAGCGCTGAAGCATAGTGACCTGTTTTGCCTCTCCCGCCATGGCTGGCACCAACGTGACTGCGGTAGCGCCTGAGCCGATTACCAGCACCGTCTTATTGCTATAGTCTAGATCCTCAGGCCAAAACTGGGGGTGCACTACCGTGCCTGTAAACTGCTCCTGGCCCGGGAAGTCGGGTGTATAGCCCTTCTGGTAGCTGTAGTAGCCCGCGCACATTTGCAGGAAGCGACAGCGCAGCGTCACGATCTTGCCGCTGTCGGCCTGCTCAACGGTAAGCGTCCACCGCGCATCGTCGCTGGACCAGTCCAATGCGGTGACCCGGTGCCCATAGCGGATATGGGATTCGATGTTGTGCTCTCTGGCAGTCTCTTCAATGTAGTCACGTATCGACGGGCCATCGGCAATGGCCTTGTCCCCTATCCAGGGTTTGAACTGGTAGCCGAGAGTATGCATATCACTGTCTGACCGAATGCCGGGGTAGCGGAACAGGTCCCAGGTACCACCCATGGCGTTTCGTCCCTCCAGAATAAGGTAGCTACGATTAGGACAATGCTTCTGCAGGTGGCAGGCGGCGCCAATGCCGGACAGACCGGCGCCAACAATAATGACGTCTGCGCTAAGGTCTTTCACTCTGCGTTCTCATCAAACAGGTAGCGATACATAATATGGTAAATGTCCGGCTGCGTGATCAGTGTGGGTATGCGACCAACCGCTTGCTGATTCCCGAATAGGGGTACATTGGCACCCGTGTGTTCCTGATACTCAAAGCCATTGGTCGCATAATTCACCGCCATCACGGCACCCTCAGGGGTGATCACGCGCGCCACCTTGCCGGGTGAAAAAACCGGAATACCGTAGGTCGCATAATAACTGGTATCCGGAATCAGTTGTGCTGCCTGGGCGTGGTCAGCGGTAATCAGTATCAGTGTTTCCGTGTGAGTTACGGCGTAGTCGAGGGCGACCTGTACTGATTCGATGAGCTGCTCCAGCTCGCCGATCGAGCCGCAGGCACGACGTTGATGAGAGGCCTTGTCGATGGATGCAGACTCAACCATCAAAAAGAATCCCGCCTCATTGTCCAGCCGAGTCAGCGCGGCTTCTGTCAGGGCAGCCATGGTTGGTGCGCCTTCAGCCGCAGGGTTCGCCACACAGTTCATCGGTTCCGGCAGCAATACACTGCCCAGATACTCGCTGATGTAGTTTGCCCAGCTCGGCGTTGGCGCCTCGCCACGCCGGCCTGCTTCACCCACCAGGCGTTCCGGCAGATGGCCTTTGCTAAACAGGCCAAGTACACGCTGCTTATTGTCCAGAGCGGACAGCTGCGACAAGTCTGTTACGACTGCGAAGCCGCTATCCTCAGCCAGTTCGATAACGCTTTGGCTGCCGTCCTCAACAGGCATTTCGAAGTGTTTGAATCCACCACCTAACACCAGCGTTGCGTCTGAACCTGCGATTTGCTCAGAAATCGACCCGGGCCCGCCATTGGCCGCTAAAAGTTCCTTGCAGTGGGGTAGGCGCGTCCACGAGCGCTTTGCGCCCAGCATGGCGCTGGGACTTTCGCAGTGGCGCAAACTCATATGCGCGACAAAGGATGCTGGCGTGGCGTCGGTGACGGAAGCGGTTGATACGATGCCAGTGCGTAGGCCTCTAGCCGCCGCCTGTTGGAGAATGGTAGGTAGTTGTGTGGTTCCGTCAGGCGCCATGGCGATGCGACGCAACATGGTGATTTCGCCGGTCGCCATCGAAGTTGCGCTATTGGCTGAGTCGGCGACGTACTCGGGCTTGCCCTGTTCATCAACCGTCAGTACCTGCACTGCAGCGCGAAACGGCAGCTCGTCCAGCAGCAGTTTGCCTTGAGCGCCGGCCAAATAATTTCTGGCGATGGTGATCTGTTGGTCGCCCATGCCATCCCCGATGAACAGGATGACATTACGTGGGCTCTCGGCCACCGCAGCGGCTGCCCCAGTGACAAGCAACGACAATAAGAGTCGACCGATTTTGTAGATGTAGCGGGGCGAAAGCGCCAGAGGCTTCATGCTGTTAGTCCGGGGTTTGATCCAAGCGGAAAGAGTACGGGTAGCGTTCATGAAGGGTCAATTTACCTCAATCAAACAGACTAAGCTGGTCTAAGTTGTCACCACTGCGTGGCTCCAGTCTGAGGCCTGCGCCTAATAGTCGCACTGACAATGGCTTGCGCGCCCTGGCGCCTGTTAACAGTCGTTGAAAGTCCGCCTTACAGAACCATGAGCTGCCGCGGTCTTCGAAGACTTCCTCAAGCGTGGTCTGGGTAAAGTCGCGGAACTTCACTTTTACGAAGCGCTTGGTCGGCAGGTATTGCTGATTGATCTTTGCGAATCGTGAATCCAGTTCTTCCAAGACGCGGTCAAGGGCTTCAAACAGCTCCGTTTCGGTGCTGAGGTCGGCTGCGTAAGTGCGCTCGACGCTAATCGATTTTCGCAGACGGCTGGTTTTAACCTCGCGATCATCCTTGCCATGGGCAAGGTCAGCCAGTCTGGAGCCGTACTTGCCGAACCGTCGCACCAGATCGTTTAACGGTATCTCTTGCAGATCGCCGCAGGTGACTACACCCATAGCGGCGAGTTTTTCCGTGGTGACTTTGCCGACCCCGTTAATACGGGAAACGGGCAGGTCGAACACGAAGCGCGCCACTTGTGTTGGCGATATGGTCAGTTGACCGTCCGGTTTGTTCCAGTCGCTGGCCACTTTAGCCAGAAACTTATTGGGCGCCACGCCTGCTGAAACCGTAAGCGAAAGCTCTTCCCTGACCCGGCGTCGGATTTCCTCGGCAATCAGGGTTGCGCTGCCGCCAAAATGCTCGCTATCGCTGACGTCAAGGTAGGCTTCATCCAGTGACAGTGGCTCAATGGCGTCGGTGAAATCGGCAAAGATTTCGCGAAACTGGCCGGAGACTTTACGGTACAGGTCGAAGCGCGCTGGAATAATTTCAAGCTCTGGGCAAAGCTGTCGCGCCCGCGCGGAGGGCAGGGCGGACCGCACGCCAAATTGCCTGGCGGCGTAGTTCGCCGTTGCAATAACGCCGCGGCTTTCAGAGCTGCCTCCGACGGCAATGGGCTTGTCCCTCAGCGCAGGGTTCTCACGCATCTCTACCGATGCATAAAACGCATCCGCATCAATATGTATGATCTTGCGCATCTTGTTTTTGCTGTGCCTGCCAAAGCTCTGTATAGGCCCCGCCCTGCGCCAGCAGCTTGTCATGTGAACCTTGCTCAACAAGCATGCCGTCACGCAGTACCAGAATACTGTCCGCGTCAACGATAGTAGATAGCCGGTGCGCAATGACAAGACTGGAGTGGCCGCTGGAGATCTCCCTGAGGGCTTCCAAAATTGCTCGCTCGGATTGGCTATCCAATGACGAGGTCGCTTCATCAAATACCAGGATGGGCGGCCGTTTCAGCAGGGTGCGAGCAATCGCCACCCGCTGTTTTTCGCCACCGGAAAGCTTAAGGCCGCGCTCGCCGACCAGCGTGTCGTGGCCGTCGGGCAGATGAGAGATGAAGTTATCTAAATGCGCCAACCTGATCGCTTCGTTCACTTCTGCATCGCTGGCAGTCGGCTTCCCGTAGCGCACGTTTTCAAACAGCGTGTCGTTAAACAGGACCGTATCCTGCGGCACGATACCGATGGCCTGGCGCAGAGAATCCTGCGTAACCTCAGCGATATTCTGCCCGTCGATGGAGACGCTACCGCTGTCGGGGTCGTAAAAGCGAAACAGCAGCTTTACCAACGTGGATTTGCCGGCACCGGAAGGCCCAACGATGGCGACCGTTTCACCGGGGGCGACGGAGAAGCTGAGCTTCTTGATAATGGGTCTGGCGGGCGAGTAGGCAAAGCTGACGTCTTCAAAACGAATGCCGCCATCGTGAACCTGAAGCGTTCCCGCTTGCGGCGCATCGGTTACCGCTGGACGCTCGGTCAACAGCTCGAAGAGCTTTTCGATATTGGCGAGGGAGCCTTTGATTTCGCGAAACACGAAGCCCAGGAAGTTCAGCGGTAGAAACAGCTGGATCATGAATTGATTCACCAGGATGAAGTCGCCCAGGGTCATCGCGCCGCTGCGCACGTCATTCGCAGCCAGGCCGATCATTGTGGTTTGCGCGACCGCGATAATCAGTGCCTGGCCACCATTCAGGCCGAACAGAGACAGCCGATTGCGGCGCCTGGCTGTCTCCCAGCGCGCAAGCCCTTCATCGTAGCGCTCGGCCTCAAAGCCCTCATTGGTGAAGTATTTTACCGTTTCGAAATTCATCAGGCTGTCGATTGCGCGGGTGCTGCTCGCTGAATCCGCCTCATTCATTTCACGAACATACTGCGTTCGCCATTCGGTGGCCCGTAGCGAGAACAGGCCGTAAATGATCACCGATAGCAGGGTGATTGCCGCATAGGATGCACCGTAGTTGGCTAGCAGAATGCCCGCTACCACTGCGATCTCAAACAGCGTGGGTGCGATATTAAAGATGAAAAAGCGCATCAGGAAGCTGATACCTGAGGTGCCGCGTTCCATATCGCGGGCGAGGCCACCGGTGCGCCGGTTGAGATGGAAATCCAGATCCAGTGCGTGCAAGTGCTGGAAAACCTGCAAGCCTATCCGGCGCATTGCGCGCTCGGTAACGCGACCAAAAATCGTATCTCGCAGCTCACCGAAAAATACATTGGCGAAACGTGCGCCGCCATAGGCGGCAACCAGTCCTAGCAGTGCCATAGTGGTAACTGCCGCCCCCTCGGTTTCCAGCGCATCGACCAGATACTTCAGCAAAAAGGGGATTAGTATTACCGCACCCTTGGCCATCACCATGCACAGCAATGCCAACAGCACACGATCTCTGGATTCCCAAATAAAGGGCAGCAGGCGCCGTATCACGCGCCAGTTCAGTGAGCCGGCTTCAGTGCTCGCGGGAGGGTGTCCTCTCATTTTTTAATCGCCTATAACGGCCTCTAATCGAATTTTGATTGCAGCGACACCTTCACGCTCATCGCCGGGCCTGCGTTTGCGCCAGGCGTAGCTGGGTTCTATCTCCCAAAACAGCCACTCGCGTCCGAATCGGCGGCGCAAGCCAAAACCTATGCCGCGGCTCTTCAGCACCTCCGGATCGCCGTCGCCGCGCACAAAGCCAAAGGTGCGAAAGGCCGTATCTGCGTCGTAACGTCTAATCCATGCCAGCCGAGTGACCCATTCAGCGCCTCGGGTTTCCTCTCCCCACTCCACTCTATTCGCCCAGCGCAGCAGGGTGCTCTGAGATAGCGCATGGTCGATATCAAAACGTGTGAGGCTGGTGAAGCCATCGCCTGGCACGAAAAATACCTCTTCGCTAAATCGATAGCGTGAGCGATCGCCCCATAAAGGTTTGTCCTGACGATAGCGTGCACCTACCTTTACGTTTGGGCCCGATTTAAAGCCTGCGAAAAGAAAGGCCGACGAGCGTTTTCTTCGTCGCACCTGGTACTGAACGCCCGCGGCAGAATCACCGCCGGAGGCAATGCCCGGGTCGTAAAAATCCTCATCAAAGTCGCCATCCTCTCCGGAGAACACGACGCTAAGCCGATCGCTGGCGCGGGGCAAATGCACCTTGCCGTTTACGCGTAGCTTTAGATCTGTGCCGTCCTGCTCGTCCAGGTCGAGCTGGGGCCGAATTCTGATCAGGCTAGAGGCTTCGTCTTGCACCTCGCGAGCGTTGCCGAAAAATCCGTCGAACCAGTTCGCAAGCTCGTCGCCGCTGCTGCCGATGCGCTCGTAGCCGCGGTCAAGCCAGCTCGATGTCTCCCCAGAAGACGTGTCTGCCCGTGTCTCGTCTGACAATGCCGTCTCGGCAAATATCAATAGCGTAAGGCAGCCAATCGCGACGCCGAGCCGCTCAATGTAGTGTGCTGCAGGCAGGACCATGCGGATAGCTTAGCGGTGAGGGAGCTAAATGACCATGCAATGCCGCGTTAAGCGTGCAGGAAGTGCAATGTAGACTCTATCTCGGCTGTGTTGGTGTGCTGTGCGCTGGGGCATAATGGGATGTCGCTACAGGGGAAACTTGCTATGACCGTTCTGAACCGATGGCACGACGCTATGACGAAGCGCGATCCGAGCCTGCTAGATGATCTGATTGCCGAGGAATGTGTTTTTTACTCACCCGTTGTCCATACCCCGCAGCGGGGCAAGGCGCTGACAGAAATGTATCTCACGGCCGCCATGCATGTCTTGGGAAACAGCCAGTTCCGTTACGTGCGTGAGATCGCCGGTGAGCATGAGGCGATGCTTGAGTTCGAAACAGTAAACGACGGTATCACCATTAACGGGGTTGATATCTTCACCTGGAATGCCGACGGCAAAATTGACAGCTTCAAGGTGATGGTGAGGCCGCTGAAGGCGGTGAATATGCTTCACGCCAATATGCAGGCGATGCTGGAAAGCTTCTCAGCGGGCGCCCCAGCCGGAGGCGGTCCGGCCGCGGACTAATGCGTCCGGCCCTACGCCAGCAATATCCAGATGGCCGGCGCATCGCGGATGCGCCCGCCGTATTCCTGTTCGAGGCCTTTCTCAGCGAAGTCGAATGTGACCACCTGATTGCGCTGGCAGAGCCGCACTTGACGCCGTCTTTGGTCAGTGGCGAAGACGCCGGCGTCAAAAGCGAAGGGCGCACTGGGGGAGTGCACTGGGTCGCCCATGACACGAGTGCCATCACAGCTGAACTCTGTGCCCGCGTGGCAACGCTGGTCGGGCTGCCGCTAGAGCATGCGGAGTCTCTGCAGGTCATCAACTATGGCCCCGGCCAGCGGTATCGGCCTCACTATGATGCCTGGGAGGCCGGTACGGAGACGGGCGACCGCTGCCTCAGCCGCGGCGGGCAGAGGCTGCTGACCTGTCTTTGCTACCTCAATGCGGTGGATGCGGGCGGCGGCACCTTTTTTCCCAGGCTCGATATTGAGGTCATGCCGAAGCCTGGCCGCATGCTGCTGTTTCACAACTGTCACGACGACAGCGACGTCCGGCATCCGGATTCGCTGCACGGCGGTATGCCGCCGGAGTCAGGAACCAAATGGGCCTGCAATATCTGGTTTCGTGAGCAGTCTCTGCGCCCTAAGCCAGTCGCTGAGACGCCCGGCGCCAGTACAAAACGTTTCTGACAGACTAGGAGAGTGTGCGCGCTGCCTTCGCCGCGGCGTACAGCGTCTGCCTCAAGATGCGTAAGCCCAGTCTCGGTGGCTGGAAAATTGCTGCCGAAGATAGTCCATCTGATCACCCAGAATTCGGTCGCGCTCGAGAAAAGTGTACTCCCAGGGATTCGGCGTGAAAGGCACGGCTAACAAGGGCATGTCCGCCTCTTCCGGGGTGCGGTTGCCCTTGCGATTGTTGCAGCTTTTGCAAGAGCTCACGCAGTTAGCCCAGATATCCTTGCCACCCCGACTAACCGGCAGTACGTGGTCGCGCGTCAGCAGGCTGCGATGAGTCTGCTGTCCACAGTAAAGGCAGATATGCTGATCGCGGCGGAAAAGTGATTTGTTATTCAAAGACAGTGAGAAGTTGCCGACCACGCGGCCGCGCATGGCAATAATCGAGGGTATTTCCAGAACGGATCGCTGGCCGCTCAGACGTTGAACGCCGCCGTGTAGAGTGATGGCAGGTGCGCCGAGGGTCCAGGATACATCCCCTTTTACGTAGGCCGTGGCGGCTTGTTCCGGACTACACCATCCCCTGGGTTGCCCGGCCAAATCCAGCCGAAGTATCGCTAGCGACATGCGTATCCCACTCCTGGTTTGATCGCACTTCTGTCGCGTTACAGATTTTCGGAACGCTGCTTACCCTTCGGCGTCCAAGAGGCTGTAAAACGACGATGAGAAAGTTATAACCGAAAGCTGTGAAATACACCAGCGCGTCACCGCTCGGCGTCGCAGCGCTTTGGGCCAGCTCTTCTTGCAGCCCAAACTAGCCCGCTTGAGCGCCCGCTGCGTATAGACATAGAAATGAGCAAACAAAACCCAATTAAAGATAGTGTTAAACGCAGCGCTATGCCCCGCGGCCTGAGTGCCGCGCTAGCCGGTATTCGCGCTGGCGGCGCCCTGGCGGTAGACGGTGCAGTGCAGCAAGTGCTGTCCCGGTCCGGATTGCGCAGCGTCGAGGCCGGTTCAGCATTCTCCCGCCGCGAAGCGAAACGCTTTGTGGACGAGCTGGGCCGCCTCAAAGGTACCTACGTGAAGATCGGACAAATGTTTGCCCTGCTGGGTGAGCATTTCCTGCCGCCCGTTTTGACTGAGGCTCTACATGATCTGGGCGGCAGCACCGAACCCTTGGACTGGGCGGCAGTGGCCCCGGTGCTGACAGCGGAACTCGGTGATCACCAACATGACCTGAGCATAGAGGAGCAGGCCTTTGCGGCGGCCTCGCTAGCACAAGTGCACCGCGCTCGTATCCTGTCCAGCGATACGCAGATCGTCTGCAAGATTCAGTATCCGGGGCTGGCTAAGGTCATTGATAGCGACTTTGATGCTGTCGTGCGGATGCTCAAGCTCGCCCGCTGGCTGCCTGCCGGTCGCGACATGGATGACTGGCTGGAGTCCATGCGCCGTCATCTACATCATGAAATTGATTACCGCCGCGAGGCCCGTTTTGCACAAACCATGGCTGATCACGTGGCCTCCCTCGGCAGCAAGGGCGAGGTCTATCATGTGCCTGCGGTTTACCCCGAGTTCTCCGGCGACCGCGTGCTGGCTTTGGAGTACTTGCGCGGACGTTCAGTCAATGATCCTGC
This sequence comes from Cellvibrionales bacterium, assembly GCA_043585095.1. Taxonomy (GTDB): domain Bacteria; phylum Pseudomonadota; class Gammaproteobacteria; order Pseudomonadales; family Halieaceae; genus JANQIO01. The sequence goes on from CP121321.1 coordinate 59,184, forward strand.
GATAGCCCGGCTGTCCCTAAAGCGCCGCAACGCCTTGGCTCGCGCCATGCTGGAGCTCTTTTTTATTGAGCTGTATGAGTGGGGTTTGCTGCAAACTGATCCCAACTTTGGCAATTATCTGATCGATATTGCGAAGCCCGGCAGCGGCGAAGTCGACCGTCTGGCGCTATTGGATTTTGGCTCCATGATGGCCTGTGACGCGGATTTTTTATTCCACCTTCGCCAGGTCATAGCGGCAGGCCTTGAGGAAGACACCGAAACGCTGGCGGATGGTCTGGTGGGGCTTGGCTGCCTGCGGCCGGATGCTGACACAGAAGCGCGACAGTTGTTCTCAGGCTTCTGTTTACACCTACTGGAGCCCTTGCGGCATCCATCGCGTCTGCCCAGCGAATACTTGAACCGCCGTGGCGAGTACCGCTGGGGCGATTCCCGCTTGATGCAGCGCGCGGGCAAGCTGGCAGCGGCTAATTCCACGTCCAAACACTTCACCACGCCATCGCGTGACTTTGCGTTGATTGCTCGCAAGTTAACCGGCGTGTTTACTTTTATTGCCGTGCTGGATGCACAGTTCAACGGCCACGAACTGGTGATGGAGCACATCGAAGCGTGGCGGGAGCGAGAGTCGAATGGCTAAATCACAGCAGGCCGCGGTACCCAGTAGTCGTCTGGGTCGATTTGCCCGGGTGGCGAAGCTCGCCGGGGGTGTCGCCAGTGGCATGATTGCTGAGGGTGGCCGCAGGCTTCGCGAGGGCGAGCGCCCGCGCGCTCGCGATATGCTACTGACGCCGGCGAACGCGCAGCGCGTTGCTGATGAGCTGGCAAATATGCGCGGTGCTGCGATGAAATTAGGGCAGATGCTGTCGATGGACGGTGGAGAATTCCTGCCCAAACAGCTCGCCGACATTCTGGCGCGGCTTCGAAATGAAGCAGATTACATGCCATTTGAGCAGCTCGATAAAGCCATGACGGATGCCTTCGGCGACGAGTGGGAGTCGCAGTTTTATGGCTTTGACTACACCCCTATAGCGGCGGCCTCGATTGGTCAGGTACACCGCACTCGCTCCCCAGATGGTCGCGATATTGTTTTGAAAGTGCAGTATCCCGGCGTGGCGCGCAGTATCGACAGTGATATCGACAACATCGCAGCGCTGTTGCGACTGTCGGGTCTGGTGCCTGATGCCATGGATATGAAGCCACTGCTAAAAGATGCCAAGGCACAGCTGCACGACGAGGCCAACTACCTCACGGAAGCGGAGCACCTCGCTACCTTTAATGCCTTACTGGCAGACGACGAGCGCTTTATTGTGCCCGAGCTGGTGCCAGAGCTAACCACTGAAAACGTATTGGCGATGACCTACATCGACAGTCAACCTATGGAGGTCATAGCCGACCTGGATCAGGAGCTTCGCGATCAGTTGGTGACCGCGATGATGGACCTGATGCTGCGCGAGTTCTTTGAGCTGCGTCTGGTGCAGACGGACCCCAACTTTGCCAACTATCGCTATCAATCATCGACTGAGCGCATGGTGTTATTGGATTTCGGCGCCACGCGTAAATTCAAGGCGGCATTTGTGAATCAATATCGCCGTATGGTCCGCGCCGCGCAGAAGGGCCAGGAAGAGCGGCTGCTGGATGCCGCGGGTAAGCTCGGCTATGTAGTGAGAGACGTGGTAAGCGACGGCAGCGATGATTACCGTGATTTTGTGTTGTCGATTTTCGATATCGCGCTGGAGCCTCTGGTACACGAAGGGCCCTATGACTTTGGCGCATCGGATATTTCCGCAAGGCTGTCTGAGGTGGGCGCCTCGCTGCGCGACTTCCGCGAGTTCTGGCACGCGCCACCTTCAGAGGCGGTATTTTTCCATCGCAAGGTCGGCGGTATGTTTTTGCTGGCGCAACGCATGCAGGCGTCTGTCGACGTGCGCGGGCTGGCCGAACAGTATCTATAGGCGGACTGCGGGCAGAATCTGTTTGCGAGCGTAGTGCGCCGGTCAGCTCAGCCGAGTAGACTTCAAAAGTCTAGAATTCAATCCGATTAGCAGTCGCGGGAGGGCGCGCGTGTCGCCAGAAAGCATAGAATTTACTTTGAACGGCGAAGCCGTTCGTCTGGATATCGAAGCGGATACGCCGCTGTTGTGGGTGTTGCGCGACGAACTCGCCATGAATGGCACCAAGTTTGGCTGCGGCAAAGGCCTTTGCGGCGCCTGCACGGTGCATATGGACGGAAATCCTATGCGCAGCTGCTCATTGCCGGTGAGCGCGGTGGCCGGGCGCGCCATCACCACGATTGAGGGGCTTTCTCCCGCCGGCGACCATCCGCTGCAGCAAGCCTGGATTGCAGAAAATGCGCCCCAGTGTGGTTACTGTCAGTCTGGGCAGATTATGTCCGCCGCGGCGTTGTTGGCCGCAAAGCCCAACCCAAGCGATGAGGATATCAATAGCTTCATGTCCGGAAATGTTTGCCGCTGTGGCACCTACCCGCGCATTCGCAAAGCCATCAAGCGTGCAGCGGCGCAGATGCAGGAGGGCGCGGTGGCAACCTGGAGTCCTGACACCGCGGACGCGGAGGTGCTGTCATGAATCTGTCCAGGCGCGCTTTCATTAAAAACATTTCTGTCGCCGGTGGTGCGATGAGTTTGGGCTTCACCCTGTCGGGCTGTTCAGTAGACGAATTTCCGAAGATCAACGCAGAAGACTTTCAGCCTGATGCCTTTTTACGCATCACCCCTGAAGGGAAAGTGATAGCTCAAATCTTTAAAGCTGAAATGGGGCAGGGTGTTACCACGGGTATTCTGTCAGTGCTGGCGGAAGAGCTGGAATTTGACCCCGCCGCAATGGCCTACGAAATGGCGCCGCCCCACGCGGCCTTTGCCGATCCGGAAATGACCATGCAGGTGACCGGCGGCTCCAACTCTATTCGCGTTTACTATCCGATTCTGCGTCAGGTGGGTGCAACGGCCAAAGAGATGTTGATTAGCGCGGCGGCGCAGCAGTCCGGTGCGGCCCGATCCGGTCTTTACGCCGAGAGCGGTCGCGTTAAGAGCCGCGACGGGACGGTAGATCTCGGTTACGGCGAGCTTGTGGCAACCGCAAACACGCTAGCCGTACCTGAAGATGTAGAGCTGAAAGCACCGGCAGATTTCAAAGTGATCGGTCACCAGCAGAATCGTTTGGACATTCAAGGCAAGGTGGATGGCAGTGCCGTTTTTGGCATGGACGCCCCCATTGAAGATGCCTCGGTGGCGGTGGTTTTGCGCTGCCCACATGCAGAGGGTTCTTGTGGCGGTTGGGATGCCACAGAAGCGCTAAAAATGGCAGGTGTGGAAGATATTTTTCAAATCGAGGGCGGTATAGCGGTAGTTGCCCGAAATTACTGGCGTGCTCGCAAGGCCGCTGAAGCGGTGCAAACGAACTGGCAGACCAGTGAGCAACCGCTGCAGACCAGTGCCGATATCGATGCGGCATTCACCGCTGCCCTGGATGGCGAAACCTTTGAAGTCATGCGCGAGGATGGCGAGAAGCCTGCGCAGTTGTCCGCCAACCAATTGGCGGTAGAGTACAACGCACCGTTTGTTGCTCATGCCACTATGGAGCCACAAAATGCCACTGCCCGGCCGACGGCAGACGGTGGCATCGAAGTGTGGGTTGGCAATCAGGCGCCCGACGTGGCGCAGGCGTATGCCGCCAAAGGCTTTGGCGTGGATAAGTCCAAAGTCGTTATTAACAATACCTTCCTGGGTGGTGGCTTTGGCCGTCGTGCTGCCTCCGACAACGTTTACGAAGTGGCGCAGATCGCCGCGCAACTCAAGCGCCCGGTGAAGCTGGTGTGGAGCCGTGAAGACGACATGCGCCACGACTTCTATCGTCCGGTGATGAAAGCGCGACTGACGGCAAGTCTGAATGATGCGGGTGAGGTCGAGACCTACCAGCACCACATTGTCTCCCCCAGCGTTAACCAAAAGATTATTCCGCATTTCCTGGCAGCCGCTTTACCGGGTTGGATTCCGCATATGGTGAAGGATGCGGTAGCGGGTTTCTCGGCGGACACCGATCACTCCTCCGTTGAAGGCGTGGCGGATACGGGTTATCGGTTCCCGCACTTCCGCGTGCAGTACAGCAATGTGCAGACTCCAATGACGCTGGGATTTTGGCGTTCGGTGGGGCACAGCCAGAACGCCTTTGTCATCGAGAGCTTTGTCGATGAATTGGCACATGCTGGCGGTCGCGATCCGGTCGAGTTCCGCCGCGCGCATTTGCCGGAGAACAGCCGTCACCGCCGTGTGCTCGACAAGGTGGCAGACATGTCGAACTGGGGCAATGCGCCTGAAGGTCGATACCTGGGCGTAGCTGTGCACGAGTCATTCCATTCGGTGGTAGCCGAGGTCGCTGAGATATCCATGCACAACGGCACGCCGACGCTTGAGAAGGTTTACTGCGCGGTGGATTGTGGCAGAGCCGTTAATCCCGACATTGTCGTGGCGCAGATGGAAAGCGGCATCATCTTTGGTCTGACAGCGGCGCTGAAAAGCAAGATCACCATTGCCGAAGGCAAGGTTGAGCAAGGTAACTTTGACGATTACCCGATGCTGCGCATGAATGAAGTGCCTGAGATCGACGTGGCCATAATTGAAACCGACGCAGATCCCACCGGCGTTGGCGAGCCCGGCACGCCACCTGCGGCGCCCGCACTGGCCAATGCCTTGTTTGCCGCTACCGGCGTGCGGCAACGGGATATGCCGTTGAAGATGGCGTAGTACTTAGATAGCACCTAAGCAGTGCCTAATTGGTATCTAAGTAGTGTCAAAGTTGTTCGTAGGCAGCACAAAGCTGTGATGGGTGGCCGCACGTTTATTAACGTGTGTTGTCTATAGGTGCGTGGATATGTATTTATGGAGAAACACACGTGAAACGACGCGACTTCTTGTTGAGCGGACTACTGCTCGTACCATCCCTTTACAGCCTGCGGCCGATGCGCGCGATAGCCGATATGAGTGTCGATGAACTGCAGTCCGGTTGGCGAGATTTTCTGCCGGCTGGCGTAAATCCGCCTGACGCCGGAGAAAAACTCAAGCTGACCAGCGATGAGTGGCGCGAGCGACTGTCGCCAGCGGCTTTCGATGTTTTGCGCAAAGAGGGCACAGAGCGCCCCGGTTCAAGCCCATTGAATGCCGAGAAGCGTCGTGGTGTTTTCGCCTGCGCCGGCTGCGAGCTGCCGCTGTTTACTTCAGAGATGAAGTACGAATCTGGCACCGGCTGGCCCAGCTTCTTCACGCATATCCCCGATGCCTTTGAAACCAGGAAGGATTACAAGTTGGTATGGCCGCGCACCGAATACCACTGCGCTCGCTGTGGCGGCCATCACGGACATGTGTTCAGCGACGGCCCTCGTCCCACCGGACAGCGCTGGTGCAACAACGGCGTAGCCCTTACGTTCCTGCCCGCCTGAGCCAAATATCAGTCGCCCCAGCAGCCTCCCGTGGCCAGCAATGATCAAGGGGAGGGGCTGAGGTTTTCTGGTTTAGAAGTTATACCCCAGCGCGACCCCATAAGTGCGCGGCTCAATCGCAAACACGTTGGTGAATAAGCCCGCTGAGGGATCCGCGAGATATTGCCCAACCAGGTGATCGTCGTCGGCGATATTCTTGACGTAGGCGCGGGCATACCAGCTTTCCTCGGCCGATAGCAGCGTCATCTGAGCGTTCCACACGTCCCAGGATGGGATGCGGTCGACCTCCCGATTGAAGTTTCTGGCAAACATGTCGTCCTGCCAGTAATAGTCAACGCGGGTACTGAGGCTGAGGTTGCCGGGCAGGTACGCGGTGTACTCCACACCCAGACTCACCGAAAACTCCGGGGAGTTTTGCAGCGCGTTGCCATCCAGGCTTTCGGCGATACCGTCGGTAACGGCAATACCCTGGCTGGCGATCGCGCCGCAGTCATTGAGTTGGGACCCGACTTCCTGTGCGAAACGCTGCGGTGAGATCAGCGCTACGCAGTTGGACCCATTGGTAAGATCCTTGACCAGCGTGACGTCGCTGCGCCCTGCGCTGGGATCGCGGGTATCGATGGTGCTGAAGTTCTGAATTTCTGTCTTCAGGTAGGCGAAGTTGCCGTTGAACAACCAGCGGTCATTCGGCGCCCACAGCAACTCTGTTTCCAGTCCGTAAATCTGCGCATCGGTGTTTTCATTAAACGAGGTGCGGTTCACGATCCGTGAAACCTGCAGGTCCTGGTAATCGTAGAAAAAAGCGGTGACGTTGGCCTGTACTTTGCCATCTAACAGGCGGTTCTTGCTACCAATCTCGATGGCGTCAACGTACTCGGGCTCAAAGTCAGGCTCTGAGCTTGGGAATTCAATGGGATCAAAAGGCGGGTTGAAGCCGCCGCCTTTGTAGCCTCGTGAATAGGATGCATAGAGCAGGCTGTCATCACTGACAGCCCAATCCACGACTGCCCGCCCGGTGACTTCTTCCCAGCCTTGTTGCTCGTTGCGGTACGCCACGGGTATAGGAGAGTCGTCTCCCAGGGGCCTGAATAGGCGCTCACCGGTATCGGCATCCTCGTTCAGGAGCAGCTGACGATCCTGAATGGTCTTCTCGTCGCGGGTGTAGCGAAGCCCCAGGGTGAACTTGATATCTTCAGTGGCCTGGTAATACAGCTCGCCAAACAACGCGGCTGATTCAATGGCGTAGCTTTCGGTATCACTGAGGAAGTGAGGGGACACCCAGCCGAAACCGTCCAGGCCTTGGGTCGCCCCGGGCACGATCGACGCCAGGTAGTCAAAGCCGTTGGAAAACACCGAGTAGCGATTATCGGTGTCCACGTCCATCCAGAAGCCGCCTGCGAGCCAGTTAAGCTGGCCGTCGTAGTCGCTGGCCACGCGAAACTCCAGGGTCGTTTGCTCTGAGCTGCCTATTGATTGGTCGTAGGATTCCAGCGAGCGGTTACGTGCGCCAAAACTGCCGCCAACGGAACCCGCACCGCTTTCAGAGGGCGCTGATATAGGCAGTGCGCCGTCAGCGAAGCGGGCTGCATAGGTTTCTGGCAGCAGCACCTGCAGCAGTGCCGGAATCTCAATCGAAGCACCGCGACTCCAGAGAAAATCCTGACGCGAGTCGACTTCGGTATCTTGATAGCCACCGATAAAAGTCAGCGTGTGCTGGTCGAAGCTGTGATCAACAGTCAGGGTGATAAGCGTTTCGTCACTGCTGTATTCCGGCTCAAACTCGGTGAGCGTGGTGCGAATATCGTCGGGATTCTCGGCGCGATTGTTGCTGCCAAAAGGGAACAGACCAAAAGGCCCCAAAGCCTGAGTTGACGCAAGGATATTGGAAAGCTGCGAGGTCGGATTGGGTAAATCGAAATCCAACCGGTCTGGCAGGCAGCCCAGCACAGCGCTGGGGTCGTTCTGGCACATGGTTTTGGTGGAGCGAGCGCGGTTGCTGTCCTCTTCAAAATAAGAGCCCATCAGGCTTACCGTTGTATTGTCGGTGGGCGCCCAGGTAAAGCTGGCGCGCAGTGCGAACTGATCGCGTCCGTCGACATCGTTGCCGGTAAACAGGTTTTCCGTATAGCCGTCGCGCTTCAGATAGAGACCGGCGAAGCGGGCGGCTAGCGTGCTGCCCAGAGGAACATTGATATGACCGACCAGTTTGGTGTGGTCATATTCGCCGTACTGGGCCTCCAAATTACCCAGGGTGACACCTAGCTCAGCCGCCGCCGTGGTCATATTCACCGTGCCACCAGTGGCATTGCGTCCGAACAGGGTACCCTGTGGGCCGCGCAGCACTTCGATGGACTGCACGTCAAAGTACTCTGTTTCAAAGAGACGCGGAGAATTGATGGGCACTTCATTGACGTGAATACCCACGCCCGCGTCCGCCGAGGCTGCGGTTAAAGTGGTGCCGACGCCGCGAATCTGGAAGTTGGTGCCGGTGAAGTTGTCTTTGGCAAAGGTGACATTGGGCGCGGTAAATCGAATATCGGCAAAGCCGTTGATCTGTTTGGATATCAGCGCGTCGGCATCGAATGCCGTCACCGCGATGGGGACATCCTGGGCCGATTCCAGCCGTTTTTGTGCAGTGACAATAACTTCTTCTATTTGCGCCATGGCCACAGGACTGGTGGCAAGGGCGGCATTAAGAAGCCCCGCCGCCGCAAGCTTGAGTGACGCGGCTCGAGACGCGTACATGGGCCTATACGAAATCAGTTGGCTTGCCTTGGTCGCGGGCATAGCGGACTCCTGCTTGCTACTTATTATTATGAGTTTTGCCTAGCCTTCTGATACCGGAAACTAACTTTTGTACTCACCGATGTCCAGCGCTGACGGTCCATGGACGCGCCTGCTGCCAACAGCGATAATTTACCGAATCATCAAGACAGTACTATGCCTGAACTCACTGATTATTTATCGAGCACCGCCGCGACGCGTCTGACGGCGAGCGAGACCATCGCGTTCCCACCTGCCCCTCTGGACTGGGGGCTGACGATGATGTCACGCAGTCATACTGAGGCCGCGATGCAAATGTCTGCTGTTGCGGGCAGCGAGGAGGTGACCTACCTCGACGCAGCGAATCCGGAAAGTATCAAAACGTTTAGAGACCGAATTACCTCGGGCATGCCGGTGCATGGCCGGCTGGCGCTGATTGATTTCTGCTCTGGCGAAGGCACCCTGCGCGACGATGCAGACTGGGCCTGGGATGCGTTTCAGGACAAGTTCAAAGCAGCCTTGGAGCGTTTGCATCCGTTTGGTTACTACATGATGGCCAGTTTATGGATGAGCAGCGGTGAACATGTCTATGGTGCCCATACCGATCTGGCGGATGGCTTTCTGATGCATATGAGCGGACGCAAGCGCGTGCGCGTGTGGCCGCTGCCGGATAGCTGTCGCGAGGCTCCGGTGTTTACTTTTGGCAACTTCGAGGAAAGACAGCAGCTACCTCCAGAGGAATACGAACTGGCGCCGGGCGACGTGTTGTTCATTCCGGGCGGCAGCATGCACGAGGTCACGGCGTTGGGCACCGAAGCCTGCGTGTCGGTCAGTTTTCATATGGGTTCGCCGCATCCGCTACTGGTGCTGGCCGCGCAGCTCAATCGATTGGTGCCCGGCGGTGGCGATCTGCGCATCCCCGCTAACATGCGTGGGCTGGATAAGTTTGAGCTCTGGTTTTTTGAGCCGACCTGGTATCTGGACGGTGGCGGCGCCGAAATGCCCGAGCGATTACGAGAAGCCTTGCTGGACTGTTTGAGTTCAGAGAGCTTCAGTCGAAGCCAGACAGCAGAGCTGTTAACGGCCTGGTGGCAAGTAGCACAGCAGCAATCGGTTTATCTGGGGCCGTACCCGCCTGGGGGGCTGGCTGAGGCGGCGCCTTGAGCAGTTATAGGCTAATACCCCTTTGGGAGGTAGCCGAAGCGCTTCATTTGCTCCCGGTTTGCGTTCACCACTGCGGCAACTTGATCGCGATTAAGCGCGGTTTTCCACTGATCCTTTTTACCCTGGCGGAAGAAGCGAGCCGAGTGTTCGCTGCGCTCTTTAAAGCCGTCCGCTTGCTCTTGTTTGCGCAGCGTCGCGAAGCTGCTGTGCTGAACCGCGCGCTTGAGGCGGGCGGGATCCTTGGTCTGACGCAGCAGCGCTAATACGGGCGCAAACGCTTTAACTGGCTTATCGAGCATATCTTCATAGCGCACCACGCGAATAATATCGCTGGCTTCCTGAGTCCAGGACGCTACATGGAAAGACCATGAACCCATGATCGAGCCCATGTTGGCCTCGTCTGCCTCGGTTGCTGCCTCTTCTGAATTGAGAAACGCGATGGCGTCGTCCAGCGCCATGCCAAAGTGATCTGCGACCGATAGCACGACATCCAGCGGGTTGCGAACTACATAGATCGCCCCCGCCGTAACGTTGATGTTGTGCAGAGGAAAGCCATCAAAATCACCTAAATAGTTGTGCGACTTCACCAGCACTGTGCCGGCGTTGCTGGAAGCGATGCGGGCATGGGCATGGGGGCGTAGTGCACAAACTTGCTGCGCATTGAGACTGTCCAGGGCTAAGTCAGTAAAACCGGCATACCAGCTTGGCTTGTTCTCGTTGGCAAAACGGTCATCTGCTTCGTTTAGGTCGCTGGGACGGCTCTCGTTATCAAAATAGTTACGCAGGAAAGCGCGCATCCAGGTGTTGCCGGATTTGGGATAAGAGGCCAGCCAAACTATGCTACTCACGGTTTGCTCCGGAACGGATGACATGCGGGCGCCTACGCTACACCAGCTTTTCGGGTGCCACAACTTGCCAGGCCAGCGAGGACATCCAGCCTGCTTTGTGGCAAAAGGGTGCTTTGATTCTAGCGCACGGCTTTGCCATAACGGCGACAGCGCATGTCACGAAAACGCTGCTCGAGCTCGCGTCTTGAACGCTTCCAGTCGTCCATATCTTCTGCGGAACCGCCCCTGCGACGTAACTCAGTGTAATCTTCAATCTCGGCTCTCAGCTGCAAGCACTCTTCCAGGCTGGCCTGCTTGGCAGGTCCAGCCAGGGCAGCGTTATTCAGCAGGATTGCGATACAGCCTGAGATAGCGGCAAACATCTTCTCGCGCATCGTCGGGTACTCCTTTCTTTTCATACACTGCCTTTGCCATAAACTGGATTTGTATGAAGTCTCTGCCAGCTGGCGATAAAGAGTATTGTCTCGGTCGGGTTGCGTGCTGACTAGTTCCAAAAGACATCAACAGCGTGCGATCGTGCCCGCGACACATTACTGGCGCTACGTCACTCATGCGAGAAGGTCTAAACACTTTAGCTCCAGGGATGAGTACACTGTTGCTTGATCTCAATCGCGCATAACGACGATAGGAACTGGATGGAACTCTCGTGGATTGGCGTCGCCCTGATTTTTGGGTTGATTGCTAAAAAACTCGGTCAGGCACCTTTAGTGGGTTTTCTGGTCGCCGGTTTTTTCCTGGCTGGCTTGAACGTCGACCCCGGGCAGACGCTGGATGAACTGGCGAACGTGGGTGTACTGCTGCTGCTGTTCGCCATCGGCCTGAAGCTGGATATACCGTCACTGCTGCAACCGCATATTTTTGCCGCGTCGCTGCTGCATACGGCCGGCATGATGCTGATCGGGATGGCGCTGATTTACGTCCCGGTAGCGTTGAACCTGGGCCCCTTTGCCGACTTGCCGCTGCCAGCGATAGCCATACTGGGACTGTTCACCGCGTTTTCCAGTACCTTGTTTGTCATCAAGGTGCTGGAAGAGCGCGAGAATATGAGCGCGCTGTATGGCCGGGTCATCATTGGTTTTCTGGTCATGCAGGATCTGGTGGCGGTGGGGCTGCTGGCCGCATCGAAAGGCGTGGTGCCTAGCCCCTGGGCGTTTGCCTTACTGGGCTTGCTGCCGCTGCGTCACGTTTTGGGCCGCGTGCTCAACTGGTGCGGGCACCGCGAACTTCTGGTTTTGGCGGGCTTATCACTCACTCTGGGAGGCGCGGCGCTGTTCGATCTTGTGGGTCTGAAGGCCGATCTGGGTGCCCTGGTGGCGGGCGCTCTGGTAAGCAAAGCGCCTAAAGCAAAGGAGCTCAGCAATGTGTTGCTGGGGCTGAAGGACCTTTTGCTGGTGGGCTTCTTTCTCACCATTGGTCTTAACGGTGTTCCGAACCTTGAAGCGGCCGCTGTCGCCGTTGCCTTGCTGGTGCTTTTGCCGATCAAGGCCCTGTTGTTTTTGGTGCTGCTAATGGCCTTTGGTTTGCGCGGGCGAACCGCCTTGCTGACGTCACTGGGCCTTACGCCTTACAGCGAGTTCGGGCTGATTATTGCCGCGATGGCGATCTCCAAAGGGTGGTTGGATGCCTCATGGATCGTCACTCTGGCCCTGGCTATGGGCGTAAGCTTTTTACCCCTTGCTGAGATCAACAAGCGCGCTTTTGGGCTTTATCGCCGCATTCGAGAGCCGCTTTCAGCGCGAGAGCGCAGCATTCTGATTCCGCCGGAGCGCACCGTGCCCGTGTCAGATGCCACTGCAATTGTGTTTGGCATGGGACTGGTGGGCACCCGCGCTTTCGACGAGCTTCGCGAGCAGCTTGGCGAAACTGTGGTGGGATTCGACGTTGATGACGACGTTGTGACTTCACAGCAGACGGCAGGTCGAAGAGTCTATGAAGAAAGCGCCACCGATGCGGACTTCTGGGACCGCCTTAGCGTTGATCGTGCGCAGGTGCGCCTGGTAATTCTGGCGCTGCATAGTCACGAAGAGAATCTTGTCGCGGTGGAGCAACTGCGGCTGGAGGGCTTCACCGGCAGCGTTGTCGCTACAGCCCGCTTCGACGATGAAGTAGATGATTTGAAGCTCGGTGGCGCCGATTTCGTGTTCCACACCTACCGAGACGTTGGGCCAGCACTGGCTGAAGAGGCCTTGGAGCTGGCCGGTGTGAGCACCGAAAAACCGACTAGCGTACCCAGTTGACGCGAAGGCTGCTGACTATTTGAAGTCGATTTAAGCCAACCGGGCGCCGTTGGGTAAGGGCATATCCACGGTCGCCAGCACCACCGAGCCGTCCTCGTCGTGAAAACCGGTGACCAAACACTCGGACATAAAGGGGCCGATCTGTTTGTCGGGAAAATTGACCACAGCCAAAACCTGCTTGCCGATGAGCGCCTCCGGCGTATAGCGCGCCGTGATTTGGGCGCTGGTTTTCTTCACGCCAATCGCCGGCCCAAAGTCCACTTTGAGTTTGTAAGCGGGCCGGCGCGCCTCGGGAAAGGCCTGCACATCAATGACTGTGCCGATACGGAGATCGACCTTCTGGAAATCATTCCAATCGATCAGCTGTTTGTCGTTGTTATTTGGTTCGATATCCACAATGAAGAGGCCTCGGGTATGCAGGAGTTTCGCGTGTCGAATCGCTTAAAGATCCAGAATCATCTGCGGCCTGACTCTATCGGCCTGGTCTTCCGTGGGGGCGAGCACTTCCCCCACGCGACGGGCACCGCAGGCGCTATAAAAGCCCTCCGCGTTCGGGTCCGCATCAATGTGCATTAGCTGACAGCCGCGCTCACGAGACTGCGTTGCTGCGTGTTCCAGCATGGCGCGGCCAATGCCCTTGCCCATCCAGTCAGGATCTACCCAAAAGAGTTCCAGCGTTATGGACTCAGGTGCTGCCTCAGCATCCTGGCAAAGCTGATAGCAGCCCGCGAGTTGAGTACCGCATTCCGCTGCAAAGGTGAGTCCTTCCGCAATCGATTCGGATGAGATGCGAAGATCGTCTTGCCAACGGGCAATATCCGCAGCGGGGTACCCCCAGTGGGCTTTAGACTTGTTAGCAATGAGGGTGAGCGCGCTCGACTCTTGTTCATGGGCGGCTCGAAAGCGGATGCCCTGCAAGGTGGTATCGGTCATTGCTTTATAGTCCCAGCGCTTTAGCGTCGCTTAGTGCGCCGTCCAGCACTTCATCAAGATAATCGGATCCCCAGTGTTCAGGCCGCTCGTGCAGCCAGCCTATCAGGGCCAGCTGTCGCAGCAGCTCGAAGACCGGCAGCATGGCGAGATCCTGCTCTCCTACAGCACGCTGCTGTCGGTAGCCATCAATCATGGCGCTGCGCAGCTCATCGGCGTCATCTGCAAGCCGATACTCCACCAGGGCAGTAGCAAGGTCGTACATATGCCAACCAAAGGCGGCGTCGTCAAAGTCCAGGACACCCATTCCCTGATCACAGATGAGTAAATTGCCGGGGTGCAGGTCGGCATGGATCAGCCCGAATTGCTCGGGCGCAGCGCCGTACTGCTGTAGCCTATCCCTCAAAGGCTGCAGCAGCGATTCCAGATACGTTGCCGTGCCGGCATCCAATGCAAGGTGCTCCCAGAAGCGTCCCCAGCGGGGGCTGTTGCCTAACAGCCCGTTGCTATCCAGCCTGGGCCGCGTGAAACCCTGCGGCAGGGGCCAGCTAGCGGTTTGATTGTGCATGCTGGCTGCCAGCGCGCCCATGTCTCGAAACGCGTCGGTGCGGCGGTCTGCGGCCTCAGCCTGAGTTAAGTTGGCGTCTTCAAGGTAATGCACTAGTAACTCACCGGACAGCCACTCCGTCATCCCGGCGAGCCGGGTCTGCTGAAGAGAGCTGAGCTCAACGGAAACAAACGACTCGCTACCCTTGGCGTTCAATGCACTCTGCACATGGAAGCCTGCGGCGTGTAGAGCCGCTACCCAGGTGCGCTCAGATTGCATCTCTGCAAGCGTGTTGTAGCCCGGCCTGTGAAGTCGCAGGGCGAACTGCCTTTGCTCGCTATCCGTGACTCGAAAGGTGATGTTTTCTGCCACCGAAACCGGCTCTACGAGCACCGCGTCAATCGGGAAGCTCTCAAGGGCCTTCATTGCGGCGTCTCGATGCGCCGAGCCTTTTTTTATCTCACTCATAACTTGCAGGCTCGTCTGCGCGCTCTCCTCACTACAACCTTTACACCTACCTTTAACATGAGGCGATCTCATCCATGCAAGTTGCAAAGGCGTCTAGAAACACGTCGGCGTGCTCCGTGGTGAACACCAGAGGTGGCCGTATTTTTAACACGTTGTCCCCCGCGCCCGCAGCTGACAGTAAACACCCCGCATCTTTCAGGCGGTTGGCCGCGCGGTTCGCAAGTGCCTTGTCGGGCTCGCGGCTGTTTTTGTACTTCACCATCTCTATGCTGATAAACAGTCCCGTGCCGCGCACATCCCCGACGTAGGGATGGGTCTGCTGGTAGGGCTTTAGTGCATCCAGCAGAGTGTTACCCATGTCAGCTGCCGCGTTGACCAGGTCCATTCGCTCTATCTCGTCCAGCACCGCCATACCGACAGCAGCCTGCAGCGGACTGGAGGCAAAGGTATTGAAATAACCCGTTGCCGAGCGGAAGGTTTCGACATGTTCACGCCGCGCTGCAGTCGCTGCTAGTGGCAACCCGTTGCCCATGGGCTTGCCCGTCACCACGATATCGGGGCTTAGCCCCATCAGTTCATAGGCCCACCACGCGCCGGTGCGTCCATAGCCTGACTGCACCTCATCGGCAATTAGCAAGCCACCCTCTTGATGCACCAGCGCCTGGAGAGCAGGCATAAGTCCTGGTGGCACCGTGGGCAGGCCTTCGTTGGCAAAGATCGGGCAAACGATGAGCGCGGCAAAACCGGCACCGTCTTTCTTGAGGTGTTGAATTGCCGCGGCAGCGCGGTCCAGGTATACAGAAGCCAGCGCTTGCTCGCTAAGACCTTCAACCAGAGGTCGGTAGACATCAGGAAAGGGGAACCCACAGATATCGCGCCCGGCGACGGGGTCGTCACCCACGTAGGTCAGCGCCCCGCTGGGTCCTGCGCTGCCGTGATAGGCAGAGCCGGTGCAGACAACGCCGCGCTGCCCGGTTACCGCGCGTGCCATGGTCAAAGCCACGTCATTGGCTTCAGTTCCGGTGCAGGAAAACACAACGCTTTCGATATCGTTGTCATGCAGGCCCACCAGTCGCTCGGCAAAGCTGACGATGCCGTCATGCAGATAGCGATTGTGAACGTTCAGGGTGCTTTGCTGCTCGAACATGGCCTTGGCGACAACCGGATTACCATGACCCACGCAGGGCACGTTGTTGTAGAGGTCGATATAGCGGCGGCCTGCGGCGTCGTATAAATAGGCACCTTCTCCGCGCACGATTTCCAGAGGGTTGTCGTAGAAGTATTCAGCGCCCGCCCCCAGTGCCTGGTCGCGGCGCTTGTGAAGTGTACTGCGGCTCATCTGATCTCTGCCCTGCGCTCGAGTGCTTTCAGGATATCGCACAACGGCGCTGGCGTGAGATGGCAAGCTGAAAACACGTTTACAGCTCGAAATATATGCGCAAGCCCGATAGCGTATTGTTAGTCGCCACTGCGGCCAGTATCAGCCCCATCACCCGGCTTACCACGCTAGCGCCGGCCTTGCCGATCAGCCGCTGTATGCTGCTGGCCATCAACATCAGCAGCATCGCCAGAATCACAACGCCGGTCATCACGCCCGCAATTTGCACTTGCTGCCACAGGTCAACGCGCGTGTTCTCGGTCATTAAGACGGCGGTCAGCATGGCGCCGGGTCCGGCAATTGAGGGCACCGCCAATGGGAAAACCGCGGTTTCATGGTGCTCTTCCACCATGCGGGTTTCTTCCTCCGGCTTACTCTCACCAAAGATCATCGAGAGCGCAAAGATGAATAAGACGATCCCGCCGGCGATCTGGAAGGCCGGCAGCGGTATCGACATCGCCGACAGAATGATCTCACCGGCAGCGACGAAAAACAGCAGGACCAGAATGGCGACCAGACTCGCAATCAAGGCGATTTTACGCTTGGTGCTAGCATCGTGATCCCGGGTCACCGCAATAAAAACCGGCACTGTGCCAATCGGATCGATTACGGCGAAGAAAACGATAAACGTTGCGACAAAATCAATCATGTAGGTACGCTAGCATGGTAGTCCGCGCAGTCTGAAGAGAGCTGCCGTGTATGGCAAGCTATGCCGAGAAAACCAGTTATTCACCCTGGCTTATAGAGAGACTGCATGACTGAAAAAATCACAGCGAATGTTCCCGTCGATAGCAGGTCGATAGAGAAATGGCATGACGAAACCGATGTCATTGTCGTGGGCTTCGGCGGAGCAGGGTCCTGCGCTGCCCTGGAGGCGGCCGCATCCGGCGCTAGCGTGATGCTACTAGAGCTTGCCAGCGGAGCGGGAGGCACCACTGCGCTGGCCGGCGGCCAAATCTATCTGGGCGGAGGAACACCAATACAGCAGGCCTGTGGCTTTGAAGACAGTCAGGAAGCTATGGAGGCCTACGTCCGTTTGGCCGCAGGCGAAGGCGGCGATGAGTCCAAGATCAAAGCCTATTGCGCCGATAGCCTTGAGCACTACGACTGGCTGGTGGCGCAGGGCGTGGAGTTCAATCCAGAATTTTATGCTGGCAAGCACACTAATACCCCTGAGTATCAGTCGCTGGCCTATTCCGGCAACGAAAAGGGCTTCGTGGAATCTCAGGTCGCCCAGCCCGCGCCGCGTGCGCACAAACCTCATGCCTTTTGGGAAGAGGGCGGTGCCACCTTAATGGCGGCGCTAACTGAGGCAGTGCATAGCGCGGGCATCGAAGTGAAGCTCGATACCCGCGTACTAACCCTGATTACCGAGAGCGAGCGAGTAGTCGGCGTCTTGTGTCGCCAAGACGGCGAGGTTCGTGCCTTGCGCGCAAGCAAAGCAGTGGTGCTGTGCAGCGGCGGTTTTATTATGAATCGCGAGATGGTGGAGAAGTACGCGCCGCGCCTAAAAGATGCGACCCCTATCGGTAACCCTGGGGATACCGGTGCAGGTATCCAGATGGGGATAGGTGTGGGAGGCGCTGCGGTCAATATGGATCAGGGCTTTGTCTCGGTGCTCTGGTATCCCGCCGGTGAATTCTGCGAGGGTGTTTTCGTCAATGCCCAGGGCCTGCGGTTTGTTAACGAAGATTGCTACCACGCAAGAGGCGCACATCATTGCCTAAACCAGTCTGAGCGCAAGGTATACATGGTGGTGGACTCAGACATCTTTGTTGGTCCGCCCCTGTATGCCGATCCGCAGGTGGTCGAGGTCGGCGAAACCTTTGAAGAACTCGAGCGCGATGCAGGTTTTCCAGCGGGGACGCTAACGCAGACCTTGCAGACCTATAACCAGTTTGCCGAACAGGGGGAAGACCCTCTGTTTCACAAGGACAAAGCGTTTTTGCGGCCCCTCAATAAGCCGCCTTTTGCGTTGCTGGATTTCTCTATAGGTCCGGGCATGTACTACCCCGCCTTTACGTTTGGTGGCTTGGATACCAGCGTGGAGGGTGAAGTACTGCGCCCTGACGGCAGCGTTGTCCTCGGTCTGTATGCCGCGGGTCGCTGCACCGCGGGCCTGCCACGCAGTGGTGAGGGCTACGCCAGCGGTATGTCGATAGGGGATGCGACCTATTTTGGACGGCGTGCCGGTCGTGCGGCGGCCAGCCAATAGCCCGACGAATTCGCTATGCCAGTGTGTGCCGGTCAGCTGTCACGCAGGTTCTGAATATAAGGCCAGACTTCCAGCTCAAATCGTTTTAAGCCGGCCCACGCCAGCTTTGGATCCAGCCCGCCTAACAGTGGTGTCAGGATGAATGTTCTATGTTGGCCCAGGGACTGAATCATAGCGACCGCCGCTTCGGGGGCTAACACCTGATAGGCGCCGCTGGCACGCAAATCGTCGATGTCGATGCCTTTGGCAAAGGGCCCCGCCGCCTCGCCATAGGCTTCGATGGTCCACTCGGCGTATGACTTCACCGTGTGGGCGATGTGTGGCGCGATCTTCTCCCAGTCCTGGTCGGGAGTATCGGTCACATGCGTGTAGATTGGTCCCAGGGCCTTGAAGTGTTCTCCCGGATCGGGTTTGCCGAGGCTCAGACACTCCTGTCGGTAAACGCCCCAGTTTTCTCCTGCGGGAGGATAGTAGCCATCGGCGATATGTGCGGCACGTTTGGCAACAGCGGGATGGGTGCCGCCTAACAGCAGTTTCGGCGCGGGATTGGGCTGCGGCGTAATGGTGATACTGCGGTCCTGGTACTCGAAAGTTTCGCCACTCCAGGCCTGCCGCAGGAACTGGAAGGCGTTGATATACAGATCTTTCCGGTCTTCGCGACGCTTGCCAAACATTTGAAACTCATAGGGTCTGTAGCCTGCGCCAATAACCACTTCCAGGCGACCACCGCACAGAAACTGAGCCACGGAGAGATCCTCAGCCAGCTTTACCGGGTCATAAATTGGCGCCTGCAAAACGTTGGGTCGAATCTTGATGCGCCTGGTGCGTGCCCCCAGTGCTGCGGCCATCGGTATGGGCGAGGGCAGATAGCCATCGTCTGCGGCGTGATGTTCCCCCAGGCCGATTACGTCGAAGCCTATATCATCGGCCCAGGCAGCCATGTCCAGCGCAGCGTCATAAAGGGCTTGCGGTGCGGTACCAAAATCCGGTGCCCGCATATCGAAACAGATGACAAATTCCATAGTGCGACGTCCGGATCGAGTAGCAATCAGCTAGCGCTGACGCCCATGGGAGTAGTCATAGTATCGCAGGAGAACAGGACAGTTCCGCGAGTGAAGTGGATCGGCAGCGTCGCGTCGGGCGATAGCAGCCGATCCTTTCATTGCTGTTCAGCGCTCAGGCGCTCATCGCAGCAGCAGGGGCTGCCGCTTCAGGTGCAGGCTGTGAACCCCGCACCAAAGAGCCTGGCATGGCGCCGGTTTCAACGCCGTCTTTCATAATGACTTCACCGGTAACTAGCGTGTAGCGATAGCCTTGCGCCTTCTGCACGATGCGTTTGCCGCCGGCGGGCAGATCATAAATGACCTCAGGCGCGCCCAGTTTCAGAGCGTCAAAATCAATCACATTGATGTCAGCACGCATACCCGGCTCCAGCGTGCCTCGGTCTTTCATGCTGACCGCGCGGGCAGTGTCGTGGGTGTGCATCTTCACCGCCTCTTCCAGCGACAGGCGTTGGCCGTCGCGATCCCGCACGTAGTGCGTCAGTAGGAAGGTCGGCATCGAAGCATCGCAAAGCACGCCGCAATGGGCTCCGGTATCCGCCAGGCTAATGACGGCGTTCTTGTCGCGCATCATTTCGAACTGACGATCCAGATTGCGCTGGTCATAGCCCATGAACGGGAAGTACAGCATGGCTTCGCCGTCGCGCGCCATCAATGCGTCATAGGCGTATTCCTGCGGCGACACGCCGGCAGCCGCAGCCTTGGCGGCGATGCTTTGATCGGCTGCTTGCTCGTAGTTGGGCTGTTCGCCCAATTCAAACATCAGATCAAAATCAGTCATCATGCGGTCGGCGACTTCGATGCCCAGCGTCGGTGTGGGTTCCGCTAGAATGGCGGCTCTCAACTCGGGATCCCGCAGGCGTTCAATGCGTTCTTCGGGGCTCAGTGCGGCCAGCGGACCAAAGTTCTGGTGCATGAAGAAGGGATGCACGGTGCCGTGGAAACTCATCAATACGTTAACCGGACGAGCACCGACGTGGGCGACCAGCTGTGCGCCTTCTTGATTGGCCTGCTCTACAAACGCCAACTGGTCCTGCACGCGGCGCCATTGGTCTTCGGTCTGGTAAAACAGAACGAAGTTAAAGCGACAGTTGTTTTTAATGGAAAGCCTTTTCATCCACTCCATTTCGTCACGCCAGGCGTCGTCCTCAAAGTCGGACACCATTCCGTAAAAGCCTTTGCCTAGCTCGCCAATCTTGCTACCGATACCAAATAGTTCGTCCTGCTCGGAGTAGGTGCCGGGCATGGATAAACCGTTGCGAGTTTTGTGTAGCTCAGTGCGTGACGTTGTAAAACCCACGCCACCGGCCTCAATGCCTTCCGCCACAATCTCTGACATTTTTGCTACGTCTTCGGGCGTTGCGCGTTCATTGTTAGCGCCGCGATCACCCATGACGTAGGTGCGCACCGCACAGTGCGGTACCTGCGCGGCTACGTTGACCGCGCGCGGCATGTTGTCCAGGGCATCCAGATATTCCGGGAAGCTTTCCCAGTTCCAGCTAACCCCTTCTGCCAGGGCCGCACCGGGAATATCTTCGACGTCTTCGACGACCTCAATGAGTTGCTGATGGGCGACCTCGTTGGGCTTGCAGGGTGCGAAGCCGATGCCGCAGTTGCCCATGACGAGAGTGGTAATGCCGTGGAAATTGGCAGGGCTGCAGTACGGATCCCACGTGGCCTGGCCGTCCATATGTGAATGTGTATCAACCCAGCCTGGGGTAACGATCGCGCCTGCGGCGTCAATAGTTTCGGCAGCGGCCCCCGTGATTGTCTCGCCGGCGTCGGTGTTGGCGAGCTCCGCGATGCGCCCGTCCGCGATCGCAATGCTGCCAGTGAAGGCGGGCTGGCCCGTGCCATCCACGATTTTGCCGTTTTCAATAATCAGGTCGTACATATCTTCTCCGTCGTTCTTTGTTTGTTCGTCGTTCTTATTCGATAAGCCCACGCAAACTGTTGGGGCTTAAAAATTGGATACTGCGGACGTGACCGCTGTGCCAATGAGCTGAGCTTGGCAAACAAAATAGTTGCCCTGCCGGTTGTGCTTAATATCAGCTCTAAATAGTAGTCCTACAGCTGCCGGCAGTCCGAATACAGATGCTAACAATGTAGTCTACGAACACGTTTTGTGCCCGCTCGGCGAAAAAAGAACCAGTCAGCACGTCCGCTTGTGTTCAGAGCCGGTTGCTAACGTTTAGTCGGTGAAGTCAGCGGCCGATGCCTTGGCCATCTCCTCCAGAAACCAATCCGGGAACTGCAGAACAAATTTGTTCATATCCCAGTAGTCGCTCCAGCGGTAGACCAGGCCATCCTTAATTTCGTGCATGGTGGCAAAGGTATGGCTGGCGATTTCGCCTGATTTGAAGGTCCAGGTTTCTGTGTGGTCAAGAAAAACCACGTCGCCATCAGCCGCGATGTGATGGGTAACCTGCTCTTGCTTCTGCAAATGCGCGAAGGCGATCTCCAGGCGTTTAACACAGTTTTCCGGGCCGTGAGCGCCGGGGTCACCGCTGGGCACATCGATGTAGTGAATCTCCGGATGCATGCAGGCTTTAAGGCCCGCCCAGTCCATATTGCCCAGTGCGTTCCACATCCGCATGACGATCTCTTTATTATCTTCGCTGCTCACTATCGATCCTCTTCAATCCAGTCGTTATTGTTTTTAGTTCTAGTGAAAACGTACAGCAAGCCTATTACAGTCGCTTACCCCGTTTAGGTGTAGGCCATGGCAGCAGTCGACCGCTATGTAATTTCGCCCCGGAATGCTTCGGCCAGCGCGCGTGCCGCTTGCTTGTTCTTCCTGTAGGCATCACCCCACTGGCGACAATACCAGCACAGCCGCTCGGCGGGTGTTCCCGCGCTCGATTCACCCAGCTTTTCACGCAGCGCGAGTATCTGCCTGCCAAGCTGAACCAATGCTTCTGTTTCCATATCGATTTGCGCGTGCTCGGAGGGTGCAAAGTCCGCCACGCAAAACACCAGATCGTTCTGCCCCAACGCGGCTTGGTCGATGTGGGGCACAAGGCGCTCAGTCAGTTCGCACTCTAAGCGATCTAACTGCGTGTAGAGCTTGGCGTTGGAAACCATAGTGTCTCGTTTGTGTGAAAGGCTGGGCACATGCCCTAGGCGAATACCCGCTTCAGGAAATCTATTCTGGCTTCCAGCGCCCTTATGGACTCCGGATTGGTTGTCACGCTGTCAAAGCCATGCACTGTGCCTTGCGTCTCGTTGAGTTCAACCACAACTCCGGCCTGAGTCATAGCGCTGGCGTAGTTCAGCGCTTCATCACGCAGCGGGTCGAACTCTGCGGTTTCCACGTAGCTAGCGGGTAAATTCCTGCCGGAATCGTGTATGGCCGCGGCATACGGTGGAACGTCCTGATTGCTGAAGCGCGCCAGATACATCACCCACATACGGCGATTTGACTCTGCGTTCCACAATGGGACATCAGTAAATTCTTGTGCCGACGCGGTTTTGCATTCGTTGTCTGTGACCGGATAAATGAGCATTTGCCCGCAAAGCTGAAGCTGGCCTTCGTCACGGCAGCGTTGCGCTACGCTTGCCGCCATGGCGCCGCCCGCGCTGTCGCCGCCCACGGCTATACGACTGGCATCAATACCCAGCGCGTCGGCGTTGTCTGCAACCCAGACAGCGGCGCTATAACAGTCATTAAAGCCATCGGGAAAAGGATTCTTCATGGCCAGGCGATAGCATACAAACACCACCACGCAACCTGCCTCTTTGGCATAACGCTCAGCATTATCGAGATGCAAGCCGCCATAGGTCAGCGCGAAGCCGCCGCCATGGTAGTACAGCAACACCGGCGCGCCGTCGGGCAATTGCTCGGGTCGTATCACCTTCACCGTGATTTCGTGCCCGGCATCCCCGGGTATGCTTCGCTCGGTGACCGTGACTCCAGTTGCTTGCTTACGAAATGAACGCGTTACTTTCAGCAGCAAATTCAGAAACCAGATAATGAGTGGGCTGAACTTGATTGTTGCTTTGGGCAGTTTGCTGAAATCAGGGTGAATCGCGTGCGGGCCGAGTGCAGACATCAAAAGCTCCGGGTTTTCATCAGCGAATTAGCTGGGTGACAGGATAGTAGCGCCGTCAGAGCCGCCAGGTAAAATCGCTTTGCCAGGGCGAAGCTGTAGCCTGTGCAGCGTTCTTATACCGTGTCCTATGTGGGGAAGGATGAAGCGGCTTATGCATTGAGCGGCTGAACTGTACGGAGTTTGCCCAGGGTAAACACAGCTTCGCTCAGCAAAAAGGCATCCGGTCCACCTGTTTCCCGTACCAATGGTAATACACTCAAGAACGACCTTAGTTTCCGATATGGCACACCCAAAACAAAGACTGATCGACGACTTAGTCGGTGATGAGAAGGCCGAGACAGACCACTCCTTGCAAAAGCAGGCCCTGGAGCGCGCTACGTCTGATGCGCCTCCCACCACGCTAACAGCCTGGGAGTGGCAGCAATACTATGCGGAGCATGGTGTCCCTGAGAGTCACCGGGCCGCTAAGCCCAAGACACATTCTTCAAGCTGGTGGCGCCGCCTTCTGGGATTATCGGACTAAGTAAAGAGGCCATATGTTCCGGCTGACCAGTGCACCCTCGCCGTTCGCTGCCCATCCACCACTGATGTCGTTCACGCCGAATCAGGGTCTGCTACCAGTCGCCATATTCCTCATCTTACAGTGGCGCTTCGTAGCGTTCACACATCTAAACCACGTCCCCGGGCGTACTAAGACAAAAATTAAACACACTTAACCCCATTCCGCCTGCGGCCGCTGGCGGGATAATCCGAGGACGCTATGACGCAACACGTGGTCGTCAACGATGTTGGCCCTCGCGATGGCCTGCAAAATCAGGCTCGCACGCTAAGCCCTGCTGATAGACTCAGGCTGATTCAAGCCCTGCTGGATGCCGGTGTATCCAATATCGAAGTGGGTAGTTTTGTGTCTCCCAAGGCGGTGCCTGCGATGGCGGGGAGCGACGAGGTTGTGGCGGGTTTGCCCGCCGAGGGCGCGGTTTACTCGGTACTCGTGCCCAACCGCAAAGGCTATGAGCTCGCCCGGGATGCTGGCGTAGGGATTGTTGAGTTAGTTATCGCGACCACCGACACCATGAATCTTAAGAACATCAATGCCGATACTGCGACGGCCATGGCCTCGATTGCCGGTATTGTAGAGTCAGCTAAAGCCGATGGGGTGCGTGTGATGTCCTATCTTGCGACGGCCTGGGAGTGTCCTTTTGAGGGTTTGGTAGATGTCGACGTGACCCTCGATCTGGCGCAGCAAATGTTTGCTGCTGGCGTCGACCATGTAGTGCTAGCGGATACTATCGGTGCGGCTAACCCCGTTAGTGTGCGATCACTCACCGACCTCGCAGTGGCCGCCTTTGGAGCCGGTCGCCTGGGCTGTCACTTCCACGATACGCGTGGCATGGGGGTGGCCAACGTGGCCGCGGGACTGGAAAGTGGGATTCGTCAGTTTGATAGCTCTATCGGCGGCCTGGGCGGCTGTCCGTTTGCGCCGGGTGCCTCGGGCAATGTTGCTACGGAAGACATGGTGTTGATGCTGCATCAGATGGGTTATGAGACCGGTATAGACCTGGCCCGGTTGATTGATGCCGTGGATCTTGCCATCGAGCTCACCGGTAACTGCGACGGCGGTAACGCGATTAATTGGCTGCGCCGGCAGCGGGAAAAGGGCACATTGCAGGCTGCGGCGTAGGGCAAACTAGAGCTGACGTTTAAAGCGGACGGGCTGTTGGTCGAAACAAGCGGTGCGGGCCCCGGGTTCAAGATACGATATTCCAGCGTGACTCCTCTGAGGCACGTTGATTAATAAAAAGGAAAAACCATGAGCTACAGGCTAGGCGTTGACGTTGGTGGCACCTTCACCGACCTACTGCTGATCGATGAACAAAGCGGCGACACACATACAGCCAAGGTGCCCTCTACACCAGAGGATTCCTCTATTGGCGTTCTCAATGGCGTGGCCCGTATCTGCCAGGAGTCCGGCGTTGAGCCCCGCGCGATCACGCGGGTGATGCACGGCACCACAGTAGCAACCAATGCCGTGTTAACCGGCAAGGGTGCAACCGTCGGCCTGGTCACCACCAAGGGTTATGAGCACACTTTGCAGGTTGCCCGGTCTTTTTGCCCGGGCGGGTTGGGCGGCTGGGTCACCTTCGTGAAGAAGCCACTGTTGGCACCGCTCGAACTCACAATTGGCGCTTCTGAGCGAATCGATGCTAACGGTGAGATTGTCGATAGCCTGGATGAAGAGGCGTTGCGCGCTGATCTGGAGGCGCTTAAAGCAAAGGGCCAGATTGAAGCTCTGACCATCTGTTTTATTAACGCCTATCTGAATGGCGAGCACGAGCGCCGCGCCGCGGAGATCGCCAAAGACATTTTTGGGGAGCTGCCGGTATCGGTATCCAGCGATGTTGTGCCGGAAATGCAGGAATAT
Source organism: Cellvibrionales bacterium (assembly GCA_043585095.1). Lineage (GTDB taxonomy): Bacteria > Pseudomonadota > Gammaproteobacteria > Pseudomonadales > Halieaceae > JANQIO01. The sequence continues at coordinate 84,715 of CP121321.1, forward strand.
GAGCGCACCGAAACCACGGTGGTGAATTCCTACGTGCGTCCGGAGGTATCGCGGTATGTAGCCAATCTGCAGGCATCGCTGCGCGATCAGTTGGGCGAACTCAACCAACTATCGATACTGCGCTCCGATGGCGGCCTGGCTTCAGGTCGCGCTGCCGCCGACTCACCGGTCAATTTGCTGATGTCAGGCCCGGCGGGCGGTGTTGCCGGAGCGATGTACTTCTGCTCGCGGGCTGGCTTCGATGACATCCTCACTTTCGATATGGGCGGAACTTCAACCGATGTGGCGCTGATTCAGGGTGGTCGTGCCCGCGTGCGACGTGAAACTTTCGTGGGCGACGTGAAGGTGAGAGCCCCCTCCGTCGATGTGCGCACAGTCGGGGCTGGTGGTGGTTCGATTGCCTTTGTCCCGGAGCTCACGCGCGCCCTTCGAGTGGGCCCGGAGAGCGCCGGTGCGGTGCCCGGCCCTGCTTGTTATATGAAGGGCGGTGAATTGCCTACCGTCTGTGACGCCAACGTCGTGTTGGGCTATCTGCCGGCCGACGTGCAATTGGGCGGCGCTATGGAAATCAACCGCGACGCCGCTGAGAAAGCGGTCCAGCAGACCGCGGATGCTATGGGCATCGATTTGTATGACGCGGCGGAAGGCATAGTCAAAGTTGCTAACGAAGCGATGTTCGGCGCATTGCGGCTGGTATCCGTTGAGCAGGGCTATGACCCCAGGGATTTTGCCCTGGTTGGCTTTGGTGGTGCAGGCCCCCTGCACGCCAACGCGTTGGGTATTCTGACTAATGCCTGGCCAGTTATTGTGCCACCGGGGCCGGGCGTTCTGTGCGCCTACGGTGATGCCACGACTCAGGTGCAGGACGAAGCAACCCGCACCTATATTCGACTTGCCGGCGATATCGGCAAGCAAGAGTTACTCGACGACCTCAAGGCTTTGCAGTCTCGTGCTGCGGAGTCGCTGATCGCCGATGGTATTTCTGCTGAGGAGCACGAAGTGAACTTTCAGGCCGACTTGCGCTATGTGGGGCAGGCCTTCCAGATCACCGTCAACTTCTCTGAGGCGGAGCTCGCCGAGCAAGGCATTAGCCGTCTAACCGACGAGTTCGATAACGAACACGAGCAGCTATTTACCTTCAAGCTCGGCGACGGCCACGAAATTTTGATGATACGCGCGGTGGTGAAGGCGAAAGCCAAGGCGATCGCGGAGCAGACCGTCGGTGAGGCCGGCGCGTCCCTCGAAGACTGTGTGATGCACGAAACGCGTTTCTATTATGAGGGCGCCCATCACGACGCCACCATTTACGATCGCGGCAAGTTACACCAGGGGCTAGTGGTACCCGGCCCCGCGATTGTGTCTGAGATGGATTCCACAACCGTAGTGTTACCCGGCTATGCGGCGCGTATTGACGCCGTGGGTAATCTGCTTATTGAACCCGCGGCTTAAGGAGAGCGCCATGCCTGCTGTAATAAAGCAAACTCACACCGAGCCGCTCCAGCGTGTGGATGTCGAAGGCGTCACGGTCGATATTATTGAAAACGCGCTTCGCAACGCCCGCGAGGAGATGGATGCGGTGTTATTCCGCACCGCCATGTCGCCGGGTATACGCGAACAAGGTGACTGCTTCCCGATGATCGCCAACGTTGAAGGCAAGATGGTGGTCGGTCAGTTCGGCTCCTTCATTGGCCCGTTTTTGGAAGTCTTTGACGGCGAAATCGAAGAGGGTGACATTATCCTCACCAATGACCCCTACCTGTGCAACGCTGCCGTCTCGCACCTGCCGGATTGGCTGGTGTTAAAGCCAGTCTTTAAAGCTGGCCGTCACATTGCCTGGACGGCGATGTTCGGACATATGTCGGACAACGGTGGCATGGTGCCGGGGTCTATCCCCATTGAAGCCACCACCATCTTTCAGGAAGGTATTCGCATTCCGCCTATCAAGCTTTACAAGCAGGGCGTGCTGCAGGAGGAAATTCTTGAGCTGATTTTGCACAACGTGCGCACTAGCCAGTGGAACCGTTTTGATCTAAACGCACTGGTAGCCGCCTGCAACACGGCGGCCAAGCGGGTGGTTGAGCTGACCGAACGCTTCAGCGATGACGTGTTACACACCACCATGGGCACGATGTTGGAACGCAATCACGCCGCCATGAAAGCCATTATCAATATGGTGGTGCCGGAGGAGCCTCGCGAGTTTACCGATTACCTCTGTGATGACGGCATGGGCATGGGTCCGTACAAGATCCACTGCAAAATGTGGCGCGAGGGCGATAAGGCGATTTTTGATTTCGAAGGTACCGATCCGCAGGCCCAGAGCTCGGTGAATTTCTTCCTGAATGAAGACATGTTCAAGATGTTTTTTGGCTCTTTCACCATCAATGTCGTAGACCCGCAAATCGTATTTAACGACGGCTTTTACGACCTGGTCGATGTGCGCATCCCGCAAGGCACCTTGCTCAAGCCCAACTATCCGGCGGCGTTGTCGGGGAGAACACACGCGCTGGGTCGCATCTTTGACGTGCTGGGCGCGCTGCTGGGTATGGGTGCTCCTGAGCAGATGCTGAATGCAGCGGGCTTTTCGGATTCGCCACACCTTTTCTTCTCGGGCTACGACGACCGCCCGGGCAAAGATAACGAGTGGTTCCAACTGTTTCAGATCGGCTTTGGCGGCATCCCCGGACGTCCGATTGGCGATGGGCCAGACGGTCACTCCCTATGGCCTGGATTTACCAATGTGCCAAACGAATTTATCGAGAGCTATTTTCCGCTGCGCATTGAAAAATACGAAACCATTGTGGATTCCGGTGGCGCAGGTTTGCATCGGGGCGGCAACGGCCTCAGCGTTGCCTATCGCTTCCTCTGTGATGGTGAGATCGGAATCCACGATGAAAGATGGCTGACCTACCCCTGGGGTGTGTTGGGTGGCGAAACCGGTACGCGTTCTACTAAAAAGCTGGTGCGCGGAGACGGCAGTGAAGAATGGCTGCCGGCCAAAATTGAGGGCGTAAAAGTTAAAGCCGGCGATTTGCTGTACTTCAACACCTGGGGTGGCGGCGGCTGGGGCGACCCCTATGCACGCGATCCTGCCGCCGTCGTAGAGGACGTGCATCGCGGGCTGGTATCTGCTGAGGGCGCTCGTCGCTACGGCGTCGTTATTGAGAATGGCGCAGTTGATGCGACCGCAACCGAGGCACTGCGCGCCGAGCTTACTGCCCAGCGTGGAGATGACATACCGCTGTTTAACTACGGTGGCAGTATCGAGGAGATCAAAGCGCGCTGCGAGGCAGAGACGCATTTGTCACCTCCGGAGTCGCCTCAGTTTATCCAAGCCAAATAGGGTTGGGGTTCGACTAGATCCGCCTCGCCGCCACCACGGCGAGACGGCTGCCTTCACCTACAATCCTTTGCCATAGCAAGCCTGCTCGGCCTGTTTGTTTCTGGCTGCGGCGGAGCAAGGCGTCTTCGCGGTGATGATCTTCATCTCGCTGGAACTGGCGTAACACCGCTCGTACCTGCTTGTGTTCGCGCTGGTCTCGCAGATAGTCGATCTGATCCTGATAGTGCTCTACAACAAATTCTTCCACCGCCGCGATGGTCAGAAACACACCCTGGCGTCCGCCCAGCGTAGACAGCGCCCCTAACATCCAACCTGATAGACGCCATAGCGGTAGCAGCTTGCTGTGCAGCTGGCTGGGTAGCCAGATATTGAAGAAGTCCAGATGCCGGGTTTCGGCTTCCAGATGCTCTTCGGCAAAGCTGCGGATCACGGAGTCTCGGGATACTGCCAAAATGCCACGGTAGATATATACCGCGCCGGTCTCACCCGCGTGATCTGAGCGCAAATCTGCCTGCAGTCGATTGTTAAGGCCTTCCGCGCGCGGCATATCGATGGCGATGCTGCTATTCATGTAAGAAATTACGCGCCAAAGTGTCTAGCGGACGCGCCTTGTAGCAGATTTGTGATGGTTTCCGGGTTATGCGCGTCAACTGAGATAGCGCAAGGAATTGTGCAGATGACATTGACGGAACTCTAGGCTGCCATATACTGAAATGGCGTTGTTGTTAAATCCCGTGCTTCTTTTAAATCGGAAGGACGCAAACATCAGCGTGGTGGCGAATGGTATTTGTCATTCGCGTTTTTAAGTAGTTGAACGTCATTGCCGGATGTTTTCGGCAGGCTAGTAGCAAGAAAGCTGCGTTAGCAGCAAAGATAGGAAGTAAGCATGTCCACAGTAAAAGGCACAGTGAAGTGGTTCAATGAGACCAAGGGTTTTGGCTTTCTGCAGCAGGAATCCGGAGACGATGTATTTGTTCACTTCAGTGCAATTCAGGGGTCAGGATTCAAAACACTGGCTGAAGGCCAGGAAGTTGAATTTACCGTCACGCAAGGCCAGAAAGGTCTACAGGCGGAAAACGTTACCCCACTGTGAGATCGCGGTAAGCCCGATTTCCTGAACGACCTTTCAGTGCGCGGATAGCACGCGCTACTGCACTCCTGTAGTTCTGCGGCGTGGTCTAATCACTACGGCAGCTGGAATCTGTAGAAGCGTAAAAATATGCGTGATGAAACGCATATGATGAAACGCATATATAGGAGCGTAAGCGCACTGAATTTCTGCCGAGAGGCAATTGCTTGTTAAGCGGTTGTTTCTCGGCCATGCATTGTATTGCCTGCTGTACCTGATCGGCTTGTGCTATTCAGATAACCAGCGCTCTCGGCGATACCGTCCCCTATTACCTGTCTGGTGAAGATCTGCTAGTCACTTTGCACACTCTTTTACACCTTGCTTTCGGCTTATGATGCGAGCCGATCGCTGCGCTGCAGTGACTCACGAAGCGCGCAGATAGGCGAAGCCACCCTCTTTGATATAGAGCTCTGCGGCGCAAGTGCATCGCAAGGTGTGTGTGGTGCCCGGCGGCAAACGAAGCCAGCTGCCCGATTGGTACTGATCGTATTCATCAGCAATCACACCGCTAATAACGAAGATCTCAACCCCATCGGGCCAAGACTGGGAGTAGGGCCCGGCATTGGTCTGCCAGCGCTCAAGACGCGAGCGATCACTGAATCCGGCCTGGCTATACAGGTGCTTTTGTTCGCGCCCGCGATGTGTGGTGGCTTGCCAGGGAATATCCTGGCTGCGTATCTGATACTGCTCGCGCGACCTGCCGGGGTATTGGCGCAGCTTTACAAACAGCGTGCAGCCCAGCTTTGAGAACGGACTATGGCTGAAACCCTCGGGGTTAAGCAGGTAGCTACCTGCAGGCCAGTCACCGTGCTCATCGGAGAACACGCCTTCTAACACCAGTATCTCCTCGCCTTCCGGGTGTGGGTGGGCATGAAACCTGGCGTCGGGTGGGTACACAACCAATGACGTCACCTGGCCCGACTCGGCAGGGCCTACCCGGTGCATTCGCTTGCGCAAAACTGCGCCCCCCGGGCTGGGCGACCAGTCCATATCCTGTGTATGGACACAGCACCTTTGTTTCAGTTGGCCGTTGAGGGGCGCATCGGCATTGGTATTATCCACAACGTATAAAGCACTCTGATTAGCGTTGCCCAGTAGGGTACTACAAGGGAGAAAAACAATGGACTCACCGCGGTTTAAGTGGGGACTACAGCTACTCATGCTGGCCGTCTGCCTGGCGACAAGCATCACTGCGGACGCGCGGGCGAAAACCGATAAGGTGGTGTTGGCTAACGGCGACGTGGTGACCGGTGAAATCAAGAGTTTGAAGAACGGCTATCTGAGTTATGGCACTGATAGCATGGGTACCGTGACGATTGAGTGGGATGGCGTACTGGCTCTTGATAGTAGCTTCTTCTTCCGTATTCGCACCGACGGGGGCCAGCGCTACTTTGGCGCGATCAGCCGCTCCTCCCGGATTGGGCACGTGCAAATATCGCATGCTGCTGGCACTGAAGACGTGCCAACGGATTCCGTTCTCTCTATCACGCCGATTGAGTCCACGAAAAAAGATCGCTTGGATACCGTGGTGTCGGCGGGCTACTCCGATATCAAAGCTAGTGATAGCCGCACAACGGAGCTTGGCTTGCGCATGAGCTATCTGGGGCAGTTCAGTGAAACCGCCCTTAACGCGCGGTTTGTCATCAGCGAGACGGCCAACACGATAAATGACAGTAACCGGGTCGATCTCAACCGCCGACGGCTGTGGCAGAACCCCCGAAACTTCAACTATTACGGCAGCGTTTGGGAAAGCAATGACCAGCTCGCGGTTGATAATCGTCTTTCTGCGGCTTACGGGATAGGACGGCGCGTACTGGACGGTGCGCGGCAGCGTTTCTTGCTGACCGGTGGCTTGCAGTTAGTGGTTGAGGAGGACTCGAACGGAGATAACCTGGAGAGTCTTGAGGGCCTGCTCTTACTGGAGTATCGAAGCTGGCGTTTCACGTCGCCGGAGATGGATTTAGTGAGCAGCTTGCATTTGTATCCCGGTTTGTCTGAAAGCGGCCGACTTCGCGCCGATGGCAACATCACGCTAAGTTGGGAGATCGTTTCAGATCTGAACCTGCAGCTCTCGGCCTTCGGGAGCTTCGACAATGAGACCAATGCATCCGGCGACGCCTTTGACTACGGCGTCACGACAGGGATCTCCTGGGAGCTGTAAGGCTGCGGAGTCGCAAAAAAGGTCTGCTTCATGTATGCTGTGCGGCCCTTTTAAAAACGTGTACAGATAAAATGGCATCAAGTAAAAAACGCGGGCAATCAGCACCGGCAGAAACCAGCAACACCATCGCAGAACAAACAGCCGCATTTTTGAAGACTGGCGGTAAGATTGAAGAGGTGCCCCGCGGTGTCAGTGGCCAGACCAGTTTGGCAGCCCGTAAGCACATTACCATCAGCACCAAGTCCTGATTGAGCTGCCTCAGCTCAACATAAAGACGGACGTCAATGCGTGGTCTCGTGGCCACGCTATGCGGTCGAGCACAGCGTCCTCTGTGCTTCGGCACTGAACCCAGCCCGTTTTTCAATTCCCAGCGCCCGGTAGGTCAGCATGAAGGTATTCGCAAGCAGCGATCTGCCCGCCAATGCCCTGGCTCCGCTGCGAGACTACTGCGATCTTGACGTGTGGGAACACACGCACCCCATCCCCGCAGAACAGCTACGCAGTCGTCTTGACGGGTGCTTTGGATTACTGTGTTTGCTGACCAATCGTGTCGATGCGCCTTTGCTTGACGGTCTCGCCGAGCTGCAAGCGGTATCCAGCATGTCGGTGGGCGTAGATCATATCGACGTAGATCGCTTGACTGAGCTAGGCATTCCGCTGGGCAATACGCCGGGTGTGTTGGTAGACGCCACCGCCGACCTGACCTTGGCCCTAATGCTGGCAGCGGCGCGCCGCATTGGTGAGGCTGACCGCTTTGTTCGTGCAGGGCATTGGAATGTACAGCGGCCCTGGCATCCCAACATGATGGTGGGCAAAGACCTCGCGGGCGCCACTCTCGGCGTGCTGGGCCTGGGTGCAATTGGGCAGGCTGTGGCGCAGCGAGCGGCGGCGTTCGGCATGCGCGTTATCGGCTGGAACCGCACACCTCGAAAGCTACCCGGTGTGGAAAACGTGTCGCTGGACTCTCTAATTGCAGAATCAGATGTGCTCAGTGTGCACGTGGCCTTGACCGACGAGACACGCATGTTGATTGACTCCAATGCCATTGCCGCCATGAAATCAGATGCCATTATCATAAACACCGCGCGAGGCGGTATTGTGGATGAGCACGCGCTTGCTGCGGCACTGAACTCCGGAAAGCTGTTTGCGGCGGGCATCGATGTGTTTGGTCAAGAACCGGTTGCCGCTGGCAATCCGTTATTAAGTCTCGATAACGTCATACTGGCACCACATATCGGCAGTGCCACCGAGCAAACGCGAGCTCGGATGGCAGCACTGGCGGTAGACAATATGATTGCGGCATTAGAAGGGCGACGTATGCCGCACTGCGCGAATCCGGAGGTCTACCAGCAGCGTTAGTCGTCTGCGTTTGCTGCGCTTAGGGCGACGGTTCTACTCAGCGTTGGGCAGGTCGCTGAAAGCACGGGATACGCCGTTTGATAACAGCGTCTCGGCACGACGCCGGTCAGGGTTGTTGGCATTGGCGACGATCTTGGTCATGACGCCTCGCCATACTTCACGCCCTGTTTCACCGCTGTTTAGCTGTAGGGCAATATTCCGAGTTTCCTTAACGCCCGCCAGGGCAATAGCGTTATCGCGCTCTGCCTGACTGATATTGGTATTGGGTCGAATGCCTGCGCGGCTCGCAACGTTGGTAGCTTGTCCGCTGGGTGCCCCCAGGCGAACGCCCGGAGCAAAGATATAGTCCACCGTGAAATCTCCATCCCGCTCAACTCGCTGATAACCCTTGGAGGCAAGCTCTTCATCGACTACACGGCGCAGGATGGGGTCGATAACGTAGATCGCGTCACGGCTATAGTAGTTGCTGGAAAACGGTTCGCTGCGCCAGGCATAGGTTTTGAAATTTCCGGCAGCGAACTCTTTCGAATCCCACACGTCGACTTCAATGGATGCGCAAGCGGTAAGTAGACAAAGTGATAACAGCAGGGTGGTGAGTTGCTTCATAGGAACAGCCTCGTACAGCGGTTGCGGAAGTGTATGGCCGTGCGCGCACCGTTACAAGACAGGGCGCTCGCTTATCGCGAACCCATGTCACAGCGTGAATGCCCGCCGCTGGTTTCGACGGTGTTCACGGTTATACTCCGCGTCACATTACTCATACTGCGAGACGTTGGATTATGCTTTCTCGCCAACTACTGCACATAGATCTGAATTTGCTGTTAGCACTGCAGGTGTTGCTGGAAGAGCGCAACACCACTCGTGCGGCTGAGCGCCTCGGTGTTTCCCAGCCTGCACTCAACAAAACCTTGCAGAAACTGCGTGAAACCTTCGATGACGAGCTATTCACCCGCACTGATCAAGGTTTGATCCCGACTCCGCGAACAGAGCAGCTTGGCCGCGTCTTGCCCGAGGCTCTGGAGCAACTGGATACCGTGTTGCGGCCTGATGAGTTCGATCCAAGTACCTACGATGGCGCATTCAGGCTGGCCATGCCGCCAATGTTTACCGAGGTGCTGTTGCCTGGCCTAATGGAATCCCTCGCTCAGCGCGCCCCTCATATTCGCATTATCAGCGGTGACGTCGGTATCGACTTTCAAGAGAAGTTGAAGCTTGGTGAAATCGATTTTGCCATCGCTGTATTGGACCGCACGGATACAGACGTGCACGCTGAGCCGCTGCGCACTATCAGCCCCCGTTGTTACCTGCGCCGAGGCCATCCACTAATCGACAAAACCATTACGCTGAAAGACTTCCTGGCCTATCCACATGTTCGGCTCTACCTGCCGGGATTGGGTCGAGAGAACCTGGGACTTGTCGACGAGGTGCTGGCAGAGCGTGGACTGTATCGCAACGTCATACTCGAAACGACCCAGTTTGCGCCGGCAGTAGGGGTGTTGGCGTGCACCGATTGCATCCTAATCGCCAATGCCGGTTTGGCAAAAAGTCCGGCGGTGGGTGATACCGTAGAGGTGCAGCCGATTCCCGATGAGCTGATGCGCCTGTTTGCTGGACACAGTGGCGGTAAGCGCACGCGTCTGGCGTTGGTTCGCCATACCCGCACGTCCAACAGCGAGCCACATCAGTGGTTGCGCAAGCTGTTGGTCGAAATTCTATCTGAGCAGGATGTGGTAGAGGCTTAAGTCATCTGTCCTGACCGCATTCGTTAATGTGCCTACCCGCTGCAATTTGTTAAAGTACGCGGCTACTTAAAACACTCGCGCTAAACCGCGTCGGTTTGGAGATGCCCGTATGTCAGACGTCCAAAGAATTAACGATATCCACGAGCCGGAAACGATGGCTCGGGAGGAAATGGAGGAGCTGATTGCGCGATCGCGTGCCGCACAGGCGCAGATTGCGAACTATACGCAGGCACAGGTCGACGATCTGATCCGCGCTGCCGTCTATGCTGTGGCACGTGAAGACCGAGCTGAAGAGATCGCACAGTTCACCGTAGATGAGACGCGCCTTGGTAACTACACCGGTAAATACCTGAAGATTCACCGTAAAACGCGTGCCACGCTGATGGACATTATCAACGATAAATCGGTGGGCGTTATCGAAGAGCTGCCAGAGCGCAATATTGTCAAAATTGCCAAACCTGTCGGGGTTATCGGTGCTTTGTCACCCTCCACTAATCCCGAAGCAACGCCGGTTATCAAGGCGATCTCGGCCCTCAAGGGCCGCAATTCGATTATTGTTGCACCACACCCTCGCGCCAAGCTAACCAACAAGAAAATCTGTGACTACATGCGCGACGCGTTGCAGCGAATGGGCGCGCCGGCTGATCTTATTATCGGTATCGATACGCCCTCGTTAGAGCTCACCAACGAGCTGATGCGCCAATGTGATCGCGTTCTGGCAACCGGCGGCGGGCCAATGGTCCGAGCTGCGTATTCATCGGGAACGCCCGCACTGGGCGTAGGCGTAGGTAACGCGGTAATCGCGGTAGACGACTCTGCGGACCTCGATGAGGCGGCAGAGAAAATCCGTATCTCTAAAACACTGGATCTGGCGGCATCTTGTTCCTCAGACAATTCGGTGCTGCTGTTCGACAGCATCTACGACGAGATGCTGGCCAAGCTGGAGCGTGAAGGCGGCTACCTCCTGAGCGAAAAGGAGAAAGCGCAGCTGCAAAAGACGATCTGGAAAGACGGGCATCTTAACGTCGACGTCGTTGCGCAGCCCGCCCACAAGATTGCCGGCATGGCGGGCATAGAGCTACCAGAGGGCAAGCAGTTCTTGATCGTGCCGGAAACGGGAGCGGGTCCGGAGCATCCTTTTTCCGGCGAAAAGCTTACCGTCACGATGGCGCTTTACCGCGTGGCCGATATCGATGAGGCCATTGCGACTACCAACGCCATTCAGGCATACCAGGGCCAGGGACATTCCTGCGGCATCTACAGTTACAACGATGCGAACATCCTGCAGTTTGCCAGCGAAACGCGCACCTCGCGGGTGATGGTGAACCAGCCACAGTCTGCCTCCAATAGCGGCAATCTGTGGAACGGAATGCGTCAAACCTTTTCCCTTGGCTGCGGTTCCTGGGGCGGCAACGGCACCAACAACAACATCACATGGCGTGACCTGATCAACGAAACCTGGGTATCTCGGCCCCTGGCCGTCAGCAAGGCGATCCCCGGCGACGAAGAGCTGTTCGGCGCCGAAGTGATGGCGCGTTTCGAGTAAGCCGCTATGGATTTTGCGCTGACCGATGATCAGCAGGCGTTTGTTGAAAGCGCCAGAGCATTTTCTAAAGGGGTATTGGCGGCGGGCGCTGCCGAGTGGGACGAGCAGTCTCACTTCCCCAAGGCCGCACTAGCGCAAGCCGGCGAGTTAGGCTTTATGGGCATGTACACGCCGGAGTCAGCCGGTGGTCTGGGCCTCAGCCGACTGGACGCCAGCCTGATCGTAGAAGAACTCAGCAAAGGCTGCACCACGACGGCAGCGTTTCTTACCATCCACAACATGGCGACCAACATGATAGGTCGCTACTGCAGCCAATCTGTCGTTGATGCCTGGTGTCCTGAATTGATTGCGGGGACGAAGCTGGCGTCTTATTGCCTTACTGAGCCCGGCGCAGGCTCTGACGCGGGCAGCCTGCGCACCACCGCAGTGGTTGAAGGTGACGAGTACGTGGTGAATGGCAGTAAGGCGTTCATCAGCGGCGCCGGCGAAACCGATCTATTGGTGGTGATGTTGCGCACCGGTGGCGCCGGGCCCAAAGGCATTTCCGCACTGATGGTGCCCGCCGATGCCGAAGGCATTCAATACGGCAAGAACGAAGATAAGATGGGCTGGAAGGCGCAGCCAACCCGCACCGTAACGTTTGACAACGTGCGGGTGCCGGTTGCCAACCGCCTTGGGCAGGAAGGCCAGGGTTTTGCCATTGCGATGGAAGGCCTTGACGGTGGTCGCATCAATATTGCCACCTGCAGTGTGGGCACCGCACAACAAGCACTGGAAGAAGCCGTTGCCTATGTAAAAGAGCGCAAGCAGTTCGATACGGCCATTGCCGACTTTCAGGCAACGCAGTTCAGCCTGGCAGATATGGCCACCGAGTTGGTTGCCGCCAGACAAATGATTCGGCTTGCCGCCCACAAGCTTGATACCGGCGATAGTCAGGCGACTACCTATTGCGCCATGGCCAAGCGGTTTGCCACCGACGCAGGCTTTAAGGTTTGTAACGACGCGCTGCAGCTCTTTGGCGGCTATGGCTACGTCAGGGAATACCCGATGGAGCGGCATGTGCGCGATACCCGGGTGCATCAAATCCTTGAGGGCACCAACGAAATCATGCGCGTCATCATTTCACGTCGCCTGCTAATGGAAGGTGCACTGGAGGTCATTCAATGAGCCTGAGCACGTCTGACAAGTTAAAAGTTGAGGTGATAGGCCATACCGCGGTTATCACCATTGATAATCCTGCTGCGAACACCTGGGATACCGAGAGCCTGCCAGCGCTGAAGGCGCTGATCGAAACACTCAACGGCGAGCGCGACATCTGGGCGCTGGTGCTGACGGGTGCGGGAGAAAAGTTTTTCTCTGCTGGCGCTGATCTCAAGCTATTCGCTGATGGCGACCCGGACACCGCGCGCGATATGGCGCAGTTCTTTGGGGAAGGCTTTGAGTGTTTGGCTGACTTTCGCGGCGTCAGCATTGCGGCTATCAATGGCTTTGCGATGGGCGGCGGCCTCGAGGTTGCTCTTGCCTGCGATATTCGTATCGCAGAAGAGCATGCCAAACTGGCGCTGCCGGAGGCGAAAGTCGGTCTGTTGCCCTGCGCAGGTGGGACCCAGCGGTTGGCGTGGTTAGTCGGCGAAGGCTGGGCCAAGAAAATGATTCTTTGCGGCGAGCGCGTGGACGCCGCGACTGCCGAGCGCATCGGCCTGGTCGAGGAAACTGTCCCCTCCGGCGAGGGGCTGACGCGCGCACTGGCGCTGGCCGAACAGGCCGGCCAGCAGAGCCCAACTAGCGTGGCCTTCTGTAAGGAGCTGATTCATCAGGCACGTGATAGCGCCATTGATGCGGCGTTACCTTACGAACGCGAGAAATTTGTGGAGCTGTTCAGTACTGAGGACCAGCGAGAGGGCGTGAACGCATTTCTGGAAAAGCGCTCGCCCGAGTGGAAAAACGCCTGATGAATAGCCCCATCAATGTCGAGCTGATTCCTGCGGCGGTTGGAAACATCGGGTGTATAACGCTGAACGTCGAGTCGACGCTGAACTCCCTGACTCTGGAAATGGTCGATCTTCTGCAGGCACAGCTCGACGCCTGGTCCGCAGACGACAGTGTCGCGCTGGTGTTCATAGACGGTGCCGGTGAAAAGGCGTTCTGCGCGGGGGGCGATGTGCAGGCACTGCATGCCTCGGCGGTGGCGACACCCGGCGGCCCCTGTGATTACGCGGAAGCTTTTTTCAGTCGCGAATACCGTATGAACTACACGCTGCATACCTACCCCAAGCCATTGGTGTGCTGGGGGCACGGTATTGTCATGGGCGGTGGCCTGGGGGTGATGGCCGGATGCTCCCATCGTGTGGTGACCGAGAAGACCCGTATCGCCATGCCGGAGGTGACGATAGCCTTGTTTCCAGATGTGGGCGGCAGCTGGTTCTTGAACCACATGCCAGGCCGCGCGGGTGAGTTTCTGGCACTGACCGGGGCCAGCATCAACGCCGCCGATGCGATCTACACGGGAATTGCGGATCGCTTTATCAGCAGTGATGAAAAGGGCGCCGTTTTCAGTGCGCTCGCTGCGCAGTCATACTCCGCTACAAATGGACATAGCCTGGTGCGACACACCCTGCGGGATTTCTCTGAGCGCTGTATTGGCAGCTTGCCGGCGGGCCAGGTTGAGCCCCATATGGCCTCTATCTCGGCGCTCTGCGACGGCGATGACGTGCATGCCATCATCGACAATATCGTGGGACTGGATAGCGAAGACTCCTGGCTACAGCGCGCTCGCGATAGCCTTGATCACGGCAGCAAGCTAGCGGCTTTGTGGATTCACCGGCAGCTGCAGGAAACCCGACATGCGTCCCTGCGGGAAGTGTTCCAGGCGGAAATCCAACTGGTGACCAATATCGTGCGCCACCCGGAATTCGCCGAAGGGGTGCGCGCGTTGCTAATTGATAAAGACCGCAGTCCGCAGTGGGCTTATGGCAAGTCCCGCGACGTGCCGGCGGCGGTAATTGATAGTTTCTTCGCCGCCCCGTGGCCACAGAATCCGCTGGCTGATTTATAAACGGCAACTCGACGTTACCGCCACTGCATTGTGGCGGCGTAAACGCTTTGCGTAGGAGAACATCCATGGCAACTACAGCATTTATTGGCTTGGGCAATATGGGTGGCCCGATGGCGTTGAATTTGATTGAGGCGGGCCATCAGGTCACCGTTTTCGATCTAATGCCCGCCGCCTGCGCTGAGCTGGAAGCCGCCGGGGCACATGTTGCCGAGAGCGCCACCGCAGCCTGCGCCGGCGCCGAATACGTTATCTCCATGCTGCCGGCCGGCAAGCACGTGCGTGCAACGTACTTAGGTGGTCAAGCCGGTGCTGCTGCAGATGGCAGCGAAGCCGAGAGCCACGGACTGCTATCGATGCTCGATTCGACTACCACCGTATTGGACTGCAGCACCATTGATGCCGGGACCGCCAGAGAAGTGGGGGAGGCGGCCGCCGCGCTGGGTATCGGTTTTATGGACTGCCCGGTTTCCGGTGGCGTTGCCGCAGCAGCGGCGGGCACCCTGGCTTTTATGTGCGGTGGTGAGGCCGAAACATTTATCAAGGCGGAACGCATTCTCGCGGACATGGGTAAAAACATTTTCCATGCTGGCCCCGCCGGTGCCGGGCAGGTTGCCAAAGGCTGTAACAACATGCTGTTGGCGATTCATATGATCGGCACGTCGGAAGCATTGGAAATGGGTGTGCGACACGGGCTCGATCCCAAAGTGCTTTCGGAAATTATGTTGGCAAGCTCCGGGCGCAACTGGTCGCTGGAAGTCTACAACCCCTACCCGGAGGTTATGGATTCAGCGCCGGCCAGCAATGAATACAAGCCGGGTTTCATGGTCGACCTGATGGTGAAAGATCTGGGGCTCGCAATGGATATCGCAGACAGCGCCGCCTTCGATAACCCCATGGGCAAGCTGGCCCGCGAGCTGTACGCGGCGCATCAGCAAGCAGGCAACGGTAAGCTCGATTTTTCCAGCATTCTGCAGCAACTGCGTGACGCATGACACAAGCTGCACCCTCGGACGCGCCTGCTGCGCGTATCGATGCCTTATCAGCCAGCGCGGAGCTTTTTCACAGTACCTGTGGCAGCGGTAAGCTGGTTTGGCAGCGCTGGAGCACGCCCGACGCAGGCCCGCCTTTGTTGTTACTCCACGGTGGCTTCGGGTCCTGGAACCACTGGTTTGCGAACATCGACGCACTGCGCCAGCGACGTGAACTCTGGACGTTGGACATGCCCGGTCTGGGCGCGTCGGCGGATGTGTTTCGAAAGGCGCGGGCCGAGCATCTGGCAGCCATTATCGCTCCAGGTTTGAAAACGCATCTGCAGGGTCGGGCGTTGGACATTGCCGGTTTTAGTTTTGGCGCCATGGTGGCCGTGCACTTGGCTACAGCCTTCGATTGCCGTCGTTTGTTCGCAATTGGCGCCGCCGGCTGCGGGACGTTGCACGTGCAAGTGCCGCTGGAAGCGCCACCACGCTCCGCCTCGCCATCACCTCATGCTGCTCACGGACCTGTTACGCCAGAAGCCGAGCAGGTTCATCGCCGAAATCTGCGCAACCTGATGTTTAGCCCTCATTCTGAAATTGACTCTCTGGCCGTACAACTGCAGGCCGATAATCTCGCCAGAGCGCGCTTCAATAGCCGCCCCCTGTCGTTGACGAAGGGATTTCTGGATGCGTTACCCGCGCTGGATGCCGAACTGATTGGTATCTGGGGCTCAGAAGATGCCACCGCGGGTGGTACAGCGGGGATCGAAAAACGCAGACAGTTATTTGTACAGGCGCAGCCGTCATCGCGCTTCCATGTTCTGGAAGATGTTGGCCATTGGGCC
Organism: Cellvibrionales bacterium; assembly: GCA_043585095.1. Lineage (GTDB taxonomy): Bacteria > Pseudomonadota > Gammaproteobacteria > Pseudomonadales > Halieaceae > JANQIO01. The sequence continues at coordinate 100,866 of CP121321.1, forward strand.
ATGTACGAGGCGCCCGAGCGTGTAAATAAACTGTTGCTAGAAGAGCGCCAGGTGAATGTCAGTAGAGGACCACGCACACTGGGTGACCCGCTCAACTAGCACCGCGAAATTAGCTGTTACTGGGGGTTCTCTGGCAGACGCACGGGTATCAACAAAACAGCAGCCAGCAAGGCTATACCGATAAATAGCTGTAAAGCCGTTACGTAATTACCATCCATGTCGTACAGACGACCAATCAATATATACGCCGGCATAATCAACAGCGTAATGATGGGGCCCATGACGCCCATCGCGCGGCCATAGCTGTTGACCCCGAACACCTGCGCCATCACGGCGTTCCAAACAGGCAATAGGCCGCCGGTCGCAAAGCCCATGCACATCGCTGCGATCAACAGCACGGTATAGGACGGCTCCTGTGCCATGATCGCGAAGGCAATCGCGACCAATCCCTGTGCGGCCCACAGCCCCCACTTCAGGCTGAAGCGGTCGGCGCCAAAGCCAAAAATCAGCTTGCCAATCAAGCCGGTAATCGCCAACAACATAATCAGACTACTCGCCTGTGCTTCGGTGGCACCGATGCCCATGGCGTAAGGTGATAAGTTCGACAGTATTGATGAAAAGGTTGCGATCAGCAGGCCGACGCTCAGTCCGATCAACCAGAACTCGCGCTGCATGACAATTTCTTTCATGCCCTGACCGGGATCCTGTTGGGCCGATGCCGCAGTGGGGTCACTGGCATCTGTCTCCGGTTCCGGGTCGCCGTCGGGCTGCAGGCCCAATTCATGGGGTCGCCCGCGAACGTTAAACCAGACCCACGGCACCAGCGCGATGGCAATGATCGCCAGATTCTCCATTGCACTGCGCCAGCCCAGAGAGGTAATCCATACGGCCGTTATGGCGGGCATAAAGATGCCGCCTACGGAGGTGCCAATCGTGGTGATGCCCAGGGCGCGGCCACGATTGCGAACGAACCAGCGCGATACTGCAGCGCTGCCCGCCATGGTGCCGACACTGGCGTTACCGATACTGAAGGTAAGAGCAAAGATGATGTTGAACGCGAGTATGCTGGTGGCACGCGACATGCCAAAGAACCCCAGCGCGAGCAGTACCGCGCCTAGCGTCATGATCATGCGTATAGGAAGCTTGTCGATCAGTACGCCCATAAACGGACTCATGACCAGCCCCATCAGCGTGCCGAGAGTCAGGCTGTACATCACCTGTTCCAGACCCACATCAAACTCGGTTCGCAGAGGCCCCACGAACAGGGTGAAGGTATAGGTGAAAAACCCGGTCACCACCATCATGGCGACAAAACTGCCCGCGACCACGCGCCAACCAAAAAACATGCGGCTACTCCTGTTAGGGGGCGTCAGTGTAATACAGAGCGAGAAAAAGGCTGCGCCGGAATGCTAAACCGACCGGCGCTGACTGCGGTACGATTCAGAGCTGCCCTTCAATAGGTAGTAAGCGGTACAGGTTTGCCTGAAAGCGCCGCCACAGGGACGCGCCCGGCTCGCCCTTTTGGGTGTCTGTGCCGTCGTTGGCCTCGTAGTGCCAGCGCAAACGGTTGTTCTCATTGATTTCAAGGCGCCAGGCCAGAGCGGCGAGCTCAACATTGATGTTGTCCAGTAGCCGCTGGCTCATGTTTGAAGACTCAATGAACAGCACCAACTCGGTGTTGAGCTCAATGGAGCGCGGGTCGAGGTTGAGCGAGCCCAACACCAGCAGTTCGCCGTCGACCTCCAGTGCCTTGGTGTGCAGCGTGAGTCGCTCCGTGCTGGCGTCTTCCTCCCAGCCGGGTTGACGATCGGCGCGTAGCTCATACAGATCTATACCGCCGCGCAGCAATTCGCGGCGGTATTTGCGGTAATGCGCATGCACGGGAACGTGATTGGTCGATGCCAGCGAGTTGGTGATGACCCGCACACGAACGCCGTTCTGCGCAAGTTTGATAAGCTCGACGCGCGTAGTGGGCCCCGGCAAAAAGTAGGGGGTAATAATGGTAACTTCTCGCTTGGCCTCCAGCACCGCATCAGACAGCGCCAGCGCAGCAGTCTGAAATTCGCGTTCGCCTCTGGAATTGGTGAGCTTGTCCGGCAGATCGGACACAACCCTGGCCCGGGCAGATTCCAACTGTCGCTCGCCGTTGATTAGTTCGCGCATAAGTTCGGTATCGACCGCGCGGCTGTAAGCACTGGGTCGTGCGCCGGCAACAATTTCTGCCATAGCCGTGCGCCAACTCTCCAGCTTTTCAGGCTCGGCTTTGCGCCCCATTGCTTCTACGGGCACGCTTAGCTCCGCGTTCCAAAAGAGGTCGAAGCTATCCGCTAATTCGTCTACAACCGGGCCCATGGACAGCACTTCAAAATCGTCAAAGTTACCGTCGTCTTTCAGCTCGAAATATTCCTCAGCGATATTTCGCCCGCCGACAATCGCCAGGGCACCGTCGACAATAAGACTTTTGTTATGCATGCGTCGGTTGGTGCGAGCGAAATCCCAGAGCATCCCCATAGAGCTGGGTATGCGTCGAGACAGCGGATTGAACAGGCGTACATTGATATTCGGGTGTGAGGCAATTGTGGTCAGGGTATGGTCGTCGCGGGGCGTGAAAACGTCGTCCACCAGCAGGCGCACTCGCACGCCACGATCTGCTGCCTGTAGCAGTTTTCCCAGAAACAACCTGCCCGCCTGATCGGGTTTCATCAAGAAGTATTGGGCGTCCACTGACTGTTCGGCATCATCAAGTAGCAGCAGCCTGGCGCCCAGACCGTCAAGTCCATCGGGCAGGGACACAAACCCCGTCTCGTCCGGGTGCCGCTCTTGCCATAGCGTGCGCAGCTGTCCCAGTTCGGTGTCAGTGCTTACCGGTGCCGCCATAGTGGCCTCGCGCGGATAGTCGAAAGGTACGCCGCTGCAGGCTGCCAGCGACAGCAGCAGTAGCGAGCAGCAGAGACGACTATAACTTGAATGCATGTTGGTTAGATTAACCAGATTTAAGCGGTGATCAAACTGCCTAGTTGGTAGATCGCGAGTGCGCCCGTGTAGGCAATGACCCCGTAACCCAGGAACATCTGTACGGGAAGCTTCCACGAGCGGGTTTCCCTGCTCAATACGGCCATGGTCGACACGCACATAAGAGCAATGGCAAAAAAGAACAGTAAGGCGACGCCCGACGCCGTTTCGAGGCCACTGCTTTGTATCTGTTCAACCAGTGGCACCATATTGTCCTCAGCGCCTTCGATGCCGAACATCGCCCCCAGAGTGCCGACGAATACCTCTCTAGCGAGAAATGATGTCATCACGGCGACACCGTAGCGCCAGTCCAGGCCCAGCGGAGTAAAAATCGGCTCAATCCACTGGCCAAAACTACCGAGGAAGGAGGCGCCGAGGTCCTCTCCGTAGTTGGGAAAATAACCCAGGGTCCAGACCACCACGGTGACGCTAAAGATAATGGCACCGGCCTTGGTGACAAACTGCTTGCTGCGAGTCAGGCAGTTGCGGAGTAAAGGCACCCAGGCGGGTAAGCGGTATGGCGGCATCTCCAATACAAAAGGAAGGTCTGTATAGCGGTCCTCTCGGCTACGCGACACCAGGCCGGTAATTACCAGGCCAGCCAACATGCCAAAAAAGTAGGTGCAGAACATCGCCAGCCCCTGCAGCCCCACCAGGCCGCCCAGCGCCGTCGTGTCGGGGATAAAAGCGGCGATGATCAGCGTGTACACTGGCAGTCGTGCGGAGCAGGGCATTAGCGGGATGGCCATATAGGTCAGCAGGCGCTTCTTGGGTGAATCTACTGATCGTGCCGCGTAGATTCCTGGAATGGCGCAGGCCACGCCAGAGAGCATGGGAATAAAGCTTTTCCCGGTGAGTCCAAAAACCCGCAGTGGCTTGTGGCAGATCACCGCGGCGCGGGCCATATACCCTGAGTCTTCCAGTATGCCGATTACCAGGGTCAACACGAAGATCTGCGGCACAAACACCAGAAAGGCGCCCAGGCCGCTAAAGATCGCGTCGCTGGTGAAGTCGCGTAACACGCTGTTGCCAATCGCCGGCACGACAGCGTCTGCCAACATAGAGAGCCCTGCTTCCACAGCATCCATCGCCGGTGCTGCCCAGGTGAAAATCGACTGAAACAGCAAAAACATTATGGTGAAGAAAGCCGCGCCGCCGGTTGCTGAATTAAGAAAAAAGGCATCCAGTCGATTCTGTGTTTTGACCAATAGGTCGCCACGGGGGCCGTAGAGTCTCGCCAGCCGGTGGGCCTCACTCCGCAGCAAGGCATCCGCGGTATCCTGCCAGGCAGCCTTGTTCGTTGCTGGCGGGTTTGCCAATGCAGACAACACCGCATCCAGGCCGTCACCGGTACGCCCCGATATGGGAAAGACCGGCGCCTGTATTTCCTCTGCAAGGCTGTCTATATCCACGCTGATACCGTGCTGCTTTAGCACGTCCATCATGTTGGCTAAAACCATTACCGGCTTACCATGCCGGCGCGACTCGCGAATAACCTGAAGCGTCAGGTACAGGCTTTTCTCCGGGCGGGTGATGTCCATAATGCACATCACCGCACTCACTTCCGGGTCTTCAAGCGACTTTAAAAAATAGTCGGTGGCGACTTCTTCTTCTCCGGAGATCGGCTGCAGAGAATAGGTGCCGGGAAAGTCGATCAGCGTCGTGTCTTCCAGCGCGTTGAGCTGCCCGCTGGCGACGTCGACGGTGATACCGGGAAAGTTGGCGACTTTTTGGCTAAGGCCGGTTAGCCGATTAAACAGCAGGCTTTTGCCGGAATTGGGGCTGCCCACCAGCATGACTTTACTCATGAGGATGAGGTTCCTGTTTCGACTTGTATTTGACCGGCAACTTCGTCGTCCAGTGAAAAAGTGGAATTGGCAACGCGGTAGGCGCGTGGTGCGCCAAATGCGGGTGTTTGCAAGCAGCAAACCGTTTCGCCGGGATGAAAGCCCAGCTCCATCAACCGAACGCGGTAGTTTTCCGGGAGTGTGGTCTCAAAACCTGTGATACGGCCATGCTCGCCGGCCTTCAGCGACCAAAGGGAAATGCTCATTCAGGAACAACCATGAAATACGGGCTCAAATCACGCTGGGCAGATCAGTTGGGAGTGTCACGCCCCAGGCGCGATCCGTACCGCAGATCGGCAGCAACGTGGTGTATAAAAGTTTGCATGAGTGTAGGTAGCCGTGCCGCGAAAGTAAATCGCAGAGCACGGCTGTAGGGGGCTTTCTGCGTCAGGGTCCGGTCTGATCAGATTTGACGGCAGGCTCTGCAGTGGTGCCAGGGAACAGCGTTGCGGAAGAGGCGCCTGTAAGGCGGTCATAGTCAGAGGCGCTGATATCAAAAAATCCGCTAAAGTCATCTCGGGCAATATAGTAGGCCTCGTCAATCTCATAAAGCGTTAGCGCGAGCGCTCCGCTCTCTGTACCGATTTCAAGGGTGGGCGAAAAGTCCAAACCCGCTAGCATCTCCTGAATGGCAGGATCCGCGATTCCCGCAACCCGCAAGTTCCGTATTGCGCCAAGCAGGCGACTCAATTCAGGCTCATTGGCAGTCTGACCAGCGGCATTTTGCCAGCGTCCATCATCGCCGCGCCGCAGGGTGTAATCCGACCCCGCGATGGATTGCATCTCGCTGCTTACACGCAGCAGTTTCTTGTCCAGCCACGCATTTGCCGTAGTGGGTACGTCAAAGGCAGAAAAAGTCGTGCTGTAGACCTGGTCGTCGTCACCTGGTCGGATATGAACTTTACGGAAACCGGGTGAACTGCCTAAATACAGCTCACCGACTTTTTCATCGCCGTTGAGGTACCGAATGCGGCGCTGGTAGGTATCTTGCGCGACCTCGAATCGTTGCAGTGCTGAAGCGCTGCTGGCCAGAGGCCAGCCGCGGCCGCGGTTGGGGAGATCGTTCAGCAGTGGATCGAGCCTGGAGGCATCGACCGGTAGTCCGGGGTAGTCTGCGAGGGTCCAATTGCCATTGTCTTCAAGTAGACGCACAGCGTTATCCCCGTCGCTGATATCTATCGCCGTAACTGCTTGTTCGATGTTTAGCAGAGCGGCGCGAGCATCGCGCTCCTCACTGTTTTCACGAGGCCAGAACAGTGCCGCTGCGATCAGTAGCTGCAAGGCCAGTAACAGTGTAAGCCCCTGCGTCAGTCGATTGCTGGTTGCTTCAGTTGCGCTCATGGCTGTTTCCCTGCCGCTCATGGCTGTTGTCTCTGCGCTCATGGCTGTTCCCCCTCAGCAAAGTGCTTGAGGAAATATTGACGGCGTTGGTTGTGCCGCTGTCGTCGCCACAGGGCGACAAGCGCCAATGCGAACAGCGCCATGCCGTAGTTCGCCAACTCCCAGAAACGCTGCTGCTCTTTTTCCATCGGCGGCAGGCTGCGGTTGAAATGGGCAAGAGAACGGATGCTCATCAGACCTTCGTCTTCCAGTGCCCAATCAAGGGTGTTGGCGACCAACTCCAGCGGCCCAAGATACTGCGCACCGGTCATGGAACTAATAGTGCTGAGGATTTGATCCCGCAGGAAGTCGTTTGAGCTGAACAGCACAAGGCGCGCGGACGCCGGGCTGCGTGCTAACACGCGGTCAATTTGTGTTGTGCTAACAATATCTTGCTCGCGTTGTTCCTCGCCATCATTTTCGCTGGGCCGCGCGGGCGCAGACGCTAGCAGCGGTGAGGGTCTATCCGCGAAATAGGATTCAAAGCGTCCGCTGATCACCGCACCCAGAGTATAGCGATTGGTTTGCCCAGCGGGCTGCCAGGCGCTGACGCCACTGTCAGTCACCCGTGGCAGGATATCCATACTGTCATCTGTCCAGGATTGTGGACTGCTTTCGACCAATACCTCGACGCGTCGGTTCGCGTTTTTCTCTGCGTCTATGTGCAATGGGCTCGCCCAGGGCAGGGTTAGTTGAGGCAGACTGCCGGTTACGGGGTGCTCGGGGTTCAGTCCGGGCGCGCGAGCGTCGATGAAGTAGGGGTAGTCGACCATGCGCACCTCCTGAAATCGAAAGCCGCCTACCTCACGCGTGACGGGAAGCGGAAACGCTGCGTTCTGTTCATCTAACACCAACGTCTCGGCAATGCTGATGCCGTGGTGTTCAAGCCAATTACCCAGGCCGCTGTCGCGATTGACCATGGCCAGCGTGCCGCCGGTCAGCTGGGACAGGTAGGGCGAACTGATTAGCACCACGCTGCCGCCCTGCATAAGATATTGATCGATTGCGAAGACCGCTTTTTCTTCCAGGTTCTCTGGTGCAACGATGACCAGAACGTCGATTTCGGTGCTCACCGACCCATCATCCAAAGTCTCCATGCGGATGCTGTGATTTTCCGCTATCGCCGCCTGCAGATTTCGAAACTGCGGTCCGGTCATGCCAAATTGCGCCATTTGTGGATTCATTTGTGGCGCTACAAGACCTACTACTCGGGTAAAGCCTTTTGCAAAACGCTTTAAGCTTGCGTCCAGGGCCTCAGCAAAATTGTCTGGCTCGAAGTCAGTGGGGATCTGTATGAGCTGACGGCTGTCCTCAAGAGTGAGGTAAAAGTAAAAACCCTCGGTATCCAGCAGGCTTGCGGCCATTGGACGAAAGCCCCAGTCAGCTTCGATTTGAGCAGCAAGCTCGCCGCCGCCAGCTTCGGGGTCAACGAAGCGGAAGCTAAACTTGCCAGCGGACGTCTGCACCTGTTCGGCAAGTTCTTCCTCTACCGCCCTGCGGTAGTCTTGCAGCGCCTCGGGCAGGCGCTCATCGGCTGAGACATAGGCAACCAGCTCCACCGGTTCGGAAATACTGTCGAAAAGCTTGCCGCCAGCGGCATAGTCATACAGGACTTGCTTGATCGCGCGGGTGATATCGAACTCGGGGTTGCGGAGTTGCACCTCCAGGTTAGTGGCGGCGCCGGCTTTGACTTCGATCAGGTCGCCGAAGCCCAGCACTTTGTGGCTATCGCCATACTTCACTAGCACATTGAAATAAGAGTTCACCAGCGCGGCCTGATAACGATCAGCCACCTGGAACGGCACCGCTTGTATGCCGTATTTTTGATTCGCTTCTTGCTCGAGTTCTGGCTCGCCGGCCGGGTCGATAAACTCGACGCGTAGCTTACCTTGCGCGGTGATTTCGTACTCTTTCAGTAGATCTTTAAGCTGCGGTATTAACGGTGCCAGCAGCGGATGGGTTTTTGCGCTGAAATAGCCGCGCAGTAACAGCGGCTCCTGTAGCTGCGCCAGGTAGCGTTCGGTGGTATCGGAAATCGAGTAAAGCTGCCCCTCGGTGATGTCCACGCGCAAGCGTGTCACCTGGCTGAGCCAGAGGTTGGCGATAAGGGCATTAATGAGTATTAGTGCAGTGGCCAGGCGCCACTGGCGATGGTGCTGACCTGCGCTTGCTGACCAGCGCTCACGCTCAAGTGTGTAGACCGTTAGCGTCAAAAACACGGCAACCAGGCTCACGTAGTAAAACAGATCCCGCAGGTCTAATACGCCGCGGGTAATTGACTCAAAGCGCGCGCCGGTAGACAAACCCCGCAACAGCTCTCCGGTTTGGTTGCCGAAGAAACCGGTGAATACGTCACTGCCCAACAAATAGAGCAGGCTGCACAACACGACCGCGCCCATCAAGCTCACAATGGGGTTATCGGTGCGTGAGCTGACAAACAGGCCAATGCTGATATAGGCGGCGCCGAGGAACATGGTCGCCAGATAGCCTGCCACCACTGGGCCCCAGTCCACGTCGCCCAACACCGACACGGTCACCGGCAGGGGCAGCGTAATTAGCAAGGCGATAGCCAGCAGGGATTTACAGGCGGCGAACTTGCCCAATACAAACTGCCAAAGCGGCACCGGCTGGGTTATGACATGTTCCAGCGTGCCGGTCCGACGCTCTTCCGACCAGCTGCGCATGGTAAGCGCCGAACATAGGAAGATGAGCAAGACTGGCATCCATTCAAACAATGGCCGCACGTCGGCTACGTTGCGCGCGAAAAAGGCTTCACCCCAGAAAAACGCGAAAAGTGAGACGCCGGCAAAGCTGCCAAGAAACAGCCAGGCCACCGGAGAGGCGAAGAACAGGGTGATTTCCTTGCCGGCAATTCTCCACAGGGTGCTATTAAGCAACATAGCCGTGCACCTCCTGTGGTAGTTGCAGTTCACGTCCAACCAGGCTCGGGTCCGTGCTGACCTCGCGGAACACTGATTCCAGATCACGTATCTCCGGCGTCAATCGATACAGATCGCCACCCGCGTCAGCAATGGCTCTGGCGACCTGCGCCGAGACAGCATTGCTATCGTCGTGAGCAGAGAGCTCGATGAGAATGCTGTTGTTGTCTGCGTGACAAGCGTGCTGTGGCAGAGCGGCGCGAAGCTGATCGGCGGTCAAACTGGTGGCGACGCGCAGCTGGCCGCTGGCCCGCAGCTGCTTTAGCTCTTGATCTACAACCAATTGTCCGGCGCGCAGGATCAGCGCGCGATCACAGATCGCGTCCACCTCCTGCATGATGTGAGTGGACAGAATCACCGTCGCCTGCTCAGCCAGTCCCGTTATCAGCTCACGCATATGTTGAGTTTGGGTGGGATCAAGTCCGTTGGTGGGCTCGTCGAGTATCAGCACGCGCGGCGAGCCGAGTAGTGCCTGCGCCACACCAACGCGTTGTTTATAGCCGCGTGAAAGGGTGGCGATGCGATCCAGCAATCGGCCTCCAAGTTCAGTGCTGCTGACCGCTTTGCGCACCCCACTGTGGCGAGCCGTGCCGCGCAGCCCTTTTAGAGTTGCAGCGTAATCCAGATAGTCAGCGACGCTCATTTCGGGATAGACGGGCAGGCTTTCTGGCAGATATCCCAGCCGGTTTTGTACAGCACGTGGGTTGTTGGCGAGATCGATGCCGTCGACTTCAATAGAACCCGCAGAGGGTTCCAGATAGCCACTCAGCATTTTCATTATGGTGGTTTTGCCGGCGCCGTTGTGGCCGAGCAGGCCAACGATCTCTCCGGGCTTGATATCGAAGGACACCCGATCCACGGCGAGGAATTCCGCATAGGACCGCGATAGTTCTTTCACGCAGATCATGCATGGCTCCTGGTGAGACTGCTAACTGATTCTGATGGGATGGTATGGGCGGCCAGAACGATTTAAAGGCCTGTCATGCAAAGAACAGCAATTTAATAATAAAAGCCACCAAAACTACGTTTAGCACCGCCTTTATCAACCCCTCACCGCGATCGAGTTGTACATTGGTTGCTACCCAGCCGCCAATAGAGTTGCCGATCGCTAGTGCCAGACCCGCGATCCAGAGAATTTCTATCTGGCTGGCAAAAACAATCAGTGCGACAACAGTGTAGGTCATAACGATAAAAACCTTGTGCATATTGGTACGCACCAGATCCAGGCCCATGACCCGATTCAGCACCGCCATAATGACAAAACCAATACCCAGTTGTATGAAGCCGCCATACAGGCCAATACCGATCATGCATAAGTGGCCTCGTATCAGCTGCTTACGGTTGGGTTTGCTGTACTCGCGCGGCTCGGTCTTCTGGTTACCGCCTCCGAAAAGCGTCAGCAGCAACACCCCCAGCATGATCACCGCCAGAACGCGGTTAAACCAGGGACCGTCAAGCCTGGTGCCAGCCATTGCACCGATGATGGCGCCCGGTATGGTGCAAACTGCAAGCGACAGGCTGAGTTTGAAATCGGCGAAGCCGCGCCGGAAAAACGCTGTGACGGCGGTGACACTCTGCGCCAGAATCGCCAGCCGGTTGGTGCCATTCGCCACCGGGCCTGGCACGTCCAGGAAGACCATCACCGGGACGGTCAGCAAGGAGCCGCCTCCGGCCATCACGTTGAGAAATCCCGCAAGTACGCCCGTGCCGGTTAGCAGGACGAGTTGCCAGGGCTCCATCAGCGATGGTTCGGCAGGCAGTGATTCACTAGACGGGTAGCCACGGCTCGCGCATGGTGACAAATTCTTCTGCGGCGGTTGGGTGAATCCCGATGGTCGCATCGAATACGGCCTTGGTTGCGCCGGCCTTCAATGCGATGGCAATGCCCTGAATGATTTCGCCGGCATCCGGTCCCATCATATGCACGCCGACAACGCGGTCGCTGGCATCATCAACAATCAGCTTCATAAACGTTTTTTCGTCGCGGCCGCTGATGGTGTGTTTCATCGGACGGAAGCTGCTTTTGTAAAGTGTGATATTGCCAAACTCTTTGCGAGCCTCCGCTTCCGTAAAGCCCACTGAACCAATATTGGGCTGCGAGAAAACGGCGGACGGAATAAATTCATACTCTACTTCTTTGGTTTCCGGGCCGTACTGCTTGCGGGCAAAGGCCATACCTTCTGCCAGCGCAACGGGCGTCAGCTCCATACCGCCGATAACATCGCCGACTGCAAAGATGGAGGGCTCTGCGGTGCGGAAGTCATCATCGACCTCGATATAGCCACGTTCATCCAGCGCCACATCGACGGCTTCCAATCCCAGGCCTTCGACATGGGGCTCACGGCCAATGGCGTAAAGCACCTGGTCAACGACGATTTCCGTCCTGTCTGACAGCTTGCAGAGCAGGCCATCGCTGCAGCGTTCGATGCTGTCAATAATAGTGTTAAAGCGAAGATCGATACCGCTCTTGGGTATTTCCTGTGCAGCGAATTCGCGAATATCGTCGTCGAAACCGCGCAGGAAAAGGTCGCCTCGATAGAGCTGGGTGACTTCTGCGCCAAGGCCATTGAAAATGCCTGCGAACTCGACTGCAATATAGCCGCCGCCTGTGATCAAGATGCGGTCGGGAAACTCTTCCAGATCAAAGATCTCGTTGGACGTTATGCCGAGCTCGGCGCCTGGCCGGGTGTCGCGCCGCGGCCAGCCGCCGGTCGCGATAAGAATTTTTTCGGCCGTGTAGTGTTGGCCATTTACGCTAACCGTGTTGGCGTCCACGATGCTGGCGCGCCCGTCGATAATCTCTGCGTCCACCCCCGAGAGCAAGTTGTCGTAAATAGCGTTGAGCCGGGATATTTCCTGCTTTTTGTTATCGCGCAGCGTCGCCCAATCAAAATCGGGTTTGTCACCGCGCCAGCCAAACTCGACGGCGTCAGAAAACCCTTTACCGTATTCCGAGGCATAGACATACAGCTTTTTGGGGACGCAACCGACGTTCACGCAGGTGCCGCCCATGTAGCGATCCTCTGCTATGGCCACTTTGGCACCAAAATTCGCCGCCATCCGTGCGGCCCTGACGCCGCCGGAGCCGGCGCCGATAACAAATAGGTCGTAGTCCATTCCTTACTCCAAATCCTGCCAAACGCGGCGCAATAGTCTATCAGTGGTGGTGCTATGGGACACCTGCGTGGTCTATTCAGTTCCAATCACTCATACTTAGTGTATGACGTCTTCTTTTGATCCCAAACTAGACGGCAGTCTGCCGGTGGTGGAACGTGACACCTTGCTGGCGGAGCTGTCCGCGCTATTGCCTTCCCGTGCGGTGCTTGCCGACCCGGAACAGCAGCGACCCTTCGAGTGCGACGGTCTGCCCACTGCGCGCGCCGTTCCCCTGGTCACCGTGCTGCCGGAAACAATCGAGCAGGTGCAGGCGGTTGTCCGTTGTTGCAGCGCGTTGAATGTGCCCGTGGTGACCCGTGGCGCGGGTACAGGATTATCCTGTGGCGCGACACCCCTGGAAAGCGGCGTGTTATTGGTGACCAGCCGCATAGATGCGCTGTTATCGGTGGACCTGGACGCCAGAACCGCGCGCGTTCAACCGGGTATGCGTAACCTGGCAATTTCCGAAGCGGTCGCGCCCCACGGGCTTTATTATGCGCCGGACCCCTCCTCACAAATAGCCTGCTCTATAGGCGGCAACGTGGCCGAAAACGCCGGCGGCGTGCACTGCCTGAAGTATGGCCTGACCGTGAACAACGTAGTGGCGCTTAAGGTGGTCACAATGAGCGGCGACTTGCTTGAGCTGTGCGTTGATGACATCGGCGCCGACCTGCTGGCGGTATTTATTGGTTCTGAAGGGCTATTCGGTATTGCCGTAGAAATCACTGTGAAACTGTTGCCCGTTCCAGCCGCGGTCGAAACGCTGTTGGTAGGCTTTGACAGCGTGCTCGATTGCGCGGCGACGGTGTCGGCAATTATTGCCGATGGCATTATTCCCGCCGGTATGGAAATGCTGGACCAGCTCGCCCTGCAGGCAGCAGACGACTTTGCCCGGGCGGGCTACCCCCGAGATGCCGCGGCGATCTTGCTGGTCGAGTTAGATGGCAAGGCCGATGTGGTCGCCGCGGAGCTCGCGGTAGTGGAAGCGACCCTCGCGCGCTGTGGCGCCAGCAGCGTTCGCCGAGCCAGCGGCGCCGAGCAGCGCGCCTTGTTTTGGAAGGGGCGTAAAAGTGCTTTTCCTGCAGTCGCGAGGTTGCAGCCAGACTATTACTGCATGGACGGCACCATCCCGCGCAGCGCGATCGGAGACGTACTCGCTTATATAGCGGATCGAGCCGCTCACTACGGGCTCGCTGTAGCCAATGTCTTTCATGCCGGAGACGGCAATTTGCATCCATTGATTCTGTTTGATGCCAACGTGGCCGATGAGCTGGAAAAAGCGGAGCGACTGGGCGCTGACATTTTGGAACGCTGTGTTACCGCAGGTGGAACCATTACCGGCGAGCATGGCGTCGGACGCGAAAAAATCAATCAAATGGCGGTGCAGTTCAGTGATGCGGAGCTTAGCCAATTTCACCGGCTGAAGCTGGCCTTTGATCCCAAGGGACTGCTTAACCCCGGCAAGACCATACCGACCTTGAAGCGCTGTCAGGAGTACCGCTCGATACTGGCCGACCGCGAATCCAAAGACGCAGCGCAGGTATAGGGCCCGCATGGCAGATATCAGTAAGACACTGCAGCGGCAGGTACAGGAGGCCGTAGCGACTCAGCGCCGCCTGCGTATTTGCGGTGCCCGCAGCAAATCCTGGATGGCAGCCGCCAGTGGCGATCGCCTTTCCGTTGCCGAGCACTGTGGAATAGTGCGCTACAACCCGGCCGAGCTGGTGGTTGTTGTACGCGCCGGTACGCCCCTGCAACAGCTGGACGCCGTTTTGGCCGAGCAGCAGCAAATGCTGGCGATGGAGTCACCGGACTTTAACGGTAATTCGACCATTGGCGGCGCGGTGGCGCTGGGCTGGTCAGGCTCGCGGGCCCCCTTCGCCGGTGGCCTGCGCGACAGCGTTCTAGGCGTGCGATTGCTCAATGGACTTGGCGAGGACCTGCAGTTCGGCGGTGAGGTCATGAAAAACGTGGCGGGCTTTGACGTATCACGCCTGTGCGTCGGCTCCGCGGGTCGTCTGGGCGTGCTGCTAGATATTTCCTTAAAGGTGATGCCGCGACCCATTGCAGAAATAACCCTGGTTTGGGACGTGAGCGGGCTCGAGGAGAGCCGGCGGTGGATTGCCGAATGGACCGCGCAGGGCCTGCCGGTGAGCGCGGCGGCTCTCGAGCAGGGCCGTTTTCGAGTACGTTTCTCGGGCTCGCCTCAGGTATTGGAACCCTTGCAGGCCGGCCTGGGGGGAGAACCGGAGGACATGCGCTACTGGGAAGAGCTGCGCCGTTTACAGCGTCCGCTTTTTCACCACGGTTGGGGTGATGAAAAGCTCTTCGATGGCAACGGCCAATATTGTTGGACCGCCCACAGTCGCCAGGCCGGTGACGCGCCTCCGGTGTCGCTGTCCAGCGGGCCCGAATGGCAGCGCGCTGGCAACGCGGCGCTGCTGCAGCGGGTCAGCGAGGCCTTTGATCCGCAACAAGTGTTCGCAGAGGCAACGAACTGATGCAGACTTTTTTGCCAGAGGCGTTGCTGGCCACCAGTGAGGGCCGCGAGGCCGATAGCATTTTGCGCGACTGCGTGCACTGTGGTTTCTGCAACGCGACCTGCCCAACCTACCAGGTTGAACGCAATGAGTTGGACGGTCCGCGAGGTCGCATCTACCTGATCAAGCAAATGCTGGAAGGCGAGGCGGCAAGCGATATCACAAGACATCACCTGGATCGCTGCTTACTTTGTCAGGCCTGCGAGACCACCTGTCCGTCGGGGGTCGATTACCATCGCCTGTTGGAGATCGGCAGGGCGACAGCAGAACAGTCTGCGCCTCGACCACTTTGGGAGCGTGCAGCGCGTTGGCTGCTGCGGCACGGCTTGAGCCGTCGTCAACTCACGGTGCCTTTGTTCGCTGTAGCACGTGTCTTCAGGCCATTGATGCCCGGCAGCCTGCGCAACAAGGTGCCAGCGGCGAGACCTGCTATAGCGACTGACGATAAGCACCACACCAGGCGGGTGATCTTGACGCAAGGCTGCGTGCAGCCGGCGATGTCGCCTACGACCAATCAAGCGGCTGCACGCGTGCTTTCAGATCTGGGTGTAGAAGCGATTACGGTCGGCGCCGAGACCTGTTGCGGCGCATTGGCCTGGCACGGCAGTGGCGAAGAACTCGGTCGTGCCCAGGCGCGGCGCAACATCGACGCGTGGTGGCCCTTATTGGAGTCCGGCGCGGAAGCGGTGCTGATGACCGCCAGCGGTTGCAGCAATTTTGTCGCCGAATACCCGCGCGTGCTGGCGGATGACCCCGCTTATGCTGACCGTGCCAAAGCTGTGGCTGGCAAACTCAAAGACATTGCCGAGTTTCTTGACGCTGAGCCACTGGAACAGCTGGAGCTTACGTCGCGCCCCGAGATCGCCTGGCACTGTCCCTGCACCGCACAACACGGCCAGAAGCTTGAAGCGCCTACGCGACGGGTACTGACGCGGCTTGGTTTTGCGTTGCCGGTGATTGCCGACGCGCATCTGTGCTGCGGGTCCGCCGGCAGTTATTCGCTGTTTCAGCCCGAGATGGCTACGGAGCTGCGGCAGCGCAAACTCAGCAATCTTGAGGCTAGTGAGCCGCAGCAGATTGTGACGGCAAACATCGGCTGTCAGAGCCATTTACAGGGCGGCACGGACACGCCGGTGGTTCATTGGATCGAACTCGTTGCTCGCGCGCTCCGGTCTACACTTTGATGTCTGAGGCGCAGACATAAATCAAAAAACACAGCGTCATAACGATAAAGAGGATTCGCCATGTTTGAAGATGAGCATCCAGCACGCCGCGCGGCGTTGCTATCTCGAGAGTACGTCAGAACGCACAACAAGGAAGGCTGGCTCGGCTTGTACACCGAGGACGCGGTGATTGAGGACCCGATCGGGGTTTCTCATCTGGATCCGGTAGGCAAGGGTCACCGCGGGCCCGAGGCGAGGGAAGCGTTCTGGGAAAGCTTTATCGCACCCTCGAACATCGATATCGAGATTCTGCAGTCCTATGCGGCGGGTCTTGAGTGCGCCAATCACATCATCATTACTACCACGATTCCCACTGGCGAAGGTAAGGCCATGCAGCAGTTAGTGCACGGTGTGTTTACCTATGAAGTCAATGAGGAGGGCAAGCTGATGGCGCTGCGCGGTTACTGGGAAGTCGATAACCCGATCAATTCGCTGACGGAAATCGATCTTTAGATAGCCGGCGGTGGGCTCAATACTCGGTTGCTTGCGCTAAAGGTATTAATTCCCCTTAAAAACCGGCTGGCGTTTCTCAAGAAATGCCCGCTGTGCTTCGCCGGCGTCGTCCATACCCTGGGCGAGCAGGAACTGGTCGAGATCCATGTAGCTGCTTGTCTCATTTAAGGCATTGGCGCTGGCATTAATGGCGCGCTTTGCCATGCGCAACGGCACCGGCGGCATACTCTGCAGACGTTTGGCTAGCGTCTCGGCATGCGCCTGCGCCGATCCCGCCGGCACGCAGTAATCCACCAGGCCCCACTCCAGGGCGGTATCGGCAGGCGTCGACTCTGCTAGCAACAGCAGGCGTTTACTGCGCGATGGCCCTATCAGATTCACAAAGCGCGGCACGCTTTGCCAGCTCATGTTCATACCCAACTTCAATTCTGGCACCAGCAAGCTGGCATTTTCTGCCGCCACGCGCCAGTCGCAGGATACCGCTAGCGCAACACCGCCACCTACGCAGTGGCCCTCAATCGCGGCGATAGTGACAGCCTCAATAGCCTCCCAGGCTGCACACAGCTTGGGACCGGCTTTGAGCCGGGCGCGCTTCTCAGCAAGCGATAGCGATGCCATTTCGCGCAGAGCGGGATCTTTCAAATCCATGCCCGCGGTAAAAATATTGTCTTTACCGCGCAAGATGATGCAGCTCACACCAGGGTCGTCTGCAATGCCTTCGGCAAATCGCGTCAGCTCATCAATGACCGAATGATTGAGCGCGTTGACCGGAGAACCGGTATCAAATTGTACGCTGACAGTGCGATCGTCGCGGGTGATCGATAGATGTTGCCATGGTTCACTGGGCATTGTGATCTCCTTTGCGTCGGGCAAGCTTACAGCAGCGCATCGGTATAGCCGAACAAGGCTGCGCTGCCACCAGTGTGCCAGAACAGAACATTCTCAGCGGCACTGAAGCGACCTTGGCGTATCAGATCGATCAGTCCGGCCAGTCCCTTGCCGCTGTATACCGGATCAAACAGTAGACCCTCGTAGCGCGCAAGGTCCAGCAGTGCTGCGCGCATACCCTCGGTGGGCACGCCGTAACCCTCACCGATGTAGTCGCAATTGGCGACGATGTCCTCGCGCGTCACGCAACCCTCTGCACCGATCAGCGTTGCCGTTTCGACGGCAAGTTTGTAAACCCGCTCTTCCTGTACATCCAGTGGCGCGTTCACGCCGATCCCCAGTACCGGAATACCCGAGTGAGTGGCGCGCAGGCCCGCTACCAGTCCGGCCTGGGTCCCGGCGCTGCCTGTGGCGTGCACGACGTGGTCGATACGCAGCTGCATGGTATTTACCTGGTTGAGCATTTCCAGCGCTGCATTCACGTAACCCAATGCGCCTACCGGGTTTGAGCCGCCGCCGGGAATAACATAGCAGCGGCGTCCCTGTTCTGTGAGCTGCGCCGCGTGATCGGCCATGGCTGCATTCATGTCGGTGCCACCCGGGAAATGGTGAAGCTGCGCATCAAACATTTTGTCCAAGAGTACGTTGCCCGATCCCAGGTACTCCTCGTTCGGATCGCTGATTCGATTTTCAAACAGCAGTTCGCATCGCATACCCAGTTTTGCCGCGGCAGCAGCGGTCTGCCTTGCATGATTGGACTGCACCGCGCCCTGTGTGATGACGGTGTCGGCACCCTGATCAATGGCTTCTGCCATCAGGAACTCCAGCTTACGCGTCTTGTTGCCGCCGGTGGCGAGACCGGTGCAGTCGTCGCGTTTTACAAAAATCCGCGGTCCGCCCAGGGCATCACTTAGCCTGTCGAGCGGCTCGATCGGAGTCGGCAGATGGGAGAGTTGAACCCGGGGAAATCTAGACAGATGCATGGGAGTGTCCTTGTGCAAATTGAATGGTGTGCTGTACCAACACGGCGGTTGAATCCAGAAGCGGCAAAGCGCAATTGTGTGGGCCAAGTACCAGCGGTATTTCAGTGCAGGCAGCAATAATGCCGTCTGCTCCGGCGTCGCTTAGCTCCAGCGCCAAGCCTGCAAGGGCATCCCGTACTTGGCTGCTTTGGTCGCCGGCCTTAATCTTGTAGATGCATTTCATCAGCTCAGCCTGTGAAGCCAGAGGCAGTATCAGGGGCGCGACGCCGTGCTTTGCCAAGGCTGTTTGGTAAACATCTGCTTGCAGGCAGCCATCGGCGGCCAACAGGCCGGCTCGCTGGATGCCTTGCTGCGCTGCGGCGGCAGCTGTCAGCGTGATGAGATTGAGGAAGGGGATGCTGACGGCTTGTACAATATCGTCGGCGTAGGCGTGTGCGGTGTTGCATACCATGACCAGAAAATCAGCGCCCGCATCTTCCAGCCCGCGTGCCATGTCCGCCAACTGCGGGCCCACGCTTGGGCTGCGGCCGGCAATGGCATCATGGCGATTTGGTAGAGTGGGGTTGTGGTCGACCAACAGGCGTATATGGTCCTGGTCCAGGCCTGCGGGTGTCGCAGCGATTACGCGCTGCATAAAGTCCACGGTGGCTTCCGGACCCATGCCGCCAAGGACGCCTGCTGTTTTCAATGTGACTGACTCCGGAGTGTTAGGCGCAAATCGATAAAACGGTTGACGGTGGCGCCGGGATCACAGAATATGAACATTGTTCATATTACGCAATCCCTGAAACTGAAAAGTCCTACCGCTGTTCGTTCCTGAGGGATCCGCTGCATGCACCGCTCACAATATCACCCCAAAGCAAAGCGACTTCACTCCGGTTTGTACTTGCAGGGTTGTTACCTGCGGGGTCTCTGCTTCGTATGACGCGCGCCAGCAACCAGCAGGTATTTCTGTATGCGTTGCCGGGCATCACTATCGCATTCATTAATCTTCCTGCGTCGATGATTCTGCCTACTTTTTATGTGGAGCATACCGCTGCGACCCTCACCGGCGTGGGCATCGTCAACTTGCTGCGCTGGTGGTTTGATGCCGCTACTGACCCCGTTGTCGGGTATCTAAGTGATCGCACGAAAACACGGTGGGGCCGGCGAAAACCCTGGTTGGTAGTGGGTGCGGTTATCTCCTCGATTGCGATTTTCCAGTTGTTTCGACCCCCGCCTGATGCTGGCAACCTGTTTTACGGCGGATGGCTGTGCGGCGTGTACCTGGGCTTTACTATTTTCAGCATTTCACATCTCGCCTGGGGTAGCGAGCTGGCAGTGGGTTACTCCGACCGGGCACGTATCTCGACGTTTTATTCTGTGACGACAGCGGTGGGTTCGGTGTTGTTTTGGGTTTTGCCCATGCTGCTGGCGCCGTTCACTGGCTCCAGTGAGATCGGGCCGCCAGTCGTCAACGGCATTGCCTGGGTGTTCATTATCCTGATGCCACTGTTCGCAGTATTGGCGCTGGCCTTTGTGCCGCGGGGTCAGGATTTAGCACCTCGTGCGCCGCAGCCGCTGCGCCAAACCGTGAGTGACCTCAAGTTCAACAAGCCCCTGTGGCGCTACGTGGTTGCGCAGGCGATCTGGGGGGTCGGGCAGGGCATGTTCCTGTCGGTGATCTTCATTTTTATGCGCGATTACCTGCAGTTGGGCGAACAGTTCCCGATTTTGATGATCTGGTTTTTCCTCGTGCAGACCGTATCGATGCCGGTTTGGAATCGGTTGATGAATCGGTACAGCAAACACCGTTGTTGGGCATTTAGCTGGGCGATGTACTCGCTCATACAACCCCTGGTGCTGCTATTTGAGCCGGGCGCGGCGATTTTCTGGCCGGCGATGGTGCTGGTCACGATAACCGCGTTCATCAACGCGGCCAGCTATATCGCACCCATGGCGCTGCTGGGAGATATCGCAGACTACGGGATTCTTAAGAGCGGTTCGAATAACACGGGGAATTATTTTGCCATCCAGACCTTGCTGCAAAAGGCGACGATGGGCATTGGTGCGGGCTTATCGTTTCCCCTCCTTGCGGTGTTTGGCTATGAAATCGCAGGGGATAACAGCGGCGCAGCGCTGGTGGGTTTGTTTCTGGCCTATATCGTGATTCCTGCCGTCACCAGCGTGATCGCCGCAATGGTGCTGTGGAATTTTCCAATAGATTCACGCAGACACGGTATTATTCGCCGCAGACTTGAGCAATTATCCCAGCGGCACCAACTACATGCAGTCAGCCAATAAGAAAGCCTACCATCGCGGCAACGTTCGCGAAGATCTCGTTAACGCAGCGGAGCGCGTGCTCCATGAAGAAGGGCTATCTGCCTTGAGCCTGCGGCGCGTAGCGCGCGAGGTGGGTGTAGCTCCCTCTGCCGTCTACAACCATTTCCGTAATCGCGAAGCCCTGCTGGCCGCCGTGGCGGCAGATGGCTATCGACAACTGTCTATACTCGAATCCGAAAGCTACGCTGACACGGCGCGCTCGGCCGATATTCTGTGCAGTCTGAGCCGCCGTTATCTGCATTTCGCTAACGACAACCCCGCGCTGTATCGATTGATGTTCAGTCCCGAGGTTGTGGGTTTCCGCAGTGATCCCGAGCTGGCCGAGGCGGGAGACAGTTCTTTCGCTTTGTCGGTGGACTGGTGGTATGGGCAGGGTGCCTACAAGGCTACACCTCAAGCCATACAGCATCCGCTGGCGCTGTCCGTATGGGCGATGATGCACGGCCTGGCAATGCAGGTGATCGACGGTTTGATCAGCATTGATCGGAAGGATAAGGGTGCTATAGACGCTGTGGCGGACTCGCTGATGCAGTCACTTATCAATGGAGTTGGACACGCATTAGACAAAAGCCCTTGACAACGGGCAGGCTTTGGCCAAAATGAACAGTGTTCATATGAACACTGTTCACTTGGCATTCGGGAGCCTGACAATGAAAAAAAGAACATCATTACGTGTAGCATCCGCGTCTGCCCTGGGGTTGGCAGTGCTCATAACGTCGGATATCAGTGTCGCCCAGCGGCAAATCGAGGAAGTGATCGTAACGGCCCGAAAGCGGCAGGAAAGCATTCAGGACGTGCCGATCTCTATCACCGCCCTTTCCGGCGCAGAGATTCAGGAAGCGGGTTTGCTTCGGTTGCAGGATATTTCCAGCCTGGTCCCGAACATGACCTATCTGGAGGCCAACTCCAATAAGTTCACCAATGTCACCTTGCGAGGAATTTCCTCAGGTGGCGGGCTGGGCAATGACCCAGCCATCGGCGTTTACATTGATGATATCTATATCGGCCGCGACTCCGGATTCAACAGCGACCTGCTCGATATCGAGCGCATCGAAGTTCTGAAAGGCCCGCAAGGCACGCTGTTTGGCCGGAATACCACCGTCGGCGCCATCAACATTACGACCAAGCGGCCCTCCGAAGAACTGGAAGGCCAGCTGCTTTTAGATATGGGCAATTACGATTATCGCCGCATTGGCGGCTTGATCAGTGGGCCCTTGAGCGACAACGTCTCGGCCAAGCTCTCCGTGGTCGATACCGAGCGCGACGGATTTCTCGACAACAGCTTTGGCGGTACCGCGAATACCGTGGATTACACGATGGCGCGGGGACAGTTGCTATGGGAAGCCAGTGATCGTCTTGAGTTTATGGTGACAGCCAGCTACCGCGAGGACTCTGGCGACGGTAACAACTACGTGACGCAAAACCAGGGTGAGGCGGTTACTTTCAGCCGCGATGTCAGCATCCCTGACATCGGCTTTGAAGATGTCGAAGACACCATGTTGGCGCTGCACGCCACCTATGAGTTCGACGGCATGTTGCTGACCTCCATTACCGGACGTCAGGAACTCGAAGAGTCTTACGTGAACGATCAGGACTGGAGCCCTCTGGATGATCTGACTGGCGTTGATTCACGGGACATGGAAGCCTGGAGTCAGGAGCTACGGCTTGAATCCACGGGTGATAACCGCCTGGATTGGATTGTCGGGCTTTACTATTACCAGCAGGATTTCGATGTCTCCACGCAGTCACTTAGCGGCTTCGATACGATCTACGCTTTCTTTGGCCTCACCGACCTGATCGGCAGTGGTGTGCCACCTTCCAGCATCAGCCCGGGAATACCTGACGGCGTTGATATCAGCGCGGTGTCGACAATTGAGACGGAAAGCTACGCCGCTTTTGCCAATGCGACCTACGACTTCAGCGATCAATGGAGTATTACCGCGGGCATTCGCTATTCAACGGATGATCGGGATCTGGATTATGAGCAGGACGCCACCCCGCTCGCGGCTGCCGCAGGCTTCTTTCCTTTCACGCTTCAGGATGAACAAGACGACGACGAGTGGACACCTTCGGTCAGCCTGAACTGGACGCCGGATGAAGACAAACTGGTATATGCCAGCTATTCGCGCGGCTATAAGGCAGGCGGCTTTAACAACTCTATCAGCACCACCGCCTCTCTGGTGAGCTTTGATGCAGAGACGCTGGACAACTATGAGCTGGGCTTCAAATCAACCTGGATGGACAGCACCCTGCGCGTAAACATGGCGCTGTTTTACATGGAGTACAACGATAAGCAGGAGAGTCGTTTCATCTCCGGTGTCGGCTTCCAGCAGGATAATGCGGGTAAAGCTACCAGTGAAGGCTTTGAAATGGACTTCGAGTGGATACCGGCTGATCGCTGGCGCCTCTTCGGCGGCGTGGGCTATGCCAAGGCGGAGTACGACGATTACGTCCTCGATGCAAACACCGACTTCAGCGGCAATACCCTGTCACGCGCACCGGAATGGACGGCCAATATTGGCTTCACCACGGACTGGAACTTCACCAACGCCTTGGCGGGTGATTTGCGGGTCGACTACACCTGGCAGGACGATTTCTTCCTGCAGCCCAACAACGACCCCTTCTTCACGGCGGATAGTCAGGGCATCCTCAATGCGAGGTTGGGTTTATCGACCGCCAGTGGCAACTGGCGTGCAGCACTTTGGGGCCGCAACCTGACCGACGAAGACAATATCAACAACTTCTTCGGCGCCAGCTCGTTTGTGTTCCCCCTGTACCATTACGCATTGATTGCACCCCGCACCTATGGTGCTGAGTTGGTCTACAACTTCTAGGCGCGGGGCCGAATGACGCAATGGAGAGCGCTACGGCCAAAACGGTATGGCTAAAGGACTATCAGCCCTATCCGTTTGAACTGCACTCGATTGAGTTGCATTTCGAACTGGATCCGGAGCGCACATCTGTGCGCTCCATCATGCAGTTCAGTCGCCGGGCCGAACACGCTGATACAACGCTGCATCTCGACGGCAGCAACCTCGAGCTAGACGCGGTGCTGCTAAACGATGAGCCGCTATCAGCTGCCGATTACGAGCTGGACGACAAAGCGTTGCGCGTGTTGAACGTGCCGGATCACTTCACCCTGTGCACGCAAGTCTTCATAAATCCTCGGGCTAACCAAACCGATGAAGGACTGTTCGAAATCCACGAGCGCTTAGCCACTCAATGCGAATCGGAAGGCTTTCGTAAAATCACCTTCTTCCCCGACCGCCCCGATGTGCTAACGCAGTACAAGGTCACGCTGGTCGGCGACAAAGAGCGCTATCCCCTGCTGCTAAGCAATGGGCATTTAGTCGACAGCGGCGAACAGGATGACGGTCGACACTGGTGTCGCTGGGAAGACCCCTTTGCCAAGCCCTGCTATATCTTCGCCGTTGTTGCCGGCGACTTTGGCTGCCTGTCTGACAGCTACCAGACCGGTAGCGGCCGACATATCGAACTCAATATCTATGCCGACCACGATCGTATCGGTGAGTGCGATTTTGCCATGGGCGCGCTCAAGCGATCGCTGCTGTGGGAAGAGCAGCAATACCAGCGCGAGTATGATCTGGACCTCTACAACATCGTCGCACTCACTGGACACGTGGGCGCGATGGAAAACAAAGGCCTGAATATTTTTGATGCCAACGGTATCTGCGCCGATCCTGAGATATCAACCGATCAGGACTACTCAATCGTAGAGCGTATTCTGGCACATGAGGTGTTCCACAATTGGACGGGAAACCGGGTCACCTGCCGGGACTGGTTTCAGCTCAGTCTTAAAGAGGGTTTGACTCGGTTCAGGGATCAGTGCTTTTCACAAGATATGGCGGGCGGGGGTCATCGGCGCATTGAGTTTGTTCGCGCGCTGCAGCGCAATCAGTATCCGGAAGACGACGGCCCCGCTGTGCATGCCGTGCGGCCCGATCATTACGCTGAGATTCGAAATTTTTATACTGGGACAGTTTACGAAAAAGGCGCTGAAGTCATTCGTATGATGCGTTGCTTGTTGGGCGATGAGCGGTTCCGGGAAGGCGTGCGCCAATATTTGAGTGAGCACGACGGTGAAGCAGTTTGCGTGGAAGATTTTGTCGCGGTGATGCAGTCCGTCAGTGGACAAGATTTGCAGCAGTTTTTCCGCTGGTATGGACAGGCGGGACGGCCTCAGCTTGAAGCCCGCGGCGACTACGATAGCCGTTCCGGAGAATACCGACTGACCCTGACCCAGCATACCGCAGCAACCCCTGGGCAGGCGGAAAAGTTACCGTTTCATATCCCTGTGCGAATGGAGCTGCTGTCTGCCGATGGGCATGTTCTGGCAGCGAACTGCCCCAACGCACGGCGGGTAGACGGAGAATGGTTGGTAGAGCTGCGCGATGAGCGCCAAACCTTTGTCTTTCAGGATGTTGCATCTGCACCGATTCCATCCCTGTTACGCGGCTTCTCAGCACCGGTGTCGCTAGATGCTGGCCTGGACGCACACGCTTTGGGGGTGCTGTGGGCCGCCGATAGCGATGCTTTCAACCAATGGCAGTCGGGTCAGCGTCTGGCGGTACAGCAAATTCGTGAGCTTGCTCGGCAGTGGCATATTAAAGAGCCTCTGACACTCGGTGCTGATTTCGAGGCGAGATGGGCGCAAATCTTACAGGACAGTGAAATCGACGCGAGCTTGCGCAGCGAGCTGTTGACCCTGCCAGATGAGCCTGTGTTGAGCGAGGGGCTAGAACAAATTGATCTAGACGGTCACCGCGCAGGTCGGAATTTCCTGATTGAATCGCTGGCGCGCACTAATGGGACGGCGCTGATGGACCTTTATCTGAAGCTGCGCAGCGATGCACAGCCGGCGTTTGAAGCGGCGCAGGTTGGCCGCCGCGCGCTGATGAATACCTGTCTGGAATTGCTACTGGCCAACCCCGACGATGACGTGCTGGCGCTGGCCTTGGCTCAGGTTCGCAGCGGCGAAAATATGACGGCAATGTTCTCAGCGCTGGCTGCGTTGTGTCACGTAGACTCGCCGATTCGCCAGCAAGCGCTGGACGAGTTCTACCAGCGCTGGCAGCACAAGCCCTCCGTAATTGATAAATGGTTTAACGCGCAATCACTGTCCCGTGCGCCGGACGCACTGGATGCCATTCTGGCACTGGAGCAACACCCGGATATGGATCTGATGAATTTACCGCGCGCGATGGCGTTTTACGGGGGCTTTTTTCGACAAAACCGGGTTGCCTTTCACCAACCAGACGGGCGCGCCTACGACATACTTGCAGAGCGGCTGATCTTTATCGACAGCGTCAAGCCGGGCAGCACCTATTGGCTGATGCCACAGTTGTTGCAGTGGCGGCGCTTGGATTCCGGCCGGCGCGAGAAGATGCGTGCGGCCCTGGAGCATATTCAGGCAGCGGACATTTCCAATGCCCTTCGGGAAACCGTCGACAACGCCCTGGCAGAGCCGGGCTGACAATCAGGAGAATTCATGAGTGCATTTCTGGAGCAGGTTGCCGACACCCTGCCTGAGCGCATCAAGGCACTAAATCTGCCCGGTGCGGCGCTGGCTGTGATCGAAGACGATGGGGTTGCTCATTATCACTGCCTTGGACTGGCCGATACGGCCTCGCAGACGCCGATAACTGAAGCAACCGTTTTCCAGATTGCGTCTATCTCCAAAGCCGTTACCGCCTGGGGCATTATGAAGTTGGTGGAGGCGGGGCGCCTGGATCTCGATGCGCCGGTCGAGTCCTATTTAACACGCTGGAAATTCCCGCCCTCGGAGTATGACAGCAGCAAGGTCACCGCGCGTTTACTGCTGATGCACTTCGGCGGCACCTCGCTGTCAGGTTGCGGCGGCACGGATTACAACGATACCTGGTATAGCGTTGATGACGTGCTGTACGGCCGCACACCGGGTCTCGATCCACGGCATGAGGTGTATGCCAGAAAGTGGGGTCTTGATCCGACGCAGTATGGTAGGCCGGTTCACCTTCAGTCAGATCCAGGCACTGAAGTTGCCTACTCGGGTGGTGGCTTTTGTATTTTGGAGCTGCTGATTGAGGAAATCTCAGGGCAGGACTTCACGTCCTTTATGGCTGAGCAGATTCTGCAGCCCTTAGGTATGACCGACTCCACGTTTGAAATCAGCAAGCAAGCGATGTCGCGGGTTGCGTCTCCCTATGATGAAGACATGGAGCTGATGCCGCTCTATCGAATTAATGGCAAAGCAGCAGGGGGCATGTACTCGACCGTTGTCGACCTTTCTCGTTTTGCCGCAGCAGAAATGCCGGGACCTAATGGCGAGCCAGCCGGTCGTGGCGTGCTCAGCCCGGAATCCATCGCAGAGATGCACCGGCCCGATCGTCTGTCAGAGCACGAGATGGGCCTGGACTTTTATGCCGGGCTGGGTCATTACGTGGTCGAAATGGGTGGCATCACAGCGGTGCAACACACCGGTGGTAACCCTGGCTGGCGTTCGGTGTATACGGTGATTCCGGGCAAGCGCCGTGGTTTCGTTTGTTTGATCAATAGCGCCGGAGGCAATGAGCTGTGGATGGACTTGATCAACGAGTGGGCGCCACTGGCCATGAGCTGATGCACGTCGCCGTGTTTGAGACCGGTGGCACCATCAACGGGATTCTGGCGCCCGATGCACCTCCACCTCAGAGCAGTCGTGTCATAGCGTGGCTCAATGCGCAGGCGATCGAAGCGGGCCTGCGGCTGGACAGGCATGTTGTCTGTATGAAGGATTCTCGCGCTGTGCAGGATAGCGACCGGGATAATCTTGTAAGCGCCGTCGAACAATGCCGGGCCGACGCCGTCATTATTCCTCACGGTACCTTCACCATGCCGGAGACCGGCCGCTATCTGGCATCGCGTCTCTCTGCTAATGCCTTGTCACGACCGATTATTCTGCTGGGTTCATTGGTGCCACTCGGTGACCCGGATTCAGATGCTGAATCTGTGCTGCGGTTTGTGTTGAAAGCGCTGCCCGACTGCTCTCCCGGCGTGCAGATTACTATGGGTGAGCGGTTCTGGGACCCTGCCGACGTGGTAAAGGACGCTGAATCCGGTGTCTTCGTCGCAACCGCCTAAGCGCGTTGCATCACTCGAAGACAATATCCAAAACCTGTTCCATAAAGGCGTTCTGCAAGGGTTGGTCAATGTTCAGTGTGCCTGACAGCCGCAAACGTGTTTCCGGGCTGAAGTACATGAATGACCCCCAGTGGCCCAGGTGCCCCCAGAGATTGACGCCGCGAAGCTGTTTTCTGCCCACGCCCATGCCGTAGTAAAAATTCGGTTTCGCCAACGGTCCTGACAGAAACAGGTCCAGAGTGTCAGGGCGCAACAGTCTGCCATTGAAAAGACCGACCAAAAACCGGTCCAGGTCATCGAGCGTGGATACGTGACCGCCAGCAGCCCAATCGCAGCTACCGTGCACCTGTAGGGCATCGATCAGCACTTCGTCAAGCTTCAGATAGCTGTGGCACAGAGCCGAGCAGGGCTCTTCGTGGCCTTCCAGCCAAGTGCTGTGCATTGCAAGCGGCGAAAATATGATATCGCGGCACAGCGTGGCGTAGGAGGTCTCGCTCACGGTTTCCAGCACCAGGCCCGCCAGTACAAAGCCGGTATCGGAGTAGTGATACACCTCGCCCGGTGCGCCGACGCTATATCCGTGTTCAGCGGCCCACAATCCGATTTCCGATGGCGCCCGGAAGCGTCCCGGGTCTGCCCTGAGTTCCGCAAACCAGTCTTCAGACAGGGCGAAGTCGTTGAAACCTGCGCGGTGATGCAACAGATGATCAACGGTGATGTCGCTGGCTTTGTAGCCCTCTGCGATGGGCAGTCGGCTGCTCAGCGACGCCGGTAGATAGCTGGTAATGGGCGCATCGAGGGCGAGATTGCCTTGTTCAACAAGTCTGGCTGCCACCACACCGGTGAAGGTTTTGCTCATGCTGGCGATGCGAAATCCCATATCGGTAGACAGCGCTGCCTGCGTTTCGATGCTCGCAGGGCCGGCTGTGCCTCGCCAGTGCAGACCGGAAAGCGGGTCATCTACGCCCAGCAAAAGGCCGGGGCCCTGTTCAGCAGTCGCGTCCAGCAAGTTCTGGAGGCGGGTGCCTCGCGTGTCGGTCATAAAGCTCTCCGATATGGGTTGTCAGCAGCGGGATTCCTGCTAATATGAACACTGTTCATATGTAAGTCAATCCATGGCGTCTGCATGCACAATAATAATCTACAGAGCACTTCTACAGAGCACCCAGGCAGAGCGCCGACTGCTTTGCCCCTACCCAGGCTCAATGGCTGCAACCAGCGAACCGTTCCCTGGCTACTAAAAGCTCGCGCCGAAAACCGCGCTGAGCACACCTTTCTGATTTGGGCGCCGTTTGATGCGCCCGCACAGCACGTCAGCTATGCAGACTTCTACCGCAGTGTGCTGTCTCTGGCCGCGGGTTTGCGCTCGCGGGGTGTCGAGCAGGGTGATTTCGTGTTGCTGCATATGGAAAATTGCCTGGAGTTTTTGCAGGTTTGGCACGCCTGTGCGCAGCTTGGCGCAGTGGTGGTGACAACCAATACACGTTGCAGCGCTGATGAAGTTGCCTACTTTATTAGCCACAGCCGTCCTCGCGTTGCCATCACGCAGCCGAGCTTCGCTGAAATGATCAAAGCGTCCGGTCCGGCGCTGGAGTGGATAGCAGTCATCGACCATAACGCTGGTGCGGTCCCTGACGCCATGCCGGCGGGAGACTTTCTGGTATTTTCCGATTTGCCGGTTGATCAACAGGATTTCACACCTGCGCCGGTGCAGGCTGAAGACTTCAACTCGGTGCAGTACACCTCAGGCACAACGTCACGGCCAAAAGGCGTTGTATGGACTCAGGCGAATGCGGTGTTTGCAGCCCGCTCTAATGCCTTGGTTTGCACGCTAAGTGAGGATGACGTTGGCCACGCCTACCTGCCGCTGTGCCACACCAATGCCTTGAGCTACAGCCATCTAGCCACCCTCTGGGCCGGTGCAACGCTGGTTATTCAGCCACGATTTTCGGTGAGTCGCTACTGGGACTGCGCGCTGGAGCATCACTGTACGTTTGGCATTCAAATACCGTTTGGGCTTAAGGCGCTGATGGCAAAACCGGTGCCGGAAAATCATGCCTTCAGTCGCTGGGGTTTAGGTGCCCACGATCCCGGCATCGTGCGAGAGCTGACCGGCATACCCTGCATCGGCTGGTTTGGCATGACCGAAACTGTCGCCCTGCCTATCTACTCCGCGCTGGGCCTTCCTGCGCGAGAGATGAGCATGGGATTGCCATCGCCCGAGTATGCTATTCAGGTCCGCGATGAAGAGGGTAATGATGCTGCCTACGGCCAGAGTGGGCGACTTTGGATTCGCGGCGTTCCCGGACTGAGCCTGTTTCATTCCTACCTTCACAACCCGGAGGCGACCGCCAAGGCGTTTGACGAGGACGGTTGGTTTGATACTGGTGACATGGTCACCGCGAGCGAAGATGGCTTTATCACTTACGATGGGCGCAGCGGCGATATGCTGCGTGTGGGCGCTGAAAATGTCGCGGAATCCGAGATCGAGCGGGTGATTGCAACGGTACCGGGAATTCTGGAGGTCGCGGTAGTGGGCCGCCCCGACGATATGCTGGATGAAGTGCCGGTCGCCTACGTTGAAGCACCAGGGGTAGAGGCAGATGATGCCCGCGCCGCACTAGCTCAGCAGGTCATTGAGCGCTGTGAAGAAATGCTGGCCAGCTTTAAGGTACCGCGCGCGGTCACGGTCATGGAACACATTCCCCGGGTGACTCTGGGAAAACTGGATAAGAAAA
Organism: Cellvibrionales bacterium; assembly: GCA_043585095.1. GTDB lineage: Bacteria > Pseudomonadota > Gammaproteobacteria > Pseudomonadales > Halieaceae > JANQIO01. Next base: position 131,466 of record CP121321.1, read on the forward strand.
CGCTTCGCGCACAGCTTGCTGCGACGCAGGAGGATTGAGATGTTTCCTGAAGACGCCAAAGAATCCCACCGACTCTACCAACGCGCCTTGCCGGTAATGCCCGGCGGCAACACGCGTCACACCGTATTTTTCCAACCCCATCCGGTGTACATCGAGCGCGGCGAGGGCTGCCGCGTTTGGGATGTCGACGGGGTAGAGCGCATTGACTGTATTAACAACTATTCGTCGCTGATACACGGGCATTGCCATCCTGCGATTGTTGAGGCCTTGCGCGAGCAGGCGGGCAAGCTGCTGAGCGTCAGCCTTCCCACCGAAGCTGAGATTCGGTTGGCGGGAATGGTCACCGAGCGACTGCCGGGCGTAGATCAGGTTCGGTTCGCAAACTCGGGTACTGAGGCAGTGATGCTCACGGTGATGGCAGCGCGTGCCTATACCGGGCGAAACAAAATCGCCAAGATTGAAGGGGCTTACCACGGTAGCTACGACGCGGTCTCTGTAAGCATGTACCCCACGCCAGATGTATGGGGCGCGGATGATGCGCCGGCGAGTGTGCCCTTGGCTGGTGTATCCGAAGGCGCTTGTCAGGACGTGATCATCCTGAGGGCAAATGACGTTGAAGGAAGCCGCGCGATTCTGCGGCGCCATGCGGCTGATCTGGCTGGCGTGCTGGTCGATCCCATGGCGAAAAATCTCGGCTTTCTCGAGCTTACCCAACCGTTTCTGAAAATGCTGCGCGAGGAAGTTGATTCCGCCGGCGCGCTGTTGATGTACGACGAGGTCTATAGCTTTCGGATGAGCTACAACGGTGCGCAAGGCGCGGTAGGCGTATTGCCCGACCTGACGGCGTTGGGCAAAGTCATCGGCGGTGGCATGCCCGTCGGCGCCATCGGTGGCAAGCGCCACATCATGGAGGAACTGTTTGACCCGCGCGGCCCCAAAAAGATGGGACATGGCGGCACTTTTAATGCCAACCCCATGACCATGGCGGCGGGTGCGGCGGCACTGGAACACTACGACCAGGCCGCACACGATCGCCTGGCTGCCATGGGCGAGCAGCTGCGTAGTGGGCTGCGTGAAATATTTGCCAGGCAGGGCCGGCCGGCTACGGTGACCGGTGCTGCGTCCATGATTGGCCTGTTCCACACCGACGCACCGATGACCGACTGGCGCGCAAGCCTTAAAGCGATGATGGAAAACCCGGCCCTCATGCAGCAGGCTGACACATTGTTTCGAGGGCTTTTGAACGAAGGCGTGTATATGGCGAGCCAGGGCTTTTTCGTGCTTTCCACCGCCATGACGCCGGCCGACATTGATTTCGTTCTGGATAAGACAGAGCAAGTTATGCGTCAGCTACCCGCCGAAGCCGCGTGAACATAACAACGACACTAACTCTTCTCTCAAGGAGCTCGCTATGCGCGAAGCCGTAATCGTATCCACCGCCCGCACCCCAATCGGCAAAGCCTACCGCGGCGCCTTCAATAACCTTGAGGCTCCCAGCCTGGCTGGCATACCCGTTGCGGAAGCGGTGCGCCGCGCGGGTATTGATCCCGGTGAAGTGGAAGACTGCATTATGGGTGCCTCGATTCAACAGGGCACCCAGACCTTCAACATTGGTCGCCTCGCGGCATTGGCTGGCGGGCTGCCGGAAAGCTGTGCCGGTATGAGTATCGACCGGCAGTGCTCGTCCGGTTTGATGACGATTGCCACAGCCGCCAAGCAGATCATCGATGACGGCATGGAGGTGCTGGTGGCGGGCGGCGTAGAAAGCATCAGCCTGGTGCAAAACGAGCATATGAATCTGCACCGGGTGCCCGATCCCAAACTGATGGCGGCACATCCCAACACCCATATGGGCATGCTGGAAACCGCCGAAGTGGTCGCAGAGCGCTACGGTGTTAGCCGCGAGGTGCAGGATGCCTACGCGCTGCAGAGCCAGCAGCGCACTGCAGCAGCGCAGCAGGCGGGAAAATTTGACGATGAAATCATTCCGGTAACCGCGGACAAATTGGTTACCAATCGCGAAACCGGGGAGACCTCCACCGAGACCGTGACGCTGGCACAGGACGAGGGCAATCGTGCCGAGACCACCCTGGAAGGGCTGGCCAGTCTCGGGCCGGTGATGGGCGGCACGGTTACTGCCGGTAACGCCAGTCAGCTTTCCGATGGCGCCAGCGCCTGTGTATTGATGGAGGCAAAAGATGCCGAGCGCCGCGGACTGCAGCCGCTGGGTTACTACCGCGGCATCGCCGTCGCAGGGTGCGCGCCTGACATTATGGGTATCGGCCCGGTGTTTGCCGTTCCTAGATTGCTGCAGCGCCACGGGCTGACGATGGACGACATTGGTCTGTGGGAATTGAACGAGGCATTTGCGGTTCAGGTTGTGTACTGCCGTGACGAGTTGGGCATCCCCGATGAGAACCTCAACGTCAATGGCGGCGCGATTTCTATCGGCCATCCTTACGGCATGAGCGGTGCCCGAATGGTCGGTCACGCATTGATCGAAGGTAAGCGTCGCGGCGTGCGCTACGTTGTCATCACCATGTGTGTGGGCGGCGGCATGGGTGCAGCGGGCCTGTTTGAGGTCGCCTGAACCATGCCCTTGCCCTCTACCTGGTCTGCCACACCTTCGGGGCGCCCCCGTGCGCGCGGTGTCGCAATCCCTTTTCCCGGCGAGCCCGGTGAAAACAACAGCATTACTGATGTGGCGGGGGTTGAGGTTGGCTACACGACCCTAATTGAGGGCGAGGGTGACTTGCAGGTTGGCAAGGGACCGGTGCGCACGGGCGTGACGGCGGTATTTCCTCAGGGCAAGGCGCAGGCCGCCGACGCGGTATTCGCCGGCGTGTTTTGCATGGGTGGCAATGGCGAAGTCAGTGGCGCGCACTTTATTACCGAACAGGGTCGCTTCGAGGGGCCCATTACGCTGACTAACACACACTCTTGCGGCATCGCCCGGGATGCGACGGCGCAGTGGCTCAGCGCCCAGGTCGAAGATCAGGAGCGCCCCTCGCCTTTCTGGCTGCCTGTGGCGGCGGAAACCTGTGACCAGCTACTCAACGATATTAATGGGCATCACCTTACGCGACAGCACGTGTTTGATGCGTTCGAAGCGGCCGCCAGCGGTCCGATCGAGGAGGGCAGCGTCGGCGGTGGCACGGGCATGACTACCTACCAGTTCAAGTCGGGATCGGGGACGGCGTCACGCCGTCTGCAGATGGGTGATAAGCACTACACTATCGGCGCATTCGTACAGTCCAATTTCGGCAAGCGGCATCTAATGCAGATTGCTGGTATTCCGATGGGGCAGCATTTTCCGGTGGAGCAGGCGCTGCCCGAATCCCGCGGCAGCATTATCGGTGTTATCGCGACCGACGCGCCCCTGCTTCCCCACGTGCTGGATCGCGTCGCCAGACGCGCAGCGTTTGGCATTGCGCGCAGCGGTGGTATCGCGTCGAATGAGTCCGGGGATTTCTTTATTGCGTTTTCGACGGCCAATTGCCCTGCCGCCAGCCAACATAAGGGTATTGCCACACTGGAGTCGGTAACCGAAGGCGAGCTCAGCCCATTCTTCCAGGCGGCGATTGAGGCTACTGACGAGGCCATTATCAACTCCCTGGTTGCCAGCGAGAGTATGACCGGTCGCGATGGCAACTGTGCGCCAGGCTTACCGCTGGATCAGGTTCAAGCCATTCTTAAGCACCACGACCGTCTGGCCACTATATGACGCACGTTGTAGAACGCGCTGCCATTGAGGCTGCGTTGCCAGGCGTCGATATGATCGCGATGGCAGAGCAGGCGTTCATAGCCCAGTCACAGGGCGCGGCGGTGGTGCCACCGGTGGGTGAGCTGTTATTCGATGATCCGCCGGGTGATGTGCATATCAAATACGGTTATTTGCAGGGCGGATCGCATTATGTGGTCAAAATCGCCAGTGGGTTTTACCAGAACCCCTCACTTGGTTTGCCTGCCAACAATGGCGTGGTGATGGTGTTTTCGATGCGCACCGGCGCGCTGGAAGCGGTGCTGCTGGATGAGGGTATCCTGACCGATCATCGCACCGCGGCGGCGGGCGCCTGTGCAGCAAAGCTTTTGGCGCCCAAAAACATCAACGCGATTGGCATTATCGGCACCGGCGTACAGGCCGCTCTGCAGCTGCGCTATCTTGCCGGCGTAACGGACTGTCGCGAGGTGCTGGTCTGGGGTCGCTCTGCCAGCAGCGTTGACCGCTTTCGAAATGATCTGGCCGATACTGATTTTAACATCGCCGTCAGTGTATCGCCGGAAGTGCTTAGCCAGACCTGCGAACTTATTGTTACTGCAACTGCCTCCACTGAAGCTCTGTTGAGCGCTATACCCGCGGGCCGCCACGTAACGGCGGTCGGTGCGGATACGCCTATGAAACGAGAGCTTGCTGCAGAACTGCTCGCCAGTGCAGACGTCCTGGCGGTGGATTCCTTGCCCCAGTCTGGGCAGCGCGGTGAGGTGTATAGAGCCAGAGGCAGCGATTATCCAGAGCTTTCCAGCGTGGTCGAGCTGGGTGACATCTTGCTCGCCAGGGCGACCGGGCGAGTTGATGACAGTCAGCGCACGATTGCGGACCTTACCGGCGTGGCCAGCCAGGATCTATTGGTCGCTACCGCCATTCTAGACATTATTTCATCTGCAGGACCGGCGTGAGCGCCGCAGTGCAAAGAGGACAGCATGCATATTGAAACCTTCGAGCTCGAGCGCAATCAGTCGCTGTACGAGAACCACGTTCGCTACAACCTGACGGAAAGCGGTATACATCCCTACACGCTGCGGGAATTGCTCACCGAAGACCAGCAGCAGGAAGTATTGGATTTGCGTTTAGGTTATGGGCAAACCAACGGCGACCCCGCGCTGCGCGCCACCATCGCGTCCTATTATCCCGGCTGCAATGAAGACAACGTTATCGTTACAAATGGTTCGGCGGAGGCGAACTTCGTCGCCTTTTGGAGCCTGTTAGAGCCGGGTGACGAAGTGGCGATGATGCTACCTAACTACCAGCTTTTATACGGTCTGACCCGATCATTTGGCTGCACGGTTAAACCTTTCCACCTGATGGAGTCGGCAGACTGGGCGCCGGATCTCGATGAGCTTGAATCCTGTCTCTCTGAGAAAACGCGCGTTATTGCCTTGTGTAATCCCAACAACCCAACCGGCTCTGTGCTCAGTCTCGACGATATGCAGCGCATCGTGGCCCTGGCCGAGCGCTATGACTGTTACATCCTGTCCGATGAAATCTATGCGGGTTCAGAGCTGGATGGCAACGAGACGCCGACCTTCATGGGTCTCTATGACAAGACCATTGTCGCCTCCGGTTTGGCAAAATCGCTCGCCCATCCCGGTTTGCGCATCGGCTGGCTGGCGGGCCCTCGTGAAGTGGTCGATCAGGCCTGGCACCATCATGACTACACATCGATCAGTACCGGTATCGTCAGTCAGTATGCGGCAAACATCATTTTGCAGAGGGACAAACGCGCCGAAGTTCTTGAACACGGCCGCGCTTTATTGCGACGCAATGTGCCGGTGGTGCAGGAATGGGTCGAGCAATTTGGCGGCGGATTCCGATTTGTACCGCCCAGGGCAGGCGGCATGGCATTCGTCGGTTATGACCTGAATATCAATTCCTCCGAACTGGTCGAGAGACTCCGCGTTGAACAAGACGTGCTGGTCGTTGCCGGGGATTGGTTCGGCATGGACCACTTTCTGCGTCTCGGCATCGGCGGTGATACCGAGGAGTTAATTGAAGGTATCAGTCTGCTGGACCGCTTCCTCAAGCAGCTTGAGGCCGACGGTGTGCAGCGACTAGCCGGGTAAGTACGGTGCGAGCCTATGTCGGTGCACTGATCCACGAAACGAACGCTTTCTCGCCGGTTGCGACAGATCGAAGCAGCTACAGCGCTGGTGTGATCGGTTACCGAGATGTTGTCGCCGCCGCGGAGGCAGAGGGCTTTGACGTTATCGAAGGGTTGTCGATGCGCGCGGCGCCTTCCGCCCCTACTCGAAAAGGCGATTACGAGTTTCTCCGAGATCAGTTCGTCTCGGACATCGTTGGCCACGGCGAGATTGATATTGTGTTATTGGCTCTTCATGGCGCTCAGGTCGCTGAAGGCTATCCCGACTGCGAAGGTGATCTACTTGCAAAACTGCGTGATGCCGTGGGCGACACCATTTGCATAGCCGTTTTGCTCGATCTCCATGCCAGCGTGTCCTCCGCTATGTTAGAGCTCGCAGATTTGGTCATCAGTATTAAGGAGTATCCGCACACCGATTACCCTGAGTCCGCTGCACAACTTGCGCAGCTTGCCCGGGGTATTGCGGACAACAGCCTGGCGCCGGTGACCGCCTTTGTACCATTGCCGCTTTACACACTCTGGCACACCCCTGAAATGCCCTGCCGGGAGATTGTCGACGAAGCCCGACGCAGGGAAGCCAGTGGCGAGGTGTTGCATATTTCCATGGTGCACGGCTTTCCCTGGTCCGATGTGCCGGACGCCGGTGCAGCAATTATGGTGGTAACCCACCAGGCTCCGGACACGGCGGCGCAGGTGGCCGCTGAGTTTGCTGACAAGCTGTGGGCCATTCGCGACGCAGACCTGGGCCACTATCGAAGCATCGCAGACTGTGTCACAGAGAGCGTCGCTATCAATGCCGCTCATCGGGATGGTCGGCAGGCCGGGCCACTGGTAATAGCCGACGCGTCTGATAACCCCGGTGCCGGCTGCGGAGGCGATTCAACGTGGCTGCTGCAGGAGCTGCTGAACGCTGGGGCAAAACGGGCCGCGGTAGCCATGCTGGTTGATCCCGCGACATTCGCGCAGGCAGCAAGCGCCGGTGTCGGCAGTCGAATTCAGGTGGCGTTAGGCGCGCACACGGGCAGTCTGGCGGGAACACCTGTTGAGGCTGAGGCGGAAGTTATGGCGCACACAGCGCCAGCCAGCATTGATGCGATGCCGGGCTATCCGCCTATTAAAGTGGATGGACTGGTGCGCTTGCGTATTGACGACATCGACATCGTTGTTAGCGCCTATCGCGAGCAGGTTTTTGGTCCGCGCGTGTTTAGCGAGGTGGGACTGCAGCCAGAGCTGCTGTCGGTGGTCGTGGTGAAGTCTGCGCAGCATTTCTATAACGCCTTCGCGCCTATGGCCTCAGCAGTGTTGTATGCGGACGGCCCATGCTCCCGGAGTATTGATTTTTCAAGTCTGCCTTTCACCCAGCGCAGGCATCCTATCTGGCCACTGGACACCGTGACAGCAATCGATATACCCAAGCCACTTGTGTTTGAGGCTACGCGCCGCTCACAATGAGCGGCTATGCTGACTGATCCACTCTTTTATCTCTGCTCTGTGCCAGCGGTACTCATGTACGGCATTGCCAAGGGCGGCTTTGGCGGCCCCGTATCGGTGCTGGCGGTACCCTTGATGGCCTTGATCATGTCGCCCACCCTGGCCGCCGCCATCCTGCTGCCTATTCTTGTGGTGATGGACGCCCTGGTCGTGAAAACCTATTGGGGGGTTTACGACCGCAGCGCATTAAAAGTGTTGCTACCCGGCGCCATGGTCGGCGTTGGATTGGGTTATGCCAGCGCAGAGTTTTTGAACGAGAGTTACATGCGGCTAATGATCGGTGTGATATCACTCGCCTTTGGTCTGCAGTCTTTTTTCAGGTTGTCACGTCAGGCCAGCGCCTCACATAACGTTGGAACCGCCAGTGTGTTTGGCGCGCTGGCTGGGTTCACCAGCTTCAGCATCCACGCCGGTGGCCCACCTTTTAGCATGTACCTGATGCCGCGCGGCCTGACGCCGCTGCTCTACGCGGGAACGGCGGGTATTTTTTTCGCGGTGGTCAATTTGGTGAAACTGGTGCCCTACTGGGCGCTGGATCAACTGCCCCTTGAAAATCTGACGATGTCGCTGGTTCTGATGCCGCTGGCACCCATAGGTGTGGCGATTGGGCATCGCCTGGTGAAGCGCTCCAAGGCGGATTTCTATTACCGGGTTATCAGCGTGTTTCTGGTGCTGTTGGGGGTGGTTTTGGTGTATCGGGGTCTGCGCGGTCTTTGAGTGATGTCATCAAGGCGGTCAGCTGATTCTCCTGTCCAGGGAAGCGCCAGTTCCAGTTATCAAACTCGCTGACGGCAAGATAAAACGCTTGCCTCACTTCCATTCTGGGGGGAGGGTCAATCTCTCCGCTATTGGCATCGTGCTCGCAGTAGTACAGGTGAAAGCCGGTATCAAATACGGCCAGAAGCTCAGCAGGCTGCAGCCGCAAACCGGTTTCTTCCCAGGTTTCACGATATGCCGTACAGCGAGCGTCTTCCCCCGTTTCCGCACTGCCGCCGGGCGGGCTCAGTTTGCCATCGAGACTTTCTACGACCAGTAACGCACCATTGCGCTTGGCGAGGCAGCCCGCGCTGGGTGCGCTGTGCTCTGGCAGCCTGGAAGACGTCGATAGCACAAGCGGACAGGGTGGCGCGGACAGTTGGCCACAGCCACCTAGTAGCAGCAAGCTAACAAGGAGGCTGCAACAGCTGACGCTAGAATCGCCCATGGCGTCCTGGCTCCGCACTGTGATGCCGTGTGGAAGAGTTGGCCATAACGCTAGTGCCACCGTTTATTCGTCATCTTCTATTACCACGTCACCCGTGACGATTTCGTGAAAGCGTCCCAGGCCGCAGCGGGTAGTCGGGCGCAAGGTGACGCCGCTTTGGTCAAACAGACTGATCGTATCGATTTTGCACAGTCGGCTTTGGCGGGTTTCATAGCTGATGGTGCGCCCCGGGCGAAGTCCCGGGCAGGTGTGCGGCAGTACGTTGATAAAGCTGTCTCCGCCACGCATTTTAAACTCTATGGTGCGGTCACCGATGATGCGGATAGAGTCGATATTGGCGCGGCTGATACAGTCTTGGCCGTCATCGGATTCTGCCGTGTAGAAATCCAGAAACGCGGTTTGTTCGGTGTCGCGATCTTCTCCGGTCGTGGCACAGCCAACGCTCAGAGCTGTGACCAAAACACCGCTGGTGATTTTTGCTGTGCAGATGAGCATCGATCCAGAGTGAAATGAATTCAGGGTCGTTGCAAAGCGCTGCGCGGCTTTGCCCAGGGCTGTTACTAGCATGTATTTTTCCCTCTTTGCGGGGTCAGTCTCTATGAGCCGTGGCGATGATGTCGGTGGCAGTCACTGTTACTGCCACTGATGCTGTTATTCTCACAACGGTACTGGACTATGCCCGCATCCAGCCGCAACATCAAAGTAGCTCTACCACCACTCACAAAGAGGCAAAGCCATGAGCGAACGAATCGAACAAAACAAGGCCGTCGTGCAGCGTTTTTTTGACGCCCTCAATCGCAACGACATGGAGGCCATCGTCAACAGTTACGCGGATGACGGACAGGTGGTCACAATGGGTAACACGCTGATCTCCGGTTCCAAGACCAGGGCCGAGGTAGCGGCCTTTGGTGAGGGTGTTCTGGAAGCCTTTCCGGATGGCCTGGTGTTTACGATTCACACAATGACGGCCGAAGACGATCGCGTTGCCGTGGTGGCAGAGTCAGAGGGGCAGCACGCGAGCGGCATGCTCTATAACAACCACTATCATTTCCTGTTCCAGATCCGCGACGGTGAAGTGCTGCGTCTTTACGAGTATATGGATACCGAAATGGTCACCGACATACTCTGCGGCGGTCAGCGACCCGAGGCTTAAAAGAACGCCTCAATCCAGCTTTGCGATAGATCAGACAGTCACGCAGTACCGGCGCTGCCATGCACGATCACTATATCGCTATAAAGAGGCGGCGCGTGGTGGCCTGGCGGTGAACGTTGTGGAAGTGCCGGTTTGCGTTATTTAATAAAGTGCCGGTTAGCGTTATCGAATGTTGATTCAGCGGATGTTCAGGCCGGGATCTTTGGGTTTGGCCATTTGGGGCGTGCCGGCCTGATAATTAATCTGTAAGCCAAAGGGCTCCTTGGAGCCCAGATAGAGGATGATGCCGCTGCGACCGCTGTCGAAATCCTGAATGACTTCGTACTCGACCGGTATCGATAGCTCGGGCTTTGATGGCATGGTGCCTACAACCAGAACTTCCTCAATGGCCTGCTGAATCTGCGGCACCGATATTTCAACTCGGTAGCTGCCGTCTTCCGGGTCGCGCGTCACCTTTTCGACTCTTGTACCGGTGGCTTCATCAACCCAGCCTGCTTCCGGCGACATATATCGCGGCTTGTCGTCACTGGCGGCAATGTTACTCAGGCATGCGAGCAACCCTGCGAGCAGCGGAACTATCAGTGAATGGCGCTGTAAATGGGTGTGGATGTTAACCATGCTACGACCTCGTTCTTGAAGACGTAATCATAGGGCCTAATTGGTTTGCCCGCTACGCTGCGACAATTTGTCGCTGTGGCGGTGGCGCCAGGATCATTAGACTAGGCGCCCCAATTCGCCAGCATCAAGCGGTACGCCCCATGCATTTTTTATCCGGATTCCAGCCTACTCATATCGGTTTGGCATGCATTGCGTTGGCATGCATAGCGGCACCCGCTGCTATTGCAGACCACGATCATGTCGAGGAGGTTATTGTGCATGGCTCTGCACGTGACACACGCACCATTGATGTATCAGAAGCGTTAGTGATCTCTCCGGATACCGCCTTGCTGCTCAAAAAAGCGCCTGGCGCCAACGTCAACGGTAACGGTCCACTAAGCAATATCCCACAGTACCGCGGCATGTATGGCCCCAGGATAGGGGTTTTACTGGACGGCGCAGAGCTGGCTCCAGCAGGCCCCAACTGGATGGACCCTCCCTTGTCTTACGCAGCTTCCGGTCAGTTGGAGTCGCTTGAAGTGTTCCGTGGAATTGCGCCGGTCAGCGTGGTGCAGGAATCGATCGGCGGCGCGGTTCGCGCGGTGTCGGCACAGCCAGGTTTCCGTGACGTCGAAGGTTGGCAAACCGACGGCCACGTTTATGCCAGCGGACAATCAGTCAACAGTGGCACCCAAATAGGCGCCAGCCTGATGGGCGCAAGCCATAATCAGCGTTTCCGGCTGGCCGTGTTAAGCGAGGACGGCGATGACGCCGAGTTTTCTGGCGGAGAGATTCTACCCAGCGAGTACAGTCGCCAGCGTTTTGATCTAGCCTACGGCTTCAAGCTGGGTGCCCACGAATTTGACGTGGGCTACGTCTACAGCGACACCGGCAACGCCGGCACGCCTGCGCTGGGTATGGACATCGATTTTGTTGAAGGCAATCTGGCCTCGCTGGGCTATCGGTTCTATTCAGGTGAATGGCGCGTAAACGGGCGCTTGTTCGCGAGCGATCTGGACCATGAAATGACCAATTTTCATTTACGCCAGGCCCCCGCGGCACCGAGTCGCTGGCGTCGCAATACCACCGATTCAGAAAACCTGGGGTTTAAGCTAGCGGCTACCCACAGCGGAACTGATGCCCAGTGGACCTTTGGTATCGATGGCATGGACTCGGTGCATAACTCCAATATCGAAAATCCCAATATGGCCATGTTCTTTGTAGAGAACTTCAAAGACGCCGAGCGCCGAGTGCTGGGCGTCTTTGCCGAGACCACGCAAGATCTGGGTGGCGGGCTGCGCGCAGAATTTGGCTTGCGCTACAACAGGATTGATGCCGATGCGGAGGAGGTTAACGGCACCCCAGCCATGATGTCGCCAGCGGCTGCCCTGCTGCGCGATAATTTCAACGCCTCTGATCGCGCCCAGACCGACCACAACGTGGATGCGGTGGCCAAGCTCTGGTATGACGCCAGTAATGACGTCACGGTGTATGCGGGCCTCGCTCGTAAGACCCGTGCACCCAGCTATCAGGAACGCTATCTGTGGCTGCCGCTGCAGGCAACGGGCGGCTTGGCGGACGGCTTTACCTACACCGGAGATGCTGACCTTGATTCTGAAGTTGCCTACGAGCTTGAGCTGGGCGGCGATTTCACGGCCGATAATTTGACCCTGTCGCCACGGATCTTCTACCGCGAGGTTGAGGATTACATACAGGGCGTGCCAAATTCGTTGATGGCAGCGCAGATGTTTAGCGGCATGATGAATCCTACTGGCCCCGCGCCTCTTCAGTTCGCCAACGTGGATGCGGTGTTTTACGGTTTCGACATGGACTGGCGCTACCAGATGAGCGACGCACTGGCGCTGCGCGGAATCGTAAACTACGTTCGCGGCGAGCGCGACGACATCAATGACGGTCTCTATCGTATTGCCCCGTTCAACACCACGGTTGCGTTGGATTACACGTCCGGCACCTGGGGCGCCTCTGTTGAAGCGATGATAGTGGGTGACCAGAACGATATCAGCGAGACCAATGCGGAGTTGGAAACCGAGGGATATGAGCTGTTGAATCTTGCCGCGTGGTGGTCGGTCACTCCGGCGTTGCGCGTGGCCGCAGGGGTAGATAACCTGTTGGATGAAGAATTTGCCGACCATCTCAGCGGCATCAATCGCGTCAACGGCAACCCTGATATTGCCAACGGCCAGCGTTTGCCCGGGCTGGGTATCAACGGTTTCGTGCGTATGGATTATCGCTTTTAGGCTGTCCCGTGGATTCTCAAGAGCGGGGCAATCGGCGTCTCCTACCTATTTAAGAAGCCAGTATGCGCGCTCGTCTTGGTCTGGCGAAAAAAGCGCCTCAAGGCATGTAACTTCCCGGGCTGAAACCCATCCAGACAGGGGCGGGTCGCCGTATAGGTTTTGGCGTATCCACGCTGTATTATGGCGCGGTCCTGTTGTGGCTAATCTCACCGCTTCCACGACCTGTGCCGCGCGCTAAACACCCTGTGCGATGACAACACCCAATGTCTATTTTGCCGAACGCCATAACGCGGTAAAGTGCACAGCTGGTGATTTAGCCAGCCTGTCCAGCTTGTAAAGAAGGAAATCATGGCCCAAGAGCCGCACATTCATACACGCACGCTTCCGGAGTTGTTTAAGTACTTCCTGTTAATTCTCGGCCCCGAGAAAAAGTACTACGTGCTGGCTATTGTCTATGCGATTGGTATCAGCCTGCTGTCACTCGCCACACCCATATCCGTGCAAATGCTGATCAACACGGTTGCGAATACGGGGCTGACGACGCCCTTGATCGTGCTGACGGCTACGCTGTTCATGTTGTTGCTGGTATCGGGCCTGTTACAGGCGCTGCGTATCCATCTTATGGACCTGTTTGGCCGACGCTTTTACGCGCGCATGGTGTCCGATATTGCTCTGCGCACGATCTACGCCAGGAATCCTTTTTTCAATGACAGCAATATGGCGCCGCTGTTTAACCGCTATTTCGACATCATCATTGTCCAGAAGCGATTGCCAGTGCTGTTTGTGAGCGGTTTTACGATTGTTATGCAGACGGTAGCCGGCATTATTTTGGTCTCCTTCTATCACCCTTACCTGCTGATCTTTAACCTGGTGGTGTCGTTTCTGGTTTACCTGGTGTGGGCGATCTGGGGCAAGCGCGCCATAGTGAGCTCCATGGAGGCCTCTCACAAAAAGCACGCGGCGGCGGCCTGGCTGGAGGAGTTGGGGAGCTCTAACGGCTTCTTTAAAACATCGCGCACAATAGCCGATGCCTTGCACAAAACCGATGAGGCTACCGGGGCGTTCATGCGCCGCCACATTATTCATTTCCGCCATCATTTTTCGCAGACGCTGTGTTTCTTGTTTATCTACGCGGCGGCCAGTGCCAGCCTGCTGGGTCTGGGCGGTTGGCTTGTGATACAGAACGAGCTTTCCCTGGGGCAGCTGGTCGCGGCAGAGTTGGTGCTGTCGGTGGTGTTTTACGGCATCTCTCAGCTCGGCACCTACCTGACCTATTTCTACGACCTGTGTGCGGCGGTAGAGGAGCTTTCGCTGTTTCACGATATCGAGCAGGACCCGCCTCTGGCGCACCAGCAGCCCTTCAACGGTGACTCGTCGTTGTCTTTCGCATCGGCCAAGGGCGAGTCGCGTGGCACGATGCTAACGCTCAACCTGGATATCAAGGCGGGTAGCCGCGTGTTGGCGGCTACTGATAATCAGGCGGCCCAGCGTATATTTGTTGACTTCCTGAAAAGCAACGAGACGCCCAGGTCGGGTTACATCGCTATCGGCGGACAGGACTTCCAGAGTTTTCAGAATTACCAGATTCGTCAGGAAGTAATGGTGTTGGACCGCCCCAGCGTGATCGAGTGCACGATCCGTGACTATCTTTATTTCAGTAGTCAGGACGAAGTCAATGAGGACATCCTGGGGGTACTGAAAACCGTGGGCCTGGAGCCGGTGTTGGCGCAGCTCCCTGACGGCATTGACACTGTTGTGGCGCCCACCGGTTGGCCGCTATCTATAACGGAAACCATGCAGCTTAAGCTGGCGGCCGTAATGATCGCCAAGCCGCGCGTGGTCGTTTTGAGCCAGCTGTTTGATGTGATGCCGGACTTGAGCATCCTCTCATCTCTTGAGTATCTGTCGATGCATAGTGATATGACAGTGGTGTATTTCAGTAACCGCCACACGGATTTAGGCTTCGACCGATATCTTTATCTGGGTCTCGAACAGCAGACGCTGTTTGACCGCTACGAAGACATGTGCGCGGCCGCAGGCCTGCCGGTGCAACCGCTGACCCCGGTGGCTCCACGCTCCCCGACCACCGAGGTATCGAAGTAGCGCATGCCGTATTCACAGCACCAGCACACCTTTAAGACATTAAACAGCATTCGCGTGCCCCGCGTGATGCGCGTGGTGGGTTGGATTCTCGCTATGTCGCTGGTCGCGCTGATTGCGTTTCTGATCTACGTACCCTGGGTGCAGACGGCGGCGGGCTTTGGATCGGTCACCGCGCTTAACCCCAATGACCGTCTACAGGACATTAATGCCCTGGTGTCCGGACGTATCTCAGAGTGGTACGTACAGGACGGCAGCCGTGTGCGTGTGGGCGACCCCATCGTAAAAATTGTCGACAACGATCCCTTGCTGCTGGAGCGCCTGGAGGCAGAGCGAGCGCAGGTGCTGGCCAAGATGCAGGCCGATACCACGGCCCGCGACATTGCCTTAATCGATAAACGTCGCACGGAAAAGCTTTTTAATGAAGGTCTGGCGTCGCGTCGGGAGTTTGAGCAGTCACGTATTCGCGTCGAAGAGTTACGCGCCAAGATTGCCGAGACCGCTGCGCAGTTGAGTCGTGTTGACGTTAATCTGTCGCGTCAATCTGTACAAATTGTGCGCGCGCCGCGCGACGGCACCATTCAGCGCGTCAACGCGGGTGACACGGCTACGTTTGTGACAACCGGGCAGGCCATCGCCACCTTTGTTCCCGATGATGTTGAGCGTGCGGTCGAGCTTTACGTGGATGGTCGCGATGTGCCTCTGGTGCGCAAAGGCGATCCTGTGCGGCTACAGTTCGAAGGCTGGCCCGTGATTCAGGTCAGCGGCTGGCCGTCCATGGCGGTGGGGACGTTCTCCGGTACGGTAGCGGCGATCGATCCCTCTGCCCAGGTAAACGGCCGCTTTCGCGTGTTGGTCGTCGAAGACAATGAGAACGCACCGGCCTGGCCAGATAAAGGCTATGTACGCTTCGGCTCCGGTGCGCGGGGCTGGGTGCTGCTTGAAAAGGTCTCGTCCGGCTACGAAATTTGGCGACGTCTTAATAATTTCCCACCTAACTTCCCGGCAGAGCCGTCGCCGGAGGGCTCTGGTTAACGTGATCATGCGATCGTGTTTAGCCGCGTTACTGCTGTCGGTATCTGCGTTGGTGTCGCTGCCGGTAGCGGCCCAGCCGGTCGTAGACAGTGCAGCAACTGTCGCGGTCGATGGCGATACGGGCGCAGCGCCTTTGCCGCTGCTGCAGGATGAGGTTCTGGCGTCCTCTGCCCAGCATTTCCCTGGCATTCTGAAGAGCCTGGCAGAGCAGCGCATTGCGCTGGGACGCACGCAGGAAGTTGAGGGCGCCTTTGATACGGTTTTCTCAGCCGACGCCAACAGTCGCGCGGAGGGCTTCTATGACGGTCGATATGTCGACGGCACCATTAAGCGTCCGTTTCGCGAATTCGGTGGCAATGTGTATGGGGGCTATGGAATATCTCGCGGCGACTTTCCTATCTATGAAGATGAAAATTTCACCGCTGAAGACGGCTCCCTGAAGCTGGGAGTATTGTTTTCCCTGTTGCGTGACCGTGCGATTGATCCACGCCGGGCCAATATTGTTGATGCCCAGCTGGGTTTGGAGCAGGCAGATCTGGAATTGATGCTCACCCGGGTGGGCGTGCAGCAGCGCGCGCTGCGCGCTTACTGGAGCTGGGTAGCGGCCGGTCACCAGCTTGCGGTGTACAACGAACTGTTGCAGTTGGCCCTGGATAGAGAGGAGGGGCTGCGTCAGCAGGTGCGCAACGGCAGCAGAGCGGCGATCTTCATTACCGAGAATGCACAAAATATCACCCGGCGGCGCTCCTTAGCGTTGAACGCGCAGCGGGATTTTCGCGCGGCGGCATTCAGCCTGTCCTTCTTCTTGCGCGATGGGGCCGGTGAAACCATGGTGCCATCCGCGTCGCGGCTGCCGGGCCTGGATAAGATCCGATCCGTGCCCATGCCTGATAGCGGCGGTGCCGTTGATCGCAGCCTGGCACTGCGCCCGGAGTTGCTGATTATTGACGCAGCGCTGGGTCGTGCGCAGCAAAAAATTGCCCTTTCGGAAAACGAACTCAAGCCCCGGCTGGATTTGAATCTGGAATATAAGAGCGGGCTGGGTGACGACGGCGAGGGCGGGCCATCGAAAAGTTCAGAGGACCTGATGGTTGGTTTTACCTTTGAAGTGCCGCTGGAACGTCGGCGGGCCAAAGGCCGGCTGGCGCAGGCGCGGGCCAAGCGCGAGGCCCTGGAGTTCGAGCGACAGCGCCTGGAAGATCAGATTGAGTTGGAGCTGCAGAATATCTTGCTGGATCTCGATGTGGCGCGAGAGCTTGCGGCACTGGCCAAGCTGGAGGTTGAGCAAGCGCAGACTATGCGTAACGCCGAGCGCAAGCGCTTTGACTCGGGCGCCAGCGATTTCTTTCTGGTTAATCTGCGTGAAGAAGCTGAAGCCAATGCCCGTATACGATACTTTGCCGCTCAGCGTGAAGCCCACGTCGCGCGCGCCAACTACGATGCGGCGACAGTTAATATTGCCGAGTTGGGCATCAGCCCCTAAGGTGCTTTCCGAGCTCGGCTAGTTCAGCACTGCCGCTTCCAAATCATTTGCAAGCGAGTCCCGAACAGCATCATCAATACGCGTCGACTCAATGGGATAACCCGGATGATCGACGCCTGCGTAGAGTGCCGCCCCGCCTTTGATAGCGTTGATCATGCTGCTATCCAGTTCATAGCGCATAAAGTGCACCGATGAAGTTTTATCGGCGGTGGAGCGATCGAGATCTTCGTCCGCAATGGCATAGATGGGGTCGCAGCCCTCTACCTGCAGCCAGACCTTGTCTTCAATGCCGATCATTTCCGCGAGTCGCAAGCCTCTCTCTGCGGGGTCTTCATATTCAATCATGAAGGTCGCTTTCCAGTTACTACCATCTGGAATGAGTGGGTTGTAGGCCTCCAGCTCTTCCATAATGCCTTCAGATTCAAACACTTTCTCAATTCGAAGCATTTCCTGAATTTGGTATTTAATCGTCAGCGCGTCTTCAAAATACAGGCGCAGGTTCTCGCCCAGCGCGAGCTGACGGTGCTTCTTGTGCTCCATCACTTTGGCGCGAAAGCCAGGCCGCTCTACGGAGTATTCTTCCAACGACCAAAGGTCGTCTCGTGACAGATTTACCATGGTGCTCTCCAATTCCGTGTGTTGCAGTCGCTATCTGTTATCTCTTAACCGGTCCTGAAGGCTTACAGGCCGTAGGCCATTCGTAGCAGCGACATGGGGTGAGTAGCCTCATCGATCTTTTCAGACATGTTGGCAATATGGGTCGCCGCCATGGGGCAGTCGCTGGCCAGATACCTGGGTTCAAGCTGGTCGACCTTGCGCACAATGGGCCGGCCGATTTTCAGGGATTTTGCACGGGTCTCTTTCTTCACCGCATAGGTGCCATCGTGTCCGGAACAGCGTTCCTGAGCGTGGATAACCGTGTCCGGAATCAGGTTGAGTACGTCGCGCGTCTTGAGGCCGATGTTCTGCACCCGCAGGTGACAAGAAACCTGCCAGGCGACATCGCCCAGGGCCTTTGAGAATTCTGTTTTCAATCCGCCCTCTTTGTGACGCAGCCAGAGGTACTCAAAGGGGTCAAAAAAGGCGGCCTGCACTTTCTTCACATCCTCGTCGTCAGGATACATTAACGGTAGTTCCTGCTTGTACATGAGCACGCAAGACGGGATCGGCGCAGTGAGGTCGTAGCCCTGGTCCACCAGCTTCGCCAGCACCGGTATATTTTCTTCTTTAAGTTTTGCCACGGCGTCGAGATCACCCAGTTCAAACTTGGGCATGCCGCAGCAGGCTTCCCGGGGCACAATATCGATCATGATGTCGTTGTGCTGGAAGACTTTCATAAAGTCTTCGCCCAGATGCGGAGTGTTGTAGTTGCCGTAGCAGGTGGCGTATAGCGCGAGCTTACCTGTGGTGCCGTTCATGGCTTTGGGCTCTATGGCTTCAACCATGGCACCCGCGCGCTTGCGCAGCGTATTGCGATGGTACTCGGGCACGGGCGCTTCGGCGTGAATGTCCAGGGTCCTCTCCAGCACTTTGCGAAAGCTGCTTGTCTTATTGAGCGCATTCACGGTGATATCGACCAGCGGAATAGTCGCTAGCTTACTGACCGAATCGGTGCTGGTCAGCATTTTGTCGCGGAAAGATGCGCCTTCTTCCTTGAAGCGCTGCGCTTTGGCGCGCAGCATCAGGTGCGGAAAGTCGACGTTCCACTCATGAGGGGGCACATAGGGGCATTTGGTCATGTAGCACAGGTCGCACATATAGCACTGATCGACGACCTTTATGTAGTCAGCCTTGTCCACGCCGTCGACCTCAAAGGTGTCGGACTCGTCGACCAAATCAAACAGCGTAGGAAAGGAATCACACAGGGACACACAGCGCCGGCAGCCGTGGCAAATGTCGTACACACGCTCCAGCTCTTGCTCTAAGGATTCCTTGTTCCAGAACTCGTCAGAGTTCCAATCAATTGGGTGTCTAGTCGGTGCTTCCAGGCTGCCTTCACGCACGGGCATGATGTGCTCCAAAAGGTTTTTGGCTCTTTAGCTGACTCGAGACGGTCGCCCAAAAAAAGCGTGACTGAAACGGTCTGGCTAGAAGAGGTCTGGGCTTAAACAGGCAAAGAGGCCGCATAAACCGTGAATATGAAAGGGCCCCCGCGACGACTGTCTGCGGGGGCTACGCTGCAACGCTATGGCAATCCGCTCAGCGAACATCGCGGGCTGGCAAAGGTCGCAAGCACTTATCAGTCGTCCAGATTATCCAGTGCCTTCTGGAAACGATTAGCGTGGCTGCGCTCTGCCTTAGCCAGCGTTTCCATCCAGTCGGCGATTTCGTCAAAGCCCTCGTCGCGCGCTGACTTTGCCATACCCGGGTACATGTCGGTGTACTCGTGCGTCTCGCCGGCGATAGCGGCTTTCAGGTTGTCCGCCGTTCCGCCCATAGGCAGCCCGGTTGCTGGATCGCCAACTTCTTCCAGATACTCAAGGTGACCGTGGGCGTGTCCTGTTTCACCTTCTGCGGTGGAGCGAAAAACGGCTGCCACATCGTTGTAGCCTTCAACGTCGGCCTTTGCAGCGAAGTACAGATAGCGACGGTTTGCTTGTGACTCGCCCGCGAAGGCGTCTTTTAGGTTCTGTTCGGTTTTGCTGCCTTTCAAAGACATAGTGATCTCCTGTTAGATTGGCACTTCCCAAAGCAACTGCCGGATCGTTGTGACAGAGTTCCGACACTTCTAGGCCTAAAGAACTATAAGCCTAGACCTTGTGTGGGTATCTGTATAATTAATATTTTGCAAATTAGTGATCGAATAAACCGATTTGTTATCGATCCTCTTTCGCACCGTACCACAGATATTACTCGCCATTATGAGGAATGCCCGATGACCCGACAGCCTACTCTGAAACAGCTCAAGTATTTGTGCGCTGTGGCCGATCATGGCCATTTTGGCAATGCAGCAAAGGCTTGCCATGTATCCCAGTCTACGCTGAGTGCCGGCATTCTGGAGCTGGAGGAAGCCCTTGGCGCCTCACTGGTGGAGCGCAATAACCGACAGGTGATTCTCACCGGCCTGGGCACAGACATCGTGACGCGCGCGCAGTCGATACTGCTGGAGATCGAAGACCTGGTAGCGCTATGCGATGCCTCTAGCGCACCGTTCAGCGGCAAGATGCGATTAGGGGTTATACCCACCGTGGCGCCCTATATTCTCCCTGAGTTGCTCAAGCGGCTGCGCAAGCAGCACCCGGAGTTCCAGCTCTTCATCCGTGAAGACCTGAGCGGCCACCTGCTTGATGCACTGCAGCACGGCGAACTCGATGTGCTGCTCATGGCCTTACCGTTTCCCGGTGAAAAGGTAGAGACCATGCACTTGTTCAAAGATAACTTTGTGTTTGCCTGTCCAGCGGGCCATGAGCTTGCCAAGAAAAAATCCCTGAGCACCAGCCAGCTTCGCAATGAAGAACTGCTGTTGCTGGAAGATGGCCACTGCCTGCGTGACCATGCGCTGGAAGCCTGTCACCTGAGGGATAGTGAAATAAGCGTTCCCTATCAGGCAACCAGCCTCAACACGATCGTGCAGATGGTAGCTAACGGGATTGGTGTGACGCTGCTCCCGCAGATGGCTCTGGATGCGCGCATTCTTTCCGGCACGGATGTCGAAACGCGTCATTTTAAGGAAGCGGATGTGTCGCGAAGCATTGGCCTGATGTGGCGATCTAAAACCCCAAGGCGGGCGGAATTTACTCTGCTGGGCCAGTTCATAGCTGATCAGTGCGCCCCGTGAAATCGGTAATATGGCTTCTATTTAACGTGTAATTCTCGTGCGATAATCCGCCGCTTTTTTATGTCGACATCAACCGGGGTCAGCAGCCCCGGTTATCTGTAGGGTTGGGTCGCGCGGTATATCCGGGAAATACCAATGCCGCACACTTTTTTAGATGAGGATTGAACAATGAACACGCTCGTGCGAATGCTGCTGACGATGGCAATGATTTTTTCGGCTGTGGCCAGTGCAGACGAATTGGTCATGAAGAATGGCTCCCGAATTATTGGCAAGCTGGTCAGCTCGGAAGATGGATTGGTCGTTTTTGATACGCCTTTTGCAGGTAAGATCAATATCAAAAATGCCAACATCGACGTGATTCGCACCGAAGAAACGGCCACGGTCCAGATGAAGGACGGCCAGGTGTATCGCAACAAAAAGGTCGTTGCGACCGAAGATACGCTGATTATGCAGCGCGCTGGTGAAGAGCCTCGTGAGTACGACATTGATGATATAGCGTTGGTGAATCCGGCGCCCTGGCAGCTTGGTGAAGGCTATAACTTTAACGGCCGCTCCAGCCTCGCCTTCCAAAGTGAGCGTGGTAACTCAGATACGGACGACACCAGCGCCGACTACCTCGTCGAGTGGCGCAGCCTTAAAGATCGCTACGAATCGCGTGGCTATCTAGAACGCGGAGTTGCCAATGGCGACGACGTGACGGATCGCTGGGAGCTGCGGAATACCTACGACCGCTTCACCTCTGATGCAGCGGATTATTACTGGGGCGGTAAGCTGCGATTTGAGTATGACCAGTTTGCCGATCTCGATTTACGGACGGTTTTAGGCCCCCACTTCGGTAAGCAGTTTTTCTCGTCAAAGCGTCTGACGTTGAAGGTGGAAGCGGGCCCGGTGTACGTAGATGAGCAGTTCGATATTGCTGAAGACAACAACTACTGGGGCATGAACTGGGACGTTAACCTTGAGAGTGACATTCTAGGCTTCGGCACGACTTTGTACGTGCTTCACGATGGTACCTTCAATTTTGATTCCGCAGATGAGCCGCTACTGAATGCGACGATGGGGCTGCGTATGCCGCTGATTTTGGGCTTCGAGACTTCGGTGCAGGCACGCTGGGAGTACAATGGAGGCGCGCCCCTGGATACCGAAGAGCTGGATGAGACCTATTCGTTCCGAATCGGTTACTCCTGGTAGAGCACAGACGGTAGCGTGTAACAATAGTCGGCCCAGCGAAGCCTCCCGGCGTGCTGGGCCTGCTAGCAAGCCTGAAGGGCTAGACGGCTTAGCGGCGTGCTCGTACCGACGTCGCTAGCAACTCTAATAGGGGCAGGGTTTCGTCCAATGCAAGGCAGGCGTCGGTGATGCTCTGCCCATAGGTTGCAGCCTTGCCATCGACAACCGCCTGATTACCACTGACCAGGTGTGACTCCAGCATCACGCCGCGAATGGCCGATTCACCGGACTCTATTTGCTCCGTCAATGACGCCATCACATCGGTTTGGCGAGTCGGGTCTTTGCGGCTGTTGCCGTGGCTGCAATCAATGATAAGCGACTCAGGCAGCGCGTGTTCCGCAAGTGCAGCGCGTGCGGCTTTGACGGCGTCCGCGTCATAGTTCGGGCCGGTTTCGCTGCCACCGCGCAAAATCAGATAGCTGTGCGGGTTGCCGGTAGATTGCAAAACGGCGGGCATGCCTTCCTTGGTCAGCGATGGAAACCAGTGGCTATGGCTTGCTGAGCGAATGGCATCAACGGCAACGCTAACGGCCCCGGTGGTGGCGTTTTTAAAGCCTACTGGCATCGATAATCCCGAGGCCAGCTCGCGGTGCACCTGGCTTTCAACCGTGCGGGCTCCGATGGCACCGAAGCTAATCAGCTCTGCATAGTATTGACCCAGCGTGGTATCGAGAAACTCTGTTGCTGCCGGTATGCCCAACTCGGCCACGTCTAGCAGCACCTTCCGGGCCAGATGTAAGCCCTTGTTCACATGGCAGCTGCCGTCCAGATCGGGGTCGTTGATCAGGCCCTTCCAGCCCACTATGGTCCGCGGCTTCTCAAAATAGACCCGCAATACCGGGAAGATCGTATCGGTGAGTTCGTCCGTGCCAGCTTTAAAGCGACGGGCGAATTCCAGCAGCGCCTCGGGGTCGTGAACTGAGCAGGGTCCAACGATGGCCAGGACTCTCGGATCCCGGCCATCGAGGATAGCCTCAATCGTGTTGCGCGCTTGCTGAACAAATGTCGCAATACCCGGGCCCAGCGGCAGTTCGCCAGACAGCACTGCAGGCGAAATTAACGGCTGTGAGCGGGCGATTCGAATGTCGTCTGTGCGGGGGTCCATGCCATCTCCTCAAGTGGCAGGCATTCTGCCCCGACGTTATAGCGCTCGCAAGTGCCGGGAGGCTGCTCAACGTTCTTTAAGTGCTTTCTGAATCTCGGCCAGCCTGCCTTCGCTAAGCGATACGCGGAAGCTGAAATACAGTGCTATCAGCAGAGGTGCAACCACTCCGAGCCCGCAATAGATTGCCAGCGAATTCAGAATTGGCTGCTCTACTGTGCCTGGCGCCATGCCGCGCTGCAGCCCGATCAGGTCCAACACCAGCCCGGCGTACAGTGGGCCTATGGCGGTGGCGAGTTTCTGGGTGAAGTTGACCGCGGCGAACAGTGCGCCCTCCTGGCGGCGACCTTGCAGCAGGTCGTTCTCATCCGCGATGTCTGCGGTCAGAGATTGGCTGGCAATGGCTCGCAGGATGAAAAGATACATCCAGATCATCATTTGCAGCAGCAGGCACCAGAACACCACGGGACTTTCGTTGCCAGGTAGCCAGCCAGCGAAGCGAGCAATATAGGGCCAAACGGCATCGATGATTAATAGGCCACAGCTCAGTCGCAGCACGCTGTGCTTGGCGAACCAGCGGCTCAAGGTTTTGATCGACAGCATGGCCAGGCTGACACCGATGATCGAAGGCAACGCTAGAAGTAGCGCGATCTGCTGCGAGTCGAGCTCCCAAAAGTAAACGCTGGCCAGCATATGCGTGGCAATCAGTACGCCATAGGACACGCTGGCGGCGACTTCGAAAACCAGCAGCTGTCGAAAATTATTTAGCCGGAGAGTTGATAGAAAATCGCGTAGGAAGGCGGCTAATCCCAGGGTGTCTGCGGCCTGCTGTTGGGCAGTGGCCCGCGCGAAGTTGCGCGTACTCCATACGCTAACGACGCCAATAACCCAGGCCAGTATGCAACAACATAAGCCGTACACGGCGTAGTTGTCAGCCACGAAGCGGCCGTCGCTGTCGCCGCTCTGCTGAAATAGAAGCACCAGAGCCAGCGACGGTATCAATACGGAGCCCAGAAATACGAAGAACAGACGGGCACCGATTACCGTGCTGCGTTCGCGATAGTCCTGGGTAATTTCCGCCGATAGTGCCAGATGCGGAATAGAGAAGAGCGACAGTGCGGTGCGAATCCACACCGACCAGAACAGTAGCCAGAGCGCCAATAGTGTCTGGTCGGCAATCACCTGATCGGGGACTGTGAATAAGCCGAGAAAACCCAGACCCATGGGTAGTGTTCCGGCCACCAGAAACGGGTGGCGTCGACCCCAGCGGCTGTGCAGTCGATCCGACCAGGCGCCGATGACCGGGTCGGAAAGGCAATCAAATAGAACGGCGATTGCCAATACAATACCCGAAGCGGTGCCGCTCAGACCCAGCACCTGGGTATAAAACAGAATGACGAAGACCCCGTAGCTGCCCTCTTTAACAGAGAACATCGCGCCGCCAATGCCATAGCCCAGTCGGGTACGCCAGGAGGTCACGATGTGCTCAGCCTCACCGGCAGCTCGCTTGGCAAGGTCAGGCAGACAACGGCGAGACGTCGACGGCGACACCGTTCACGGCAGCGTTGCCGGACAAATGATCCAGCACTTCTTCGTCCGTTACATCGTTGCAGCTGACGCCGGCATGACTTTGCGCGACGTGCATGCGAACACCTGGGCGATCATGTCCAAAGCCGTGGGGCATGCTCACGACGCCGGGCATAATGTCTTCGGTAGATTCCACCGGAATGTCGACTGCTCCCGCTCGAGAGCGAACGGTGACGACCGCACCATCTTCAATGTTGCGGGCCTGCATGTCGCGAGGGTGCATCATCAGAGTGCAGCGCGATTTACCCTTCACCAGCCGCCTGTAGTTGTGCATCCACGAGTTGTTACTGCGGACGTGACGCCGACCGATGAGCAATAGTGCGCTATCTTCCATGCGCATTGCCTCCGCCAAACGCGCTATGTCCGCCATGGGCTCAGGGGTGTCACATTGAATGGTCTTGCCCGCCGTAAACAGGCGCTCAGGTAGCTGCGGCTTGAGCGGACCCAGGTCCATGCCAGACGGGTGCGCATCGAGCTCGGCGAGGCTGATTCCATAAGGTCCACTTTGCAGCGCGCGATCGACCAGGTCTCGGGGCGCCGGAGTGGGCCGTGAATCCCGTTGGGTTTTCTCGGCGAAGCGCCTGCCCAGTTCATTGAAGATTTCCCAGTCGTGCAGTGCCTCTGCCGGTTTTTCAAAAACCGGTTCATTCATACGCGCCGTGTTGCGCACGGCATTGACGTGGAATCCAATGTCGTAGTGATCGTGCTCCAGCGGCGAAGTGGGTGGCAAAATCACATCGGCGTGCCGCGTGGTCTCATTGATAAACGGATCCAGTGACGCCATGAATTCCAGTTGTTCCAATGCAGCGTCCAAGCGCCGGCCGTTTGGAGTAGACAAAACCGGGTTGCCCGCGCCGGTAAACAGGGCGCGTATCTGACCCTCCCCGGGCGTGGTGATTTCTTCTGCCAGCGCAGCTGCCGGCAGCTCCCGATCAAACTCAGGTAGCCCGCGCACGCGGCTATGATGCCTGGCAAAACCGCCGCGACTGGTGCCGCCGACATTGTCAAAGGCCGGTAGCGTAAAGAGCAGGCCGCCTTCACGGTCCAGGTTGCCGGTGGCGATATTGATAATCTGAATAAGCCATTGGCATAAAGCGCCAAAGGCCTGCGTCGACACGCCCATGCGGCCGTAGCAGATACCCGCTTTAGCACATGCCAGCTCCCGCGCGATGCGTCGAATGTGGTTTGCTTCGATGCCACAGAATGTCGCTACGGTTTCTGCGGTGAAAGGCTTGGCAGC
The DNA here is from genome assembly GCA_043585095.1 of Cellvibrionales bacterium. Lineage (GTDB taxonomy): Bacteria > Pseudomonadota > Gammaproteobacteria > Pseudomonadales > Halieaceae > JANQIO01. Next base: position 157,603 of record CP121321.1, read on the forward strand.
TTCCGCGACAGCGTCCAGGCCAGCGGTGAACGCCTCGAGGTGACCGGGATTCGTCAGCCCTTCCTCAAACAGGGTGTTCACCAGGGCCAGCAAAAAACCTGCGTCTGTGCCAGGTCGAATGAAATGGTGCTCGCTGGCCAGTGCTGCGGTCTCAGTATGACGAGGATCGATAACCACCAATTTGCCGCCGCGTTTTTTCAGCGCCTTAATGCGGCGGCGGACGTCTGGAACCGTCCAGATGCTGCCGTTCGAGGCAATAGGATTAGCGCCGAGCATCAAGAAATATTCGCTGCGATCAATGTCTGGTATTGGGAACATGAGTTTGTGCCCGAACAGCCAGATGCCAACAAGGTGGTGCGGTAGTTGATCGACAGAGGTTGCAGAGAAGCGGTTTTTACTGCGGATATGCGAAAAAAAAGCCGACTGGTGAGTCATCATGCCGTAGTTGTGTACGGCGGGGTTGCCCATATAAATGCCGGTGGCATCGGCGCCATGGCGGTTGTAGATATCAGCCATTCGGGAGGCGACCAGATCTAACGCGTCGTCCCAGGTCATTGGCTCCCAGTTTATCGTCCCGTCGCTATTGGTCGTCCGCCGCATAGGCTGTCGCAGTCGATCAGGGTCTTCGTGCAGGTCTTTCAGTGCAATCGCTTTTGGGCAAATATGGCCTTTCGACAAGGGGTCATCCGGGTCGCCTTTGATTGAAACAACTTCACCGTCCGTTACCTCGATCTTCAGGCCGCAGATCGCCTCGCACAAATGGCAGGCACGCCGATGAGTGTGCGTGGCGCTCAAGCCTGCAGACCTTTAACCAGGGCCAGACATTCATCTCGCTCGAAGAAGCGCGGCACCGGATAGCCAGAACCTTCGGTCAGCGCGGCGTCTACGATGGCGTCAATATCCTTGTCCTGAATGAGATCGGTGGTGCGCGGAATACCGATGGCTTCGTTGAGCGCCCATATGCGGTCAATCAGTTTACGGGCCAGGACTGACTCGCTTTCACTGGCGTCACCCAGTTCACAATGCACCGCTAACTCAGCTAGTCGGGTGGTCGCATCATCCTGAAAACGCTCCAGCACATGCGGTAGCACGATGGCGTTGCCCAGGCCATGCGGTACGCCGTAGTGGCCGCCCAGTTGATGGGATACGGCGTGAACATAACCCACCAGGCAGGTAGTAAAGGCGAGTCCGGCGTAATAAGACGCCAGCGCCATAGCTTCACGCGCTGCGATGTCATCACCCTGCTGGCAGGCGGTTTGCAGGTTGTTGAGAATGAGTTTCGTCGCCGCCTTGCCGTACTGTAAACACTCCGGGGTGTCCCAAATGTTGATGTAGCTTTCAATGGCATGGGTTAAAGCATCCATGCCTGTTGCCGCAGTAATGTGAGGCGGCAGTCCGGTCATCAGCTCGGGGTCCAGCGCTGCCGCCAGGGGCACGATCTTGGGGTCTGCCACGGCGAGTTTTTGATGGGTTTCGTCGTCAGAAATGATGGCTGCAAAGGTGACTTCGCTGCCCGTGCCCGCCGTGGTGGGTATCGCGTAAAGTGGCAGGGCAGGAAGTTTGCCCTTCTTGAGGCCAACACATTGTTCCACGTCGAGATCGTTGGCAGCGCCCAGCGCGATAACCTTGGCGCTATCCATTGAGCTGCCCCCGCCGATCGCCAGCACGCTGTCGCAGCCGGCGCTCTTCAAAAGTGCCTGGCCTGCTCGCACCACGCTTACGGACGGATCGGGTTTGACGCCATCAAACACCGTTATCTGCACACCGTGAGATTCAAGGCGGTCGCGCAGGGCGTCAATAAGCCCCAAATCCAGTAGCGGCTTATCGGTTACGACTAGCACATGTTTGAGATCCAGTTGCGCCATGGTGTCGCACAACTGCAGCGCAGAGCCGGCGCCAATGTATATCGATGGCCGTGGCTGTGGCGCCATGATGATGCGCTTCTTGATGCCTAGCATGGCCCTGTAGCGCAGCTCGGTGAAATATCCCGGCATTCTGTTAACCCTGTAAAAGAACGGAAAGCGGGCAGAGTCTCGCAGCACTCGCAGGGCTTGTAAACGGCGCTCGAAGACTTGTAACACTGAGCCGCTAGCGTGGCGCTATGGTTTCGCTAAACCCTGATCGCCACCTCAGTTGCGACAACAAGCCTGGATCCTGGCTTGGCGCTGATGATCTACTTGCTCTTGGTGGGCGTGACAACTATTGGCGGAGGGTTTGCCTGGGTTTCCGGAGGCGCGGAGGGTGCTGCGCGCATATTCTCGTTCGCCAGCAGCCCGGTAGTCGGGGTGATACTGGGCGTGCTCGCCACGGCGTTGGTGCAGTCCTCCAGCACGGCCACTTCGGTTATCGTCGGACTCGTCGCGGGGGGAGTCCCGGTCGCTGTAGCGATACCCATGGTGATGGGTGCCAATATGGGCACCACGATTACCAACACTATCGTCAGTCTGGGAAACCTGCAGCACCGCGAGAGCTTTAATCGCAGCTTTCAGGCAGCCACGGTGCACGATTTCTTTAATCTTTATTGCATCCTGATATTTCTGCCTATCGAAATCGCCTTTCATCCCCTGCAGCACGTGGCAGAGCGACTGGCTTCGGGCTTGTCGAGCAGCAGTGGGGCTGCGGTGGCAGAGCTCGACTTTCTGGGGGCTATTACCAAGCCGCCTGTGCGTCTGATGATGGCCTTGCTCGAGGACATGCCGAGTATCGGCGGGCTGCCGACCGGTGGGTATCTTGCCATCCTGCTAGGCGTTACCGCGGTGATCGTGAGCGTACTACTGCTGGGACGATTCCTCCGCAGGGTAATGTTGGGTCGTGTCAAAGATATCGTTCAACTCGCTATTGGTCGCAGCCCCGCCTCAGGCGTTGCCTCCGGTGCTGCGATCACGGTGCTGGTGCAGTCCTCGTCTACTACCACCAGCCTGGTTGTTCCGCTCGCCGGCGCCGGCGTGTTGACCATCCGGCAGGTGTTCCCGTTCACGATGGGGGCAAATGTCGGTACCTGCATAACTGCACTTCTGGCAGCCACCTCAGTAGGGGGTGGGCATCAGGACTGGGCGCTGCAAATTGCTTTGGTGCATTTACTGTACAACTGCGCTGGTGTGGCGCTATTCCTGCTGGTACCAGGTTTGAGGCAGCTACCCCTGGTGTCTGCGCGATTGCTGGGGAATGCGACAGAGCGAAACAAGGGCTGGGCGGTGGTCTATCTTCTGGCGGTGTTTTTCGTCGTTCCGGGGGCCGTGCTGCTGCGCGAGATGCTGTGGTCACCGTCTCCCCCGCTTCCGGAGCTATCTCAACCCGCGCCAGTGGTGGGTTTTTCAATCGAGTAAGCGCTGTGGTTTATACTGCCTCCATTAAGTATTGAGGCCACCGCTATGAAAACCCTCTCGCTATCAATCGTCACCTTGCTGCTAGCTGGCTGCGCCCAGCTTTCTGGCCAGCCTCCGGTCGCTGATCCTTTGGCCCCGGAACCTGACCGGCTCAGGGCGCATATCGAGTTCCTTGCCTCCGATGCGTTGCGCGGCCGCGATACGGGCAGCCGTGAGTATCAAATTTCCGCTGAATACGTGGCTTCGCAGTTCCTTCAGCTAGGACTCATCCCCGCGGGTGATAACGGCAGTTATTTCCAGTCGGTCGCACTGAGTGAAAGCCGCTTGGTAGAAGGCAGCGCAAAAGCCTCTATCCTGAGCGAGGCCGGCGAGGTAAGCCTACGCTACCCTGAGGACTTCACCATGGGCCCTGATCGTCTCAATCCGGTCAGCGAGGTGTCTGGAGAGGTGGTGTTTGTCGGCTATGGCATCGTTGCCCCCAACTTTGATCACGACGATTATGCCGACCTGGAAGTTGAGGGTCGTATCGTCGCCTGGCTGGTCGGTCGCCCCGAGGCCTGGCCAACCGAGGAGGGTGCTTATCTCGCCTCGGAGAAGGCCCGGTTTGCCGCGGAGCGCGGCGCGGCTGGCGTGCTGGTGATTCACACTCCGAAGCGCGAATCCGTTTCGCCCTATACCGAAGGCTTCAAATATCTGAGCGTGCCCAGAATGAACTGGGTGGGGCCCGACGGTCTGCCGGACGGCTATCATCCTGAACTCAAAGCGGGTGCCTACCTGAGCCCGCAAGCGGCTGAGCTCTTGTTCAAGGATGCTCCAGTGTCTCTGGATGCGCTGTATCAGGCCGATCTGGACCAAACCGGTATCACCGGCTTTACCCTTCCGGTGAGCGTCTCCCTGGCGCGGAAGTCTTCTCACCGAACATTGACCTCGCCGAACGTGGTGGGCGTTATCAAGGGCAGTGACCCTGCTTTGAATAACGAATATCTAGTGTATAGCGGTCATCTCGACCATATCGGCGTCATTCCTGGCAAGGAAGGCGAGGACGATATTTACAACGGCGCGCTGGATAACGCTGCGGGTATCGCAACGATGTTGGAAACCGCGCGGGTGTTGAATGCCGAGCGCGCATCGCTGAAGCGCTCAGTGATGTTTCTGGCGGTGACGGGTGAAGAGAAAGGGCTGCTCGGTTCGGGCTATTTCGCCAGCAATCCAACGGTTCCAATAGAGCAGCTGGTCGCTAACGTAAATTTAGATATGCCCGTGCTGACTTACCCCTTTGCTGACGTGGTGGCATTTGGCGCCAACCACAGCAGCCTGGGTGTCTCGGTAGAGCGCGCTGCAGAGCAGACTGGGCTGCGCCTCTCGCCGGATCCCATGCCGGAACAGGGATTGTTTACGCGCAGTGACCATTTCGAGCTAGTAAAACAAGGTGTTCCCGCCGTCTTTCTAATGACCGGGTTCAACTCGCGTGATCCTGACATCGATGCGGGCGCCGTCTGGGCCAACCACCTCAGAACCCACTATCACCAGCCATCGGATGATATCAACCTGCCTATCGATTACGAGTCAGGGGCGCTATTCACGGAGATTAATATCAATATCGGCCGTGAAATATGCGGTAATGCCGAAAAGCCCCGCTGGTTGGAGGGTGACTTCTTTGGCGACGCCTTTGCTGGGGTCGCCGATTCCCCTTGAGGTGCAAAGCGGCATGACCGGAAAGTGCCTTGCCTAGTGGGGTCGCTCTGCTGGACAGTCAATGCTCAGCCTCGACATGCGAAGTGCTTCACAACTTTCGGTATTAATTGGCTTTTTTTGGATATTTTGGTTTACACTCTTCTGTTCTGATAAATAGACATGTTTGTACATTTGTACTAAAACGCTGAGGCGGATTCGTTTAATCCGTACCCGCAGATGCCACCAGGGCGTCTTGCCTTGTGCAAACGCTGCGGTTTGTCTATTGCGAGAGAAGAAAAACAAAGCAGAATTAAGACCAGCAGAAATGCCAGAAATATTACAAACCAACAGGGGTACATCGCCAGCAGCGCCAGCGAACACGCTGGGGCAGGTCGCGGCATTGTGCGCTATTGGTCTAACGGCATTCGCTTCGCTTACGGCACCGGCCACGGCAGCCGAAACAGCGGGAACCCGCCTGAATATCACGCCTAATCTGCTAAGCATCGATATGCGCGAAGGCGAACGCGACGAGCTGGAGGAGGCGAGCTTCAATTCCGGGCTGGGGCTGGAGCTGCGCAATCAGCTTGTACAGCTGGCGGTTGACTACCGCGTCGAGAGCCAGCTCAAAGAGGAAGCCAGTAACGCATTCGTCTCACAGCAACTGGGCGCATCGCTTTATAGTGCCGCGCTCAATAACGCTTTGGGATTGGATGCGGATATTCGAGCAGGCAGCACAATACTCGCCGGAGGCGACGCCTACGAATACAGCATCCGTCCTGGCGTACGCAAGTCCCTTGCCGATCTCGCCGAGCTGAGCCTGCAGTACGAATATTTGCTGGACCACCCGGGTACGGATGCTCAGGCGCAAGAAGAAATGGGCTATCGAATGGGCCTGAATGGCTCTGCCAGCGATGGTCGCCTGACTTGGGAAGGGCGCTACCGCAGCACAGAATTGTTCGGCGGGGTGGACCAATTACAAAGCATCGAGCTGCTGGAGTTCGCATCCTCGTTTCAACTGGTTCCTGAACTGGAACTGCAGTTTTCCGGCCGCACTGTCGACGAGACTCGATTCGAAGGTGGCCTGGAAAACGATCTGCGAACTGAAACCCGTTACGGGGCAGGCCTCGCATGGGCGCCTTCCCAGTACTATTCGCTGGCCTTCAAAGTCAATAAGTTGGATGAATCCCACGGTTTAAGCCAGCAGCAATCTGACGACCTGTTTGGCAGTGGTACCGTCTCCTGGTTCCCTCAGCGAAACATGGAATTTACTCTCAGCTATGGTGACCAGCTCATCGAGGGGTCGCGCGGGTTGATGCTTAGCACGCGCATCGATCTGGATAATATCTAGCGTTCCCGGCCTCGGCCCTTTCACTAACTCTCTGGTTCTGGCACCTAAACCGTCACGTGCCTGCGCGTCACTCCCCTGTGCGGTGGTTACTCAGATATTTTGATCAACGCTAGACAGGCCTGCCATCGGGCATGTTTTAATTCTGTTTTGTATTCGTCCAGGGGACTTTAATGGCAGGCGGTAGCCTCTTACTACTAATCGACGATATCGCCGCCGTACTGGACGACGTATCCCTGATGACCAAAGTGGCGGCTAAAAAGACCGCCGGGGTGCTGGGAGACGATTTAGCGCTTAACGCCGAGCAGGTGTCGGGGGTTAAAGCTGACAGGGAGCTTCCCGTGGTGTGGGCAGTCGCTCGCGGGAGCTTCATTAATAAGCTGATTTTAGTGCCCTCCGCGCTGATTATTGCAGCGGTCTACCCACCGCTAGTGACGCTGCTGCTCATGCTGGGTGGTTTATACCTGTGCTACGAAGGCTTCGAGAAAATCGCTCACCCTTTCCTGCATTCCGCTGATGAGGATGCCGAGGCAGAACGGGCTCACCGCGAGCACCTAGCCGCCGGTCCAGAGGCGCTGCTGCGACTCGAACGCGACAAAATACGGGGCGCGATACGCACAGACTTTATCCTTTCAGCAGAGATTGTGGTGATTACCATGGGTACCGTGGTGGACGCAGAGCCAACGGTGCGTATCGCCACGGTGTCGGCGATAGCGTTACTTATGACTATCGGTGTCTATGGCCTGGTGGCGGGAATCGTTAAGCTCGACGACGCGGGGCTTTACCTGGCCGAGCGCAATGGTGAAGGTGTGTGGCCGCGTCTGCAACGCTGGTTGGGCGTTCGCCTGTTAGCATTTGCACCGTGGTTAATGAAGGCGCTGGCGGTGTTAGGCACTATTGCCATGTTTCTAGTGGGCGGCGGCATCCTGGTGCACGGTATCCACCCCATCGCTGTAGCGGTTGACGGCGTTACCCAGTGGGGACATGCCCTGCCGGCGGTCGGTACCGTGACCGGGGCAATTTTGAGTCCTTTAAGCGCCGCCCTGGTTGGGGTGGTGGCGGGCGGCCTGGCGGTCGCTGTCATGTCGCTTATCGTCAAGCTGCGTGGAAGCCGCTCTAACTGACACCGTGCCTACAGCCACTTTCTCAAGCGGAATAGCAGCGCGAGCAACAGCGTGGCACTAACGCACATCCCGGCGACAATCCAGAAGCCCCTATCACTATCCACGCCGGGCATACCGCCCACGTTGATACCCATCAGTCCGGTAAAAAAACCCAGCGGTAAAAAGATCGTTGCCACCACGGTGAAAATATAAGAGCGGTTGTTGAGCTCCTCTGAGATCCGGCCCTGTAGCTCTTCGCGGGCCATCGCGGCACGCTCCCGTACGGCATCTATGTCCTCAATATGGCGTATCAAACGATCGTTCACCTCTCGCAGGCGTAGGCGATTCATCTCGTCAAGCCAGGATAGGGGCTCGGTATACAGGCGGTTGAGCGCTTCCCGCTGCGGCGCGAGATAGCGACGGATAACGATTGCTTGCCTGCGCAGGTGAGAGATGTCCCCCCGAAGTTGTTCGGCGGGATCGGTGAGTACGCACTCCTCCAAATTGGCAACTTGTTCCTCGAAGCCATCAACGGTTGCACCCATCCGCTCGACGATTCGGTCCACCCAGGCAACCAACAAAGCAGCTGCCGATGTCGCCCCGCGTCTTTCTTCCAGGTCCGTTATTAAGTCCTCCGTCGACTGCAGGGACCGTCTGCGGGTGCTGAGGATGCGTGTGCCGTCGGTCCAAATTCTCAGCGACACCATATCATCTGGCTCAGATCCGGGATTGAGATTGATGCCGCGCAGTGACACCAGCAGGTGGTTACCCCGGCTGATGGTGCGTGGCCGGGTCTCCTGATTCAACAGCCCGTTGCTGGCTACATCATTGAGACCGCTGGATTCTTCGATCCAACGTTGAGCCTCTTCCTGCTCAAAATTGAAATGCAGCCACAGGCACCCCTGTTCTGACTGCCAGGCCTCGACCTCCTGCCACGACAGATCTCTGGCGCCACCTTCGCCGTCTAGCAACTTGGCGTGAATAAGTCCATCGGGCCCATGCGTCATGCCTGTCTCCTCATGGCCTTTTTCGCTCTACCATCTCTTCAAGGCGTTTGCCTTTGTCTACTCCTGACAAGCGGATGCCAATCAGGCTAGCGACCAGCACGGTGGTGTAAAAGATGCCGGTAATGGCTTCCATAAACGCCAGAAAGCGCGCTATCGGCGCCGCCGGTGTAATTTCGCCGTAACCCAGCGTCGTCAGGGTGACCATGCTGTAGTAAATAAGGCTGTGGATTTTTTCCTGCCAGACATCGCCTTCAAGGTCGTTCATGGAGCCGGGAAAGAACGCCTCAACAATGAGGTAGGCGAAGGCCCATGCGACGCCTAAAAGCAGGTAGATACATATCGCGCCCAGAATTTTGTTGCGATCGACCACGCCGGTGAACATGACCTGATTCCAGGCCTGCCAGGTGCTCAGACAGATAAATAGAAAAGCCATGATGAGTTGAAAGCGCGCTACCGCTACGCTCTCAAAGTACAGATCGCTAGCCATCACCATGGCGATGATCATGCTGGCGCCTACCTTCCAGCTGAGGAAGTCAGTACGCGGGTTGTGCACCGCCCAAACATTGGCGATCAGCGTTACAACCAGAATCAGGTTAACGATGTTCTGTGCGCCATCCAGTCGAAACTGAACAGCGACAGCATCGCTAAAAAGAAAAAACACCAACGCAATCAACAAAAAAATAAAGTTGTTGCGCTCGTGTATGTTGGGGATTAAGCCGGACACAGGACCGCCTGTTTTAAATTAGCCGGGTGCCAGTTTAGCACTGAGCCAGCGGCCTGCGTTCATCCATAAATTCCGCACGGCCGGCATTTGCAGCAGCGACAGCATGCCCACCACGTAGGCCGCTGCTAATGAAATCATAATCAGTCTTTCATAGAACTTGGCGTCCGCCTCTGTACCGAACTGCCCCGTCCCGGAACCGATGAGTACCAGTACGGTATTGAAGCCAGTCGCATATAGAGGTGCTACTTTGCGGTCTGAGAACAAGCCGCGGCCAAACATCAATGCCAGCCCAAACAGTCCCGCCACAACGAACGGGTATGTAGGGACAACGCGCAGTGTGTGATAGAACGCCAGAGCAACTAATCCTCCTGCCAGGTTGGCAGCCACCAGCGCCTTGCCGCCCATCGCGCCAACAGAAAAGTCGGGCTTCTGCGACAGCATCGCGATCATAATCAAAGGAAACACGGCAGAGGTCAGGCTAAAGGATAGGCTAATCAACGCGGCGGGCAGGATTACAGCGCAGCTTAGCCATGCGGACTGCATAGCCTGTCGATGTTCAGATGGGTCGGCCTTGCCGGCTGTTGCCACGGTGCCACCCGGGACGACGGTGTGGGCCACCTGCGTGCAAAGCAATGCCACGGCTGCGCAAACCAAAAGGCTACCAGCAATTTCTGGCAGCAAAGCAGGAGACACGCTAGCCACCAAAGGGAACACCAGTATGGCGAGCGTGCACAGAAGAATAATAAGTACCGAAACGCCGCGTGCTGCCATGTAGAAATTGAGGTAGAGCGCCGCGGCAACGAGCACCGTGAATACCAGCGGATAGCGATAAAAGTAGAGTGTCAGGAACAGGCCAACGCCGAAGATGACCGCCATCGCAAGCAATATAGTGAGCGACATCCGCGCATCAGGTCTGTGCCCACGATTGCCCAGAAAGCTCGCAGTGAGGATCGTTGTGACCCACGCCATCGGCCAGCTAATCCCGTAGGCGATTATCACTGCCAAAGCGATACCGACAGCAAATCGCAGCGCGCAGCGATCGTCGCTGTAGCTCATGCGATGATTAGTACGCGTAAGACATGAGGCTGATGAAGCGCATCCACAACCAGGCAAAGCTGTTGGTAACCACATTACCGCTGGTGTAGATAATCACGTCGGCTTGGCCACCGCCGCGCAGCAAACCCTTGGCTTCTTGATGATTAAAGCGAATGATGACCGGGAAGCGCTGCGCGTCGCGTAGCCAGCTATTCTGACTGCTAACGCTTTGCAGCTTCCCGGACTGTGCGGAATTCTTCCAATCTACCGCAAAGCCGGTGCTGACCACTTCGCCTTTGAAAACCCGGCCAGGCGCCATATCCAAAGCGATATCCACCGGATTGCCTGGCTTAACATTGCCGAGGCTGTTCTCGCGCATGTACGCCTCGACCCACACCGTCTCGGCAGATACAAAGGTCATAATGGCTTGTCCCGCCTTGGCGTAATTGCCTACCGAGATATTCACATTGGTGACGCCGCCTCGGCTAGGCGCGTAGATTTCGGTGCGGCTGAGGTCCAGGCGCGCCGCCTCCAGCGCTGCCAGCGCCTCGCGGAGATAGGCGTTGTCATCGCCCTGATCGCCTATTTGCTGTTCGACTTGTTGAAGACGTGCGCGAGCACTGTCGACATCGGCCTTGGATTTTTCGACCTCAGCGCGAGCCCTATCGCCGTCCGTCACCGGCAGAACGCCACGCTTTTCCAGCTCGAACACGCGACGCGACTGGGCGATCACGTAGTCACGCTGAGTGATGGCCTGCGACAATCCGGCCTGAGCAACGGTAAGTTCTTCTATGCCTCCGCCCAATTTCTGCGTCACTTGCTCCAGCTTCGCTTCGGCTTGTTTTACGGCTAGCTCGTAGTCACTGGGATCTATGCGCATTAGCAGATCGTTAGCTTCCACAACAGCGTTGACGCCTACCGGTACGCTGGTGACGTTTCCAGATACTTGCGGCACCACCGGAATAATGTGGCCGGTCACTCTGGCCTGCGCGGTGTAAGGTGTATAGCGATCACCAATCAGGTAGCAAAGCAGCATGAAGCCAGAGAGTCCCAACACCCCAAGGGTTAAACGCTGAATGCCGCGGTTTTCCTCCGTGGTTGCTTCGGTCGCATCAGTCATTGGCAATAACCTCCTCAGCGCGCTGATCGAGGTCGCGATTCAGCCAGATTGTGAACAGTTCGTAGCCCAGCGCCAGTACTACAGCACCCAGGAACAAGCCGACGATGCCGGAAAGTAAGAAACCACCAATAGCGCCTAGAAAGATTACCGCCATCGGCTGACTGCTGCCGCGACCTAGTAGGATCGGCTTGAGGATATTGTCCGATAGCGCGACTGCCAGCATATAGACACCGAAAAGAATGCTCGACAGGCCGTCGGCGATGGAAGCGTGGTAAATGACGATAGGCAGCAGCAGAATGATTACTGGAAGCTGAACCGTGGCCATAATCAGTATGATCAGTGTCCACAAGCCCGCGCCGGGAATGCCCGCTACCAGCAGCCCTATCCCGGCAAGGATGGCTTGTACCACCGCCACACCCAGTACGCCCTGGGCAACGCTGCGAACCGTGTTAGACGCGAGTGCGGCGAACGTCTCACCATCTTCTCCTGCGAGTCTGCGACCAAGGCGTTTGGCAAATTGCGTGCCGTCCTCGTTATAGGCCAGAAAGATGCCTGACACGGCGACAGCGACGGCAAACTGCAATATGCCCAATCCCGCACCGGCTGCTGTATTGACCAGCCACTTGGCGGTCGCGCGTATCTGCGATTCAAACTGTTCCAGTAGGGGCTCCAGGTTTTCATTCGCTGATTGCCAAACTGCGAAAACATTCTCACCGATCACCGGGATATCTCTGACCCGCTCAGGCGCAGCAGGAACTTGCAGTGTGCCATCCTGCAGTTCATGGGCGTACTCCTTGGCGGTGGTAATCATCGTGCCGGAGAGCATTACCGAGGGCGTGATTACGGCGGCCAGCAACAGCAGCGTAAAGAGTGTGGCGCAAAGTCCATGGCTTTTACCCAGACGGTTGCGGAACGCGTTGTAAAGAGGCAGCAGTGCTGACGCTATTATCAAGGCCCAGACTAGCGTTGAGATAAACGGTCGGACAATTTCAAAGCACCAGACGATCAGCGCAAGTACTAACCCTACGCGGACAGTGACCTCCATGGCGCGCGTGGTGTCTGTTTTCTGCTGCTCTGTATCCTTTTCGTGGTCCACTATGCTGGGCTCCGGTTGCGTTAATTATTCTGCAGGGTCTTCAGTGGCTTCGTGAGTTTGCCCAAGTACGTAGTGAAAGGCTAACGAAATCCGCTAGTCAGCGTTCAAGCGGGTTTCTATCGGCCTTATAGCGTGCCGCCTCACAGTGGCTTGAATCTCCAGGCGGCATTCTGCATGCTGGCGGCGCTAAACAAGGCCTATCCTGACTCAAGAAGCGGACCAAACCTCGATGGAAGACGCAATGCAAGCGCCGCCGGCAAAAAGACTATGGACGCCTTCTGATGAGCGCATCGCGGCAAGCAACCTGCTGCGCTTTATCAAGCTTGTGAATGAGCGCGAGCATTTGGAGATTGCCGACTACGACGGCCTGCATGCGTGGTCAATAACAGAGCCCGAGTCGTTCTGGCAGCTTGTCTGGGAGTTTGGGCGCGTTATTGGTTATCCCGGTGATGTTGTGAGGGAAGGTAACGCATTCCATGCGGAGTCGCCCCCCGGCGTGCGTTGGTTTCCCCAGGCAAAGCTCAGCTTTGCCGAAAATCTGCTGCGCTACCGTGACGATCAAATTGCGTTGGTATCCATACTGGAAGGTGGTCGGCGACGCGATCTAACCTACGGTGAGCTTTACCGACGCGTCAGCCAGTTGGCGGCTAGCTTGAGGGAAGAGGGTGTTAAGCCCGGCGATAGAGTTGCGGGCTTCCTGCCCAATATCCCCGAGGCTGTTGTTGCCATGTTGGCTACTGCGAGCCTGGGCGCCGTATGGTCGTCTTGCTCGCCGGATTTTGGCACCAACGGTGTGCTGGATCGCTTCGGGCAAATCGAGCCCACGGTTCTGTTTTGCGCAGATGGCTATTTCTACAACGGTAAAACCTGTGACTGCCTGCCAACCGTCGCTGAGCTCATGGATAAAATACCCTCCATCCAGCGTATGGTGGTGGTGCCTATGGTCGACGAGAAGCCACTGATCGACACAGTGCGCGACGCCGTGTTGTGGGCTGATTACCTGGATTCATGGGCCAGTGGACTTGAGTTCCCGGTCTTTGATTTTGATCATCCGCTATACATCATGTACTCCTCCGGAACGACGGGTTTGCCCAAATGCATTGTGCACGGTGCTGGCGGAACCTTGCTGCAGCACATCAAGGAGCATCAGCTCCACACCGACCTGCGCCGCAGCGATGTGTTTTTCTATTTCACAACCTGTGGCTGGATGATGTGGAACTGGCTCGTATCGGGTCTCGCGACGGGTGCGACTCTCGTACTGTTTGACGGTTCTCCCTTCGCACGGCAGGGACGCGTGCTGCTGGACGCGGTCGATTCGGAGGGGATTAGCGTATTTGGCGCCAGCGCCAAGTATTTCGCTGCGCTGGAAAAAGCCGGCATCGAACCCTCTGAACGCTATGCGCTGGACAGTTTGCGCACCGTGCTATCCACCGGCTCGCCTCTGTCTCATGAAAGCTTTGACTATATCTATCGCAGCTTTAAATCTGATTTGTGCTTGTCGAGTATTAGCGGTGGCACGGACATTTTGTCCTGCTTTGTCGGGGGCTGCCCAATACTTCCAGTCCATAGAGGTGAGATTCAGTGTCGCGGACTGGGTATGGCGGTTGAGATCTGGAATGAGATGGGTGACGCGGTGTTTCAAGAGAAGGGAGAGCTTGTCTGCACCCAGCCGTTCCCCTCGGCGCCAGTTGGCTTTTGGCAGGACGAGGATGGGTCGCGCTATCGCGGTGCGTATTTTGCGCGCTGGCCTGAAGTCTGGTCTCAGGGCGACTACGGTGAGATTACGGTCAACGGGGGGGTGATTATCCACGGTCGTTCCGATGCCGTGCTCAATCCCGGTGGTGTGCGCATCGGCACGGCGGAAATCTATCGGCAGGTTGAGAAGCTTCCGGAGATTCAGGAAAGCGTCGTTATTGGCCAAAACTGGGAGGACGACGTGCGTGTCGTGCTATTCGTTGTTCTCACTGCAGGTGTGACGCTGGATGATGCCCTGCGGGATCGCATACGGGAGGAAATTCGCCACAACACGACACCGAGGCACGTGCCCGCGAAGATATTGGCCGTCACTGATATTCCGCGCACAATTAGTGGCAAAACTGTTGAGCTGGCGGTGCGTCGCGTCGTCCACGGCGAACCGGTAGACAATACCGATGCTCTGGCGAATCCAGATGCTTTGAACCTGTTCACAGATTTGGCCGAGCTTAAAGTTTAAGCACTGCAAACCGTGATCACGTTCCCGCAAGCAGCGCATGCCTATGCGATACTCGCGGACAATGCTGATGTGTTAAGGAAGTGAGTTTCTTATGATTTCGAAGCGAATACTGGCCGCTCTTTGCCTTGTCCCCGGTCTTTCTGCTTTGCCGGTTAGCCACGCGATCTCTGAGGAAATGGATAGGCGGCCTGTCTACGGAAGTCTTTACGGCGGTGGCAGTACCTTTGATGTTGATTTTGATTTTGCGGCCCCGCTGGGATTTGACCCCGAGGACGAGGGTGACACCTTTGGTCTGGGCGTTGGGTATGAGATCAATGACAACTGGTTCCTGCAGCTGGATTACACCCAGACCGATGCGTCAGATGTGGATATTCAACAGGTGTTCCTATCGCTGAACTACCAGCGATCTTTTCTGCTGCCGAATCTGAACGGCGTCGTGGGCGTTATCGTCGGTGAAGGCAATCTGGACTGGAACAGTCAGCCAGAATTCAGCAACGCATTACGAGACGATCTGGATGCGGACCAGAGCCTTTATGGGCTGCAGATTGGTTTCAATTACGACATTGCGGATCACTGGTCTATGAGCTTGATGTATCAGGTTTTCGATCAAGCGTTTAAGACCAGCCTTGAAACGCCCAACGATGGCCGCCTGGAGTTCGAGCATTCCAACCACCAGTACCTGCTGTTCGGCTTACGCTTTCACCTTTAAGTACTGCACCGCCTGCTCAATGAGGCAGATTCATAGATACCGCCGTTTCGGCAGGTGTGTGGGTGAGACCGGCGTGGCAATCAATGCAGGTTTTCTTCCCCGCTTGTAAGACCTTGTGGAAGGCTCTGGCCTTGGGTGATTGGGCGGAGGCTAGCATGTGATCCACATCGTGGCAGTTACGGCACTCCTGTGAATCGTTGGCACGCAGCCTGGCGATCTCTCGGTCCTTCATGGTTTGGCGGTGGGCTGCGTACTTCTCCGGCGTATCGATAACACCAGTGATAGCGCCCCACACTTCTCTGCTGGCCTGAATCTTCCTGATCAGCTTGGGACCAAATTCCTTGGGCACATGACAGTCTGAACAAGTCGGGCGCACGCCGCTTTCGTTCATATGATGCGTGGTGCCTATTAACATCAGCCCCGGGTTGTCGCGCATTTCGTGGCAGGACGTGCAAAACGCGTCAGTGCTGGTGGCGGTCATGGTGTACTCGTAGGCAACAACCATGGCAACGCCAGCGACTACGCCGCCACACAACAGGGTGGCCACCGAATAACGGTTACTTGGGCTGAAAAGGCCTTTAAGAAACTGTTTCATGGCGTTTGTCCCTTGCCTGGATGTACTGCGGTCTGCAGCGTTGCGCGACGTTAACGGCGCAACAATTAATAGACTTAGTGTAGCGATGGTCGCGTGTGGTGATCATGACGTTGATCAAGCCCGCCGCGATCCAGTTATGACAGGCAGGTCGAGGGCGGAGCTGCATGCTAGAGTGTCCACATGACTGTTCTGCGTTAAGGAGATCCTGCATGTCTATTACGCCCTTTTTGCAACATGGCCCACGCGGCTTACTGCTAGCTACTGCGGTGGTGTTCTCATTATCCGCACAAGCCGGTCCCGCAGCAGACGTGGAGTGTGCAATGTGCCACGATGAACCAGTGCTGCCCGCGAGTCATATGCCGGTCGATGAGATGTCCGTGGAGGCCTGTGGTATGTGTCACGAAGCCTCGGCGGACGATCCCTACTTCAGAACCATCCACGAAGTACACGGGGAGGAGCTGGGCTGCGATACCTGCCACAGTGATAGCTCTGTAGAAACCAAGGCCCGCCTGCGCGAGATGCTAGGGCTCTAGCCTGGCGTCTCTGGCCGAGCGCCTCTAGCCGAGCGTCTCTAGCCGAGCGCCTCTAGCCGAGCGCCTCTAGCCGAGCGCCTCTAACCGAGCGTCTTTCGCGGCACTCGTCAATTTAACAGTCCGTGTACGGCCTCCACGTCAGCACTGCGTCCGCTGCCGTGGCAGAGCTCGCACTGCTCGACAACTTCCCCGCTATCCAAAGCTGCCTGACTGGTGCTGAAAGCGCCTCCGTTCTGTTCCATATGCGCTTTCGCCACGTCGCTCTCATGGCAGCTATAGCAGGCGTTAGACTGCGGTGAAATCACCACATCATCGGCCGGGTCTGCAATATCACTGCCGGTGCTCACCGTGGTTCCCAGGACCCCGCTGGCCAGTGGCAGCTGGTAGCCGTCATCACCGTGACAGGAGGTACAGTCACTCAGATCGCCCGGGTACTGCACATGATCTTCGTCGTAAACGTAGGTCGTGAAACCTCTAAAACCGACCACCTGCAGTGGGTTCTCTCGTATCGAAGGCGCGTGAATGGCATGGACCATATTGGTGAAGTTTATGGATTCCTCCAGCTTGCCGTCGGTTGGCGGGTTGGAGGCAACCGCGCGAACCCCGCGATCGGTATTGCGCGGGTTGTGGCACACGGTGCAGCCTTGCACGGTATCAGAACGGTTGCTGCCATGCAGAACCAGGTTCTGGTGACAATCGAGACACTGGCCAATATCGGCGATATCACGTCGCGCCCTGGCCGTGCCGCTAGCTTCGTCGATAGAGAAGTAGTCTTTAACGTTCTGCATGAACACGGTGTTAGGGTCGCCGTCTCCGTCCACATCAACTGCGGGATGACCTTCTATGACAATAGCGCCTGAGCCCGTCGCGGCGACGTTCGGCGTTTGGCTGCCGTCCGGTATGGCGATCGACGACACGACGTTAAAGCTGCCGTCACCATTGGCTGTTGCGTTGCTCAGAGCATCGATAGACACCGCGCTGGCATTGTCTGCTTCATTGCCCGTGTTGCTGTAGTCATCGGTGTTCCAGGCGACGTCTACGGCCAGCCGGCTTGCTCCACCGCCCACGGTCCAGGGTGCGTCGTTAAGGATGTCCCAGGTTTCGCCAGTGTTGGGGTTGGTAATGCGGAAATCGATACTGGGGAACTCACCCGGGGCGGTATTGTTGATGGCAAGAATCTCGGGCAGATAATTGCTGCTTTCATCTCGAACTAACAATGCGTGGCTTTGCGCGACACTGCCGGCAATTTGTCCGTCCGCGTGACAGCTTGCGCAGCCAGAGTCATCCGGCTGACCACCGGCATGGGTTGAGAAATCGAGGTTGTCGTGGCAGCTGCCGCAGGCGGCCTGAGACGGAAAGCTGTTCCAGTTGTCGCCTTGGCTGGAGAGCTGCACTTCCGAATAGAATTCGCTGGTGGTGGAGCTACCCACGTGGCAGTTCTGGCAGTTGCGCAGATCCTGTGGGTAGACCACCTCTGAGTAGTCGTGGGGTCGATCCCGGAAGCCCCAGATCACATACGGGTTGCCGGCGGCAACGCTGGGCAAGTTCTCTCCCATATGGATTTTGTGAATCATTACTTTCATATCCACCGTATTGCCGCTGTTGGCGTCGGTGCTGCCGGGGTTGTGGCAGGTCACGCAGTATTCCACTTCGACGCGATTGCCGCCGTGTATACCCAGCGGGTTGTGGCAGCGATTACAGTTGTTGGTTACGGCAACCTGATAGTTGAAGACACCGCTGACCTCACCGGTTTCCGGTACCCAGTCATAGAATGGATTGATCGGATTAGGGCCGTCGTCAAACTGAATGGCAACGCGATGGGTGCGTGCTGCTTCGTAGTCCAGATTCAGTCCTTCGGTCTTCGCTTGATCCAGTATGTCAGCGGGTAGGGCGGTGACATCGGTACCGAAGGTGTAGCGGTAGGTGCCATCTCCAAAATTCTCCAGCTCACCGCTGCGCTCGTAGGTAGCCTGTAGCTTGGCTTCGGTGCCGGGCCCGACGCTGCCTGCGCTTTCAATACTGTTGACGTAGGACTGCCAGCTGCCGGTGCTGCCGCCGAGGGGGCTGGCCTGCAGCTTGGCCAGCACAAAGCGCAGATTGCCCAGCTCCAGATCAGTGATGGCGGTATTGTTGCCGTCGGTTAGCGTGAAGTTAACCACAGCGTTGCCGCCGTCCAGCGTAGCGCCGGTGATGAAGCTTACAATTTCGTCGGCTTCTTCAAATCCTACCGGGCCGGGAATCACTGGAGGAGGCGGAGTAACTGGTTGGTTTGGCGCCTGCGGGCCGGGTTCAACGCCCGCGGCGCGATCACCGCCGCCACCGCCCCCACAGGCACTCAGCATGACGATGCACAATACGCTTAGATAAAAACCTGGTTGCTTGCTCATTCCATCACCTCCGCCCCGTGGCTTACTGCCATCGGTAGACGATTGACGTTCCTATGTAATGCAGATCTTCGTTTGCGGGCTGTAAGCCCAGCGCTAAAACCTTATCGATGCTATTGGGCGTCACCGCCGCCCAGTCTTCGCTTTCAAAATTCCAGTACTGGTAGTTGAGAGCGATAGAGATGTTCTCGCGGAAATGCCAGCTGCCTTCGACGGTGGCGCTGTGCATCTGAGTCTCGAAGTCAACCGGCAATGGGTCCGCGCTCAAGTCGCTGGCGCCGCCGTTGGCAAAGTCGTAGCTGGATTCAGTGTCTTGATAGCTATAGTTGGCGCTTAGCTCCAGGGTGTCGCTGATCTGCCACTCAACGCCAAAGCCAACCAGCAGGGTGCGATCTTCGGTATCGGTGCGCCAGTCTCTCGCCGGGTCAGAGGCCTGCGGCAGCGGTGGAAATATCTCGAATGGGTTGCTCTCTATGCCGCCGTTAAACGCGCGACCGTTTTGCGCGGCGCTGTACGTGCTGCCGCTGGCCCAGGCGGTTAATACCAACGCGTTATTCGCGACCCAGCTTGCCGTGAACGAGATGCTTTCCAATTCCTCGTCGGTCAGGCCGAGGTCGGTCTCGTCGTAGTCGTTTTCCCGGTAGAGCATATTCAGTGCCAGATTCCAGTCCATGCCCAGCTGCCAGTCGAAATCCAGCTTCGCTTCTAACTGCTCCCGCGTGGCGATATGGTACTGGCTAAGCGCGGGGTGATTCAGAAAGCGTTGGCTATCGGGTGTCGCATTGATGCGTTCTACATCGACCCTGGCAAAGTACGATTGGTCCCAAACGTATTCCTCTGCGTCCCGGTCCCCGTACAGGGCTTCCAACCGCATGTTGAGTCCGCCGGCTATGGGCAGGCGATAGCGTAGCTTGTAGCGGTCCTCGTCAGATTGCATTACGGCGGCGTTATCGCGTTCGGCTTCTTCGAATTCATAGCTAAGCCAGATTTTGCTGCGCAGTGGCAGGGGATAGCTGCCTTCTACGCCGTAGGTGTTGAAGCTGTAGCTATGAGCCGTATTGAACAGGCGACCCGACGGGTCGTTGATTGGCCAGGCATCCCCCAAAACGTATTGATAGCCATCCCGGGGCACATCGAAATCTCGTTCTTCCCCATGGAAATAGGCCTCCAGGCGCAGTCGCCGCAGCGGTGTCCAAAACAGTCGGCCGTCGAGAACGCGGGTTTCGGCCTCGCCACCCAAATTGCTGCGAGGTAATGCAGTGCTCACCGTAAGATTAGGGTTGGCGGTAAAGGGCAGAAAATCCTGATCCTGCTCGGTGCGTCCAAAGCTACCGTCCAGCTGCAGGCGCAGCTTGGGCGACAGTATCCAGGTACCCATCAGGCGACCCTGCAAAAACGTATTGTCCGGTGCCAGTGACATGCCGCCTACGCCGTCGGGGAACCGCACGTTGGGGCCGAAGTTGCTATAGGGGTTCTGCCACTGCAGTTGCTCGTTGCCGTTGTCGAAGTCGCTGTAAAACAGGCTGCCGGTGAGCGCCAGCGAGTCCTTGGCATAGTTAACTGCGAGATTGAACTCGGTGCTGTCATAGTCCACCGGCATAGGCAGAATAGCGGCGTCCCCTGCTGAGACGTTGTTGAAGATCGACGCGCCCAGATCGCGGTTGCCGTCGCGGCCTTCGTAAAAAGCCGATCCTTCAATGCTCCAGGCCTCGTTGAGCTTTGCTTTTAAGCCCAGTGTGTAGCGGTCCCGCTCGATGACCGGGTCGAAGCTGCGCAGGCTGCCATCCAGATTGGCGAAGTCAGCCGTGGTGACGCCGGATACCCAGTCGCTGGGAAGCCCCAGCTCATCGCCACCCCGGAACGGTGTGCGTCCGCTGTTGTTGCGGACTTGCTGCTGGGCGTCGACCTCGAAGAAAACCTCCCAGCGGTTGTTGCTCCAGCGGCCACTGCCTTCGCGTGTATCCAGTCCCAAATTGTTTGCGCTAAAGCCCCAGCGGCTGCTGTCGCTGCTGCCAGTCCAGTCTATATTGCCAATCAATACGGCCCCGTCCTGGTTGAGGCCGTTGTATTCACCAAATTCAAAGTTCTCGTCGCTGACGTAACCGACGCCCAGCTCAGCGCTGCCGGCGTAGTCAACCGCCCAGCGCGTTGCCAGCGGCCGGTCATCCTGCTGCGCCAGCGCGCCCGCTATGCAACCAAAGCCCAGCAGCGAGCTCGCGACTGCGCAGCTTAGCGGGTGGCGAGCAAAACGACTCACCGGGTCAGCCTCGCACCACTGGGATGGTTAGAGCCGTGGATCTGGCTGTGGCAGTTCAAGCAATTCTTGCCGAGCACATATTGACTACCACTGCCGCCAATGCCGCGGCCGTCGTAGACCTGACTGGGGTGGGTCGCGGCCGAGTGGCAAGATTGGCACAGAAATGGCCCGCGAGCGGTCAGCAGGTTGGGCTGAACTGATCCATGGGAGGTATGGCAATAGCTGCAGTCCTCTACGACTGGCTGATGCTCCCAGAGATGCGGTCCGCGCTTTTCCTGGTGGCACTGATAGCAATTGTCGTTGACCGTGGGGGCAGCAAGCATGGCTTCGGTGCTGGTGCCGTGCGGGTTATGGCAGTCGGTGCACGCGGTTTTGCCTTCCAGAATGGGATGGCGCGAGGGCAGTCTAAGCTGAGCCTGTTGTCGCGTGTGGCAACTGGTGCAATTGTCCAATTGTCCGTCCGCGGTCAACATGGGGTCACGGGCAGCGTGGCTGTTGTGGCAGCTACTGCAGGTCAAGTCTTCCTGCTCGTGGACGCCGCCCAGCCAAAACATCTGGGTTTCTTTCTGGTGGCAGGTCAGACAGGCGGCGTTACTCTGCTCCGGCGCCGCGTTCCATTTGGGGCCGAAGCTCACATCTGGCGAATTCTTGGTAGGGCCCCGTTGATGCGCGTCACTAGCGCCGTGACAGCTCACGCAGCTAGCAGCGCCGCCGCCCGCGAGTTGACCGTGGGCGGTTTTAAATATGGCATGTACGGGCTCATCGGCCGAGTCCCGATGGCACATTAGGCAACGAGCTGGCTTCGGTGCTGCAGCATCGGCTTCGTCCGCGCGCACTGCGGTGGCTGTGCCAAGCGTGAAGCTGGCTATTAAGATGAGCAGCAAAAATGCCGAGGCTGCTATTTTGTGGCTCTGCACAGTGACCCCCTGTGAACAGATTTCCAGAGGCGGTTTATTGTTAAGCCCGTATTACGACGGTTTATTGAAACATGAGCGGGTCGTTGCTTAAGCCAGGATCGCTTATCGTCACCGCCTGTCCATTTATTTCAGCTTATGGCTGCGGATACTGCAGGATGATTTTGGACTAGTAAGCATCCCGGCTGTTCCTAACGAAGTCGCTCTCAGCGATTCGCCGCCGTGGCTGCCAGCATCGTAATAGCTGTTCTTGCCCCTCGGTCTGTCATTATTAGTACACAACTGGGACAGTCACAAGAACCTGACAGAAAAAAAGATGATTTACAGCAAAATTTGCCCCAGGAGCAGGGCGAGGATGAATAGCGTTGTGAATTTACGGGTGTGATCAAACGCGTAGGCAGAGAACCACAGTGGCCACACCTGCTCCGGGAAGGGTGCGGGCCTTTCCGTAGGCTTTTCTTCACGAAAGGCGGCCAGCACTTTGCCCAGGGTTGGCACGTTGATCAGTACGGCGAGCAGCAGCCAGTGGGCGGCGCCGACGGCAACCAGAGCGATACAGCCCAAATATTGCAGTACCAGCATTCCCAGTACCCAGCGTCGAGCCCAGCGAGAACCTAGAATCACCGGTAAGGTTTGTACGCCCTTGCCCTCATCCAGCTCTAGTTTATCGATGTGTTTGCCAAACAGCACTGTCGTTGGGCCGAGCGCATAGAGCAGGCTGAACCAGGTTATCTCCCAGCTCCAGGTGCCGGTGACCACGTAGTAGGTGCCGCCCACCATTAATGGCCCCCATACCAGCAGCACGGCAGGTTCGCCCAGCCCGTAGTATTTCAGCGGCCAGGTGTAAAACAGTACGAAGAAAGCGCCGGCCAGCATTAAGTTCAGGGTCAGCCCGCTGCGCAGGCTAATGAGCCAAATGCCCAGGGCGAGGGCGGTGCCGCCGGTAAACCCTACATAAGCCCAGAAACGCGCTGGGCTCAGCAGGCCGTCTTCAAGTACGTGCACGCCGTATTGGTTTCGATAATAGTTGTTTTTATCGATACCGCGCCGGGAATCGGTGTAGTCATTAAGCAGGTTGTTGGTGGCATGGGCAAACACCAGTCCCAGGCAGCAAATGCACCATAGTGTCCAATCAAAGCCGCCATCTGCTGCGGCCAGCAGACCACCCAGCGCGGCGGACATAAAGGTCATGAAGAGCACTGATGCGCGAGTTGCTATCAGCCAGCGCGCGACGACATCCAACTCGCCCCACTCCTGCGGGGACAGTTTGGGCATGGTCTGCAAGGCTTGCCCCCAAACGCGTGGATTCATACTAAAGATGTGACCGCTAGCTTAGCTCTCCGAGCGAGCCCCTGTGATGAGTCCTCGGAATTTGTCGAGCAGTGTTTCATATTTGTAGTCAGTGAACTCGCCAGCATCAAGGAACATGCCGTGTTCGTTGCAGACTTCATACCAGATATGTTTTTGAGAGGGGTCAGAGCTTTTGTGCATGCGCGTGCTGCAGCGCGGGCAATCAACGTCCTCGACTTCGTTCCAGCGTTTACCGATCTCCGGGTCACCGGAATCAAGGGCCTCGCCCATCCAGCGTTCTTTTAGTGCCTCTGCCTCGCCAGTATCAAACCAAAGCCCCTGGCATTCGGTGCAGCGATCAATCGCCAGGTTACCGTAGCTCACCTCATTCATGCCGTGATGGCACTTGGGGCATTGCAATGAATGCGTGTCTGCGTTGTATTCCATGAGCGTTGTCCGAAACGATTGCCAAGCAGGGAGTGTAGCCGAACGCCCATAAAAAAAAAGACCGCCGTGGCGGTCTTTATAGAATTCTATTGATGTCGCTCAGAGGCTGGAGGGGATATCCATGTACACAATGTTCGCCGCGCCGACGCTGTGGATCGTAACGATGGAGTGAAATGCGTTGGCAAGTTGCGTTGGTAGTAATGTCTCCACGTTGATGTCGCTATCAGCCTGGAAACGTATCTTGCAGATGCTGGACCGGCACTCAACGCCCATCAAATCGGCACCACTCATCGCCTCTGAGTCAAAGGCGGTTGCAATGCGTGCAAAGACCGCTGGCTGCGCCGCTCCCCACCCTGAGCGCAGCAGCGCATCGCCGGTGCGGGCATCCGCTTCCGCCTGCATAACCGGTACGCTGCTGATCAGCGAGCCTTGAGACGCGCTCACGGTTGTTGCTGCGCCGCTACGTGCAGACAGCGTCGTGCTGATGGCAAGTGCAAGCAACAGCAAAGCCGCGCCGAGGACTGAAACATTATTTCGTGTGATCATAAACATGGGTCGACTATAAGATGTGCACACAGGCGAGGCGAGACGAGCTTGTCATTCTGTGAACTGCGTCTGGTTTTTCGCTGATTGTCATGCTGCAGGGCGCGTGAAATCTGCTTTTGAGGTTGTTTTGTTATGTGGGCACTCGGGTCGGAAGTGGTCGCGACGGCAGCGAGCTTCGTCGCTACCAATATCGATAATTTGCTGCTGTTGGTTACGCTGCTGGCTGCGTCCCCAGTATCCAGAGTGGCGGTCGCCTACACTTTGTCGGCTGTCCTTGTGCTTGCATTTGCTGCCTCTGGCTCTTTTCTGGGCGCCCTGGTAGATCCCGCGGCGCTAGGTTATCTGGGCGTGCTTCCGCTGTGTCTCGGCCTGATGCGAGGGTGCAAGGCTGCGCAACAAGCTTTATCGGCCGCTGTGTCGTCAGCTGGCGAAGTATCAGCGCAGCAACCGTCTGATAGTGCCACGGGATTCGTCGCTATCGTGCTGCTGATAACAAGCAATAGCGGCGACACCCTGGCCATGTTCATACCGCTGTTCGCGGACACCGAACCGGCGGTGATGATGGTTTTGGCGGCGGTTTACGCCCTGTTGGCTGCGTTATGGCTGGTTCTGGCCATTGGCTTGATGCGGCAGCCCGCACTGACAGCCTGGATTGGTCGCCAGGAGCGCTGGTTGCTGCCGGGGGTTTTGGTGACAGTTGGCGTATTTGTGTTGATGGATACCGATTTCGACCGGCTCATTTGATGGTCTCGTTTGATGGACGCTTTCGATGAGCTATTCTGGGCGGCCAGCCTGCCGTCCACTCGATTGATTACTAACGGGGAGGAACCTTATGGATTGGCTTCATGAGTTTTACGCCCAGCGGCCCGACATGGTCTTAGTGGCTGGCTTGCTGTTGGCTTCGCTTGCCGCCTATTGGTTTGCGCGGGTGGTGTTAGTGGGGGCTATTCATCGTATCGCCGTTGCAACGCAGCACACCTGGGATGACGCGCTGATTGAGAACCGCGTGCCGTCACGACTTGCGCAATTGCTGCCGGTATTCATTATCTATGCAGGCATCGACATGTTGCCGCGATTTGATGGCGCTATCGAAGCCGCATTGATGAAAGCAACAAGCATTTACATGCTGCTGGTGGTGACCTTCGCTGTGACCGCTGCCCTCAATGCTGGCAACGCTATTTACGAGTCCTATCCCGTCTCGCGTCATCGGCCGCTAAAGGGTTTTGTCCAACTGCTGCAACTGCTGGTCATTATTCTCGGCCTGCTGCTGGTGGTGAGCGCATTGATGGACAGAGAGCCCTGGGTATTACTGAGCGGCTTTGGCGCCATGACTGCCGTACTTTTGCTGATCTTCCGAGATACCATTTTATCTCTGGTGGCGAGCGTCCAGCTCACGGCGCAGGATTTGGTTCGCGTAGGCGACTGGATTGAGGTACCGCAGTTTGGCGCCGATGGCGACGTGATAGACGTCGAGCTGCATACCATCAAGGTGCAGAACTTTGATAAGACCATCACTACCATCCCAACCCATAAACTGATCAGCGACAGTTTCCGCAACTGGCGGGGTATGTCAGATTCCGGCGGGCGCCGTATCAAGCGCGCCCTGCATCTGGATGCGGCCAGCATACATTTTTTAAGCGATCAGGAGATCGACAAGTTCAAACGCTTTGCGCTATTGGGCGACTATATCGACACCAAGCAACAGGACTTGAGCGAAGAAAATACCAGTAAGCTCGGCGAGGAAGATGACGTCAATCTCCGCAGGCTCACCAATATCGGCACTTTTCGCGCTTACGTTTACAATTACCTCAAGTCCAGGGCCGATGTGCAAAAGGGCATGACCTTGTTGGTGCGTCAGCTGGCGCCGGGCACCACCGGCGTGCCGTTGGAAATCTACTGTTTTACCACCACGACTTCCTGGGGTGACTATGAAGGCATCCAGGGTGACATCTTCGACCATCTGTTGGCGATCGTGCCAGAGTTTGGACTGCGCCTTTTTCAGCAGCCCTCCGGGCGTGATATCGCCAAGCTGGCGTCAACGTCTGATTGACGCCAGCCTGACTTACGTCGGGATTATGCTCAGTAGGGCGGGAAGCCCGCCATGATGCGCGCTGCCGCAGCATCGTAGTCCGCCTGATCGCGACTCGGCTCGTCACCCTTTAGCTTGGACTGCGTTGTGGAGCGCCACACCGAGCGATTAAGGTCGGGCTCGATGATATCTACAATGAAGGTGCCCTGCGTGTAGTTTCGAACCATCACGTCGCTGCCACCGCAGTTCCAGCAGTTGTACATGGCCATGCGGTTATAGCCGCGGGCACCGCCGTAGTAGACGCCTGTACTGGGTCCGGTGTTGTAGCTGCGCACGTCGGTTTTTTCGTTGGCGACCAGGTGCCAGTTAATCAGCGCGTCTGCCTGGCGGGGATCTTTGACGATTTTCATGCCCTTGTTTTCAATGGCGTTGGTGATGCCGCGGTCTATGCGTTCGATCACCATGTCGCTCAGGAAAGCTCTTGGGCTGTCACCCGATGACGCACCTGAGTGCGACATAAACGCCAGAGTCTTTATACCCGAAAAGTCGTAGTCATCTTTGTAATCCACTTTGGGGGTGGGCGGTGAGCTTGCGCAGCCTGCGAGCAAAGCCAGAATTGCCGCGGGTAGCGCTACGCGTAGGCTACGACTAAAAAATGAATTCAGCATGGTGATCTCCTGTTGTCTGCCGGCAAGTGTAAACGAAACCGGGCGCAAGTTCGGCAGGCTTGATTGAGTACGCCTCAGACTCGCCAGGGTTGCGGTTCAGTGCAGGTAAATCGTATCTGCAATGACAAAGTAAAACAGAATGCCGATCACGTCTGCGCTGACCGTAATAAAAGGGCCGGTCGAAACCGCTGGATCTATTTTGAGCCGATGCAACAACAAAGGCATTGAGGCGCCAATAAAGGTGGCGATCGCCAGTACGCCCAACAGAGAAATCGCCAGTGTAAGAAACAGCAAGCCGATTGAGTCCAGGCGATCCGGTAGCAGCCACGCGACAGCCAGCATGAAAACGCCGAGCAGCGCCGAGATTGATACGCCGTTGAGGACCGCGACCCGAAATTCACGCAGCAGGCGCCCGGCCAGCGAGTCGCCCAGATTGTCGGTCGCTATCGCCTGTACGGTGACCGTCGAGCTCTGAATGCCGGCGCTGCCGGCGGTTGCGGCTATCAGAGGTATGAAGGCCGCCAAAATTGCCGCCTGCTCCAGCGCCGTTTCGAAGCGCATGATCACTGCGGCGCCCAGTACCGAGCCGATCATGCCCACAGCAAGCCAGGGCAAGCGGCTGTAGACCATGCGCAAGGTAGAGTCACTGCGGCTGACCTCTGCAGACAGGCCGCTCATACGCTGCAAATCCTCGCTGGATTCTCTTTTCAGAACGCTGATGGCGTCCTCGCTGGTGATCTGCCCTAGCAAGTGCCCCTTTTCGTCCACCACGGCTAGCTGTGCCAGATCGTAGCGTTCCACCATGTGGGCGGCTTGTTCCTGATCGGTTTCCGGGCTCACGCTGTCGGGATCGCGATTGGCAAGCTCGGCCAGCGTTACCGTGTCCGGGCTAATTAAAAGCTGTGGCAGGCTCACGAAGCCCGCCAGACAGCCTTGCTCATCGACTACCCATAAATCGTGGTTCTGGTCGATGTCTGCGGCGTGGCGGCGAAGATAGGCGGTGGCGTCGGCGACGCTGTCGTCCAACTCTGCCACCAGTAAGTGGGTATCCATAATGCCGCCGGCGCTGTCGGCGGGATAGGCAAGCAGCTGTTCAACTTCATCGGCGCGCGAGAGGCTGTCGAGCAAAGCATGGGCGTCAGTATCGGGCAGGTGTGCTATCAGGTCAGCTGCTTCATCGGTGTCTAGCAGCTCTAACAGGTATTTCAGGAATACCGTGTCCTTGACCCCTGCCATAACCCGGCCGCGGAAGTCCTCATCCAGCCTGTGTAGGGCCAGTGCTGCCTTTTCCGAGGGCAGCTGGGTCAGGCAAGACCAAACGGCATCGACGTCCATATCGCGCAGTGCGCTGGCAATATCCGCCGGCTTGCTGGTGGCAAGCGTCGAAATGGCCTGAGGTGCGTCTTCTGGGGCGGTCATCTGATCTATCCAGAGTTCAAAAAAGAGCGCTAAGGCACAGCGCGGGTGTATTTCAACACAATGCGCCGGCGGCGTCCGTGGCTTTGGTCGCCAATGCGAACTTTTCACTGTGGCCGCAGCTCTGGCCAATGCTAAACACTAACTAGACAGCAATTGACGCTGATCATGTTGTTATCACCACGGTTCGCGACACAATGGATGTTCGTTATTGCCGACGCACCGCATGAGAATTATAAGAGCGACAGGCAATCAGCGCTGCACAGAACCGACTGACCTGCTGTTAAAGCGGGAAGAAATTGTTCGACGCTTGGTCCCTGAGGGTCAGGCATCGGCTACAGCTAACGGTCTGCTGCAGTGACTGCCGCCGTTGAAAAATTGAGCTTTCAGGACGCTGCTTTCTTGCGTATGGAGTCGCCACAACGCCCGTTCCACGTGGGGGGATTGATGGTGCTCTCAGAGCCTGAGACGCTGCCACGAGGCTTCTACCGTAAGCTTGCCAAGCACTGTGGCAGGCTCAACACGCTGTGGCCGGTATTCGATAAAAAATTGTCCGATCCAGATAGCCTGCGCAACCTGAACTGGATTCCGGCAGATGACTATGACCCCAACTACCATGTGCATCATTACGCACTGCCCGCTTCATCGCGCACCGAAGACCTGCTTCGCGTGGTATCCAGAGTGCACGAGCGGGTGCTGGATCGTCATCGGCCGCTGTGGGAAATCCACTTGATCGAAGGACTCCCGGGCCGCCGCTTCGCGCTGTACTGCAAGGTGCACCACGCCCTGGTGGACGGCGTAGGGGCGCTGCGTATGCTGGATGCCCTCTTCAGTACGTCGCCGGATGCCAGCATTGATTTCCGTGCCGCGCGCCCGCACGCGGCAAAGTACCACGACCGGCATGCGGCGCTGCGCAAAATTGGCACGCTGCGCCACGAGCTCAAAAAACACTATGCGGCCTTGCCGCAGATGTCTGAGTTGCTTACCGGCATGAGCCTGGACGCGATTATGGGCAAGCGTGATGTGCCGCCGCTGCCATTTAGTGCACCTCGCACTCTGTTCAACTGCGATGTCGACGGCCGCCGTGAAATCGTTATCGGAGAACTGCCGGTGGCCCGCATGCACAAACTCGGCGAGCGCTACGGCGCAACGGTTAATGACGTGCTACTGGCAGTGTGCGGCGGTGCGCTGCGATCCTATCTGAAGACGCAGGATGCTCTACCTAAAATCTCGCTTGAAGCCGGTGTACCCATATCCATCAAGGCCAAACAGTCCGCCGGCAATCAGGTTGGCTTCATTATCTGCCCGTTGTTTACCGACGAGTCTCGTCCGCTGACGCGACTCAAACGCATTGTGCGTGTGATGAACAAAGCCAAAGACAATATGCGTGCTATGACGCGCACGGCCGCTCAGGACTTTACCAATATGCTGATGATGCCAACGATCTTGCTGACCCTTAGCGGCCGGGCGAGTCAGGTTAAGCCCGCAATGAACGTGATCGTATCGAACGTGCCGGGCTCTCGGCAGCCGCTGTATCTGAACGGCGCACGATTAGAGGCAATCTACCCTCTGTCTGTGGTTACCGACGGTTTGGGAATTAATATCACTGTGGTCAGTTACCGCAACAAGCTGTGCGTTGCAGTGACCAGCTGCCCCACCGAGCAGCCCGGCATTGGCGACCTGGGTAGGCATCTGCGGGATAGCTACAAAGCGCTGTCAAAAGCCGCGGGGATGTCCCGATGACCAACAGGCTAAGCAGCGTTGAGGCGGCGGCTGACGCTATTATCGCCGCCACTGACGGCAGCATTATTATGGGCATGCCGCTGGGTCTGGGTAAGCCGAATTCCCTGGCCAACGTGCTGTACCGGCGCGCCGTGGACGATCCCCGAATCTCGCTGACAATTGCTACCGCCTTGTCTTTGACGCGACCCAAAGCGCCGCCCGGTTTGCAGAAGCGCTTCCTCGATCCCTTCGTTGAGCGCGTTTATGGCGATTATGAAGAGCTCGACTATTTACAGGCATCGCGAGCCGGTCGCT
Source organism: Cellvibrionales bacterium (assembly GCA_043585095.1). Taxonomy (GTDB): domain Bacteria; phylum Pseudomonadota; class Gammaproteobacteria; order Pseudomonadales; family Halieaceae; genus JANQIO01. Next base: position 188,070 of record CP121321.1, read on the forward strand.
TGCCCGATAACGTGCAGGTTGTGGAGTTCTTCGTGCAACCGGCCGCTGAGTTGGGCAATCACTACGCGCAGCAAAACTATATTAGCTCCAACTATACGCACATAGCGCGCGACATGTTTAAACGCGGCATCAATGTGCTGGCGCAAACCGTGGCCCCGCAGCCCGACGGCGACGCATCGAAGATCAGCCTGAGCTGCAATCCCGAAATGACTCTCGACATGATGCCCGAGATCGCTAAGCGCAAAGCGAGCGGTGAGACCTTGATCACCGTGGGCCAGCTTCATCCCGACCTACCCTATATGACGGGCAGCGCAGAGGTGCAAGCAGATGCCTTTGACCTTCTAATTGATGATCCCGCCTGCAATAAGACGCTCATCAGCACACCGAATATGCCGGTTGCCATGACTGAGCACTTCATTGGCCTGGCAGCCAGCGGTTTGGTCCGAGACGGAGGAACCCTGCAGATCGGCATTGGTGCATTGGGTGACGCCGTGGCGAGCGCGCTGTTACTTCGCCATCAGGACAACAGCAGCTGGAAGCAGCTGATGCAAGACAGCCGTTTGGGCGGTACCTGGTTCGACGCCTATGAAGAAGGTGGAACAGGTACTTTTGAGCAAGGTCTTTATGGCTGCAGCGAGATGTTCACCTACGGTCTGTACCGCCTGATTAAAGGGGGTGTCATCAAGCGTCAGGTCAAAGGCTCTAAAGGGCAGCCGGTGCACATGCATGGAGGCTTCTTTCTTGGCCCGCAGGCCTTCTATAGCGCGCTGCGAGATCTATCACCGGAGCAGCGTGATCTCATTGAGATGACGCGAATTAGCGACGTGAATGGCCTTTACGGCGACGAGATGCGCAAACGCAGCCAGCGCGTCTATGGCCGTTTCATCAACACCGCATTTACCGTGACGATGATGGGTGCAGCAGTGGCCGACCAGCTGGAGGACGGGCGTATTCTCTCTGGCGTGGGCGGACAGTACAACTTTGTCGCTCAGGCCCATGAGTTGGAAGATGCTCGATCGATACTTTTGGTGCGCGCGACGCGCAACAAGGCCGGTGAAGTGTCTTCCAATATTGTTTGGAATTACGGGCATACAACCATTCCACGGCATCTGCGTGACATTGTAGTCACGGAGTACGGCGTCGCGGACCTGCGCGGCAGAACCGATGCCGAAGTGATTGCAGCCATGCTCTGTATTGCCGATTCGCGCTTCCAGCCAGAGCTAATGGCACGGGCCAAGCAAGAGGGCAAACTGCCGGCTGACTATACCCTGCCGCGCGCGTATACCGAAAACACGCCGGAGCGTTTGCGCGAGGTTTATCTTCAGCATCGCGATTGCTTTCCCGAATTTCCGCTGGGCAGCGATTTTACCTACTTGGAAGAAATGCTGCTGCGTGCGCTGGTTTGGCTAAAGGCTAACGTTAAACCTAAATCCCTGATGGAGATGGCCCGCACTGGTCCTGCGGACGAGGCGACTCGTGCGCACTATCACGCGCACCTTGAGCGCATGGGGCTGGGCGCGCCGGAATCGATAAAAGACAGGCTGTACCAGCAGCTTCTGCTAAAAGCGCTGCAAGCGACTGAGGCAGCGACATGACGATTGCACTGCTACCGCAAGTTCGAAGCAGTTTGCTGCGGCCACGTCCGCAGCATTACTATCGCTGCAAGGATATCTGCAGCGCCGACACGATAATAAAAACGGAGATACGGCCATGCGCCGATTCAACGCCATAGCTGCAGCCACTGCAGCCGCACTGGCTTGCAGTGTGACGCCCGCTCAGGCTGCCAAGTTTCGCCTGGGTGAGCTCGATGCATCATTTATTTCCAACATCGCGGTAGGTGCGAGTTGGCGAACTGAAGAAGCGGACAATGACTTTCTCAGCCCTGGCAATACCAATGGCCGGGGGCGCGCCTCATCCAGTACCACTGACGATGGCAACCTGAACTTCGATCAGGGCGATCTGTACTCGATGCAGATTCGTGGCCTTCACGATCTGGAAGTGACTTACGGCGACTTTGGCTTTTTTACGCGGGTTAAATGGTGGTACGACTACGCAATCGAGGATCAAGACGTCGACTTTGGCCATGTTCCCAACGGCTATCAAAGTGACACTCTGAATACGGGTGATTATCAGGATCTGGCACAGGGCTCAGGCATTGTGCCGTTGGATTATTACGCGTTCTGGAATACCAATATAGCCGATATGCCGGTTGAATTTCGCGCCGGCAATCTGGTGCTCAGTTGGGGTGAAAACACCTTTATCCAGAATGGCATTAACGTGATTAATCCTTTCGACGTAACCGCGCTGCGTCGCCCCGGCTCAGAAATTCGCGAGGCCTTGCTGCCAACGGGTTTGTTATACACCAACGTCGGTGTGACACAGGACCTGTCAGTAGAGGCGTTCTATCAGTATGAATGGGATCCGACTATTGTTGATCCCTGCGGGACCTACTGGAGCAACGGGGATGTGTTTGGTGGTGGCTGTAATGCATTGACACCACGTACCTCGCAACTTGATGGCGACCAACTTGCCTCGGGCGAAATTATCCCGCGCGGCCCTACCGATAACCCTGAGGATGGCGGGCAGTGGGGGATTTCCGCACGCTACTTTGTAGAGCAACTCAACGGCACCGAGCTTGGCTTTTATTACACCAACCTTCATAGTCGCACGCCGATTTTCAGTGGCATAAACCCGACGGAAGGCTTCGGTTTGCCGTTTATTTTTGGCTCAAATCCGCAGTACTTTTTCGAGTATCCGGAGGATATCGAGACCTACGCGCTTAGCTTTGCCACCAATGTTGGCTTCTGGGCTGTCTCTGGAGAGCTGAGCTATCGGCCCGATTTCCCTTTGCAGATTAACACCACTGAAATCGCGCAGGCGCTTGCACTGGGTGGCTTTGCGGAGTGGTCGCGTATGGGTGAGAGGGCAGCAGAAGCGGGTCCAGGCGGCATTATTCATGGCTTCGACAATGTCACCTATACACAGGCGCAGGTCACGCTGATTCGCTTCTTCGAACAGGTTTGGGGAGCGGACCGCCTGAACTTTGCCGCTGAGGTCGGTGGTGTCTGGTTGGACGACATGGACGACCAGCAGAACTATGGCCGCTCGGCGACCTTCGGTATTGGTGACTTCACACCTTTTACCAGCGACCAATTTGGTGTGCCAGTAAGTTGTAATTCCCATCCTGCTTTGGCCCCGTTGGGCGTGCTGCCCAATGGAGTGGCGGACAACTGCACAAACGATGGCTTCACCGATGACTTTTCCTGGGGCTATCGCGTTCGCGCCAGCCTTGAGTACAACGACTTGATTGCCGGGATCAACATCATCCCCAATATCGCCTGGTCGCATGACGTCAGCGGTAATTCACCGGCCCCTAACTTTATCGACGGGCGTCAGGCTTTAAGCCTGGGCGTGCGAGGCGACTACCTAAACAAGTACCGCGGCGAACTGTCTTACACCACGTTTTTTGGTGCCGACTACAATGATCTGGAAGACCGTGACTTTCTTTCGCTGAGCTTTTCAGTCGTATTCTGATCGCATGCCTTCGATCGCATCTCTTTCATAGCACCCCAAGGAGCTAAATATGTATAAGAATATTATGGCCGTAGCGTTGTTTACCGTCGCGGGTTTTACCCAGGCGGCGATCAGCCCTGAAGAGGCAGCGCGACTAGGCGGCGAAGAGCTAACGCCAGTGGGCGCCGAGCGCGCGGGAAATGCTGACGGCAGCATCCCGCCCTGGACGGGCGGAGTGAAGGAGCTGCCGGCAGGATATAAGCCCGGCGACAGGCTGGTAGATCCATTTCCGGAGGACGAGCCGCTTTATACGATAACGGCAGAGAACCATACCGAGTACCTGGACTTTTTGTCCCCGGGGCAGGTAGCACTGCTCAAGCGCTATCCTGACACGTTCAGCATGCCGGTCTATCCAACTCGCCGCAGTGCGCTTTTACCTGACGTTGAATACGAGCGTATTAAAGCCGGCGCCACCAAAACTGATACTGTTTCCGGTGGCAACGGGCTGGTGAATTTCGATGCCAACGTGCCGTTCCCCATCCCGGCCAATGGGTTGGAGGTCATCTGGAACCACGTGGTGCGCTATCGCACCAAGCTGGCCTTCCAGCGTCGCTACACTCAGATCCCCGTGCAGTCCAACGGCAACTTCGCGCCGGTGCTGTTTGAAGAAGAAGCCATCTTCGCCAACCGTGTTGAAGACAACCCCTATGAGAATCGTCTGTTTGTTTTCTTGCAGCGGATTCTTGCGCCAGCACGATTGGAAGGTGACGTGCTGTTAGTACACGAAAACATCGACCAGATTAAAGAGCCGCGTTCGGCCTGGTTGTATAACGCAGGACAGCGTCGTGTGCGCCGCGCACCCAATATTGCCTATGACGGCCCCGGTACAGCGTCGGATGGTCTGCGGACAGCCGATGACCTTGATATGTTCAACGGCGCGCCAGACCGATACAACTGGGAGCTGGTAGGCAAGAAGGAAATGATTATTCCTTACAACAGCTACAAGCTATGGGACGGTGATCTCAAGTACAAAGACATTATCAAGCCGGGTCATATGGATCCTGAGCTGCTGCGCTACGAGAAGCACCGCGTGTGGGTAGTGGAATCACGACTAAAGGATGATGCGCGGCATATTTATGCGCGTCGCACCTTCTATGTCGATGAAGACACCTGGCAGATTGCCGTGATCGATCACTACGATGGCCGCGGAGAGTTGTGGAAAGTGAAGGAAGGACATCCCATCGTGCACTATCAGGTGCAGATACCCTGGCTGGCAGCAGAAAGCCTGCACGATTTGGTGTCGGGCCGTTACGTGGTCATCGGCCTTGATAATGAAGAGCGTGGCTACACCTACGACTTCGATTTTGAAACCAGCTTCGAGGACTTCACTCCGCAGGCGCTGCGCAGAGCGGGACGCCGTTAGTGCGAGTCATGCTTTTGTGCGTGCTGGCGTTCGCCAGCACGGCCATGGCGGCGGACTACGCTTTGCAGCCTGCGCTGCCGGTTCGAAATCCCGCTACTGAGCAGTTGCTGGACTTGACGCGCGCGGGAGACCGTTTGGTTGCGGCAGGTGAGCGCGGCGTTATCGTCTATTCAGATAACGGCGGTGAGAGCTGGCAACAGTCCCGTGTGCCGGTCAGCGAAACGCTTACGGCGATAAGTTTCCCAACTCATGACCACGGTTGGGCGGTGGGGCACGGTGGCGTCATTTTGCACTCTGGTGATGGTGGCGAAACCTGGCAGCAGCAGTTTGATGGTGATGATGCGAATCGTCAGCGGCTGGATTTTGTAACCGACCGTATGCTGAGCCTGCAGGCCCAGATCGACGAGCCGGATGCTGAAGTTGACGACGACTTGCTCTATGAATTCGAAGAAGCCCAGTTTGCCGTTGAAGACGCCGAGCTGGCGGTAGAAACCGGACCTGCCGACCCCTTTCTGGATGTCTGGTTCGCCGACGCGGAGCAGGGCTGGGCGGTCGGTGCCTACGGCATGATCTATCACACCGATAACGGTGGCCTGCAGTGGCGGATCGCTGCGGATCGAATCGAAAACCTGGATGGCTACCACTATTACTCTTTAGATGCCGCAGATAGCGATACCCTCTATTTATCGGGCGAGGCTGGATTGTTGTATCGCTCCGACAATGGCGGCAGGCGCTGGAACCGCTTGCCACTGGACTACGATGGCAGTTTGTTTGGCGTGCTGGCTTTAGACGAGACTCGTTTGGTGACCTTCGGTCTGCGAGGCAATATTTTCTATAGCGAAGACCGAGGCGATACCTGGCGGGAGGTCACTGCAGGAGATGGCCCCGGGCTTAGCTACTACGGAGGCCAGCGTTTGAGCAACGGGCACCTGGTGTTGGTGGGCGCCGGTGGTGCCATGGCGAGCAGTGTGGATGGCCAGCAGTTTCGCTTCGACGTCCACAGTGCGCGCAAAACCTTTTCGTCAGTTATCGCCGACGGTGATGATTTGCTAATGGTTGGCATGGGCGGCCTGGTTCGTATCAGTAAAGCCCGGGGCAGACAGCCATGAGCGCGATACAAACAGCCGTGAGCGCGAGGCAGACAGCCATGAGCGCGAGGCAGACAGCCATGAGCGCGAGGCAGACAGCCATGAGCGCGGGACAAACAGCCATGAGCGCGAGGCAGACAGCCATGAGCGCGGGACAAAAACCCCATGAGTGAGAACACAATGCCCGAGCGAGACGCTGAGACGACACCACGTGACGCGGCACCCGAAAATGATGAGGGATTCGCTGGCAAGCTGGGCAGTTTTTTAATCAGCGCCAGAGTGGGTTTGCTGCTTTTGTTTGTGGTCATGACCGCATTCTTTGGGTACCAGGCTAGCAAGCTAAGACCCGATGCCAGCTTTGAGAAGATGATTCCAATTTCTCATTCCTACATCGTCAATTTTCTGGCCAATCGCTCAGATCTTTCCGGCCTGGGTAACTCGGTGCGCATTACAGTGGAAACCACCGAAGGCGACATTTTTACAGCGGAATACCAAGAGCTGTTGCGCCAGATTACCGACGAGGTCTTCTACATCAACGGCGTTGACCGCTCTGGCTTGCAAAGCCTGTGGACGCCTAACGTGCGTTGGCAGGAAGTCACCGAAGAGGGCTTCGTGGGCGGCTCGGTTATTCCTGACGACTATGATGCGACGCCGCGCACTTTGCGCAAGTTACGCGCGAACACGCTTAAATCCGGTCAAATTGGCCGGCTGGTCGCCAATAACTTTCAGTCGGCAACCATCCTTGCACCTCTGGTGGAGACTGACCCGGAGACCGGGGAGCGTCTGAACTACCACACCTTGTCGGAAGATCTGGAAACGCTGGTACGAGACAAGTACGAAACTGACAACATCAAGATCCATATCACCGGCTTCGCCAAGCTGGTCGGTGACTTGATTGACGGCGCGGCGCTGGTGGGCGCCTTCTTTGGTGTCGCTTTCGTGATAACCGCCATCATGCTGTTTCTATACTGTCGCTGTGTGTGGCTTACAAGCGGCACGTTGCTGTGTTCCACGGTTGCGGTGGTCTGGTTGCTGGGCCTGCTGCATACCATGGGGCTCGGACTTGACCCCTACAGCATGTTGGTTCCGTTTTTGGTGTTTGCCGTGGGCATCAGTCACTCGGTGCAGATCATTAACCGCTTCGCGCATCTTGCCCATAGCGGCATGGATCACGGCGCTGCGGCACGCCAGTCTTTCATTCGCTTATGCAAGCCGGGCATTGTTGCGCTTATCAGCGATGGCGTAGGTTTTCTTACCCTAAGGGTAATCGATATCCCTGTTATTCAAGAGCTTGCGCTAGTAGCGAGCACCGGTATTGCGGTGCTGATTGTCACCAACCTGATTCTGCTGCCCATTGTGTTGTCTTATGTGGGCATTAGTAAGGGCTGTCATGGCTATCGCGAGGCCAAGGATCATAGTGCCTATCGTCATTGGCGCACGATTGCCAAAGTCACTGGTAAGGGCCAGGCAACGGCGGTCGTGTTAGTCAGCCTGCTGTTGTTTGCGGTGGGTGGCTATGTCGGTCAAAACCAGAAGATTGGCGACCTGGATCCGGGCGCTCCCGAGCTGCGCGCGGACTCGCGCTATAACCTGGATAACGCCTTTCTCACCGAAAACTATTCAACCAGCACCGATGTGTTTGTGGTGATGGTGCGCACGGAGCCTCAGCAGTGCGGCAGCTATAGCAATATCTCCGCGATTGACTACTTTCAAGGCGTTATGGCCTCGGTACCCGGCGTGCAGTCGATCGTATCACTGGTGGATATTTCCAAGCTGGTGATTATGGGTATGAACGAAGGCAGCCCCAAGTGGCACGCCATCAGCCGCAATAAGTACATCCTCAACAACTCTCTGAGCCGCGTGCCCAGCAATCTTCTCAATACGGATTGCTCAATGGTGCCGGTGATTCTTTTCCTGGAAGATCACAAAGCGGATACGCTCACTCAAGTTGTGGCTGCCGTCGAGGAGTTTGCTGCGGAATACAATACTGAGAAAATTCGCTTTATGTTGGCTGCCGGTAATGCCGGTATCGAGGCCGCCACCAATATTGTGATTGGTCAGGCGCAATGGAAGATGCTGTTCTGGGTATACGGTGTGGTGATCGCCTTATGCCTGATTACGTTCCGATCTCTTAGTGCAACCGCCTGCATTATCATCCCGCTGATGCTTACCTCTGTTTTAGCGCAAGCGCTAATGGCGATGCTGGGTATAGGCGTAAAGGTTGCGACCTTGCCGGTCATTGCACTCGGGGTTGGTATTGGCGTCGACTACGGTATCTATATTTACAGTGCGCTGGAGCGAGCGCTCAAGGAGAAGGGCGATCTTGCTGAAGCCTACTTCGATGCGCTGAAGAGCACGGGTACCGCTGTAGCGTTTACCGGGCTGACGCTGGCGGTAGGCGTCGGGACCTGGATTTACAGCCCGATCAAATTTCAGGGTGATATGGGCCTGATGCTGACCTTTATGTTTTTCTGGAACATGATCGGTGCTTTGTTCTTCCTGCCCGCACTGGCGCGGTTGTTTGGAATTGAGAAAAAATACGCCAGCGCATCATAGGCGTTGGTGCTTGTCTGGAGCTCGTGGCAGTTAGCGCTAGCCTCTGGGTAGTCTTATAGGCCGCGCTCTAATAGCGCACAGACTGACACAATCAGGATCGCCATGCCGACGAGTTGCCAACTCTCTTTCCTGGGCGGCCTCAAGCTTTCCTTTTGTGCGCCAAGGGCTTTTTCCTCCCCGCTAAGGGCTTTTTCTTCCGAGCTAAGGGCTTTTTCTCCCGCGCTAAGGGCTTTCTCTTCCGAGCTAAGGGCTTTTTCCTCCCCGCTAAGGGCTTCGCTACGCAGCAGCGCTGCAAACAGGTAGGCGCTCACCACGGCGGCGGTAAAGCCCAGTGGGCTCCACCACAGCCAACTGATGGCGGGCTGCGTTTGCCAAACGAGCAAGCTCGTACTCAAGCCGATGCAAAAACCCAGGTTCGCGGCGACGGCTCCCATGGCGGGTTGAAAGACGGCGATCACAAATAGTGCCAGCAGCGGGCCGAAGGACATTGAGCCAACTTTGTTGATAGCTTCAAGAATAGTCGGCGCTAGAAATTCCACCGAGTAGGAAAAGCCGATTGCAAACAGGCCCCAAAACACTGTGGTGAGCTTAGAGGCCAAAAATAACTGCTTCTCGCTAAGCGTGCGGAATCGCACAAGAAAATCTTCAACCGTGCTGGCTGACATGCTGTTCAGAGCTGAATCGATGGACGACATGGCGGCGGCAAATAGGCCAACGATTGCAAGGCCCGCCAAACCGGGTGCAAACTCTCGCGTGACGAACGCGGGAAACACCAGATTGTAGTTAGGTGCGTCTATTGCCGTTCGAGGCAGTGCGTCGATGAAGTCGGGATGCTGCAACCCATATGCTGCCAGGCCCAAACCCAGTAGGCAGTAGGCCAGCACGAGTGGGAAGCGAAGAACGCCATTGAGTACCAACACGCGACGTGTCGCTGATTCATTTTCTGCGGCGAGCAGTCTTTGTGCCTGACTTTGGTCGCAGCCGTAATAGGCCACGTACAGGAAAAACCCACCAATGAGCATCGGCCAGAAGCCGTAGCTGTTGCCGCTCAGGCCCCAGTCGTTGACCAGCGTATCCCGGCGGCTGGCCAAGCTGCTGGCTTCTTTGCCAAGTTCGATGCTCAGTGGATCGAATAGCATCCAAAGCGTGAGCGAAACGGCAGCCGTTAGCAGTAGCATTTGGACCACATCTGATATCACTACCGCACGCATGCCCCCCAGCGTGTCGTAGGCGATGGTAATCCCCATAAGCAGTAATACGGATGACGTGTAACTGAGGTCGGTAATCAATGCGATTACCGAGGCAACGCCGTAGACCGTGACGCCGGTGGCCACGCCCCGGAAGAATAGAAAGCAGGCACTTGCCAATAGTCGGCTGGATAGGCCGAGACGTTGCTCCAGGTAGGCGTAAATAGAGATAACGCCGCTGCGTCGAATAGGCAGGAACAGTACGCACAGAGCAAGCATTGCCAAGGGAACTGCCAGCTCATATTGAAGCCAAAGCAGTCCCCCACCTATAACAAAGCCAACAAATGCGGGCGCTCCCAAGAGGCTATTAGTAGAGCACTGGGTCGCTATGATGGACGTTGCCAGCGCCCAGCCTGGCAGTTTGTTGCCGCCCAGATAGTAGTCCTTCCGTGAATCTTGACGGCGCCCCAGATAAACCGCCAGCAGCAACATTGCTGCCAAATAGGCCCCCACTACTGCCCAGTCTATTGGACTCACGTTTTCTCCATTGCACAGCGCGCGCATCAAACTCTACTGGGAGCATACAAGGCCTGCGGGACTCGCGTCATCCGTCGCTGGAACCTGGCGGCGAAGTGCGGTGCTTCAGGCCTTTATGCTTCTGGGTTTCAGCCGTTTTTTCGAGTGCAATCATAAGGTAAGTTCCCTACACTGGAGCTAACCAGATATAAGGTCTTCGGCAACGTCGACACGGGTAAGCACGATGCAGCGGGCATCTTAAAAACGCTATGTATCTCGAATATTTTGGCCTTGAAAAACCGCCTTTCCGTATCACACCGGATACCAACGTATTCTTTGAAGGTAACGATCGCGGCGCAACGCTGCACGCTCTGTGCTATGCCATTGCCCAGGGTGAAGGCATCATCAAGGTAGTCGGTGAGGTCGGCAGCGGTAAAACCATGCTCTGCCGGATGTTGCCGGTACGCCTGGGTGACAGCGTGGATTGGGTCTATCTTGCCCATCCCAGCCTTTCGCCGGCGCAAACCCTGCATGAAATATCACGCGAGCTTGGCTTAGCGGTACCTGCTAAAACTGACAAGCTTATTGTGATGCGTCGTCTTCATGAGCACCTTCTCAGTCGACATGCCAAGGGTCGCCAGGTGGTGGTGCTGGTGGAGGAAGCTCAGGAAATGCCACTCGATACGCTGGAGGAGATTCGTTTGTTAACCAATCTCGAAACGGACGAGCACAAGCTGCTGCAGTTGGTTTTGTTTGGTCAGCCAGAACTTGACGAGAAGCTAGCGGTGCCGCGGATTCGTCAGCTGCGCGAACGCATTACCCACAGCCTCTATCTCGGGCCCTTGAAGCTGGATGATATTCAGGCCTACCTTAACTACCGAATGCATAGCTGTGGCTACAAGGGCCCAGATCTGTTTTCACGCCAGGTCGCCAGGGTAATTACTGATTACTCTCATGGACTGGCGCGGCGAATTAATATCCTTGCCGATAAGGCGCTGCTAGCGGCATTTGCGCAGGGCCGCCATACGCTCAGCGTAAAGGATGTGCACAGCGCCGCACGCGACAGTCAGTATCGGCGGTCTCGACGTAGCTGGTTGCCCTGGTCAACGGCCGCTTTAGCAGCCTTGCTTGTGGTGCTCGGGTTGACCGCCAGATCACTGCCGGAGAATGCTGTGGCAAGTACGTATGACGAAACGCTTTTTGGGGACGTGGCCATGGCGCTTGTATTGATGGATAAGCATGTTGTGCCGAGTCAGCGAGCACCCAGGTTCGCTCGGACGGAGAATCAGATATGAAGCGAGTTGCCGTTGGCATGCTATTGCTTGGCCTGGTGTCAGGCTGCGAGAGCCTGCGTGAAAAGCCTGATATGTCTACCGGGCATGTGCAGGAGGCGGCAGTGCGGCCGCCCGTTGATGACGAAATTCCTGCACCAGTATCGGCATCTCCTGCGGTGCCGCCGCCGGAACTTGCCGAAGAAGAAACGCTGCACACGGTCGTTGTGTATGACGTGCCGGTGAGAGAGCTGCTGTTCTCGCTTGCCAGAGACTCGGATCTGAATCTGGATATTGACGGCGACATTGACGCGACCATCACCATGAATGCCGTAGACCAACCGTTGCAAGCGGTATTGGATCGAATCGCAGAGTCTGCCGATCTTCGCTATGACTTGCGTGACAATATGTTACGGGTTCGCGCAGACAGGCCGTATCTACACAGCTATCAACTGGACTCCCTGAATATGCAACGCAATAGCTCCGGCACCGTGGCGGTTGCGACGCAGATCCAGTCTGCGGGTGCCAATGAGATCGGTGGGGGTGGCGCCGCGGGTATGATGGACGGGGCCAATGTCGGTAATAGCTCCAACACGCTGGTCAGCATAAATTCAAACTATGATTTTTGGGGTAGCCTACAGGCAAACGTTGACGCAATTCTAGCGGATGGCCAGATGATTGAGGGCCGCGACACCGATTTCATAAATCCTAATATAGTGATCAATCGAGAAAGCGGCATCATGGCGGTGCGCGCCACGCAGCGCCAGCACCTCATGATTCAGCGCTTCGTCGATTCGGTAAAGCGCAGCGTTGGAAAACAGGTGTTGATAGAAGCAACCATCGCTGAAGTGCGCTTGTCTGATAGCTATCAGGCGGGCATTGATTGGTCTTTGCTGCAAGCTGATGGAAACAGTGGTGTTAATGTCAATCAGTCGATAGTAAGCGAAGCGCTACAAAGCCCACCCAACTTCGTGTTTAACGTCACAGACTTTAATGGCTCTGACACGCTGTCTGCGACCTTAACCGCATTGGAGACCTTTGGAGACGTGAGCGTGGTCTCCAGCCCCAAGGTGATGGCGATGAATAATCAGACGGCGGTGCTCAAGGTCGTCGATAACATCGTTTACTTCACCATTGAGGTGAATATCGATAATACGTCCAATGCCGTGGGTCAGGGTCGGCTAACCACTTTTGAAACAGAGGTGTTCACAGTGCCTGTGGGTTTTGTGATGTCTGTTACGCCCTTTATTGACGACAAGGAGCAGGTGACACTGAACGTTCGCCCAACCATTTCCCGCGTTATCGATTTTGTGCAGGACCCGAACCCCGCCCTCGCGGAGGAGGACGTGGTCAGCGAGATTCCCGTTATTCAAGTTCGTGAAGTTGAGTCCGTCCTCAAGGTACCCAGCGGCAGTATCGCCGTCATCGGCGGCTTGATGCAGGACGAGATAAGTCGAAACTCCAGTGGCGTGCCAATCCTGCAGTCACTGCCGCTGATTGGTCCGGCGTTTCGCTTTGACGATGACCGGACGGAAAAAACCGAGCTGGTCATTTTCATTCAACCACGTGTAACAACTGACCCGACGCTGGAGGGCGATTTCCAGGATTTCCGGCGCTATCTTCCAGAGACGCCTGTCCGCTGAGGCGCTGCGATGAGCTTGTTACTGGAAGCATTGAAAAAGGCGGCGCTGGAGAAGCGCAGCCGAGGCGAGTCTGAAGCCGCTGAGAAAACACAGCGCTCAGAAGTCGCCGGTGACGATGCTGACGGTTCCATAAGCGCGCCTGCTGAGACCACCACCACGGCGCAAGCCGATATCCGCCCGGGTGGTGCGGCAGCCGCCGAGGACAAACACGGGCCGGCTGTGAATGTCGCGAAGGCTGGCTATCTGGCGCGGCAGGAAGCCAAGCGAGCACCGACTGTAATAGAAGACCCAGCGGTCGAAGACACGGTGCTTGATGACGCCGAACTTTTAAGCACGCTGTCGGATGCAGATGCCATCGCGGCGGAAGCTGAAACTACAGCCAGTGCCGCTGGCGATAACAATGTCGATAGCACTGTCGATAGCGCTGTCGATAGCACCGTGGATTCACCCGCGCCGCCGGAAGCTGACTTACCACCGGATCCGCTCGCCGAGCTGACGTTGCCAGAGTCCATTGATCCGGCCACTACTACTATTGATGACGGATTGGTAGACACTGCCAGTCCGGACCCGGACGAGCCTGAGGATGACCTCGACCTTGATCTGCCCGCGGAGTTTGCGCCAGAAGCCGACGACACGGAGGACAGCACGGCAGCCAGCAACACGCCTATCGATACTTCGCACATGGACGAGGACGAGGAAGAAGACGAAGACGACATCGAGGGATTACTCGAGGTAGCAAGCCCTCGCTCACGTCTGGAGGCTCAGGCTGAGGCGATAGCGCAACGCGAGTTACAGCGCCAAGCAATTCAGCAACTGATGCAGCGCACTCGCAAAATTGACCAGGAGAGCCACCGTCGCGGCGCTTTGATGTACGCCGCTCTAACGTTAACCGCTGTTAGTGCTATTGGGCTCTATTACTACTTTCTGTCCCTTGAGAATGAGTCTCTGTTGTCGCCTCTGCCGCCGACGGCATCGCTGTCTGTCCAGCCGCCTGCGAGCGCGAGCTCTGGCAACACCACGGTCAATTCGATAGAGGACGCTGCCGGAACAGTTGAGACGGCCGATGTCGCTACAACCCTCGCTGCATCCACATCCACATCTACGGGTAGGGCCACGGTATCAGGGCAGCAAGCGCAGCAAACAGCGGGTTCTGTTGCGCGGGCAGAAAGCAATGATGCACAGGCTGAGAGCGTTGCTCAGAGTGTTCCCGTCACTGCTTCGACTTCAGCCGGCTCGCCATCAGCGCCTGTAGCAGCCGATGATGGCCTGCGGTCTCCCGACAGCTATGCGGGTACTCTTGAGCAGGCTGCTACGTCACCGCGCTTGTTAATCAAGCGCCGCCAGACGCCTAAGGTGGCCACCATCAAGGTGAAGTCTGCGTACGCGGCTTATCAGGCAGGCGATCTCAACAGGGCGGCGGTGCTTTATGACCAGGCGCTGTTGGTAGCGCCTGATCAGCGGGACGCCTTGCTGGGAGCGGCCTCCATTGCCGTTCAGCAGGGGCGCTACGAGCGAGCACTCAAGCTTTACCAGCGTCGCCTGGCCGACGATGGGCAGGATCCCTACGCGCTATCCGGACTGCTGGCGCTGGCCGGGCGCGGCGCGGCGGATCCGTCTCTGCAGAGCGAAGTCAAAATGCTGTTAGGTGATTACCCTAAACAGGCACACCTGCACTTTTTGTTAGGTTCGCTGCAGGCCGCCGATGACGACTGGCCGTCTGCGCAGCAAGCTTTTTTCAAAGCTCGCGCCAACGATCGTAGCAACCCCGACTATGCCTATAATCTGGCCGTCGCGCTTGAGCACATCCACAAGCCAGAACAGGCGCTAGCTCAGTATCGAGATGCTGTTGCTATGGCCGCATCAGCGTCGGCGAGTTTCGAGGTCGCAACGGCGCAAAAGCGAATTCGTCTTTTGGAGGACAGGTTGCAATGAGCACTGCACCGAAAAAGCGACTCGGTGAACGGCTGGTAGACAAAGGCCTGATCACAGAGGATCAGGTCATGATCGCGCTCAGGGAGCAAAAAAAGACAGGCATGCTGCTTGGGCAGTCGCTGGTCGATCTCGGCTTTGTGTCCGAAGCCGTCATGCGCGACATGATCAGCGAAATTACTGGCGGCAGCAGCATCGACCTGTCGAATGTTGTGCCGGACTCGGAAGCCCTGGCGATGATAGAAAAGTCGGTCGCTCTGCGCCACGACGTGCTGCCGGTGTCATACGACAAAAACGAACGAGTGCTCATGTTGGCGATGACGGATACTGCCGATGTGATGCTGTTGGATCGTATTCGAGCGAGCGTGCCACAAGGCGTCGAAGTGGAGCCTATGCTTGCCACGGCGGCGGAAATCGAGCAGAGCATCGATAGCTTCTACGGTTACGAGATGTCGGTAGACGGCATCCTTAAAGAAATTGAAACTGGTGAGGTTGATTACCAAAGTCTCGAGGATGGTGCCAGCGAATATAGCCAGCCCATGGTGCGTCTGGTGGATTCGATACTGACCGATGCTGTAAAGCGGGATGCCTCAGATATTCACTTCGAGCCCGAGTCAGGGTTCCTGCGTTTACGCTATCGCATCGATGGCGTAATGCAGCAGATTCGCAGTCTGCATAAAGACTACTGGGCTGCGATGGCGGTCCGCCTCAAAGTAATGGCGAATCTCAATATTGCCGAATCTCGCTCTCCGCAGGACGGCCGCATCACCCTGAAGCTGGCGGGACGCCTGGTGGACTTCCGGGTCTCGGTGCAGCCCACAACCTACGGCGAGAACATGGTGCTGCGGGTGCTCGACAGGGCGCGAGGTATCGTGCCGCTGGAGGACTTCCGCTTGCACGATGACACGCTGGCGCAGCTAAAACTGCTAATGAGCCGACCCGAGGGCATTATTCTGGTGACCGGACCAACCGGCAGCGGTAAAACTACAACGCTCTACTCCATGCTCGCTTTCCGCAGGTCCATTGAGGTCAACATCATGACCCTGGAAGATCCAGTGGAATATCCCATGGACATGGTCCGGCAGACGTCTATTGGTGAAGCATCGAAGATGAGCTTTGCCAGCGGTATTCGTTCACTGATGCGACAGGACCCGGACATTATTCTGGTCGGCGAGGTTCGAGACGCAGAGACGGCAGAGATGGCGTTCCGCGCTGCTATGACCGGCCATCAGGTTTTTACGACCTTGCATACCAATTCGGCGATGGGCGCTATTTCGCGTCTCGCGGACATCGACGTAAAGCCGGACATCATGTCGGGCAACATCATAGGCATTATCGGTCAGCGGCTGGTAAGGGCTCTGTGCAGTCACTGCAAAACGCCACGGCCAGCGGAAGACTATGAGCAAATTATTCTCGGCACTGAAGAGCCGGTGACGCTTTACGATGCGGTAGGTTGCAAGCGCTGCAATGGCCTCGGTTACCGCGGCCGTCGTTTGGTGATTGAGGTGCTGACCATCGATGAGGGCTTCAACGAGCTGATTGCCGCCGGTGCGACACTGGGACAGTTCGAGCACCACGCGCGCAGTATGGGTTTTAAAAGCATGGCCGATGACGGTATGCGACTGATTGTTGAAGGCATTACAACGGTAGAAGAACTCAGTCGCGTGGTTGATCTTACCAAGAGGCTCAACTAGCGGTGGCTGACTACCGCTACAAAGCTATGGATGCCTACGGCAAGGTTCAGCGCGGCTGGCTGCAGGCTAAAAATGAGATGGATGTTGCGTCCAGGCTGGAGAATCAGGGCCTTGATTTGATTATCTGCAATGCTCGTAATCGCCGCAGCTCACGCTTTTTTTCGACCAATATCGCCCGCCGTGATCTCATCAATATGGTGTTTCACTTAGAGCAGCTAACGCGCTCGGGTGTGCCGCTGTTAGAAGGCTTGCAGGACCTGCGTGACAGCATATCGCCGGGATACTTCCGCGACGTGCTGGCGGGTCTTGTAGATGAGATTGAGGGCGGTAAAACCTTCTCTCAGGCATTGGGTGAATTTTCCGACGACTTCGATCCGGTGTTTATTTCCCTGGTTGGCGTAGGTGAAGAAGCCGGTGAGCTGCCACGAGTGCTCAAGCAAGTCGGCGAGAATCTGCGCTGGGCCGACGAACTGGCTGCCAACACCAAGCGCATTCTTATGTACCCGGCCATTGTGGGCACAGTGATACTGGCCGTAACCGCGTTTTTGATGATTTACCTGGTGCCACAGATCATTCCGTTTGTTGAAGAACTTGGCGGCACTATTCCCGGGCACACCAAGGCATTGATTGCCGTGTCTGATTTTTTCGTGAACTTCTGGTACGTGATTCTGCTGACGCCTGCAGCACTGATTATCACCGTAAAGATATTGGAGAAAGCACGACCCGAAACACGGATGCTGGTCGATCGCCTGCGCCTGCGCGTGCCCCTGGTCGGTCCAATTCTTTTCCGCATCAAACTGGCGCGCCTGGCCACCTACATGGCCCTTCTGTATTCCGCCGGTATCACTGTACTGCGGTCTCTGGAGATATGTGAAGACGTTGTCGATAACAGCTACATGGGTCGCTCACTGGTTATGGCCCGCAGCCTGATAGCGGAAGGCAAAACTATCAGCGACAGTTTTGCGGCGACCGATATGTTTCCACCTTTGGTCGTGCGAATGCTCAAAGTAGGAGAGGGCACCGGGCAGCTCGACGAGGCGCTTATGAACGTCAGTTATTTTTATGACCGTGAAGTCAGAGAGGCCATCGAGACCATTGAACCTGCTATCAGTCCTATTCTCACCGTGGTGATGGGCCTGCTACTGGGCTGGATCATGCTGTCAGTATTGGGTCCCGTCTGGGACACTATTGCGCAGATCGGATAGCGGATATGGAACGCATATTTTACTTTTCCGGCTACCGCATGAAGGTCTTCGAATGGAATGGCGAGGAACTGGTCGGCGCTTGTAGTTTTGAGCCCGACGACGACGGCTTCGCAAATTTCCAGCAGTATCTCGCTACTGCCATTCAGCTGCCGGCCCGTATGCTGGTCGACCTGATGAAGGAGGAGTTTCGGCGGGAGACCATCCCTCACGTTAACGTGCGCGACCGTCGCCGCTTGGTAGATAGACTGCTGGAGCGTCACTACCGCGAACGCGAGTATGTGCATGCGCGCGTCATCGGCAGAAGCCGCAGCGGTCGTCGCGATGATCAGGTGTTGATAGCCGCGCTGACCAGCGTGGATGTTTTGCACCCCTGGCTGGAGCGCATGGACGCAGCAAAAGTCCGCTTGGCAGGCATTTGGTCGCTACCGCTGATCACCTATCGTCTGCTACGCACGCTGCGAGCCAAAGACGAGCACACTCTTATTATTACGAGACAAATCCATTCCTCATTACGCACGACGTACTTTGGTGCTGGAAAGTTGTTGTTGTCCCGGCAGATTGGCTTTGATGAGGAGGTGTGGGAAGACGACTCGGCGTCACTGGTGGCTGATCATATGGAGCGCGGGGCGTTTGAAATCGATAGCTTCCTGGTCAGCCAGCGCATGCTGGAACCGGGCGCGCACCTGCAGGTGCACTGTATCGTCCCGGAGGAGCAGCTGCAGGAGGTGCGCGAACAGATCAGCGATACCGATGCAATCAAGTATCGCTTCGCCTCGATTGAGCAGCTGCACAGCAGCTTTAAGCTGCGCGGTGAAGCTATCGATTCGGACCGCACGGACAGCCTGTTTACCTATCTGTGCAGCACCGAACCGTTACTGCGGGATCACTATGCCCAGCCAGCACAGAAACAGGAATTTAATCATTATTTCCTGGACTCCCTGATTACCCAGGCTGCGGAGCTAGGCACCTTACTGTTCGTTACCGCGGCAGTTCTGCTGGCGCTCAATAGCCTCCAGTTGCGCCAAAACGTGCAGTCAGAGGTGGCCAATAACAACCGCATGGAGCGTCGCTATGACACCGAGTTTGAGGCGGTACAGTCTCGTCTCAGTACTGCGGGAACGCTGCGCGATAGCGTCAACGCGGTCGAGGCGCTGCAGCGTGAGGCAGCGCGCACGCCGCAGGCGATGTTTGAGCCGCTTGGCCGTGTGCTTGGGGACCCCATGTTTGCGAGCCTGCAGCTTGAGCGCCTTGATTGGCAAAAGTACAGCGCCGAGGAAGCCGCCCAACTGCTGGAGGCAGCTAGTGAACCACTGAAGGCGGCAGGGAATCCCTATCAGCAGCAATATCGCAGCGGAGCTGACTATCAAGAAGATACGGACGTTGAGCAATCCGGACGGGGAGCCATCCTGCATCTTCACGGGGACGTCGCGCGACAGGGGATGTCCTATTCGGATGTAGTGCAGCGCATGGAGGCGGTAGTACGTGAGATTGAGGCACTGATGGCGGTTAAAGAAGTGGTCGTGCTCAAGATGCCTGTTGATGTTCGCGCTAGCGCGAGATTTACAGATCAACTGGGCAGCGAGGTTGACGTCGAAAATCAAGCCGCAGCGCTGAACCGGTTTGAGATTCTGATTTTACTGCAGGGTGAAGACCGTGCTTGAACTATTTAAAGGCGTTGTGTGGCGATCGCATTTGCCCGGCCTTTTGCGTCTGATGGTAACGCTGTTGCTGCTGCTGGTTTCGCTTGGCTACAACCTGCATATGCGCAGCGAGCTGGGCGTCGCAAAGGCTAATAACTGGCTGCAGCAGGATCAGTACGCGCAGGCCGTCTCCGCAAAGGCGTTGCTGGATGAAAATCTGGCGACCTACGCGATGTATCGGGCGCAAGGCATCATTGGCTCAGCAAATCGTCTAGCCTGGGTCGAGGCCTTAAGAGAAGTCTCTGATGAGCTTAAACTGCCCAGCATGCGCTTCACCTTGGAAGAAAGCCGCCCCCTGCGTCAGGGTGAGGATGCCAATTGGCAGCCTGGTGTAGAGATGCGTGTGACACCTATGCGCGTTGATTTACAGGTAGCGCATGAGGGTGATGTGTATCGATTGTTTGATGAACTGCGTGAGCGCGCTCCTGGCATATTTAGTATCGAAGCCTGCAAGATGAGCTGGCAGCAGGCGGGCTTGAGCACCAATCCCTTGATGCGCATGCGCGGCGTCTGTGATTTGGTCTGGTATTCTCTATACGACGTGACCGCCACCTGGGAAGCTGCGCCATGATCATTATGCTTCGACTTTGTCCTGGGCTGCGGTACCGAAATGACAGGTCATCAAGGCTACAGAGCTTTACCTTTCTTACCTTCATCTTTCTGACCTTTATCTTTCCGACCCTGGCCCCATCGCCGGTGGCTGCGCAGCAGGGCGTCGACCCGTATCCTTTTGATCGGGTCTTTACGACACCTCAGGAACGCAGTGCGCTCGATGCTCTGCGCCGCGGCGAGATGTCGGGTTTGGACGATACTGCTCGCGCTGTTGAAGTGGCCCCGCAGTCTGATCAAGTGCGTTTTTCGGGCTATATATTGCGGTCTGATGGTACACAGGATGTATGGGTCGATGGCCGCAGTCAGCTGTACGGTAAAAGCGAATCAGCGGCTCGTACCCAGCATGGCAGCCTGCGCAGCGGGGAAGGCGTGGTGGAGTTTCGCGCTCGCGACACGCAACGTGTACTAAAACCGGGTCAGGTTTGGCTGCTTAATCCAGATGTGGTCCTGGAGAGCTTCGAAGCCTCTGGCAGCACTGATACGGCCCTGGACGCCGGTGACGGCATTGCGGATTGAACGGGTGAAGGAGCTGCCGAGGTGATGGCGGCGCCATCTAGCGTTTGTCGGCCTGCCGAGTACAGATCGGCTATGGTCTATCGACGCCCGACGTATCGACGTCCGACGTGTCGACGCCCGACGTATCGACGCCCGACGGTTCGACGCTCCGAAGGATTTGCCTTGCTGGCACTGCTGACGATCTTTGTGCTGGCGTTAAGCACGGTGCTCATCGCGCGCGTCTCGGTTAACAATCGCGACACCGCGCGTCAGGTTGATAACGCTTCGTCCCTGGCCGATGCCGTCGATGCATTGATGGGTTTTGCTGTCCGCCAGATTCCCCCCGGAGGGCTACCCTGTCCTGATGTGACCGGCGACGGACTGGCTGATCCGCTTGGCAGTGGGTGCCAATCCCAACGCGGTTTGTTTCCTTCGCGTACGCTGGGGTCTGATGTGTTGCAAGATCGCAGTGGCGCGCCCCTGTGGTACGCCGTCGAACTGGCTTACGTGACTAATTCCGTCGCGCGTCGAAACCCTTCGCGCGTCCCCGCTTTGCAGTTGGACGGCAGCCCTGTGGCCGCCGTGTTGATAGCGCCTGGCGAAGCCTTTGACGGGCAAGGGCGCACCCCACTCAATGTCGCAGATTTTTTAGAAGGAGCAAACGCTGATGCTGACCTGAGCGCATACGCAACGCTGCCTCCCACGATCGGCAACGACCAGCTGCTGGCAGTAGATGTGGGCAGCTACTGGACGCATGCATCCAATATCGCTATCGCGGAGGCGGGTCGTTTACTGGAAGACTATCGACTCGCCTGCGGAGAGTATCCCTGGGCCGCTCCGTTTGGTGGCCCTTTCGATAGCACCGCCGGCCTGCAGGCGGGCAGCCTGCCTTTTGCGAGTGCACTGCCCTTTGACTGGGAAGACGCGTGCGCGGGCGGCACCGCGCCGTTGCCGGCGCCTTGGCTGACCACACATTGGGCCGATCAACTTTACTATCGATTCTGTCGCATGGCGGAAGGAAATTGCCTGACGCTATTAACTGCCGACGGCAGCCCTGCGCCTGCTGCCCGTGCAGTGTTACTCTCTCCGGGAACCCCCTTGGCCACACAGGTCCGACCGTCGGGGCTGCAAACAAATTATTTCGAAGGTGAAAATGTGGCCGCGCCAGATGACCGCTTCAACGACTTTAGACTGATGGACCATAATGCGAGCTACAACGATGTCACACTTAGCCTGTCACCCTAACGCACGGCAGCACGGCTTCAGCCTGATCGAAATCGCCGTGGTTTTAATGGTGATTGGCGCCTTGCTAGGTGGGTTAATTCTGCCGCTTAGTAGCCAGCAAGATGCCAGTAAGCGCCGCGAGACCGGGCAGCTCCTCGACGACATCGAAGGGGCGCTATTGGGGTTTGCGGCGGCGAACGGCCGACTACCTTGTCCCGCAACGAATGGCTCAGCCGGATTGGCTGCGCCCAATGTGGCCACCACCGCTTGCACAACGTGGAATGGCTTCGTTCCGGGGCGAACCCTCGGAGTGTCAGGACCCACCGATGGCAACAATTTGTTGGTAGACCGTTGGCTGCGCCCCATCCGCTACAGCCTGAGTTCTGCCAGCGGCGGCGCATACGCTAATGCGATCACGCTGAATCTTGTACCCGATCTGCAGATTTGCGGCGACGGTGCGTGTGCCACGCCAATTGCAGATCAAGTTGTTGCCGTTGTGTTCTCTCAGGGCGACAATACGGCGTCCTCCACGGACCAGGCTGAGAACACGGATAATGATCAGCGGTTTGTCACGCGAACATACAGCGAAGCCACCGGTGCGGAGTTCGACGATGAGTTGCGATGGATTTCGCCCAACACATTGGTCTACCAGCTGGTACGGGCAGGTAGACTAAATTGAGAACCAGTTGGCAGCTTTGCACATTCAATTAGCGTTAAGCGCGGGCCTTGACTAAAGTTGCCAACATCAAAGAGTAGCTGTCGCTAACAAAGTGTGATGGCGTTCACAGGATTAATTACACTGATAGCGCTTCGAATAACAGGATCGGCGCTAGCGGCAAGCCCTCAGACAGTATCTGGGACCTGCGGCAAGTCAGCAAATGGACAACAAACCGAGGTTAAAAGCATGAAAAACCGGGGTAATACACTAAAGCAACGTCAGGCGGGTTTCTCGCTAGTAGAAATCGCAGTCGTACTGGTCATTATCGGCCTGCTTATCGGCGGCATTCTGCAGGGCACAGAAATGATCGACAATTCGCGCATCAAGCGCGCACAAACTGATTTTCAGGCAATCTCCACTGCCTTTGTTGCCTACCAGGATCGCTACCAGCGTATTCCAGGTGACGACGGCAACACCGCAGTAGTCACGGCGCGCGGCGGCGATTGGGCTGGCGTAAACGGCGGCAATAACGACGGCGACCTGGACATCTCTCTCGCACAAACATTCAGCGGCGGCGGTGAAGGTCAGGAATTCTTCCAGCACCTGCGCGCGGCCGGCTACATTTCAGGTTCTCCCGCGCAAACCGGCACGGCAGCGATGCCGCGTAACGCTTTTGGTGGCCTTATGGGTGTTACCTCTGCGCTGTCTCACAACGGTCTTCGTGGTAACAAGATTTGCATGAGCCAGGTACCGGGAAAGGCGGCTGCTGCACTGGACCTTCAGTTGGACGATGGTCTGCCTCGCACCGGCGACGTACGCGCTAATCAGGGTACTAGCGGCACCAACACTAACCCCACTAACGCCAACCCACCGGTGGCGTATAACGAAGGTCAGGAATACACAATCTGCCGTCGTATGTAAGGTACAGCGCGAATTGATCAAAGGCCCTTCGGGGCCTTTTTTTATGGATGGCTTCCAGGGCCAGGTGATGCAGCGGTCTTAAGCAGAGGCGTCGCGAGGCGTTGCCTACTTGAGGTACTGCCGAAGAATCAGCGTATCACCGCGCTGGGTGAACTCGATGTGTTTCAGGAAAGACATACCCAGCAATATTTCTTTCGTGGCCAAACCGGGAGACACACCTGCAGCGACATTTGAAAGCGCGATATTACCTACACTGACCTGATCCAGCCTCGTAGCATAGGCTGTGGCGACACCATTGGCGGTTCGCGTGTTGATCTCGCGTCCGCGGGGTAGCTCCAGATTGGCCGCGATGCTGGCGGGTATGGCGATAGTGGTGGCGCCCGTGTCGAGCATGAACACCACCTCTTGGCCGTTGATCTTGCCGCTGGTGACATAGTGTCCGGCACGATTGCGCTTGAGAACGACCTCGCGGACCCCGTTGGCCTCGCTGGCAGTTAGGTTGCGATTTGGGTTGCGCTGGTTTTTCAGCAGCAGATCGAAGCCGTAGACGGTCACAGCGCCAAAGATGATCCACGCCAACAGGAGCATGCCCAACCCCATGCGCCTTTGTTCCCGCTCTGCTCCGCCCTCGTCCATAGCGGTGAGGCTACCTTGTTAGGTGTTTATAGATCGAATCTTTCTCTCAGGAAGCGGGCGATACCGTCCTGGTCGTGATGTCCAATGACGGCTGTTGCAGCCGCTTTTACGTCCGCTCTGGCGTTGTCCGGTGCGTAGGCTTCGTCCGCGCGGGCGAACATGCTGAGATCGTTATCGCCATCGCCAAAGCACAGCACGCGGGTCGCGCCCAGTTGCTCCCTCAATATATCGATCGCACCGCCTTTGCTGGCATCACTGTGGTGAATATCGATCCAATCGAGATCATCGCCCTCCAAGGCCGTGCCGCTATAGCCCACCAGACCCGGTTCGGACTTGACCAGAGTGGCGACTGCGCCGATAGCGCGTGGCGCGCCCAAAGCGCTTATGTTGGTAATATCGGCAGCGGCGGGCAGTTCGCTGGCGGGTAGCACTTCAACTTCATTGCGTTGACTGAATTCCTTTGCCAGGCGCCGCTCGATGTCATTGCGCAGCGGGGTGTGGTAAATCGCATGGCGGTTGCCAGGCTCTAGCGTGAAAATGAAAGGCGTCACGTCTTGGGCCATGACCGCTTCCAGCACGTGCTCTATTTCAGACAGGGTCAGCACGTTTCGATGGCTGTAGTCATCGTGATCAGGCTGCCAAATCATCACCCCATTTTTATAGGCCTGTGGCAGCAGAAAATCATGTCCCTGCAATAAGTCTCTTGCAGCATGTAGGGTGCGACCGGTTGCTACCGTATACGCGACGTTGTGTTCCCGCAGCGCTATTAAGGTGTCGCGGGTGAAGTCGGAGATTTCGCTGCGCTTGTTGAGTAGCGTTCCGTCCAGATCAAAAACAATTAATTCCATAGCCCTAGTCTACGTGGCTTGGGGCCAGAATGGATGGGCAAGATTGGCTAAAAAGGACTTACTGATGCACGAGCCTACTCTTCACGCCTGGTATTTAAGTCTATTACGCAAGCTTTTCATGAGCCCGCTGCATACAGCGGGGGTAACGCCGAAGCGGTCTTGGTGCGCTGTGGCGAAACCTTGCGCAGGGCTTTAACGGCTTTAAGTAGCTCTTGCCCTTGCCAGGCGCTGCCTGCGTCTGGGCTAAACAGGCTTTTCTCCAAAGCCGCTACTGCGCTATCCAGCGTATCTGACTGGTAGGCGGCACGGATCTCGGCAAGAGTTGGCATATAAGGCAGCTGCATCCGGCACTGTGCCCACTGTTGGAGCGCGGTACGCGCTTCCGCCGCTTGATTTTGTGCGCAGCATTGCGTCAGGCGACGGTAGAGCTGTGACTCATTCGGTTCATCTTTGCTGGTTTGCACTGCAGTAGACTGAACTGGCCCGGAGCGCCGCAGCCAAAGTACGCTCAGCAACCAGCCTAAACAGGCGGCGCAGGTGGCCCACATCCACGGGTTGCGCCAGGGAGCGTTGGATTCTGCATTGTCTGTAATACTAGCGGGTTGGGTTTGAGCCAGCTCGATAGCAGCAGGCTCGCTGCTATCTGTTGAGGGTTGCGCGCCGGTCACCGAAAGCGTCCGTGCAGGCAGCTCTGCATATCGCAGCGTATTGCTGCCAGTGTCCCACCAGGACACGCGAATCGCCGGCAGGCTGAATTGGCCGGCTTCGGTGATCAGCAGGGCGGCACTACTAACCACGGTGCCTGTGATACCTCGGCGAGTTGGCTTGTTCTCCGTTTGGGCTTGATCAGGATAGACGCGAATACCGTCGATGGCGGTCTGCTCAATCTGCGGCAGCAGGCTTGCGTCGATTCCTTCAGCGGTCATGGTAATGGAGCGCGTTATTGAATCACCTACCTCCAGTGTGTCGGGCGAAGATGACCAGTTTTCTTGCAGTCGCAGCGCGCTGGCGGGCACCCAGGTGGCATCGGGATAGGAGGCGGGAATGGGCTTCACGTTGATAGTTATAGGCGTAGAGCGTCTGCGCACCATTTCGCCGGAGCCAAAGCTAAACACGCTGCGTCGTGATAGCTCGCGCCGGCCGGTAAAACTTATCGAGGGAATGGTCAGCTCGCCGCTCTTCTGCGGGAAAATGGCGTGCTTCACTTCGATCACGCGATACGGGCGCCCGTCAACGGTGCGCTGGAAAACGTTGGACTCCAACTCCTCGACGATGGCGTCGGGTATTTCCAGCTGAGATCGACCGCGATCAGTGAGCTCGATAGCCTGGTAGATCCGAAAGGTATGGATAAGCTGTGATTGCACGTAGACAGAATTCTGATCGATCTCTGCTTCCACGAAAACATCCTGGCTGCTATCAATGCCGCTGGGCGCTTTGCTTACGGTTATATCTATAGCTTGTGTGCGCTGCCCCTGCACCGCAAGAGAGGGTATCCGAAGGCTGCCGTCTCGAGTGGGCAGCAGTACGATTTTAAGCTCGGTGCTGCGTTCGCTCTTACCGTTAACAATGGAGAGTCGACTGGAAGTGCTGGTATTGGCGACGTCAAAATCGACCCGCAACTCACTCAGGTCGATAACCGATAAATCCTCACCAGCGTTAGCGCGCAAAGTGAGGATCAAACTGTCCGCCAACGTGATTGCCGTGCGGTTGACGCTGGCCGTGATCGCGGCGTTAGCGTTTGATGCAAGTAAAAGCACCAGCACAGCCAGTGCGCTACCAACGTATTTCATCGTCGTCCTCTTTGGAGTAACCCTGCTGGTCTACTTCACCCTCGCGCTGACGCACTCTGGATTCATATTGGAATTTTCGGCGCAACAAGCCTGAAGGATCATCGGGAATCCGTCGCAGCCATTGCTCGTTCGCCATATCGCGCTCCCGTTCCTCTGGGTCTCTATCCTGCGCCCCCTGCTGCATGTCTTCATCGGACTCTTGCTGGTCATTGGCCTGCGCATCACCGGGTTTTTCCTGAGCAGGCTCTTGCTGAGCCTCCTCATTGCCGTCGTTCTCCGCGCCGGTTTGCGATTCCTGATCCTCAGGCTGCTGCGCATTAGGCGATTGCTGACCCTGATCAGATGACTGCGGCTGTCCGCCGTTGTCACTTTGATCTTCCGACTCCTGATTCTGCCCTTTACCCTGCTGGTCTTGCTGGTCGCTTTGCCCCTGGTTTTGTGCCTGGTCCTGCTCTTGGTCCTGATCTGGGCCCTCTTGCCCTTGTTGCTGTTCCTGCTGCTTCAGTAGCTGTTCCACCAACTGCTTATTGAAAGCGGCGTCCTCCATGTCTGGCTGACGTTGCAAAGCCTTATCGTAGGCCTCTATGGCTTTTTCTAACTCGCCGGTACGCGCTAGCGCGTTGCCTCGGTTGTAGTCCCCGTCTGCGGATTCGACTGACTGGTAGTGTTGCAGAGCGTCCTGATAATCGCCGGCACGGTACTGGGCGGCGGCCTTCCAGTCGGGATCACGAAATAGCTCGGCGGCGGTCTCGGCCTCACCGCTTTCCAGCAGGGCTTGAGCACGCTGGTCCCGATTGGAGAACCAGTCCTGCCAGCCGTCTGCCTGCGCAGGATCGGCTAAAGGCAGCAATAGCAGACAAACCACCCAGCCGCGCCTGAAGGCTGCCAGGGTCATCGGGAGTAATAACAAAACCAACCAGTAGCCACGGTCCTCCCAGGTGTCGACGCTGCGGTCCAGAACATCCCCGGTGTTCTCGTCACTCCAGATATCGGTTTCCAATACTTGAGTGATATCGCGGTCGCCCAGTTCCAGATCGCTATATACGCCGCCAAAGCGATCTGCAAGACGCTGCAAGGGTGGCTTGGAAAGGCCTGCAATAACGATATTGCCGCTGCCGTCACGCAGAAAGCCTGTGTCCGTCGGGATAGGGCCGCCTTGTTCCGTTCCCACTCCCAGCACAGAGAGACGATAGGCGGTGCCCTCAAGTGCTGATGCAATATCGTCTTCGTCCCCCTCGTGAATGCCGTCGGTCACCAATAAAATATGGCCGTGCTCCAAGCCGCTGTCTCTGAGTAAGCGAACGGCTTGCTCCGCAGCGCGAGCAGGGCGGCTACCCTTCATCGGCATAATGTCCGGTGATAGAGCGGGGAGTAGGTTGGCTACAGTGCGCAGATCATCAGTCAGGGGGCTCACAACATGTGCATCACCCGCGTAGGCGACCAGACCCGTAGTGCCCTCGGTTTTCAGGCTTAATAGATCCAGCAGTTTCTGTCGGCTGCGAATTAATCGTGACGGCGAAACATCGGTGGTATTCATCGATACGCTAAGGTCATAGAGCACAACAAGCCCGTTCTCTCGTCGCTCAACGGGTTGTGGTAGCTGTTCCCAACTCGGCCCTGCTAGCGCCACCGCCGCAAGCAGCCAGCTCAGCAGTAGTATAAAAATCGGCCAGCGAGAGGGCGTGCCGCTATCGCTGCCCCGCATGAGGTACGGCAATAGTTCCGCAGATATAACCGAGGACCAGGCCCGGCTCACGCCGAGCTGACGCCATAATAGAAGGGTCAGTACGCCGGCAGGCAGTGCCGCCAATAGCCAAAGCGGTCTCAGAAAGTGGAAGTGGGTCAGCATCTCGTTCATCTAGCCGTCCACCTGCTTATTCCTTGTAAAACCGCCAGCAGCAAGCTGAGCGTCAGCGCGACGGCCAGCGGCCAGTGGAACAGGCTCTTTTGCGGCCGGTAGCTCTGGGTATCCTGTTCAACAGGTTCCAGCGCATCCAGTAGCTCGTAAATGTTGACCAGTTCTGCAGGGTCGCGAGCCCGGAAGTAGTTGCCACCGGTCATGCTGGCAATTTGGCGCAGCGAGCGTTCGTCCAGATCCCGTGAAGGATTCACTACCTGGGACCCAAAGCTTGATCCGAATAGCCCGGGCATAACCATCTTGTCGGAGCCGATACCGATGGTGTGAATTTTGACGCCGTTGTCTGCGGCCAGGCGGGCGGCATCAAAAGGCTGCACTTCGCCGGCGTTGTGAGCGCCATCGGTAAGTAGGATTAAAACGCGGCTGGCCGCAGGTCGCTCGCGCAGACGCTTAACCGCGAGGCCGATAGCGTCACCAATGGCCGTCTCGCGTCCCGCAAAGCCAAGCTGTGCTTCACGCAGAAACCGGCGCACGGTTGCCCGATCAAAGGTTAGCGGTGCCTGTACATAGGCGTTGCTGCCGAACAGAATCAGGCCCAGGCGGTCGCCTTTGCGCCTCTCGATGAAATCGCCCACAACCTGTTTCACCGCGGCAATGCGGGTCACCGTTTGTTGGCCAAGCTGCATGTCCTCTACCTGCATTGAACCGGACAGGTCAACCGCCAGCAATAGGTCACGGCCGCTGGCGGGCAGCGTGACGGCTTCCCCAACCCAGGTGGGTCTTGCTACTGCGACTAGCAGCGACATCCAAATACACACCAGTAAAAGGGTGGCAAACCAGCCGCCTTTACGCGAGCTGCTGCCCTGTCCCTGCAAGGCCTGCCACTGCTCGAAAAATGGCGCGCGCAGTGCCGCATCTTCCGTGCCGGCGCCAGGCCACAGCCACCAGACGAGCAGCGGTAATGGCACTAGATAAAATGCCCAGGGCCAATGCAGTTCTAGCATGGCTTTGCCTCTAGCTGGCAAAGCCAACGTCTGGCAAGGCTGATGTAGTTGTCCACAGCATCGCCGGCTGGCGCCGGCTGATATGACAGGCTTGCGACACCCAGTGCAGTAAAACCCTCCTCGGGAGGCTTGCGCCATTGCCGATCGAGAAACGCGTCCCAGGCGTCACCGGATAGTTCGGCAACGGCGTAGTTAGGAAACTGGCGCAGCGCCACGCGTTTCATCAGTGCGTTCATGGCCTGCAGGCAAGCGGCCGCGTCGCCACCGTTCTGCCAACGAAGCTGTGTTGCCTGCAACGCACTGAGCGCTTCCCGTCGCCACGCATTGGCGCGATGGCGCCGCCACCACCATAGGCTTGCAGAACCGATTACGAGGAGCACGACCAAAGCAAGTAACCACCAGCTCGGCGCAGGAGGCCAGGCGCTGACCTCCGTAGGTAGGTGGATATCGCGCAGCTGCGCGAGTGGATCCTGAGTGGGTACCGGCCCCTGCGTCATCGTTTTGCGATGCCTGTGCCAGATATCAATGGAGCAGCGTGCGCACCGCCGCCGTAGTAGGCTTGCAGCTGTGCTAGCGGTGAAGCGTCGGTGCTCGCCTGGATCATGGGTATGCCGACTTTGCCCAAAGCTTGCTGCAAGGCACTTAGCTGATCCTGATAGCGCTGCTCAAAGGTTTCCCGAAGACGGCGATCACCGGTATACAAACGTGCGCGCTGGTCACCGTTGGTTACCGAATAGCTGCCTGATTGCGGAAGCTGTCTCTCCAAGGGGTCCGAGCAATGTATTGCAGTAATTTCCAAATGCCTGCCCAGTCGACTCAACTGCTCTGCCGCCTGCTCATCCAGCGCTCCCCGGAAATCACTAATCAGGAACAGTGAGCTTCCGGGTCGCGCGATCCGTCTCAACTCGGTGAGTGTGTCGGCGAAGCTCACACTGCCCGTGTCAGCGGGCAGCGGTAGCTCTGCGTTCATCCTGGTAATGCTATTTAACAAGGCCAGTACGGCGCGCCGACTGCGGCGCGGGCGAATGTCATCGTGTTCGGCTTCTGAAAACACCAGGCCGCCGATGCGGTCACCGCGATTCAGTGCTGCCCAGGCCAGCAATGCAGCCAGGCGACTTGCCAGCACTGACTTACAGCAGTGTTGGCTGCCGAAAAACATGGAGCTGCGTTGGTCGATACAGATCAACACCTGGCGTTCGCGTTCCTCGCGGAACAGTTTTGTATGGGCTTCGCCAGTGCGCGCGGTAATGCGCCAGTCGATGGTTCGAATATCATCGCCAGGCTGGTAGGCGCGTACTTCTTCAAAATCGATACCGCGGCCGCGGAAGTTGGTTTTGTTAGGGCCACTGAGCAGGCTCAGTGCGCGCTTGCGCTGTGCAAGGTCAATCCGCGCAGCGGCGTAGCGCTGCTCAATCAGCTCCTTTAGCGAACAGTAGGCACCTTGTGCCGGTGCTTTGTCAGCGCTGAGCGTCATGTCAGGCAGCGGGCACCCGGGCGACCAGTTCGTCTATGGCGCGATCCGCGCTGATGCCGTTGGCCTCAGCTTCAAAGCTTAAGATCAACCGATGGCGCAGTACATCATGCACCACCGCCTGCACATCATCGGGGGTCACGAAGTCGCTGCCGCGCAGCCAGGCGTGGGCACGTGCACAGCGGTCCAGTGCGATGGTCGCGCGCGGGCTGCCGCCGTAGTCAAGCCATTCTGCTAACTCTGGTGACACCGCTGCCGGATTACGGGTCGCGATAATCAGCTCGACAATATACTGCTCGACCGACTCGGCCATATGCATATTGAGTACCGCTTCGCGCGCTGAAAAAACGGCATCCTGCGGTAATTGCGGGGGCTGGCTTTCGGTACTACTGCTGGCTTCACTGCGCGTGAGTCGCAAAATCGCGGCTTCAGCTTCGCGGTCGGGGTAATCCACGAAAACGTGCAGCAGAAAGCGGTCGAGCTGTGCCTCGGGCAGTGGATAGGTACCCTCCTGCTCGATAGGGTTTTGCGTTGCCATAACCAGAAACAGTGCAGGTAAGGGATAGGTTTCACTGCCTACACTCACCTGGCGCTCTGCCATAGCCTCCAGTAACGCAGACTGGACTTTGGCCGGGGCGCGGTTGATCTCATCCGCCAGTATTAGGTTATTGAAAACAGGGCCACGCTGGAAGTGAAAGGCACCCTCTTGAGGTCGGTAAATTTCCGTACCGGTCACGTCGCCGGGTAGCAGGTCCGGGGTGAACTGCACGCGATGGAAGCTGCCTTCGATGCCGTCCGCCAGTGATTTAATAGCGCGCGTCTTGGCCAGGCCGGGCGCGCCCTCGACCAGTAAATGACCGTCTGCCAGCAGTGCAATCAGCAGTTTTTTTACCAACGCGGCCTGACCGATAATCTGTTGAGAAAGCCATTGCTCCAGGGCGACAATATGTTCCCGGTGGGTCACTGGGGTGCTCCTTAATTAACTGGGTCTATCAGATGGGCTGGCCATACTCTCACGGCGCCCTGATTAATTCTCTACCGACCTGCATGGTGCTGCGCTTTGTTATGACTGCGGCATCACAGCGCGGGCATCGCTCGCATGCCAGTATAGATTGATCTATACCTGATAAGTTCGGGTCAAAGCGATGAATTTCAAGGGCTTAGACTGGAGTCGGTGCGGAAGTGCCCCGGCATATTGGCGACGGTATAAAGAAATGCCGTATATGCTGCTACGTTCTGAGCCAAGTCGTCAGCATCAATCTTGTCAAAGGTGTCATCCGGCGTGTGGTGCAAGTCAAAATAGTCCCAGCCGTTCTGGTAGAGCTGCACAACGGGAACCCCTGCCTCGCGAAGGTATTTTAAATCGGGACCACCGCGGGCCTGCTGTCTACTCGGGGCAATGCCCAGAGGCCGCAACAGGGCTGCCAGTGCGATACCCAGATCTGCTTTGGATTCGTCAAAGCGTGTGTCAAAGCGCCATATTGTGTCCGCACCAAAGTCGGATTCGGCGGCTACTATATGCTTGTCCAGCTCTTCAGCATGTGCCTTTGCGTAGGCTTTCGCGCCTATCAGGCCCACTTCCTCCGCGCCAAATAATACTACGCGAATAGTGCGGCGAGGCGACGTGCCAGTCGCGAGCACGCGCTGCGCAGCAGCGACCACGATGCCCACGCCTGCGCCGTCATCGACTGCGCCGGTGCCGAGATCCCAGGAATCCAGGTGCGCACCGACCAGGACGATTTCATCCGCTGCGCTGCTGCCGGGGATTTCGGCTATCACGTTGCCGGATTCTCCAGCCGGCTCAGTCTGCGGGGTCAGCACCAGCTTAAGTTCCACGCCGCCGTCGGCTCGCTGCAGAGCGCGTTGTAACTGGTCTGCATCCGGCGCGGCCAGCGCAGCCGTCGGGACGCCGGCAGGACCGCTTTCAGTGGCTCTGCGCATCTGACCGGCATGTGGAAAACGATGGCTTGAGGTGCCCACAGAGCGAATCAATGCAGCGACCGCACCCAGTCGTTCCGCTTCATAGGCAGTGGCTCTTCGTTTGGCGACCGCAAGGCCGTAGCCGCTGCCGTCCCGGGTCCGCGTCATAGGCTCATCGACAAAAACGACACGGCCCTTGAGTGCTTTATCGTCCATTGCGCGCAGCGCATCCAGCGACGTCACTCTAACCACCTGACCTGTCACGCCGCGCCTACCGGTGCTCGAACTACCACCCAGGGTCGTTATGGCCAGAGACTGGGGAAAGGGGCTAACGACTTCAGCGCGTTCGATACCCCTTGTCCAAACCGGCACCCTAAAGGGCTCTATGCGGACGTTGGAAAAGCCTAGCTGCGTTAAGCGCTGCACCGCCCACTGCCGTGCCCTGGCTTCAGCATCAGTGCCCGCCAGCCGGGGGCCAACCTCGGTGGTCAAGGACTCGACCAGTTGGTACGCGAGGCGGTCATCTCTGGCGGCATCGCGCAAGGCTTCAGCGCTGACGATGACCTCTTCAGGTAGCGCCCCGTCGGCAAGAATCTGCGTTGGTGCTGCCAACAGTACCC
The DNA here is from genome assembly GCA_043585095.1 of Cellvibrionales bacterium. GTDB lineage: Bacteria > Pseudomonadota > Gammaproteobacteria > Pseudomonadales > Halieaceae > JANQIO01. The sequence continues at coordinate 221,852 of CP121321.1, forward strand.
AAAACAGGCTGGTAAATAGAGCGAGGCGTCGCATGACTATCTCCTTGTTTGAGAGGTGATGCTATCGACTCCACTCGGGGCCAGCAACCGCAACAATCTGTGCGACAAGTCGCCGTCTGCTGTTTATCATGCGACTCCATTGATCTGCGATGAAGAGCCTTCAGCGGTTATTTAGAGAGCCTTCAGCGGTTATGTAAAGAGGAGCCCTCAGCGGTTTTATAGAGAGCCCTCAGCGGGCCTATAGAGAGCCCTCAGCGGTTTTATAGAAAGCCATCAGCGGCTGGATAAAGAGCCCTTGGCGACTATGTAGAGAGCCTTCAGCGGTTTTATAGAAAGCCCTCAGCGGTTTTATAAAGAGCCCTCAGCGGTTTTATAGAAAGCCCTCAGCGGGCTTATAGAAAGCCCTCAGCGGTTTTATAGAAAGCCCTCAGCGGGTTTATAAAGAGCCCTCAGCGGTTTTATAGAAAGCCATCAGGAGATAAAAATGACCACCATTGGCACCTCTTTTAGCAGCTCGGCAACGCGGGCCCTGATGTTAGGCTCGGGTGAATTAGGCAAAGAGGTGGTGATTGAGCTGCAGCGCCTTGGCGTGGAGGTGATTGCCTGTGACCGCTACGCTGATGCCCCGGCAATGCAAGTGGCAGATCGTTCACATGTCTTTTCCATGCTGGATGGCGACGAGCTTCGCCGCGTCATCGAACTGGAACAACCGCATTACATCATTCCTGAGATCGAGGCGATCGCAACCTCGGTGCTGCTGGAGCTGGAGTCTGAGGGTTTTAACGTCGTGCCCTCCGCCCGCGCCGCTTCATTAACCATGGACCGCGAGGGTATTCGACGCCTCGCCGCGGACGAACTGTCACTGCCCACATCGCCTTTTCGGTTCGCAGATACGCGAGAAGAATTTGACGCCGCTGTGGCCGAAATCGGTTTGCCCTGCGTTATCAAGCCGGTGATGAGCTCGTCAGGCAAGGGCCAAAGCACCGTGCGCAAAGACGACCAAATCGATGCGGCATGGCAGTACTCTCAGGACGGCGGACGCGCCGGAGGGGGTCGTGTCATTGTTGAAGGTTTTATCGAGTTCGACTACGAGATCACCTTACTCACGGTTCGGCACCGCGATGGCACCAGCTTCTGTGAACCCATCGGTCATCGGCAGGTGGACGGCGATTATCAGGAGTCCTGGCAACCCCAGGCGATGTCCAGTGAGGCCATGCTACGCGCCCGAGAGGTTGCCGAGAAAGTGACAGAAGCCCTGGGTGGCTTCGGTTTGTTCGGCGTTGAATTGTTCATTCGAGGCCACGACGTATTCTTCAGCGAAGTGTCGCCGCGACCACACGACACTGGCATGGTGACGTTGATTTCACAGGACCTTTCCGAGTTCGCGCTGCACGCTCGCGCAATTCTGGGGTTACCGGTTCCCAGCATCCGTCAGCATGGACCCTCGGCATCGGCGGTGATTCTGATAGAGGGTGAATCGAAGTCGCTGCGCTTTAGCAATCTGGATGCCGCACTGGCCGAAAGCGATACGGACCTACGTTTATTTGGTAAACCCGAAGTGTCGGGTAAGCGGCGCATGGGGGTGGCTCTGGCCAGAGCGTCGACGGCGCAGATGGCGCGCGAAAAAGCGCTTGCCGCTGCGGCCGCTGTGGTAGCAGATCTGGACTAACAATAGGCTTGCTGCTGAGGTGCGACTGGCGACCTAGACCCCGGACTGCTTTAGCAGATAGCTGATAATGAATTTGATCAGAAATCCAAAGATGCCCAGCGCCAGGCCAATATATAGAATCAGCGTGCCAAACTTCCCGGCGTCACTGCGCTTGGCGAGATCCCAAACGATAAAGATCATAAACAGGATCAAGCCGCCGACCCCGAGCGCTACGCCATACTGTGTGAGCCATGCATCCATTTCCGCTAGAGAGCTTGCGCTTGGGTTGCTAGCGCGGCGCGTGTTTCGGCGTCGGGGAAGCCATCGGCGACAAGCCCCGCCTGCTGCTGAAACTGGCTGATCGCGCGGCGGGTGGCGGGCCCCATGATGCCGTCTGCATCGAGATTTGCATCGCCTAATGCATTGAGGCGTTGCTGTACCGTGAGCAGCTCCGCGCGGGTCAGGGCGGTTTGCTCAGGTACTGGTTGGCGCAGCGCGCCGGCTCCGGCAATTCGATCGGCAAGATGTCCTACCGACAGTGCATAAAACTCCGAGCGGTTCCATCCCATAATGACATTGAAATTGTCGTACACCAGAAACGCGGGGCCTGTGTGCCCGGCGGGTACCAGAGCCGCCGCGTCCAGTTCGGCGCGGGGCAAAGCTGCGCCGCTGGCGCGACGCAGTTGCAATTCTGCCCACTGCGTTAGCGGCATTTTTATGTCCAGGCCGGTCTGTCCAAAATCGAATCCCTCGGGCAGTTTGACCTCGCGCCCCCAGCGTACGCCGCGCTCCCAGCCTAACTGGTTCAGGTACGCGGCACCGGACGCCAGCGCATCTTTATAGCTTCCCCATAAATCAATGCGACCGTCGCCGTCACCGTCTCTGGCGGCGCGCGCGTAGGTTGACGGCATAAACTGTGTATGTCCCATAGCGCCGGCCCAGGAGCCTTGCATCCACTGTGGCTGCAGTCCGTCGCGCTCGACCAGGGTCAAGGCGGTGAGAAACTCTTCGGTGAAAAATGCGCTGCGTCGAGTGTCGCAAGCCAGGGTTGCCAATGCGTCCAGGGTAGGCACTTTACCGAGATAGCTACCAAAGTTGGTCTCCAGCCCCCAGAACGCCACCAGATACTGTCCGGGTATGCCGTACTGGCGGGTTAGCCCATTGAGGAAATCGCGATGTTCGGCATAGAGCGCGCGGCCTTTCTGCACTCGCTGTTCGGTGACTCTGGCGGACAGGTAACGCCCAAAGGTTTGCACAAATTCGGGTTGCGACCGGTCCAGTTCAACCACACGGCGCTGGGGCTGCAGGCCCGGAATCAGTTCATTGATCACTCTGGGGCTCAGGCCGCGTGTTGCGGCTTGTTCTTGCAGGCTTATCAGGCAGGCAGCAAAGTCGGGCTCGGCCGTAGCGCTTGGGTTTTCGGCGGCGGTGGTGATGCTACTTAGCACCGCAAGAATCAGGAATGCAACGCAGTGCCGCATCATTAACCCGGCAGGTTTTTCTCGATCGTGTCGAGAAAGCCCTGCATGTCCACCACGGTTTCTTTATCGGGCTGGGTAGTCTTGCCCTTGATATCGCCGGTTATCGTGCCCTGATCAACGGTATCGATCAGGGCGGTCTTCAGTGCTGCGGAATAATCCAGCAGCGCGCTGTTGTCCTCCCGCTTGGCCAGCGTCTCCAGCGCGTTTGCCAGGGCATAAATCAGTGCGGAAGAGTTGAAGATCGCCACCTCGCCGTTGGTCTCCTGATATTTCAGGTAAAGGTCGTGGGCAGTGCCATGGGGCGCCTCGTACAGCATGGTGCCGTCTTTACTCTCGATAATGGAGCTCGCCGTTGCCAGGCTGCCCCCCAGTGCCGCGGCGATATCGGAGAAGATATCGCCGTCGAGGTTTTGCGCGGGATAGAGCGCGTTGCGCGGCGGATCGGAGATCATCTTTTTGAGCTGGCTGGACGGGCGCATGATCATGAAGGAGGGCGGCTCGACCTCATCTGCCACTAGTTTATTTCTCACCTCATTAATCACCGTGGAGAAGACGTCATCGTAGGGGAAGTATTCGCGCTTGAGGCCGAAGTACACTTCTTTATCTTTTAAAGAGGCGTCGCGGAATACCTGCAGTACCCAGTCGCGAATCGCGTTGCGATCGTTGGACATAAAAAGGATAGCGTCCTGAGCTTTTACGTCCCTGGCGCTCTGCTCCTCGCCATCCATCACCAGCTTGATAATGCCATCTTCTGGCGCGGGCATGTTGAAGCTGCCGTACTGGTCGCCGCCGCCCGCACTCATGCGCGAGATCGATACGTGAAACTTGCGGTCCGGAATGCCGAAGCGGCGCAGGACATCTACTAGCTTGACCATACGTCTGCCGGTGTTGTTATCGGGGATGCCCCACAGCGCGCGCTCCGGCGGGTTGGCGATAATGCGCGCCGCCTGGGCATCGATCAGCTCGTAGTGATAGGCCAGTCCTGCGGCGTCGTAAGCTTGGGCAAACTCGCTTTTGAAGACGTCTTCAATTGCATTTTTCATGACGCCGTCGTACCCGGGTATCACCGTGTCCTTCAGGCCAAGGTAGACGTCGCGCTTTTCATCCAGACCCCGCTGGAAAAACTGCCGTGCCCAGGCGGTCAGCTCGGCGTGGCTGTTGGTCATCAGCATAAAGGGGTCGCCCCGGTTCAGGCGGCGACGGTGCAATTCCTGAGGTTCGCCGCTGGCGCCGACAAACATCAGCTTGGCAATGCCGGTGTCCTTTGACAGGGTGCTGTAGCTGTCCTTGATACCGCCGGAGTCCATAGTGTCGACCACAATATCGCGGCCAATCCAGTTGGGCGGCGTATTTTTGATATTGCGAAACTGGATATCTTCCCGGGTAATATTGCCGCCGATGCCCTTACGAATGGCGCCATTGGGCGACTTGGTGGCCAGCTTGTCGAGCCCGGCTTCTTCCACATCCGGATATTTCGCCAGCATTTCGTCCAACTGCTTGCGATTCACAGTCATGCCGGCATTCTTCACACCCACGCCATACTGTTTCAGGGCGTCGATGGCATCTTTGATAACAGCGCCGTTGGTTACCAATCGGCTCTCAGCGGACAGGTCAATTTCTACCAGCGGTATCTCCAGCCGCTGCTTCACAAACATCTCGAGTATGCGCTCGAAGGCCACCTGAGCCATTTCGTCGCCGTGAAGCACTACCAATGGCGCAACTACCTGTATCTTGTCGCTCATGTTTTTTACCGCTCCGCGCTCTGCCGCTGTATTTGAACGGGGCCAGTATACCGTCAAACCGGTGTCGACTCTGTGACAGGGTCGGGAATCTCCTGCGCTGCGTCGATTTTTAGGTAAAAAAAAGGGACCGCGAACGGTCCCTTACACAAGATGCCTCGTGGGGGAGGCAAGAACGCGGTTGGCCTCAGCCAAATTGGTTCATGGTGTTGTCTTTACCAGAAGCTTTCAGCGCCTGATCGCCAGAGAAGTACTCTTTGTGATCGTCGCCGATGTTGGAGCCCGCCATGTCCTGGTGCTTGACGCAGGCGATACCCTGACGGATTTCCTGGCGCTGCACGCCTTTGACGTAGGCCAGCATGCCTTCCTCGCCGAAGTAGCCTTTGGCCAGATTGTCCGTGGACAGCGCTGCCGTGTGGTAAGTCGGTAGAGTGATCAAGTGATGGAAGATGCCGGCTTCGCGTGAGCCATCCGCCTGGAAAGACTGAATCCGCTTGTCCGCTTCGGCGCTGAGCTCGGTGTCGTCGTACTCGACGCTCATCAGATTGTCGCGATCGTAGGCAGACAGGTCACGGCCTTCTTCGGCCCAGGCATCAAATACCTGCTGGCGGAAGTTCAGCGTCCAGTTGAAGGAGGGGCTGTTGTTGTAAACCAGCTTGGCATTGGGGATGGTTTCGCGGATGCGATCAACCATCGCGCCAATCTGGCCGACGTGCGGTTTTTCAGTTTCAATCCACAGCAGGTCAGCGCCGTTTTGCAGGCTGGTCACGCAGTCCAGTACGCAGCGGTCTTCGCCAGTGCCCGCTTTGAAGCGGTATAAGCCGTTGGGCAGGCGCACCGGGCGAACCAGTTTGCCGTCCTGCTTGATAATCACGTCGCCTTCGTTAACGTCTTCGGCACCGTTAACTTCTTCCGTTTCCAGGAAAGCGTTGTACTTGTGCGCCAGGTCGCCGGCGTCGGTGGATACCGGAATCTTCTGGGTCAGGCCTGCGCCCAGTGAATCGGTGCGCGCGACGATTACACCGTCGTCAACGCCCAGTTCCAGAAACGCATAGCGTATAGCGTTGATCTTGGACAGGAAGTCTTCGTGGGGGACGGTCACTTTGCCGTCCTGGTGGCCGCACTGCTTGGCGTCCGATACCTGATTTTCGATCTGGATGGCTGCTGCGCCCGCTTCGATCATCTGCTTGGCCAGCAAGTAGGTGGCTTCCTCGTTACCGAAGCCCGCGTCGATATCAGCAATAATAGGCACCACGTGGGTTTCATGGTTGTTGATCGCATTCATCGCAGCCTGCTCGGCAACCTGGTCGCCGGCTTCGCGTGCTGCATCCAACTCGCGGAACAGATGGTTCAGTTCACGCGCGTCAGCCTGTCGCAGGAAGGTGTAGAGCTCTTCAATAAGCGCGGATACAGAGGTTTTTTCGTGCATAGACTGATCGGGCAGCGGGCCGAATTCGCTGCGCAGCGCTGCGATCATCCAGCCGGACAGGTAGAGATAGCGTTTGTTGGTGCTGCCGTGGTGCTTCTTGATCGCGATCAGTTTTTGCTGGCCGATAAAGCCGTGCCAGCAGCCCAGCGATTGCGTGTACTGGCTGCTGTCAGCGTCATACTCGTTCATGTCCTGACGCATGATGCCGGCGGTGTAGCGGGCGATATCCAGACCCGTCTTAAATCGGTTTTGCAGCTCCATACGCGCAGCGTATTCGGGGTTAATAGCATTCCAGGTCGATCCCTGGGCGCTGCGAACCGCAGCATACTTGTCGACGAGTTCCTGATAGCTAGGCATGGTGTAGTACCTGTTTATTGGTGAAATTTTGCGGGAGTTCCCGATCTGTGGCCGCAAGAATAGTAGCTACGCCTCCATAAATGAAATCAATGATAAAGATATTTACTATTCACCAGTGAAATGTGCGCGCCGCGACTTTCCGCAGATCCGCTGGTGGCCGCGGCGCTGGCGCGCCACGTTTAACGACTTCGTTACCGCGCTGCGGGCGGCGGCGTTGCGTCAACGCCCGCTTCATCCAACGGGCCATCAGATAGCATCACGAATGCGCTAAGCGGTCAGCGATAGAAAGCCGCCGAGAATAAAGTACAGCGTTGTTTCCTGGTTCCAGAGGTTGGCACCATCACACACGTATCAGAACGCCATAGTAAAAACAGAGTGCTTTGTACGCCGTGGGGCTACTAGGTTAAACGCTTTTGCGGATGTTTGCGTTTGCCAGCTGATCCTCGCTAAAGCATTTTTAAGACCGTAATCACAAAACATAGCTCCAACTACTGTTTTTGCTTTGCGACTCATCGGCCACATGAAAGTATCGATGGCCTATGTTGGATGACTTGAATAACCCCCAGCCATTTATTGGCGTCGTGTGTGACGCGAGTTTCTCCGTGCTCGCCGCGAGAGTGCGCCAGGCCGGTTATCGCATCGCCCGGATTTCACCAGAAATGCTGCTGTCTGGTAGAAAGCCGTTAGTTGATCTTTGGGTGGTGGATTGCGAGGACACGGATGCTGTCGCGGAGGCCGTTGCCGAACTTGATGCGCCGGTGATTGCGCTCAGCAATCGACCGAACGTGGAAGATGCGTCGGCTTATCGAGATTGGTCGGAGCGTATAATTGCCACCTTAAATCGCTGGATGGCGGATGCCTGGCAGGGCCGTCCCCGGGCTAGCGATTCAACACCGGACCACTTTGCCGCTGTTGACGGGGTATGGCTGCTCGCAGGCTCTACTGGCATGGAATCAGCCGTGCGTGAGTTTCTGGAGGCGTTAACATGGATGCCACCTATCAGCTTCATTTACGCGCAGCATGTCGACGCCGAAGATCAACTAAGGTTGCGTAACAGGCTGAGCAAAGCCAATCGCAATCTGCGCTGCACCCTGGCGGTGGGTCGTCACTGGTTCAATCCCTGCCAGCTTTTGGTGGTGCCCGCCAACTGCCGCCTGCAGTTCGGACATCAGGGTGAAGTATTCAGCTTGCGCGATGCCTGGGGTGGACGTCACGATCCGCATATCGATCAGTTAATGATGAGTATGGCGGGACTGAAGCCGCGATTGAGCGGCACCATCATGTTTAGCGGCGACAACAGCGATGGCCTGCTGGGTGCGCAGGCCTTGCACGGCATCGGTTGCCCGATCTGGGCTCAGGACACTGAAACAGCCACCGCCCCCGCGATGCCGAATGCCGTGGCGACCTTGCGTCTGGCCGATAATATTGGCAGTCCCGCTGCACTGGCTGAAGCGTTTCTCGATCTCTATCCGCAGCGTGTGGCAGATAGCGCGCTGGAAACAGACGCTGCCGACGAGGATCTTAGCTTAGCCAGCTCTGTTCCGGTTGATCTCTCTAAAGACAGCGGCACTCGTCCCCAGTAAGGCAAATCCTCAAGCTATCACCAGGCAACTGTCTTAAGCTCATCAATCAGTTCAAGTGCTGGCGGCTGCGCTCCCGTTTCAGTCGCTGGCTCGCGGCAGACATCTGCCGCACAATGCTGTTGATAGAGTGAAGAGAAAACAGATTCATGGATTTATCGATAGATGACCGCAACGCGATTTACCTGTCGCGCAGCGACGTCAATGAGTCGCTGTCCAGTTACTCACGGCACGGGTTCTTTCTCGACGATGCCGATTGGCCATCCGTTGAGCATTATTTTCAGGCGATGAAATTTGACGAAGAGTCAGATCGTGAATTCGTGCGCAGTGCCGTGCACCCGCGACAGGCATCGCGTCGCGGTCGGTCCCGCCGACGTCGCGTGCGGGCGGACTGGAAACAGGTACGGCGCGTCGTTATGACACGCGCCGTGTACATTAAATGTCGCACCCATGCGGAGGTCGCCGAGCGCTTATTGGAGACCGGCGATGCCAGACTGGTAGAGCGCAACGCCTATGATTACTTCTGGGGCTGCGGGCGCGACCGCCGCGGCGAGAACACCTATGGCCAGGTACTAATGGACGTGCGAGAGCGACTGCGCGAGGAAGCGACAAGCGATATCGTGCCTTAACGCCTCGGTGGTAATTCTCTTAATTTAAGCACTGACTTTGCAGCCTTGCGGCCTGCGCGCCAGGCACCATGGGTAGTCGAAGGGTAGCGTCTATCCGTCGCCTCACCGGCAATCAATAACCGGTCCTTAAAGGGCTTGGCAAGATCGTCGCGCTGTGACGAGCGCGCACCGACCTTTAGATAGGAGTAGGAGCCCAGGCTGAAGGGATCCTGTCCCCACCGTGTGACGACAAAAGCCTCTGGATCGGGAATGTCCTGACCGTAGATCGTGCGAAGCACTGCCATGGCCTCTGCGACCGTGCTGTGGTCATCCAGTGCCTCTACCTCGGCCGCCGCCGCTGCGGCGCAAAAGCCCAGCAGTATCGGTTGGTCAGACACGGTGGCGTAGTCATACCAGGATAACCAACGCCCGGGCTGCGCACTTTGATAGCCCATCACCTGAATGCTGGGATCCCAGAATACCCGCGGAAAGCGCAGGTAAAGTTTATTGGTGAGGCCCATCCCCAGGCTGTCTATCGCGTCTTGATGGGTCGCGCTAAGCGGCGGTGTGATACGGATGCTGTTGTGCTTTAGCACCCCTAGCGGTGCGGTGAGCACGACCTGATCGGCACGAAAGCGGCCATTGCTTGTGGCTACTGTTACACGGTCGTCTTGAACCGCTATCTCAGAGACTACTGTCTCAAGGCGAACATCTAGCTCTGCGGCCATGGGTGCCAACAAGCCGATATAGGCATCGCGTAGAATCGCATCTGCCCCGCGCATATCGCGACCTTCTTCCAGCGCCTTCGCGGCGAGCTGTTCGATATCGGCGGCAAATTCTTCTTCAAGCACGGTCGCGATCAAGAAACGCTGCAGCGCTTCCGGAATTCGTTCATTCCACTTACTGTGTAGCGTGGGCAGGCGGTCCGCTATGGATTCTTTGCGCTTGGCGTCGCGGCCCAGCTTCTCTAGCACACGTTCAAACTTGTCTATGTGCTTCAGCGAGGTGGGCTCGATTTCCCCATTCTGCTGAAACAAGATCAGGCTGTCATAGTCGGTCACCATATGAGCCATGCCGGTTTTCCGAGCCTGGCGATATAGCGGGTGGTCGCCGATACCGTGAAGCCAGCTAGCGCCCAGGTCTAGCGGGTGACCCAGAGCATGGGTGACCCGCGTGCGGCCACCGATGTCGCTTTGGGCCTCAATAACCAACACGGATAATCCCTGTTGCGATAATTTTTTGGCGGCAGCGATACCGGCAACGCCCGCGCCTATGACGAGAACATCGGCTGACGTGTGGGCATGGGCTGAAGTCCGTGCGTCGGCCATGGCGTGACTACTTAACCGAGCTCCTGAACGGCCCGGTAGGCCTCATCGATAGCGCCATGGGTATAGGCATAGGCACCCGCGTCAGAGTTGGCGATGGTGATATTGCCGAAAGGCTTGCTGGCGATTTCATGCGGCGCTTGGCCCGGTGCCCAGTCTTCGTCGTGCAGAGCCAGATACTCATGAGAGTAACCATGGGGCCAGCGGTTTACCGTGATAGCCAGCACCTCGCGCTCTACATCAAAACCGACAGGGCCCAGCATCCCGTCTAGTACCGTGCGCACTTCCCGCTCGTAGTCTTCAAAGCTCATTTGCAGCATCTTCATGCGCGAAGCGCGGTTCTGGGCTTTGACGTCTGTGAGCTCCGCCGGGGGTGAAATCATGCCCCAGAAGGTCAGCGGTACGGCGCCTGTGTCAGCGAAGCGGTGTTCATAGCCCGCGACGTCAAAACCCTTGAACATAAATACGCTGGCAAACATCCGGCCGGGACAGTCCACGCCAGCAATGCCTAACTTGTCCAAAGCGTCACTGGAGCGCAGCAGCACATTGATCAGTACCAGCGGTATTTTCACCTGGTAACTCTGTGCTTCGCGCTGGGCCGCCGGCATGTCAGGGCAAAGGTGGGGAATAATGCAGTGGTAGCAGGCCAGCACGCAGTGCTTCGCCGTCACCTGCACATGCTCTCCGCCGTTGATGTAATTGACCGCAACGCCATCGGCTGTGTTTTCTGTCTTCATGACGGTGGAGTTCAGTCGCAATCTGACCTTGGCGTCAGACCGGTCTAGCTGGCTGTAGTCAAAGGTTTTTACCGCTACGTTGCGCGCCGTCGTGCCTGGAGCGACTTCTGGTATCAGCGCGTGAACCTGCAGCCTGGCGATGCTGGCGTTGCCGTCCGGGAAATGCACTGCCGGGTAGTCCCAGCCTTCAGCGGTAACGTCTTTGCCCAGCAGATGTAATCCAGGCAGGCCCGTCTCAAGGGCTTCCGCCACGGCCAGGTTGCGGGTATCTGTGCCCCAACTGCCGTGGGTGGATTTTGCAAACAACTGCAGCGCTTCTTCGCCTAGCCCACCATGGGTTCGGAGGAAGTCGAAGTAAGTGGTTGACCACATATACTCTTCGGCGTCTGACTTGCTCATGTCGGCCACTACGTTACTGCGCATGGCGTAGAAGCGTTTAAGCTGCGCGCGGGCGGCTTTGCTGATGGGAAACTCGTCGATCAGGTCAATTTGCTCACTGGAAACCCGCGACATATCGATGCCAGTGACCAGTTTGTCTTCACCGTAAGTGGCTTCATCAAACCATATCGCGCTGCCCTTCTTTCCGTTCTGGCCGTAGTTGAACTCCTGGGTGCTGCGCATGCGCTTTACGTCTACGCCCAGTTCATCCATGAAGTCATTCACGGTGTCGCTGAAATTCCAGTATTCCAGGTTGTGGGTGCCACCCAGGGCCAGGCGCATGTTGCCGCTTTGGTGGAACTCATTGCGTCGCGCGTGGCCACCGAAGTCGTCGTGGTTTTCCAGCAACAGGATGCGCGCGTCTTTACCGTATTTCTTTTGGTAGAACTGCGCCGCGGTGAGGCCGGAGATGCCGGCGCCGACGATAACCAGGTCGTAGTGTTCGTCGATGGGTTTAGCAGCGGGCAGTGGCTGCCCGTCGCGGGCGTACTTGTGCGCAGCTTCATAAGAACCCGGATGGGATCCACGCAGGCCGGTGCGCGTGGGCGGATAGATGCCGGGATCAGTGCCTTTGGGCGCAGTATCTGCAAATCCGCCGAGCGGCAGGCTCAGCCCCATGGCTGCAATAGCCGCATCGTGTATCAGGTCGCGGCGGGTAATGCCGCGATCCATTCCCAGTTCTTTATCTGTCTTTTTTGCCACGGCCGGTTTGGCCTCCTGCTGTCCTGTTTGCGCTTTATAGCTTATGTGCTTCGCAATCGATATCCGTATAGCCCGTAAACTGCCAGCTCCCGTTTATATGATTAGCCAGATACCAACCACAGGAGTATTCCTCGCTGCCATCCGCGTAGGCGTCCAGCCATTTCGCCTTGAACGTCGCCGTACCCTCATTGAGCTGATCAGTTTTTACGGTCTGTAGCGTAGCCGTTAGCCAGCCTTCTTCCAGCCAGCCTTCCATAGGCTCTTTCAGCCAGGCTTCGCGAGGTTCGATGTCAATACTGCCATCAGAGTTGTGGGTGGACACCATCTCGGCGTAGTGGCTTAGCAGCTTATCGATATTTTCGCCTGGGCGTTCTGCCCAGAGTACGGCGTACTCTTCTACATACCAGGTTTCCGCGTCATGGTCGGCTCTGACGGGGTTTGTGGTAACAACGGCTAGTAGCAGCGCGCAGGTCAGAGCCCATGCCGGTGCGGAGGTTTGAGAAATCGTAGCGGTTTTCGAGTAAACGTTGTTTCGCATAGCGTCGCTCCCATGAGCAGATGAGGGCTATCGTCCTGGACTCAAGTCTAGACGATGGTCTGACGTCTGTCCTGAGCCGTCTACCGGGCCTGTAGGGAGAGAGTTGCTGCTCAAGGCTGTTCCAAAAACTCCACGACAACAGGCAGGGTGCGCAGCGGGGCTTCCTCGTGGGGTACGTGGCCCAGATCGGTGAAACTGGCGAGCTGTGCATTGGGCAGGTAGTGCAGATAGTCTTCGGCATTGCTCACCGGGATCATAATGTCTCGTTCGCCCCAGACTAACAGGGTCGGTGTGTCGATCGTGGTAAGTATCGGTTTGGGTGGCAGCAGCCAGGTTTGGCGAGTGCGTTCCAATAACGCAGCGCGATTACCCGGTGCGAGTATCAGGTCGTAGTAACGGTCCATAACGGATTGCTGAAGTCGCGCAGGGTCGCCATAGCTGGCCTCGACATTGGCTCGCAAAGCAAATTTGGGCAGGAAATAACGCATGGACTCCATGATGGCGGGTACTTCGGGTGCGGTTTCATATTCAAAGCCAGGGCTGGCAAATCCATCTGGTGCAATCAGCACAAGCCGCCGCACCCGCTCGGGGTTGGCAGCGGCAAAGCGCCAGGCAATCCGCCCGCCCATCGAGTGTCCCACCAGGTCTATCTGCGCTACGTCGCGATCGTCTAACAAAGCGTTGATCAGTGCGATAAGCCGCTGGTCGCTGTAGTCGTTGCGGGCGTCCGCTGGTGATAAACCCGCTCCAGGCATATCAAAGCGGATAACGCGGTGGGTTTTTTCCAGGGCTTCAGCCCAGGGCTCCCAGGTGTGCAGGCTCGCTCCCAGGCCGTGTAGCAACAAAACGGCTGGTCCGTTTGATAAGCCGCTGTCGCGGACGTGCAGCCGAGTATCCAAAACCGTGACCATGTCTTCTTCTGCGCGCAGATACTGCGACTCCAACTCGTCTCTGGAGCGGTCAGGCGTCCATAACAGCGCCGCCGATAGCAGGGCCGAGGCACTTAGCCCCAGCAAGAGAAGTCTAAAAAAGCTCATCAGTATCCAGTCCGTTTATCTTGTTTTATCCGGGTTGGGCCGGGCCGCGTAGGCCGGGCCGCGCAGGCCGGGCCGCGCAGGCAGGGCAGGGCTGCTCAGGCCAGTCAGACTTCACCCAATAAATAACCGTATCAATAGCCACTCAGCTATGCCGCGCTCGCGCCAGGGTAAACGCGCCCGCGCAGAACAGAGCCAGCATCCCCCAGGCGAAAACCGGGTAGGTCATGGGCTGAATCCACATCGCCGGAAACCAGCCTGCCAGTGCCATGGAGTCCAGAGGAATCGACAAAAAATACGCCGTCGGAATGGCGTAGCGTAGCGCCGGACCTGGCTGCGGAACCTTCAGCAGTTTGGCCACCAAATAGACGGCCCAAACGCCTATCAGCGCGGATACGACATGGTGCGCCATCATGCTCTGGCCCAGCAGACGAGGATCGTACAAGGTGATGTTTAGCAGGTAGACGAACCAGATAATAAAGACGGTTTCGGCCGCGCTGACTCGCGCCGCGTGATGACTGTGCCCGGCCTCTCTTGGTATGTGCAGTCCCAGACGCCGCCGAAACCACAGCACCATGCGACAGCGGGTGTCCTTGTTGGTGCCGGTTAGCAGCAGCAACGGCAGGAAGATCATGCTGCTTGCCTGCACCAAAAGCAGCGATGGTGGCAGCACCGGTTGCCCGTCAACCATTAAGGGCTGAATGCCTAGCCAGTGGGAACAGTTCCACCAGGTCCACTCGAAAAAGCCGACCCAGATTAGCGTGCCGCCCATATAGCCCATGACGCTGCCGAGAGTATCGCCGGCGCGCAAGCCCTTCCAGATCAGGGCCAGACCCAGCGCCCCCAGCGTCATAGATGCCGATGTATAGCTGGGCGAAGGTGGGCTGATCAAGGCGTTCTGCAAAGCCATAATGGTGTTGGCAAGCGCAATGCCTGCCAACACCATCAGCAAGGCCATGGCGTTGATCAGCGGCGATGCCTTGACCTCACCTTTTGCTCTCTCTACAGGCGCAAGCGGCGAGGCTTCCGACTGTGAGATCGGCGCAAGCGGCGTGCTGGCGTTCAACTGCTCACTGCCCGAATTGATACGAGGCACGCAGACCGATCATGCGGGGCGGAGGCAGGTAGAACTGCGCACTGTCCGGTAGCACAAAGGTCGCGCCTGCCAGTGAGAAGTCGCGGATGTAGCCGCCCGTGTTGAAGCCGTTACGCACGGTGTCATCGTCGAACAGATTGTCGGCATAGGCAATAACCTCCCAGTTCTGTCCCGCCACTCCCAGGCGCAGATCTGTGAGCCAGTAGCTGTCAAACTTCAGCAAATTGCCCTGATTGGAGAAGCGCTCGTCTCGGAAGGTGCTTTGCAATTCCACAAACCAATCTGTGTTTGCCGTGAGTCCGCTGCGGTAGCTGGCGATGCCGACAAAAGAATGCTGTGGCACACGCTCCAGATCGTTGCCGGTGAAATCAACCTCGCAGGTATTGAGGCCAGCTGAGGTGGTGACCACATTGCAGCCGCCGGTATACGCGATGGCGCCTGCGCTGCTGGTGAGCTGTGTAAAGTCAGTGAATTCCGATTCCAGGAAGGTATAACCCGCCTGAAGGCGAAGCTTCTCCGTGGCAAACCAGATTACGTCCAACTCGGCACCGTAGACCTCTGCGTCGGCGTTAAGCACCCGTGCGACCAGGAAGCCATTCTCGTCAGGCACCTGACTGGTAACCTGCTTGTCGGTGAAGTCCTGAAAGAACAGGGCCCCGTTCAGACGCAGCCGTTGGTCAACAAAATCCGCTTTCCAACCAAGTTCATAAACAATCACCTGCTCCTGGTCGAACCGGCCCTGCTCCGGCTGGAAGGTGCCGCCACCGCCGTTCACGGTGCTGATTCCCGCTGGCTTGATGCCCTCTGCCACAGAGAAGTAAGTCATGCTGGTGTCGCTGGGCCTGTATTGCACGGTAACTTTGGGTGCAAAAAAGCTGTCATCCTGAGAAGCGCGCACTTGTCCCGCCGGCGCTGGGAAGAACGATGCGCCACCACCAAAAATGTTCAACGGGTCGATAATGGAGTTATCCAGATCCGGTCCGCTGACGTCTAGCTCCTCATTTACATACCGTCCTTCAAAAGTCAGCTCCCACTGTTCGTTGATTTCCCATCCAATCAAGCCAAAGGCAGACCAGTGTTCAATATCGCGTGTCCACAGGTCTGGATTACGGGGTAGGTTAGTGCCAACTTCGGCGACAAAGGGCCCGCAGGTTGGTGCAATCTCTGCAGGAAGAAAAGGCGGGGCGTAGGAAAGACAGGTAATACCGCCGTTGAGAACGTCCCGGTTTTCCTGCCAGTACTCCATGCCTACCGTCCAGGTAACAGGGCCATCACCGGCAGACTGCAGACGGATCTCCTGACTGAACAGGTCTGTCTCATTGTCGATCCAGATTTCGCCGTAGGCGGGAAAATCATCTGCGCGCCCGAAGGCATTGAAGTCTTGAAACTGAAAAGTGTCCGACTGCGCGTAATGGGTCAGCGCAATGAGCTGCGCAGGGCCAAGTCCAAACGCATCGTCGATTTCTCGCGTGATGTTTAGCGTACCGCGCAGGACTTGTTGGTCTGAGCCCGGGTAGTCCTGCCCGTTGCGGGGATTATCACTGTTGCTTATTTGCAGATCCCCGCCGCTGGGGGCAGTGCCGCGCACGCCAAGAACCGTGGTAACCGAAGGGTCAACCACAGTGCCCAAAGCACTTTGGGGCATTTGGAATACCGCTGACGGCGCCGGATGTCCCTGCGGTTGAATGCCGAACTCGGAGTCTTCATACGATACCCGGCCGCTGATCGTCCAGCGGTCGTCGGGTGCCCAAACAAAAGTACCCGCTATGCTATTGCCGCTGCGATCGCCGAGGTCATCCCCGGTAGTGGGGCTGTCATAGAAACCATCGTGGCTCCAGGTGGCAGCGCTCAAACCTGCTCGCAGCTTATTTCCTGCAATAGGCCCTGATATACGGCCGCGCAGCATTTGCTGTCCGTAGTCGCCGACATCAGTTTCAACGGCGGCGCTGAATTCTTCGCCCGGTAATCGCGTCTTGTAGCTAATCGCACCGGCAAACGCCGATCGACCATACAGGGCATGTTGGGGGCCTTTGACGACCTCGATCTGCTCGATATCAAATAGTGCCGGATCAACAAGCAATGATCCTCCCGAGGTGATCATCGCCTCGGTGGTAATGTCGATGCCGTCCAGCAAGATCGCCATATTGGGGCGACCTCGCGTTGGTGTCAGGCCGCGAATACTCAGGTTCAAATCCTGAGGGACGGAGCCCTGCTCGAGAAACACGCTGGCGCTTTGATCGACAACGTCGTTGAGCTGGTACAGGCCGCGTTGAAAAAACACTTCCTTGCCCAGCACATCGAGTGCGACGGGCACATCCTGTAGTGATTCCTGGCGACGGCGCGCATACACGATCACCTCTTCGATACTTGAGGCTGCAGCCACGCCGGCGGCGTTGGCCGCACCAGGCTTTGCAGAGGCGCTAGTTGCATGCAGCGCAAACCCGGTCGCCAAAGCGAGCACGGTGGGTGTAAAGAGCGTATTTATAGTGCGACCTGCGGAGCGATTTATTGTTTTCATACCACTTTTCCTAAACATCATGGATTCCTCCATGTTGCGGCGGAAGCATGCAAGTGTCAAAAAATATTGACACTATTAAGTGTACTAGGTGATAGGTAAAATTTATATGCCCTGAAATTCACCTAATAAAGGGTAAGCCATTGAATCTATTGTCAATTATTTTCTTATTTTTAGCGGGACATACGCCGTATCTGCCATGAGACAGCTAATAAACCCACCTTTCTTGCGGTTTTATGAGGATGCTGTGGATCAAAAAAACCTCGGTTTTATGCACTACGCAGACTGTTTGGACCAGGGCGTTGTCTGGTATCGACGCCCGTTCAGGATTTGTCCAATATAGGTGTTGCGTACGGCCAGTTGATACGTGCCTAAACAGCAGATCAACGTGCCGCAGCACACAATTAAAAACTTCAGTTCTGCGACAACAGGCAGGCTGTGGATTAACAACGCCAGCGCAACAAGTGGGATGGAGTGGAATAGAAAAATCCAGTAGGCGCTGTCTGAGAAGTAGCGTATCCAGGGGTTGTACCGTTGTCCTGATTTGCTGAATAAGCCAACGAACCCAAGCACGTAAAACACCATCGAAAGGCCTGTCACGGCGCACAGAAGTGCGTGTTGCCATGCATAGCCCGGCTCCTCTGGCGCAACTTTTATCAAGATCATCATCAAAGCACCAACAAAGCATACGGTGGCAATGCCTAGATAACGCGTCGAGCGTGTCGCCATAACCGCCAGGACGGCGCGCTGGAAGTAGAGCACCCAGCCCAGGAAAAAGAACAGACCGAAGTTCAGGTATACCGTCGCACTGGGTGCAAAGCTGAGGTCGGCGGTTACTCTACCTGACCAATCCGTTGCACCCAACAGCGCTACGATCGCTGCCACCGGCAGCGACATCTTCAAACTATATAGAGGGTAGCGTCTCACGGTCTCCAGTAAGCGGCTTTTTCGTTTGTGCTGGACTCTTGACCACAGCGCCACCAATAGCCATGAAGTCGCGACATATGCCATCAGGTAATACAAAAACCAAAGATTGTGGGTGTTGTTCCAAAGCGGGCCATGGTCTCCCAGTAGCCCCGGGTCATAGCCAAATGTGCCGGTTGCCATGACGTGCGCGCCGATAATTCGAAGCTGCGTCATGATGAACGCGAGAGGCGGTAAAAATAGAAGGAACGGAATAGCTATGCGCTGCCATCGATTCTTTAACATCGCGTGCAGGCCACGGCGTTCAAACAGCAAAGCGGTGAAAAAACCGGATAACAGGTAAAACACGGGCATACGGAAGGTGTTGATAAAAAACAGCAGTACATCCATAGACTGGGACCGTGCGCTGTCCCAGTAATAATCCACGGCCGGAACGGTAAGGTAGATCTGCGCTGTGTGCAGCACGACTCCCAGGCTCATCATCAGCGCGCGCAGAAAGTCCAAACCGTGTAGCCGGGAAGCTGTTGCGTGCCCTTCCGTTCTTACCCCGGCGCTCAATGGAGGAGTGAGACTCATTAGCAGAACAAACTGCGTGCCTGCTGCGGGGCACGGTAGCGGAGGCGTATCAGTGTTACGCCGAATTTAAACGACGAATCAGCGTGAGGCATTGCAGGCATAGGATCGAGGCATCGCCCTAATCCTATCCCGGGTGCAGGGTTCGTGTCTCGGCACGTTATTTAAGATTTAAGGGCGTGCCTCATGGCTTAAGGGTTTGCCTCATGCTGATCGTTGCTGTCCAGCAGCTCTGTGCTTTCTGCATCTGTGCTTTCTGCAAGAGTTAGTTGAGTAGCACAGAGGTGGAATATGCAGGTGAGCTAATGGACAGGAGAGCTGCTACGCCGCAGTGGACTGCGCCGCGCGCTCGGGTCCAATTAGCACGACCATGACGCCCGCGAAGATAAGGCGAATGCCTAATAGCACGCCAATTCCCACAATGCCGCTCAACGGCCAGCCTATCCAAAGTAGTAGACCCAGCAGTAGCGAGATTGCACCGTAGGTGGCGAGCCAGCCACGGTGGTGCTCTGCCTGCGCCGCGCTAATTAGCAGAAAGGCTCCATCGATTAGAAAGTAGACTGCTAGTAAAAGCCCCAGGGCCGCTGCGGCGCCGCCCGACTGGGTTATACAGAAAATACCCGCAGCTAGCGTTATGCCGCCGAACATAAAGCGCGTTAACTTCTTGCGGAAACGCTGGGCTTGTAATGCGAAGGCTAGCTGCACGCTGCCGGCAATGGTCAAGATAAAACCGAGGGTGACGGCCACGGCGAGCCCTGAGGCAAGCGGCATCGCCATAGCGGCGATGCCGAGTACGACCAGTAGCACGCCCCAGAGGCGGTGGCTATCCGTCAGGTTTTCGCGACGTTGCGCAGTGTCTTGGTCAAATGGCTGCTGGGCGTTCATGCGGCTACCCTGGATTTAAGCCAGTCTGTGTCTAGCAGCAATGGGTTCGCCACATAGCGGTCGGGATCCTCATTGACGTCCTGCAGATATTCCTGAGACACGCGCCAGGCGATATCAGTGTCGCCTTTACCCCGTTCTTCCAACTCAAATTTACCGTTGGCATAGCGCATGGTGAAGTAATCATAGGGCTGGTCTGGCTCTTCCTTGTAGACAGCGACCCCCAGTGACCGCCCTTCCAGTACTTTTTCTGCTCCGGAAAAGATTTGCTTGATCACGGGTTTGTCCCGGTGCTCATCGATAGCGCGGTTGGTCGTCTCCATTGCGCCCATAAATAATTTATAGCTGTCTTTTGTCTGTGTCATATCCTGTACTCCTTAGATCGGTGTGAAATTATTCTTGCAGCTTGCAGCTTGCAGCTTGCAGCTTGCAGCTTGCGGAAAGTAACTGTGCAATTCGTGCGCGTGATTAACGCGCTTTGGTAAACAGCAAGGGGGCGGGCGCGATGCGCCCGCGAGTGACTATCAGGAGTTGCTCGCGTCCTGAATGGTGGTAATGAAATCGGCATGTAGCACTTGGCCATCGATGAACTCGTAGTCCAAAGAGCCGGTCACGGAGACACGGTCACCCTTATCGATTTGCTGGAAGCCCATGTCGTCCAGAGGGTTGTACGCCAGATCGTACGTTTCCACGGTGATGTCCATGCCCGCCATATCGATGACGAATTGGTCACTATCATCGTCTACCGCTTTGACCGTGCCGGTCAGCGTCGTCGAGCTCAGTGCCTGGGGCGCTGTGATGACGTTTACATAGTGATAGGGCAGCGCAGTCACTTCCTCGTCTGCGGCGTTAGCGTGAAAAAAAGTATTTAAGCTTTTCACATACACAGACGATGCTTCGATGGACGCTACTTCAAACAGGTCATCATCGACGCGGCCAAATACCGTAACGGCGTCGCCATCAAGCAGAGCGTGCGCTTCGCCGTAGGCGTCCCAATCATCCATTTCGACTGTAATCATGCCTTCGCCGTAGTCCAACATAAATACTTCTGCGGCGGGGTTCACGACCGTGCCGTTGATGCTGATCCAGGCGTTGTCGGGCATGGTGTAAGGATTGGGCTCATCTGCGGTTTTATCTGCAAAAGAGCCAGATGAGGTCAGCGCGGCCGCGATGGCGGCGGGCATTAACAATTTGTTAAACGCGTGCGTCTTCATATCTGTCTCCTTTTCATTTACTGATTAAGTTGTGGGTTGATAAGCACCGCCAGAAAACCGGACCGATGCTTTGCTGTGCTATCTCGATCAACGATCGCAATTGCACGGCGTTTGGTTAAGAGGGTGCAACGGCCGTGCCAGCTCAAAAAAATCGTGCAAATGACGACAGGAGCAGGAAAAGGAATAGGCGAGAAGCACTGTTTGTGCAGAATCTGCATGAATTTGCGTGCACATTGCACAATCTGCACAGATTCTGGCGGGTGTGCTACGGTTTCGGGTGGATGTATGAGGCACCCGTAATGAGGTTACAAGTAAATGTGCTGGGCCGGCAGCAGTCAGTCGAGGATCTCGTTGGTCTGCTGCAAAGCCTTAAGCTGACGCTCGTTAAGACCAGCGATATCGCTGAGTTGCCCACTCAGAACCGCAGCACGTCCGGTATCCCGCTGGTGATAGCTGACGCGGAAACGGTGCTGGACGCACTGGCTTCCGACGGCGCCGAACAACAGCTTGAGCAGTGTCAGTGCGTGGTATTCGGTGATGCCGACCACCGCGTTGCATTGGATGAGGCGATGGGGGCAGGCCGCATTATCTTTCTTCAACGTCCAGTAGATACCGCCTTTCTGGCGACAATACTGCGTGATTACGCCAGCGAGCGGCTTCGCTCCAGCGCCGAGTTGGAGGCCAGGACGTCTGCGGTCAGGCTCGATAGCTTCGGGCGGCTATACGGCAGTTCGCCAGCGATGCATGCGCTGTATCAAATGCTTCGAAAAGCCGCCAACAGTGATGCCGCCCTCTGCCTATACGGTGAAAGCGGCACGGGTAAAGAGCTGTCAGCCGAAGCCATTCATAGCTTCTCTAGTCGAAACGAGAGCCCATTTATTGCCGTGAACTGCTCCGCCATCCCCGCCGATCTATTTGAGAGCGAGCTGTTCGGTCATGAAAAGGGCAGTTTCAGCGGCGCCCACGAACGCAAGCGCGGCCTGTTCGAAAGCGTGGCAGATGGCACTTTGTTTCTTGATGAGCTCACTGAGATGGAGCTGGATCTGCAGGCCAAATTACTGCGGGTTCTGGAGACTGGCGTATTCAGGCGCGTCGGTGGTACAGAGGACCTGCAGACGCGGGCCAGAATCGTCACCGCCACCAACCGCAAGCCCAGTGACGCCGTGCAGTTCGGGCGTTTGCGTGAAGATCTTTATTACCGTATTAGTCAGCTTGAAATTCATCTGCCGCCCCTGCGTGAGCGCGGCGATGACATTGTGCAGTTGGCGCGCCATTTTGCGAACGAATACGCTCTGGAAACGGGTCAGCCCGTGACGCTGGCACCAGCAAGCGAGCAGCTTTTGCAGCAGCACAGTTGGCCGGGCAATGTGCGAGAACTCTGGAACGCCATTCAAATAGCCTGCACTGCATCTCGTGGCGAGGTCACGCCAGCGCACCTGGACAGCCTGATAGGTGCATCACCGCCAAACCCTGTCGATACGCGCGGTCAGGCTGGTGCCGGTCCTTCGGTAGAAATTGCCGTGGGCACAAGCCTCGCCGACGCAGAGCGGCGGCTTATTTTCGCTACGCTGGAAGAGCTGAATCAGGATAAAGCGAAGACAGCCGACATACTGGGGATCAGTTTGCGCACGCTTTACAACCGCCTGAAGCAGTATGAGACCTAGGTTAAAGCAAGACACTGGCACGGTGATTGCATCGTCTGTGTAACGCAGCTGCTTTTTAGAGCGGCCGAATACACATTCGAAGCGAGGTACGACCATGTTGAATAGTATTCCCGATCTTCCTTTTGACGTTGATGCACTGGAGCCGCACATTTCGGCTGAAACCGTCAAGTTTCACTATGAGAAACACCACGCCGGTTATTTGAAAAAGCTGGAAGCAGCACTAGAGGGCGATGAGCGTCGCAACGACGATCTGGAGTCCATCATTCGCAGCGCCCACGAGCGCGAAGAGGCATCCGTGTTTAATCCAGCGGCTCAGGTCTATAACCACAACCTGTACTGGTTGAGTCTCGATCCCCAAGGCGGCGGCGAGCCTGGCGATGACATCAAACGCCTGATTGACCGCGATTTCGGCTCTGTCGAGGATTTCAAGGCAGAGTTTGCCGACAAAGCGGCGTCGCAGTTTGGTTCGGGTTGGACGTGGCTGGTGTTTGATGCATCTGCAGGTGCGTTCCGTATCGTCTCAACATCCGACGCCATGACGCCGCTGGTTGCGGGCCTAGTGCCGATCATAACGCTAGACGTCTGGGAGCACGCCTACTATCTCGACTACCAGAACAAGCGCGCCGAATACATTGATGTCTTTTTAAACAAGATGATCAATTGGGCGCGCGTTGAGGAGTGCGTCGAGCGCTTGCCGATCGCAGCCTGATCCGCACTTCTGTGATAGATGCTCGTGCAATGCAGGCATCTATTCAAAAACCCAAGCACTAGACCCACTCGCCAGTCTGCCGAGCTCCCCTCTCGACTGACTGGCTTTCTTATTTTTGCAGATTCCCGCAGCCTCGAATGCTTACCCTCCTTGCTCCCATAGGGGATACACTTGCCTGCTTGCTTACTATCCCCCAACGCGGGGCCCAATGTGGAGAGACTTTTGGACAAGACCTTAGCCGACCTGGTCGATGTCGTCGCTACGGCTGGCGATGTTGAGCATAGTCCGATTAATCCTGAGCGGGTGATCAAAGGCACGCCCCAGCAGACCACCCGAAGCGTATTTGAGGCGCAGGATGAATTCTTTGTCGGCGAGTGGTCGGCCGATGTCGGCTGCTGGCGCGTCAGCTATACCGAGTTTGAGTACTTTCACATCCTGGAAGGCAAATCGATCATTCGCGATGCTGCCGGCAATGAGCGCGAGTTGATTGCTGGCGACAAGCTCTGCGTGCCCGCCGGATTCGTGGGTGAGTGGGAAGTGATTGAGCCCACTCGCAAGATCTATGTCATTTACGAATCAGCAACAGGGTAGGTCGAGCAAATGGCCTTAAAGTCGACGGTTTATAAGTTCGCGCTAAACGTTGCCGACATGGATCGCCAGATCTATGCGGATCATGCCCTAACGGTGGCGCGACACCCGTCCGAAACGGCAGAGCGCATGATGCTGCGCGTGCTGGCATTCGCACTCCATGCGTCAGACACGCTGGAGTTTGGCCGTGGTATCAGCACCGACGACGAGCCCGATCTATGGCAGCGCTCTCTAACCGGCGAGATCGAAGTCTGGATCGATCTGGGTACCCCGGAACCAGACCGTTTAAAGAAAGCCTGCGGCAGAGCACACAATGTCACGCTGTATTGCTACGGTGATCGCGCCGTGCCGGTGTGGTGGGATAAGCATGTCAAAAAGCTAAGCTCGCTGGGCGCATTGCAGGTGTTTCAGGTGGCCGATGCGGACATGGCAGCGCTCGGCAAGATGAGTGAAGAGGGCAGCGATCTGCAGGTTTCGATACAGGACGGTGAAGCCATGGTCTCTGCCGGTTCGGCCTGCGAACGAATCGCTGTTACGGCATTACAGCGATTCGCTGGTGAGTGACGCCCACGCGCTTTTGCCTATCGGCTGCAACTTGGCCCCGCCGCTTTTATAGAAGCTCGCTGGGGTCCCAGGCAACACCGTTGATGTGGCCGCCGCCATCTGCGTGAATGGTATTCCCCGTTACGAAGCGTGACTCGGGCGAGGCGAGGAAGGCAACCACCGGCGCTACATCGTCGTCTGCATCACCAAAACGCTTCATCGGCAGCGTTTTGCTAATCGTCTCGAACATCTCCGGCTTGTATTCACGCATGGCAATCAGCGCTGCTGTCTCTGCAGACGGGCACACAATATTGCAGGTGATTCCCAGTGCTGCCCATTCCCGCGCCGCGGTGCGCGTTAACGCCCGCAGTGCTTCCTTGGCCATGTTGTAGTGCGCGCTGTACATATGCGCGTTCACGCCATTCAAGGAACACATGCTGACCATGCGCCCGTACCCTGCAGCCTTCATATGCGGCAGGCAGGCCATCATGCCCCAGTGGCAACCCATGGTGCCCACGTCGAATGCAGAGCGCAGGTCCTCTTCAGTCATGCCCTCGATAGGTTTGAGACCTGCGGCGGAACCCCAGGCGTTGTTAATCAGAATGTCGATGCGGCCCCAGCTGTCGACAGCGTGCGCGACCATCGCTTCTACTTGATCACGCTGTGAGACATCAGTCTGGATAACCGCGCCCTGGCCCCCATTGGCCTCGATTTCCGCGAGAACGCCCTGCGCTGCATCCTTGTCGCGCTCCGCCAGTAGTACCTTGGCGCCATCTGCCGCCAGCCGTCTTGCTACCGCGGCCCCAATGCCTGATCCCGCGCCGGTTACGATGGCGACCTGTCCTTCGAGCTGACCCATACTGTGTGCTCCCTGCTTTGATTTTTGGTTTTATGGTTTCAGTATTAACAACGTCAATGCTACACCTTGGAAACGCTGAATACCTTATTGGATGGCAGGCGCGCCAGCGTCACATCGATAATCGTGGTGCGAAAGCTTTGCACAGTGGCACGTACCTGAGATGAGCTTAACCTAACGTTTACGGGCACATAGCTAATCTCGTCTGAGCCGGGCTCGTGGCCTGTGATTTCCAGGTCCACCCCTGAAACAGTATCCATCAGGTCCCGCCAGCTTCGGCTTTGCTCTTCGAAGCTCTGCGTGCGCAGGTAGAAGGTGATGGTGCCTTTGTCTCGTTTGTTGCTGTGATGATCTTCGATCATATGCTCTAGCTTTGAGCGGCTTTTGCTGCCGGTCGATTTGATATTGATGTCAAAGCTCTCCACCGGATGGCCATGTTGGTCACGCAGCCGGAAAATCAGCTGTGCGTGACCCTCATACTGTGACTGCTTATTCCAGCCGATTCTGGCGATCTTCAGTCCGGCAACGCGCTTAAAGGTGGCAGCGGTTGCGCGCTGGAAGCGCAGCCCAGTCTTTTCATACGCGTCGGTGTCATAGGGCGTTGCCAGAGCGGATGTGAGCAATGGCATCACGGCCTTGCGGTTGTCCTTGCCGCTGACGATGCCGATATCGCCGCCAAAATGGGCGGTGTCATACACCACGGCATACGGTACTTGCGGTTCGTCACCGCCGCGCCGCACAAAAGTCATGCTGTAACAGCTATCCATAATCCGCTCATCGGCAAGTCGCTTTTCCAGTAGCTTCGCTAGCCGTGCTTTGCTCATCTGCAGCGCGGTCGATGATGGCGTTACGGTCAGGTAGTTGTAGTTAAGATTGGCGGCACTGGTGCGCACCGTGTTATCTGACGAGTCTTCCTTTACATAGCGAATGGGAACTACGCGCAGCAGGCCAAGCGTTTGTGAGCCAGCCAGGCAGAACTCCTGCACTTGATAGTCCTCACGCATGCCGTTTCCCTCGCGAAGAAAATGCAGGTGCAAATCCAGGGTCTTGGAGCTGCCGAACTCCAGTTCATTGAGCACCCTCTCACCGCGGCCCGTGCCCTGAAAAATCAATCGACCCCAGCGCGCGAGCTGTCCGCGGCCAATATGCGCAAGGCCACTGCCGAAGTTGGCGCCGGCCAGATGCACCAGATTGTCGATGGGGCAGGGCTGTTCGCTAAACAATCGAATCCAGTTGCGCACCACCAGCGCCCCCGTGCTGTGTATCACCACGTTAAAGCCGGTTTCCAACAGCGCCCGAAACGCATTGCTGCGCAGGGCCCGGTCCATCGCAAAGCTAACATCATCGAGTGACACACCGTCGCTTAGCGAGATCCAGCGGCTTAAATCGATTTCTTTAACAACATCGTCGCCGAACGCCGCCCGCAGGTCAGCCGGCAGCGAACCATAGATGTCCTCTGCGGAATTGTTCCTACCTTCAGACGAATAACCGTGAATCAAAAGAATGGGCTTCATAACGAAGTCTCCTGTCTGCGCGCAGCTGCGCTGCGCCTTTGCTTTAAAGTAGCAGTCACTAACCTTATCGGCGAGTGTGCACTCGTACAGAAAGGAGGTCGATGAAATGGGGTCAGAGTCAGCTTTTCGAGCAGAAATGGGGTCGGAGTCAGTTTTTCCGCTGGAACTCCCAGCATTCTCGTTAACTAGAAAGAAAAACTGACTCTGACCCCATTTCTTACGGGCCTTCAGAAATGCTGCGCAAGGAGGTAATAATGCAAACTCTGCTACCAGTCTGGAAACCGACATGGACTACAGCTACGACCCCGTGCCGTTGCCGCCGCGACAGCGAGTCACTCCCCGGCAGTCGTTGGATGCTGCCGAAGCCTTCTATGAACGCATCCGCCAACGTCGATCGGTCCGTCACTTCTCGGATGCGCCCGTGGAGCGCAAGGTAATCGAAGCCGCGGTAAAGGCGGCGGGAACAGCACCCAATGGCGCCAACCATCAGCCCTGGCACTTTGCCTGTGTCAGCGACGCCGAAACCAAGCGCGCGATTCGTGAAGCCGCTGAGGCCGAAGAGAGGGCCTTTTATGGCGGCAAGGCAGGTGATGAATGGCTCAATGATTTGCAGAAAATGGGCACCAACGCAGAAAAGCCGTTTCTGGAAACGGCCCCTTGGTTGATAGCGATCTTTGCCGAGCGCTCCGGCTTTGATGCAGAGGGTAATAAGCGCAAAAACTACTACACGCCAGAGTCGGTGGGCATTGCGACCGGCTTCTTGATTACCGCACTACACGAAGCGGGTCTGGCGACCCTCACCCATACACCGAACCCAATGAAGTTCCTGAATCAGATTTTGCATCGCCCCGATAATGAACGGCCCTACATTTTGCTCGTTGTAGGGCACCCGGCCGAGGACGCGCAGGTTCCCCGCGCGGCAACGCAGAAAAAGTCGCTGGAAGAGATCGCGACGTTTATCTAGCCTCGATAGCGGATCGACAAGCGTTTAAAGCCGTCCATAAAGTTAGAACGAAAATGAACGGGTTCCTCCAGTATTTCAACGGAGGACCAGCGGCTGACCAGCGCTTCTGTCATTACTTCCAGATTCATGCGGGCCTGGTGCACGCCGATGCAGAAATGCGGTCCTGCCCCGAAGGTGCGGTAGTGTTTGCGGGTGGTCGCTACGGGGCGACTTATGTCGAAGCGATCCGGGTCTTCGAAAAACCGTGGGTCGCGGTTTGGTGATCCCAGCACGCACACTAGTTTGTCGCCCTTGCTGATGTTCTCTCCGGCAAACTCCATATCGCGGGTGGCGGTGCGGCGCAGGTAGACCACGGTGTTGTTCAGTCGTAAGGTTTCCTCAACAGCGTTGGGCACTAACTCAGGCTGGGCCCTCAGCAGTGCCCATTGGTCTGGGTTGCGGCACATTTCGTGTATCAGGGACGCCAGCGTATTGCGCGTTGTCTCGACGCCACCGGCAACCAGGTTATTAAAGAAGCTGCCGTACTGTTCGTTACTCATGCCGACGCCGTCGATCTCGGACTCCAGCATTTGTGACGTCATTGAGTCACGCGGTTTGTCGCGGTGTGACTGGGCTAGCTCAGCGCCAAACTCAAATAGAGCCAGCGACGCCATAAAGCCTTCCATACGGTCTTTGGCGTAGTCCGGGTCGTTGGCCAGCAGCATCGTGTTGGTGATATCCACCACCCGCTGGTAGTCCTGTTCCTCAACGCCCAGGAGATTAAACAGCACGTCTACCGGGAAGCGCGAAGCGACGGTATCCACAAACTCACATTCACCGCTGTCCCCCAGTGCGTCCAGCAGCCCATAGGCGATCTCGCGCATTAAGGGCACGCGCTCTGCCAACACGCGGGGCTTGAATGCAAAATCCGCCAGCGCCCGATAGCTGCGATGCTGTGGCGGGTCCATAAAGGTCAGGCTGTCCTGGGCGGCACCCAGAAATTCCTCCGGGAAGTCCTCTAACAGCGGACTGAAATTATTGGTGAAATCGGCGGTTGTCTTTAACACAGCGTCGATGTCCTGCGCCTGCAAGACCAACCAATGGCCGCCGTTGGCGTACTCGTCTTCCTGCCAGACCATACGGTGTTCAGCACGCAGCCGTGCTATCTCTTCCCGGGGGGTGCCTTCGGAGAAATTGCGAATGTCTAAAAGTGTGGCGTGGGGGCAAAGTGTCGACATGGTGTAAAGGGCCTGTTCTGCTGCTGGGCCTTGGCTGATCTCGTGAAATCGCGAAGAACCTGACTTGAGTAGCAAGTGTAGGCCTTGAAACCGAAGGTTTCGCGCCTGCGCATGCCCTAAAAGTTAGCCAGTTCATACCAGCGCTGGCTAAAGTGCTGTGCCGCGTTGTCGAGTGTCTGCCGGGGGGTCTAGGCTAGCCCGCATGAGTGACGAGATAGCAAGTAACACCCTGGAAGTTGACTGGCTGGTTGCGGGCACCGGTGCGGCCGGTATGACCGGTGCAGTCGTCGCCCATGAACTGGGCGGCGATGTGCTGGTTGTTGAGAAAGAACCCATGTTCGGTGGGACCACTTGTAAGTCCGGTGGTGTGGCGTGGATTCCGGGCAATCATCGTCAGGCGGACCATGGCGTGTCAGACAGCGTCGATGAGGGCTATAGCTACCTGAAAGGCCTGATTGGCGATACGGTGAGCGAACCCAGGCTGCGTGCCTATGCAGAGCGTGCGCAGGAAATGCTGCAGTTCATGATGGCCAAGAGCCATGTCGATTTCACGCCGCTGCCCGCCTACATGGATTACTACGAAGACGTGCCTGGCTATAAGCCCGGTGGCCGGTCCATGGACCCTGGCACCCTCCATCAGCGCCGATTAGGCGCAGTGGGTGACACCATACGCAACGACTATGCCACTCTATTGCCGTTTAGCGTGACCGTGCCTGAGGGCCGTGCTATTGGCGAAATGAATTTCAAAAGCTACCTGTTAGGCGCGTGGTTGCTGTTGAAGTACCTGCTGGATATTCCGGCGCGCCTCAAGGGCAAGCGGGATCACCGCCTGGCCCTGGGCCCGGCCCTGGTTGGCAAGTTGCGGCTTAGCCTGAAAGAGCGCGATGTCCCCGTTTGGCTGAACTCGCCGGTGAAAGAACTCCTCATGGAGCAAGATCGCTGTGTGGGCGCCATCGTCGAGCGAGACGGCGAAACCGTCAAGGTCATCGCGCGTCGCGGTGTGCTGTTAGGCACCGGCGGCTTTTCCCGGAATGCGGAGCTGCGTAAGCAATACCAACATCCGGCGGTGGGGAATGCCTGGACGGCCTCAGCGCCCGGCGCGACCGGTGATGGCATTGTTTTGGGTAAGCAGGTAGGTGCAGGTTTGGGCTTTATGGGCAGCGCCTGGTGGTCGCCCACGGTGGTGCTGCCCAATGACGAAGCGCGTTTGGCCTTGATTGCCGGCAAGGCCTATCCGGGGTCTATTATGGTCAACCGCGCAGGCAAGCGTTTCACCAATGAAGCGGCCCCTTACGAGGACGTGGTGAAGGGCCAGCTTGAGAGTGAGTCTCGCGGAGAGGGCGCAGTACCGGCCTATCTGTTGTTTGACGCCACCTTCCGGCGCAAGTATCCCGCCGCGAACATACGCCCGGGCAAGCTGGAATCGGATGCCCTGCTACCTAAAACGTTTTTTGAGAGCGGCCTGCTCACCCGCGCCGATAGCTTGGAAGAGCTGGCAACGCAAACCGGCATTGATGGGGAGCAATTGAAGGCAACAGTTGAGCGTTTTAACGAACATGCGCGCCGCGGCGAGGATCCGGATTTTGGTCGCGGTGCCACCCATCACGACCGTTACTACGCAGACCCTAATGTACAGCCCAACCCCTGCTTGGGGCCCTTGGAGACCGCGCCCTATTATGCACTGCGGGTCGAGGCGGGCGATCTGGATACCAAAGGTGGGTTACAGTGTGACGAGCACGGGCGGGTGCTAACCGAAGCCGGCGAACCTATCTCTGGCCTGTATGCCTCAGGCAACACCAGTGCCGCAGTGATGGGTGACACTTATCCCGGCGCCGGCGCAACCATTGGGTCGGCTATGACTTTTGCTTACCTGGCGGCGCAACACGCTTTTAATAATAATTAAATCCTCGGAGGGAATGACCGATGAGTGAGACAAAGTACGCGTATCAGCAACCCGGCCACTATGCCCGTGGTTGGCATATTGTGATGTTCTCTCAAGAGCTTGCGGTGGGCGACGTTAAGCCGCTGAGCTATTTCGATCAGGAGATGGTGATCTTCCGTGGCGAATCCGGCGCGGTGTCCATACTGGATGCCTACTGTCCGCACTTAGGGGCGCACTTGGCCAGTGACGGCGGCCGCCCCTGCGGTGACACGATTGCCTGCCCCTTCCACGGATGGCGCTTCGATGGCAGCGGTACCTGTGTCGAGATTCCCTACGCCAACAAGATTCCCGACAAGGCCGTCAATGCACTGAAGTCGTGGCCGGTCGTTGAGAAAAACGGCTTCATTGCACTGTGGTATGACCCCATGGATAACCCACCTGAGGACTATCTACCGGATATCGATGTGTGGGGTCCGGATGGCTGGGGCGACTGGAGCTTCAAGCGCTCGCGTATCCGCGCGCAGCCCTGTGATGTGATTGAGAACATCGTCGACGTTGCCCACTTCGCCCACGTTCACGGCGGTGAAGTGAAGGCCTTCGAAAACAAGTTTGGCGAGCGCACCGTTACCCAGCTTTCAACCGTACACCGGTCTGCTACCGCGGGCATGATCATTCCCGAGGATGCGCCGTTCGATATGGCGGCGATGCAGGAAGAAGCCATCGAGAAAAACGCCGACGCCTGGGGTGATGCGACCTATCACGGCCCGTCGATCATGTATTACTACACCGAGTCGCGCAGCGCCGAGCTGAACTTTGCGAGCTGGTGGGTGAACTACCACACACCAGTCAATGAACACGAAGTCGACCTGTGCAGCTCGGTGATCGTGGCCAGCCTGACCAACGAGCCACTGCCGGACGAGTTCCGCGAGATGTATCCGCTGACTTCGCATCTGGCGTTTGGGCAGGACGTGGTGATTTGGCGTGATAAGACCTACCGCACCGATCCCATCCTTTGCGACGGTGATGGCCCGATTAACAAACTGCGCCGTTGGTACGATCAGTTCTATCAACCCTTGGCAGGTTAGGATTAGCCCGCTAAAGAGGCTTCCACTTCGGCGCGCGGCCTTCCTGAAAGGCCTGCATGGCTTCTTCCATGCCGCCTGAGAATGTTCCCAGTACCTGCGTCCGGTTTTCCAGTTCCATGGCGTGACGCAAGCTGGGCGCATCCAGATTGGCGCGCAGGCCTTTCTTGGTCATCCACACGCCGTACTCGCTGTTCGCTGCAATGCTCAACGCTAGCTCCAACGCCGTGCTCTGCAGATCGTCAGCTGCAACCTGTCTGGAAATAAGCTGAACTGCTAATGCTTCGGCCGCATCGATGTTGCGACCGGTCAGCATCATCTCGGTGGCTGCCGATACGCCCACAATGCGTGGCAATAAATAGCTGGTACCCACATCGCAGGCCGACAAACCAATTTTGATAAACGCCGCGCCGAACTTGGCGTGTTCGCTGGCCACTCGGATGTCACTCGCCAGCGCGATGGCCAGGCCACCGCCGACGGCTGCGCCGTTAACTGCGGCGATAACCGGTTTGTCACACTCGGAAATCGCCAGCATAAGTTCGGCGATGTACTCCTGAAATTTATAGATGTAGCCCAGTTCACTCATGCCCTCGGTGCCGGGCACGGAACCCGGGCCGGCGGCGTCAGGCTGCATGTCAGCGCCAGAGCAAAAGCCCTTGCCCGCGCCGGTGAGAATGACAACGCGCGTTTCGCGATCTTTGTTCAGCGCTCTGAAGGTCTCGGTTAACTCACCGACCAGGCTGGCACTTAAGGCATTGAGTCGCTCGGGTCGATTGAGGCTGATTTGCAGCACGCCGGGTGCCAGGCTTTCGCGAAGCAGCTCTGTCATATCTGTGTTCCTCTGGGGTGTTTACAGTTCGATATCGATGATCGCCATGCGGTCGCCGCTAAACGAGCCTGCAACTAAAACACCGCGATACAGCACTGCAACGGTAGCCGGGCCAAAGGCCTGGTCTGGGCTGGACTGGAAAATGGTTTTGGTCTTGCCGGTTTCGGTATCGACTGCCACCAGGCTGTAGCCCGCAGCGCAGCTTCCCTCGGTAACACCAAAGCAGCCTGCCATATCCAACAGCGAGTCGTGCGACGCTAACAAAAGCCGCCCATCAGGTAACCAGGCGGAGTTATCGATGTTCGGCACCGGTATGGCTTGGATCACTGTGCTGGTGTCGAGATCGTACTGGCGCAGCTCGCCTTCGGTGTAGTTGTTGATCCACAGGCTGTTGCCGTCGGGGGACACTTCAATACCGTTAGGCACTTTCGCCTGAGTGCCGGCTAACACTTCGATATCTTGCCCGGGCACCCAACGCCAGACGTGCCCCTGGCTTAGGCCCAGCACGACCTTGATTAAGCCGAGCAGCTCGTTCTCTCGCGGGTACATATGGGTTACCGCGAAGCCGCCATCGGGCAAGGCCGCAACATCGTTCAGCGTTGCTATCTCTGGAAACGTAACGCAGCCGCGCCACGACAGTGACGGTGCCTGCTGTGAATCGGCCGACGGGTTTACTTCATACATCAGCACCTGTTCACGGGCACCATGATTAACGACTAAAATCTGTAGCAGGTCGCCGCGCTCAGACAGATGGATGCCGTGGGGAGACAGCATGTCGGGCGCGGTGCAGCCCGGTTGGCCCCAGTTGTCTGCCTTTTCAGCGCCGATATCAACGTTCCCGCTGGTGGCCAGAGTAATGAACTCCGCCTGCGGGCCCGGTTGATACCAGAGCAACTCGCCGCTGTGTTTGCCGTTGTCACCGTATTGGGACACGATCAGGCCGCCCTCGTCGGGCAGTACGGCAATATCTTCGGGCATTTGCACGCCGCAAATCGGCGTTACAGCACCGCTGGGTTCACAGCTTGTTTGAATGTCTGCGCAGGCGGTCAGTAAAGCAACGGGCAACAGCAAACATGCCAGTACTAAAGGCTTCATAGTTGTAACTCCTCAGTGCAGGTGTGCGGCGCGGCTGGCTGTTTAAGAGGCAGCCGCTTCAGGTGGCACCCAATCGGAGGCAAAGACTTTGTTGGCGTGGGGATCGTTCTTACCGCGGTACACGCAGCGCGTGCCGTCCGGATCGTAGATGTAGGCCACACAGGCATTGCAATTATCGCAGCGCGATTCCTGCATGGTGCCCTCGCGAAATTGATCGACCAAGTCCGGGTCGCGTAGCAACGAGCGCGCCATCACCACGCATTCAAAGCCATCGGACATCGCGGTTTGGGCATTGGCCAATGATTTCACGCCGCCCAGATACGCCAGCGGCAGGCTGACCTCGGCGCGAATCTGCTGGGAGTACTCGCGGAAGTACATCTCGCGGAATTCCATTTTGCGCTCGGACGAGGCCGCGACCTTCATCATGAAAGCGGCGATGTGATCGCCGGTGGCTTTCATCACTTTGACGATTTCTTCGCGGTTCATATTGCTGCCAAACATAAACCAGGTGGATTCCACGTTGCGTCCACCGGACAGCACCAGCATATGGGCACCAGCCGCTTCCAGCGCTTTGGCGGTGACAATGCCGTCTTCTATGGTGGCGCCGCGACTGGGGCCATCGGCCACATTGATCTTCGCAATGATTGCCAGATCATCTCCCACGGCTTCACGCACAGCAGCCAGCACCCGCGCCGGAAAGCGCACCCGGTTCTCCGCGCTGCCGCCGTACTCATCGGTGCGGCGATTGTTCAGGGGCGAGATAAACTGGTTCAGCAGGTAGCCGTGGCCCATGTGAATCTCTACCGCATCAAAACCGCCTTCGCGCGCTAGCTTTGCGCCCTCGACAAACTCATTGATGACGCGAGTCATATCGTCTTCGTTCATGGCACGGGACAGGAAGTTGCCTTTCATCATGCCGGCGGGATTAAAGCCGCTTGAGGAGCTAATCAGCCGCCCGGGGACATGCATGCCGGTGACAAAGGAACCGCCATGGGTAATCTGCGCAGAGATAGCCGCGCCTTCTGCGTGCACAGCGTCGGTGAGCTTGCGAAAATCAGGCACAATTTCCGGGCGAATCCAGGGCTGGTTGGGTAGCGTGCGGCCAATTTTGGCAACGCTTAAATACGCGGCCGTGGTCATGCCCACGCCACCGGCCGCCAGCTCGCGATGGTGATTGACCAGTGCAGCCGTGGGATGGCCGTCCAGGCACATGCCTTCATTGGCTCCGGACTTGATAAAGCGATTGCGCAGGGTAAGCGGCCCAATCGTGACCGGGTCAAAGGGGGAAGGGGTGGAGGAGCTGGTTGCGGTAGTTTGGTTGTCTGCTGTCATGGCGGCGGTGCTCTAATCGTTATTGCTTTATGTTGGTGGAATTTACATCACTACAGCGACTCACGCAGTCTGACTAACTACACTGGGCATCGGAAGCCTCTTATATCAGCAAGTTACCGCTCTGAGACGCCCCGGAATGGGCCTGATATCACTGTGCTACCGATGTAAGTATAGAAGCTCTACAAGAAGGTGCACCGGGGCGGCGTGACGGCTGCACCAGTCAGCACTAGACTGAGGTAACACAATAATCACAAGGGGAAAGTCATGCCTTCATTGGAACAGCGTATCGCCCGGCTGGAAGCCATCGAGGCCATCAAGCAAGTGAAAGCGCAATATCTCAGCGCCTGTGATCGCAAGGACCCGGCCGCAGTGCGGGCCTGCTTCGTGGACGGCGATATGCTCATTGATTACGACAGGGTCGGCGTGCTCAATAGCGCCGATGAATTAACGTCGCTGTTTGAACGCTTTGGCTGCGAGCCCCATGTGATTGAAATGCATCATGCGCAAAATCCTGTCATTACGATTGAGGATGAGGACAACGCCAGCGGCAGTTGGGGACTCTACTACCATCTGATCGACACGCGGGCCGATGCGGTTACCCAGTTAGGTGGCAGCTATGAAGACCACTATCGGCGCGTAGACGGCGCGTGGAAAATCGCCGCTACTACGTTCCGGCTGCATTCCAGCCAACTGCTGTCGCTGGAGGAGGGTGTTGCTAAAGTGATCTTCGCCGGGCGTGCTGCGCCCGACGATGATGTGAGTCGGCAGGCGGCTGACAGCGGTTCGCCGTAGACTGCCAAAACGGCGGGCGACTGGTTTGTGCCTTGCGCGGCAAGCGCAGTCGTTACGCTCAGGGTTTGCGGTAGGTTTCCAGCACCTCGCGCGCATCCTCGAAGCGTTTCATTAACGACGACACATCCCGGTCGCCGTAGCCTTTTTTCGCGTAGGCCTCGGCGTAGTCCACCGCGTTCAATAAGTCCTGCGCCGCTTCGCTGGCAGCGTCGGCATCAATGCTGCCAATCGCTTCAATCCAGATCGGTGAAGAGTGCGCGAACTGATCCGCCGCCATGCTGGGCCATTTGCCGCCGCCACCGTGCGCGCGCGCAGCCACCCAGCCACCTTCGGGCAATGTCACCGTGCCGCTGTAGCGCTGGGTTTCACCGGCGTCGATACCGTCTAGCGTTTCGACTATTTCGCCATTAACGATGATCTCCACCGTGGTGACAGGTTCACTGCTAGCCAGCGTTAGCGTCCAGGACTGCTGACCCGCGTCGACAACGCCACCCGGCTGAACGTCTTCACCGATAGCAAACAGTAGCGCGGGGCCCGTGGTTAAGAAGCTCTGCCCGGTGCGGGCTTTTTCCATCACCGCGTCTAGGGTATTTTCCGCATCGTCAGTTTGCGTATACAGGCGGGCGGTGCCCATGGCGGGCGTGCGCTGAAAGTCCGCAAAGGCGTCGGTGCCCGAGGTGGCGTAAATCGGTTTGCCGATATTGAGCAGGCGATACCATACGGCTGCGTTGCCCAAAGGATGCGTCCAGGCGCAAACCAACTCAATGCCCATTTCGTCGCTCAGAATGCCGTCGGATATCAGCTCCATCGGGATCGGGTTGGCGTCGAAGTCGTCAAAGGGATCAGCCGCGTAGTTCATCGGATGTACATAGGTGGCTAATACGTCGCGCTCGGCGGCGAACTGGATGACTTCCGCGTTGCTGCGATCTTCGCGGCCGTAGTGCGGCGTGCGTGGGCCAAAGAACCAGGGGAAGAAGGCTTCTTTGTTGCCAATCAAGCCGATATGCCCATGGAATCCTGAGCGCACTTCCTGTGACTGCACCACCAGCTTGTCGCCATTGGAGCGTGCCTGATCGCCCAATATGTCCTGGTCCAGATAACGGTTGTACTTGTTCCAGGACATGGTGCTGAGCTGGTCGAGATCTTCTCCGGCTAGCAACGGCAGCGCACCCTCCAGCGTAAACCGATAAGCACCGTCTGCATTAAGATGCACGTGTTGGTCAGCGGATACATAGCCTGCTGCTTTGGCATCCCAAACCGTTTTAATTTGCAGTTTGGTTTTTGCTTCGCGCCTGGCTTTCACCTTAACCGTTTGCTTTGCGGGTATGCTCATCGGACCGCGAGCTGCCGTGACCGTGTACTTTCCAGCCGGTAGAGGCAGTGTGATATCGCCGTCACTGTAAAAGTAGTGGTAGCCGTTTTCCGAGTCGAGATAGTTCGGCCCTTTGTCCGACGCTAAGGCATGACCGTCGTCGCGTCGCACAGACAGGCGCGCGGGCACGGGTTTGCCGCTTGCGTCTAGCGTAATGATATTCAGGCGACCGGGTGTGTCCTTGCCTCGCCACTCACTGATCACCACTTCTTCCGGTGCGCCGCCGCTGGTTGCAACGCGCATCAGATGGAACTGTTGATTGGCATCAGGAGTAACGTAGTACAAGGAATCCCCCGCCGCGCTAAAGGTCGGCATCAAGGCGTAGCCGGTGCCAATGGTCAGTTGGCGCGGCGTATCCGGACGGGTGATGTCGGCCACGTAGACGTGGTAGTCGTCCCGCGTCGGATGATTAAAAACAATGGAGTGTCCATCGGGATGCACGTCAAAGGCGGTGGCATCGACCAGCATATTGCTGCGCACAATACGATCTTCTTTTATCGCATCGTCATACAGGCGGAAGGTGCGGTGCGGATAAGCCTGATGGACGTACATCATTTGATCGGTGTTGCCCACGCGGCGAGGGCTGCGCTCGGTGCGGGGCAGGGTAGTGAGTTCTTCGTCAGTGCCGCTCGCTAAGTCGCGTCTCCACAGGTTCAGGAAGCCTGAGCGCGCCGACGTGAAATACAGGTACTGTCCATCTGCTGAAAATTCCGGGTCCAGTTCAATGGCGGCGGTGTTAATCACCGTTTCTTTATTGCGTTTCAAATCCAACAACACAATGCGGGTGTCGGTTCCGGCGTCTCGCACAAAGGCAAGTTGCTTACCGTCAGCCGACCAGCGCGGGCGGCCATCCAGCTCAGCGCCCTCGGTAAGCTGCGTGGCAACCCCGCTTTCCAGGTTCAAAAGCCACAGCCAGCCCTGTGCGGCAAACGCCAGTTGTTTACCATCCGGCGACGCTGCTGGATCCACCGGTCCGGCGGACAGGAAAGGGAACTCATGCTGTTCCAGGTAGATATGGTGGCCGTAGTCTTCCACCTTCTTGTAACGGTTGGTCCAAGCGGCGAGTGCCACCGCCGGGATAAGCGAGAGCGCGATGCCCATAAACAACTTGTTATTAAGGATTCTGAAAAGCATTTGGGCTCCGGGTCAGGAATCGATGTGCTGTGACGCTGCGGTGGCTAAGACATGTCGCAACGTGATGCCTAAGTGTAACGCCTGCGCAAGACCAAAAGGTAATTGCAGGCTGCAAACTCGTTAAGGGATCAAGCCTTCCAGGCTGTCGATACGCAAGGAATACAGTCGTTGCTCGCGCAGGATATCGGCGTTCTCCAGAATTGCATCCAGGTCATCACGCACGTGCAGGAACAGACCGCTGAGCGCGGCGTATTTGCCGGTGATCAGCTTGCTGACGCGCTCGGCTATATCCTCAGGTTGATTGAAAGCGTCAGCGGGCAAGTCGTCGATAAAATCCAGATCGCGGGTCATATCAGTCAGCACCATGCCGGGACTCACGCAGAAGGTCTGCACGCCGGTGTCCGCCAAGTCCGCAGACAGGCAATCGGTAAAGCGGGCGAGTGCGGCTTTGCTGGCGGCATAGGCAGTAGCGCCGGGCATCGGTCTGATCGCAATGTAACTGCCCATGTTGATGATCACGCCCTGCGCCCTGGCAATCATGCCCGGCAACACCGCGTGGGTGTACAGCATCGGGCCCTTCACATTGGTTTCCTGCACGCGCCACCAGTCATCTACCGACATATCCATGAAAGCCTGCGGCCCTTTATCGCCGCCACCAATACCGGCATTGTTAACCAGTACATCCACTGGTCCAAGACTGCTCTCTACTTCATCGATCACCGCCGCCGTGTGCGCAGGATCCGTCACGTCAGCGTCAATCGCCAGACCGCCAGGTAACTCCTGCGCCACCTCGGCCAGCTTCGCATTATCGCGCCCGGTCACCGCCACACGATGGCCCTGCTGGGCCAGGCTAATGGCAATCGCGCGACCAAGGCCTCGGCTGCCTCCAGTAATCAATACGGTTTTGCTGCCCATAGTGTCTCCAGCGTTTCTTGTTTTTATGCAGTATAGCGGCGCAGTGTATTCCCGCATAAAGCACAGCCGACTTACGCCAAGCCATGACGCCGTTGCATCTCTTTCGCCGGTACACCAAGTCAGCTAATCAGTGGGGCGCCAACAGCTCTGCGTTAATCGCCAGTGCAGCCAGTCTATACTGGCGCCAATAATAACGATCACAGAACGAGTGCGATTGCATGCTTGCTGATGTTGCCATCTTTCTCCGAAGCTACCCTGCGCACAGAGCGCGCACCCGAAACGCCGTAGTGTTAAGCCGGCGCAAACTTCTGCTGCTGTGCCCTCGACCTTTGCGGCTGCCAATCACTGCGCTCGCTCTATTAGGCCTTGCGGCCTGCAGCGCAGACCGATCACCGGAATCTGTTTATGCCGTCGCCGAATTTGGTAACCCCACTCCTGCAGAACCCTGCACCGATTACAGTCCAGAGCGCCGCGCGTTCTTTGGCGACCTGCACGTACATACGTCTTTATCCAGTGATGCCTATAGCTTCGGCGTCACTGAGACGCCGGAGGATGCCTATCGTTATGCCTTTGGGGGTGACATGGCGCTCACCGGCGGGCGCAGTACCCGACTCGATCGTCCGTTAGATTTTGCCGCCGTTACCGATCACGCCGAGTTTCTAGGAGAAATGACGCTGTGTACCAACCCCGATAGCGGCGTCTATAACGCGCGCTTTTGCTCCGCGATTCGCGAGGGCACAGGGCGCGAGCCAACACTGGTAGCACGCATCATGGCACCCTTCAGACTGCGCGATAAAGAAACCTGCGGTACCGATGGCGAGCGCTGTGGTCTCGCGACGGCCGATAGCTGGCAGCAAACTGTTGAGACCGCCGAGCGTTGGAACGACCGCAGTGCGGATTGCCAGCGCACCACCTTTGCCGCCTATGAATACAGCTCCTTCCGCCTGGGTTCTAACCTGCATCGCAACGTGGTGTTTAAAAGCTCAGCGGTGCCACAGCGGCCGGTGTCTTATCTGGAGGCGATTCGCGAGTGGGACTTGTGGCGCATTCTCAAAGAACACTGCATCGACGGTAGCGATAACTGCGATGTGCTGGCTATTCCCCACAACTCCAACATCAGCAACGGCCGCATGTTTGCCGTGGATTACCCCGGCGCTGATAGCAAAGCCGAGCAACAAGCCCGCGCGCGCTTACGCAGCACTTTGGAACCCATTGTGGAAATCATGCAACACAAGGGCGACTCCGAATGCCGCAACGATTTGCCCGGTGTGTTAGCCGACACCGATGAACTGTGCGAGTTCGAACAGTTTGAAGACTTCGCCATGGCGCGTGGGCGTGAGGGCTACCAAGCCGAGGCTTGTTACGCCGGCCCGTTCGCCGATGCACTACCTCACCTCGGGCCAGACTGCTTAAGCCCGCTAAGCTATGTGCGCAACGCCCTGGTAGAAGGCCTCGCGCAAAAAGAACTGCTGGGCATAAACCCTTACAAGCTCGGCATCATCGCCAGCACCGATACCCACAACGGCTTGGCCGGCGGCGTGAACGAGCGCGACTTCCCCGGTCATCTGGGCACTGGCGATGCCACACCGCAGCAACGCGTGCAGTACAGCCAGGAGATCGCAGGCAACACGAGTAATAACCCCGGCGGCCTGGTCGGCGTTTGGGCGGAACAAAATCGCCGGGAAGATTTATTCGATGCCATGAAGCGCCGCGAAGTATTCGGCACCAGCGGGCCCAGAATTCAGCCGCGCTTGTTTGCCGGTTGGTCGCTGCCAGAAAACCTGTGCGAGCAAGCAGACAACATCAAGGTCGCCTACCAACAAGCCGTCCCCATGGGCGGTGACCTGCCCGTGCATACCGACGATACCGCACCGCAGTTCTTCGCCGCCGCCATGGCAGACCCCACCAGCACAGCCTTACAGCAGCTACAAATCGTAAAAGGTTGGATCGATCAAAACGGTGAGCAACGCACCAGGGTATTCACCGTAGCCGGTGATGCCAATAACGGCGCAACCGTCGACCCCGCCACCTGCGCACCGCAAGGCACCGGCAGCCCTCAACTCTGCACCGTATGGCAAGATAACGACTTCGACCCCAACACCAACGCCCTGTACTACCTGCGCGTAGTCGAAAACCCAAGCTGCCGCTACAGCGCCTGGCAATGCCTCAGCCTCGAAGGCGAAGACCGCCCCGCGCACTGCGACAACCCGCCCGTGTCACCCATCATTCAGGAGCGGGCATGGAGTTC
Organism: Cellvibrionales bacterium; assembly: GCA_043585095.1. GTDB lineage: Bacteria > Pseudomonadota > Gammaproteobacteria > Pseudomonadales > Halieaceae > JANQIO01. The sequence goes on from CP121321.1 coordinate 263,408, forward strand.
GCCGATTTGGTATGGGGGCAGAGGGTAGGAAAGCAACCTGGCGCAATGCAAATACGCTCTAGATCAATGCTTTTGCAGGATTTGACGGGGAAGCTTACGTCCAAGCCGCGCGCCTCGGTCATAAGATTTGCTGCAGCCAACATGCAAAGTGACCATAAAAAAACGCCCCAGATGGAGCGTCTTTAGAGGTCTGTTAACGCTACGGCTTCACTCGTCCGTATTGGTAATAGCCTGGTTAAAGTTTGGGGTAGTTCCATCTGCTGGAGTTATTTGTTTGAGATCTGTCCCTTTCCTCCCGTCATAGAGGCTTAGAAAGTCGCTGGTATTCAACTCCACTACAGACACATTTCCGTCGTCATCAGTAACCGTTACCCTAAGTACTCTGTCATCTTTAATATTACCGTTTGACAGGTCTTTTACACGCTCCCCAACGTTTTCAATTTCCGCACTACCACCAGCCTTGACGTCTGTTAGCTCCGTAACATTTGTATAGTCAACGAAACCCCCTGTATTCCGGCTAACGAGATCGATTTTTACGGTTCCTGAAAGGACTTTCAGACTCAGCTTTCCAGTTCTTGTGTTATAGATGATCTGGAATGAGGTCCCTCTTATACCGAGAGAGACGCTCCCGGCTAGAACTTGCACATCCTCTTGATCGTTCTTTCCAATCAGCCCCGATGTAAAACGGAGTGTTCCATCCAAAACATCTACCTGCTGAATGTTCGAGGAGGGGTCCGGAAGACTGTAAACATGTGCAAGAATCTCCACCTCAGTATCAGACCGAACATCCAACACCGACTGGTCATCCATCTCCACCACCATCCAGGCTCCAAACGCGGTCTTCAGCGTATCCCCGCTGCTGACCTCGTCGCCCTGTGACGCCGCAGCGCCATTGACAAAAATATCGCCAGACGCCGATTTAATCACGCCATCCGCCGCAAACGCATGCGCGCTGACCATTAAAATCAGCGCAACCGCCCAATGCGTCGCGCGAGTGAAAGTGCTGGACATACCAAACTCCATGGAAAGCTTCCTTATTTGAGAGAAGATAGGCTCAATCGATTGCGTTGTCACTGATTTAAGTGCGGAACAACGAGCCATATAGCGGAATGACTAGTAACTACGCGAATGGTCATTTAGTCTATTTTTTTAATCGGAGTCTTTAATACCCGCTACGCCTTCAAAGGCGGCCAAACGCTGCTGCTCGCTTCCTTTGGTGCGCATCAAGGAAGCAAGGAGTCAGACTCCTTGATAGAGACTTGGCTATCCGACCAGACTCCTAGCCGGGAAGCAAGGGGCCAGAGTCCTCGAAAAGTCGTCGCCACTCGACTAGATCCCGACCAGATCCCCACTGGAAGCCTTGCATTGCCGGGCTCCGTAAACGAGCAATAAAACGAGGCGGCTCCACCTGTCCGCAAATGGGTTAAGACAGGAGTCGGGCTTCTGCGAAAGTATGAAGGTAAAGGCTGATGCCCTCGGTTGTGAATCGAGTCCTGTACTCGCTGGGTTGGTCTATACTTTTGAGGCAACCTGGCGCGGGAAAAATCAGTTTTTACCGCCGTTCTAGTTCACTCGGGTTGCCACACCGAACTGACCTGGGAGTGAATGCCCATGCTGAAACCACAACTTATACATTTGCTAGATGAGCGCCGTATCGCAACACTGACGACCTATGGCGCCGATGATATGCCTCACGTGACCGCTGTCTGGTTCCTGTGGGAAAACGAATCGATCTACATCGCTACCAGTACCCAAACCAGTAAAGGTCGCAACGTGATGCGCGACCCTCGAATTGCCGTTTGCATTGAATCGCGAGAGCCCGGGCGTGAGTCGGGCATGACGGCGATAGGCAGGGCGGAGACAATTATGGGCGCTGAGGCTGTTGCGCTGGCCGAACGGGTGAACGGTAAATATCTTACTCAGGCCGCCATGACGCATCCTGCGCTGGGGCCGGCATTTGCGGAGATGTCAGACCTGGTGATAAAGCTCACGCCGCAGCGCTGGATCAGTTGGGATATGTCTGAAGTTGGAGAGGCTATGATGGGTCCCGATGCGGACCCGAGCGAGTTTTTCTTGCCGACGATAGCGTAATGCCAGACTAGCTCGTCCGCTTCTGATCAAGGATTGGATCAGCTGTCACCGTACTTCAATCATGCCCTGCCGAGAGTATTAAGCGTGGGGCAGCTGATATAGACTCAAAGGCCTTGCTTCGCTTTTTTTCGTGGTGACCTATGCTTAAGTTCTTACTCAGAGCCTGTCTGTTAGCTCTTATTCCATTGGCCAGCGTGGCCAAAGATGCGCCGTACCAATTATTGGTTCACAGCGCGCAAATCCTCACGATGGCTCCGGGGGAAACGGCCCCCATCGAGGGTTGGTTTGCTGTGGACGCTGAGGGCAAGATCGCCGATATAGCCCCAGGCACCGTGCCCGCAGGAATCAGCGCTGAAACCGAGATAGATGCCAGCGGCAAAATCATCCTGCCCGGCTTTATCTCGGCGCATAGCCACCTTTGGTCGGCACCCTTTCGGGGTATCGCATCAGAGAGCACTTTGTACGGATGGATAGCAGCAGCGCACACGCCGTTCGGACCCTATTATCAAGAAGGTGACTTCTACACCTTTACCCAATACGGTGGTTTGGATTTTCTCAGTCACGGCATCACCACCAACTACAACTGGGTAAACAACAACGGCTATGACTACGACCACTGGATGGAGCAGTTCGAGGCGCAGCTCTCGCTTAAGCAACGCTTCATTCTGGGCTGGGCGATTGATGTGACTGAATCAGAAGCGGTCAATCGTAAACGCTTGAAGGCATTTCTCAAGAAGGGCAAATCTCTCGAGAAAGACAATAGCCACCTGTTGGGGCTCTCTTTAAGCGCGCTGGGTTTACTGCGTGGTGATACCGAGTTTCCCTTTTGGGAAGGTCGCATGATTCAGGACTTTGATCTGGATGCACAAGCGCACTACCTCGAGGCGCCGGACATTATCCCGATCCAGCAAAAGCAGTTTTCCATCCTTGAAGAGTCAGGGATGCTGAGCGACAAGCTGCACTTTGCTCACTTCATTCACACCAATGATCAGATACTGGAAAAGACGGTAGCGGCGGGTGCACGCATGTCGTGGAACCCGCTTTCGAATGGCCGCCTCGCGTCCGGTCTCGCTGACATACCCAAGTACCAACAGTATGGGCTGCGCATTGGTATGGGCCTGGACGGCCAGGCCAGCGGTGATTTATCCGACCCCTTTGAAAACATGCGTATGGGTATGTACGCGACGCGCATGAAATACCAGTCCGCCGCCATAATGACAGCTTATCAAGTACTGGCCATGCATACCCTGGGCAGTGCCGAGATGCTTAACGTGGATGACCGCGTGGGCAGTCTTGAAGTGGGCAAGTTTGCAGACTTTCTGGTGCTTGATCCTAAAGAGCCCGACGCAGGCTCTATCTTCGATATTTACGCGACGGTCGTACTGAGTTCAAGCACGCGTAATCTGGAGTCAGTCTTTGTCGGCGGCGAAGAGGTCGTGCGATCCGAAGAAGTGCTTTCACACGATTTTCCATCGATCCGCGATTCGGCTCACGCGCGGGTAGAGCGCATGCTTGGGCAGATGGAGCAGGACGGCCAGCCGGTTCCACAAGCGACTTATAAGAGCCATTATCGGCAACCCTAATAACGAGAAGGGAATAACAATAATGAGATTTGAAGGAAAGCGTGTACTTATAACCGGCGGCGCGTCGGGTATCGGCCGGGCGACAGCTTTGGCGTTCCAGCAAGAGGGTGCGTCTGTGGTTGTGGCGGACATCAATGAGGCTGGGCTACAAGAAACCGTTTCGCTTGGCGTTGATGCGCAGCCCGATATTCAGTATCGATTGTTTGATGCCAAGGATCGCGACAGCTGTTTCGCCGTGGTGGAAGGTGCGGCGGATGCGCTTGGCGGCCTGGACGTGCTTTGCAATATCGCGGGCTTCGCGAAACCGAACCACTTTACCGACGTGACGGAATCAGACTGGCAGGGCATGCTCAGCGTCAATCTATCGGCGGTGTTCTATACCTGTCAGGCGGCGATGCCCTTTTTGTTGGAGAGCGCTGGCAACATCGTTAACATGGCGTCTTCAGCGGGTCTTGTCGGGCAGGCCTATCAAAGCCCTTACTGTGCGACAAAAGCCGCGGTGGTGATGCTGTCCAAATCATTGGCCATAGAGTTTGCGGGTCGCGGCGTGCGGGTAAATGCCGTATGTCCGGGCGCCGTGAATACACCTTTGACCGCGTCCTTTTCACTGCCAGACGGTGTGGATGACAGCCTGTTACAGCGCTTATACCCCTTGTTAGAAACGGCCGAGCCCACGGAGATCGCCGCCGTTAATCTGTATCTGGCGTCTGATGATGCGCGATTTGTTACCGGCGTGGCGTTTCCAATCGATGGTGGCCAAACCGCGGGCTGAGCGTGCTGCGAAACCCCAACTGATGTCTGCGGGGCTAAATAAGTAAGCCATGGGCCGTCACGTCATCACATCACTGCGGTAAGCGCGCAGGCTCTGGCCTACACTCAGAAGTCTTAATTCTAAAACCGGTAAGCAGGAGTCACAGTATGAGCCTGACCATAACAAAACTACCCGGAGGCATTGGCGCGGAGATAAGCGGCCTGGACCTGAGCCGCGAAATTTCTGAAGCCGAGCGGGAAGAATTGAATCGCGCCTGGTTGGATGCCGGCATCCTGCTATTCAGAGGTATTGGCGACGCCCCGGAAAAACAGCTGACGCTGAGCCGTGCATTCGGCGAACTGGAAGTGCACCCGATCGAGAATATCCGCGTGGACGGCTACCCTGAGTTGATCTGGCTTTCCAATCGCATGAGCACCCAGACCGCACCGGTGTATTGCTACGACGGTAAAGACACGGTGGGGCGCATCCCCTGGCACACGGATCTTGTGTACACCACCACACCTAACCGCGGTGCTCTACTACGAATGCTGGAGATGCCGACCGAAGGCGGCGAGACCGGCTGGATAGATACCGCCGCCGCCTACGACGCGCTACCGGAGGCAACCAAGGCGCGTATCGAAGGCGTTCAGGCCTGTTTTAAATTTATCGCTGACCCTCGCGAGATGCGCCATGGACGCCCTAATGTCACGCGCCCCGACGACTCGAATCTGGAAAACGAAAAAGCCTTTTATCCAGACTTCCCAGACACCGTGCATCCGCTGGTATGGGTGCACCCGATCAGCGGTCGCAAAGCGCTGTGTGTCAGCCCGCTACACCTGCGCGAAGTGTTCGGCATGGACTCTGCCGAAGGTGATGCCCTGCTGGAGGAATTGGTCGAGCACGCCACTCGCCCTGAATTTAGCTACGTCCATTACTGGGAGGTAAATGACATGGTGCTATGGGACAACCTGCGCACCATGCACAGCGCCTTCGGCCATCCGCCAGAAACATCGCGGCTGGTGCACCGCACCACCCTGAAAAATGACATTGCCATGGGTGGTCTGCTGGACGAAGCTCGGCAACAAGCGGGGTGAGAGCATCTGAGAAACAGGTCGAAGCACATCTACTTTCGGTTTGCTTGTTCCATGAAAAGGGGTGAGTTGTTCTGTCTTTGCCCTGCTTTCGCGCTATAAATCCACAAGATCGCTTCTGCATTTGTGGCAGTCAGATTTCTCTAGGCTTCTGCCGTTAGTTTGCCATGGTGTATCCGAATGGATACAATCCACCAATGTACCAAGTCCAGCAAACAGACAGCTTTGCTAAGTGGCTTTCGAAACTGAAGGATCGCAAAGCTACGGCGAGGATACTGGTGCGAATTGAAGCACTGCGGCAAGGACACACTGGCGACGCCAAGGCTCTTGGAAAGGGTCTGCATGAACTTCGAGTTCACTTTGGGCCTGGCTATCGAGTTTACTTCACTCGAAGGTCTGGTCAGTTGGTTATTCTCTTGTGCGGTGGAGATAAATCGAGTCAGAGCAGGGACATTGCTCAAGCCCGGGAAATACTAATTGAGTTGAACGCAAAATGACCAAGACAACTGAAATTATAGAGTTTGATCCAAGTGTGTTTCTCGACAACGAGGAAACCATCGCTGAGTACCTCTCGGCTGCTCTTGAGGAAGACGACCCTGCTGTATTTCTGGCTGCGATTGGACACGTTGCAAAAGCGAGAGGGATGTCTGCCATTGCTCAGGAAGCTGGTTTAGGGAGAGAGAGTCTCTACAAGGCCTTTGCACCGGGTGCAAAGCCTCGATACGAAACCGTTCAAAAGGTACTTAACTCACTTGGTGTAAAGCTGAATGTATCTGCCGTGTGAAGCTCGGACCGAAGACACGCATCCTTTGTGAGCTTGCTTTAAAGCCACACAGTGAACCTAACCCACCCCAGTCACCGTCAGCACAAAGATGCCCAGGCTGCAGGTGAACAGACAGGCTAAGGTCGATAGCATGATGAGGTTTGCGGCCAAGACGCTATTGGCTCCCATGGCGCGCACCATGGGATAGGAGGCGTTGGCCGTGGGGCTCACAAACAGCAAGAACAGCACTCCAAGTTCCATTCCCCTGAATCCCATCAGTACGGCCAATCCGGTACAGAGCGCGGGAAGAACAGCCGCTTTCATTACAACCACCGAGGCGGTTGCAGTACCTGCTCGGCTGATGCTGCGCAGGCTCATGCTGGCCCCGGTGCCTAATAGCGCCAGCGGCAGCGCCATGCTTCCCAGGTAGTCGCCGGTAGCGAGCACAACCTGCGGTATATGAACGCCCAGTGAAGACAGCGCCACGGCAATGATGATCGCGATGATAAGCGGGTTGCGCAAGGTATCGATGAAGACGCGTCTTAAATTCAGCGAGCGATCCGCGTATACGCTGAGAATGAACACACTGAGTACGTTATAGAGCACTGTCATAGCGGCCATTAACACCGAGGCGAGGGCGAGACCTTCGGGCCCATACGCCGCCGCGCATAGCGCGATCCCGACCACTCCCAAATTGCTGCGAAAAGCGCCTTGCACGTACACCCCCCGGTCCGCTCTGGGCGTCAGGGGCAGTACCATGAGCCAGGCAATACCGAAGGCCAGCAACGTTGCAGTGAGACTGAATGTCACCAGTCCTGGGTTGACGGTTTGCTGCAAATCGATCCTGGAAATTGCGGAGAACAGCAAAGCCGGTAGACAAATGGTGAATACCAGACGGGCCGCCACATCATTGAAGTGGTCATCCAGGAAGCCGATGCGCCGCAGTACTAGTCCGAGCAGCACAATCAGAAAGATCGGCCCCGTGACTAGCAGGGTGGTAGACAAAATCTCAAGATACAACGCGCTGCTCCAGACCAGAGGAGTGGTAGCCGAGCATTATCTCATATGAGCAAGCGGGCAGACGTCTTGATCCTGCCCAGACAGTGGTCGACTGTTCTGCCCGCGAAGCGCGATTTGGACAGCCGAATCTTACCCTGCGTTTCCGTCCAACTATTAGCCCTGCAGGACTAAGGGAATCCCGGGCTCTTTGTGCGTTGAAACTCCCAGGGCACTCAACTCTTCACAGGCGTGATGCTGAATCAGTTCGGCGCGACGAACTCCGCGTCTTCGCAGTGCTGCTTTGACTCCATCGAGTGAGGCGAAGTGAATAGTCCGCCCAGTCATGCCTTCGAGCATCTGCGGCTGACCCTCTTTCTCTGGGTTGAGTTCCACAATGTAGCCACGGCAGGCGGAAGAGCGCACTTTCGCGGATGACGCTTTTTGTTTGGGTCGAAACAACGTGATCAGTGACATTAGCCTGGTCCATGTGGAGCCGTCAGGTCGTGCGCGGCAGGGTGATTTTGTTGCAACCAACATGAGCGAGAGACGTCGCTTTGATGGTTGAATTCTTACACGTTGATACGGCGACGGCTGTCCCGGGGTTTTGTGTTGTCCCAGGTTCTGTCCAGGAAGTCTCTGAACTTAAACAAGTTTTACACAAGCCACGCGTGGCGGGGCTTGTGAGGCAACAGGCACGCGCAGTCGGTCACAAGCAGCCCTTTCCTCGGTGATCTGTCCGATTCGAGCGAACCGTAGCCTCACGTAAATCCAAGTAAGGAGTAGACACGTGGCACCTTCTGAAAATGCAGCTCTGCCTACCGAAGAGTTTCCCTCAAAGGTCTCCGCTACCTTCGACACAGCGCGAGAGGCTAATCAGGCGGCTAACGAACTTTCGCAGTCCGAGGATGTGGAGTCGGGGCAGGTCCTGGTTATCGCCCCCGGTGATGACAGGACTGACCTCAAACTGGAACCCGAACCACGGGCGATACGGAATACGTGGTTTCGTGCCCACGTCCTCTACGGCGCCGTGGGGATAGCCGTGGGATTAGTGCTGGCGTCGGCCGCTGTGAATTCCGGCTTGGATATATTCAGCGCGAGTCCATTGCCGACAATCATCGCTATTACCTGGGTGACTTTTCTTTCGAGTTTGATGGTGGCTGGCGCCATCACACTGCGCCTTGACCACGACGTTGTGGTGCACCATTCAAGGAGTGCTGCGGGTTCGGGTGAGTATCTTGTTGTGGCACATGCTCGTTCAGGTGCAGAGAAACGCCGCTTCGCCAAGCAACTCAAGCCCGCTGCGAACGACACTGCGTCCACCTTTTAGTAGGCAACAGTAGCCAAGAGCTAGCAGCCGCCAGCTAGCAGCCAATAGTAGAAGGCGAAGGATAGATCCATCGTCGTGGTTACTGCACGGCGCTAGCCTCAACGCCACAAAGTCTGCATGAAGACTAGTTAAATGAACTGCTCTCGTAGTCCACGCGGGAATAACGCTACGTAGATGTAGTGTTTCAACCGCCTACGCAAAAGCAGGAGAGGACCACATGTCTTACACCGTTGTAATCTGGGGTACCGGTAACGTCGGTTCTTACGCCGTAAGAGCCGTGCTCAATCACCCGGAGCTGAAATTGATCGGCCATATCGTCAGTTCGGCGGAGAAGGCGGGCAAAGACGTGGGAGAGCTGGCCGGACTAGGGCTGGAGACCGGCATTCTTGCCACCGACGATATCGACGCGGCCCTGGCGTTGTCACCGGACTGCGTGATCTACACGGCACATTCAGAAACACGCATGATGGAGGCCGCGGAAGATCAGGCACGCTGCCTGCGTGCCGGCATTAACGTGGTAGGCAGCTCGCTGTTTATGCTGCAGTACCCGAAGAACCCCACTATCTCCTTCCTCGCCGAACCCTTGCAGGCCGCCTGCGAAGAGGGCAACACAACCTGCTTCAACAACGGCATCGATCCCGGCTTCGCCAATGACACCATGCCGCTGATTTTCACCGGTTTGTCCGAATACTGGACCAGCGTGCGTATGCGCGAGGTGGTCAATTACGCCACCTACGATCAGGAGGACACCGTGCGCGAAGTTATGGGCTTTGGCTATCCGATAGATCACGACTGCATGCTGTTTCAGGAAGGCATGCTCTCGCTGGGATGGGGCGGCGCGGTATGGTCAGTGGCTGCAGGCCTCGGATTAACTTTGGATCGCGTCTATGAAGTGCACGAGCGCTTGCCGCTGGACGAGGACGTGCAGACTGCTATGGGTGTATTCAAGCAGGGCACCACTGGCGCAGTACGTTTCGAAGTGCGCGGTGAGATCGACGGTCGCGACGCTATCGTGCTCGAACACGTCACCCGTATCACCGACGACATCGCTCCCAATTGGCCCCAGGGCAAGGGTTATCGCGTCATCATCGAAGGCGAGCCGAGGATGGAGATCGCCATGGACATGGAAGACCGCAACGGTGATCACGCAGTGGGTGGCGTCATTCAAACCGCCACCGCAATCGTCAACGCCGTGCCCGCAGTCGTTGCACACGCTCCCGGGCTGGTCGCAGCGATGGACCTGCCCAAGATTACTGGCAAAGGTTTGTATCGGCCGGAGTAGGTGTTCTATGGGGAGGCAGTGACAGCTGCTATTTTGCGTCTGCCTCAACTTCAGCTATCGCCTCTTCAATCGGCCCGATCAATGCGGCAGCGCGGGGGTAGCCCGCGTACGGTGCGATAAACAACAGCATTTCCCGCAGCTCCTCAGGCGTCATCTCGCCGCGCTTCAGGCTGGCTTTGGCCTGTATCTTGAAGGTCATCGCCTCGCCTTTTTCCGCGATGATGCCCATTAGAAGAATGCGTTTGTCGCGCATGGATAGAGTGTCTCGGGTCCACAGCTCGGCGAACAACTGCTCCAGCATAACGTCTGTGAAAGGCATCGTGCCCTTTGGCATGGTGACCACGTCACCGGCGTACACCTCTTCCAACATCTTGCGGCCACGTTCCCAGCGGTCGTCATCACTCATAGCTCGCTCCTTTGTTTTTGTTATCTAGTTTGGGCAAATAACGAGCTTAGTCCAGCGTTCCAAACAACTTGTCGTACAGCAGGGTGATGGTGGCGTAGTTGCCCTTGTGCATATTTTCGTGGTGCACCGCGTGCTTCTCGCTCACCCACGTGAGTCCGCGAAACGGGAAGTAGGGCAGCGTGATCTTGCAGTGATTAATCTGATTGATTTGCACGTAGATCACATAGCAAACGGCAATCGTCACCACGTGTAAGTTGCCCACGAGCAGGGCGTAGGCCGGTGTCATCAGCAGAAACAGGTTAAGTCCCATAAAGGTTTCCAGCGGGTGCACGTAGTGAGCATCGATATAGGTGGGACTTCTCGCCTGGTGGTGCAGCGCATGCACGCGGCGGAAATAGCCCTCGCCGTGGAACAGGAAACGGTGCATCAGGTAATAGAAGAAGTCGTACACCATCAGTATCAGGAAGATGTCCAAAGGTGCGCGCCACCAGGGCTGAGCTTCCAGAGTGACGAAGAAAGGTGCGTATAGAAAGAAGTAGGCCAGGTTTGAATACAGCCCTACCTTCTGCGTTGCCTTGATGGCGGGCTTGTACTTGGGTTGGGCCAGCTTGTCCCTGTCCAGTTCCAGGTTCTTGCTACGCTCGCCGGATAGGGCGGGGACCCGAAAGGCCAGCCACTTGGCGACCTTGGTCAGCACGATCACCAGCACGAGAAGCGCGATCCCTGCTTGCCAGTTATACGTCATGGTGTTGTCTCCGTCATACGCGTAATGGTTTGCGCTAGCCTGTTGGCCTGAATGGGCCCCAGACTGCCGAGTAAATCCTGCGCCAGTTGTTCGATGTTCTTTTCCGTATCGTCAGCGCTGCGCCCGAACACAGCTGTCTCCAGCGCGAGGCTGTCGAAAAGCGACTGTGCGGTGGTTTTCACTTCCAGCAGGCAAGCTTCGCCAACGGCATCTGTTAGCTGCGCTTCAAGTGCGCGGGTTGATGCTACGGCATCTGTTATCAACGTCGCCCCGTGCTCGCTCAGTACCAGGATGCGCTGGCGGGCATCCAGCGGGTCTGCTTCCCGAGTCAGATAACCCAATGCTTCAAGTTCCTGAGCGATAGCGCTAATGGCTTGCTTGCTGACTTCATTGATGCGGGCGATATCACTAATGCGCCCGCCTTCGGGGCCTATTAACGGCAGTACCTGCCCGAATGACATTTTCAGGTCGGGGTGACCGCGTTCTCGGGTGGCATCCATCAAAACCTGCATGAAGACATTGCTGCTGCGAGGGAGTAGCCAACCCAATGCGGCTGTATCGGCAGCCGCGTTTGAATTGGGTGCTGCTGCCGCACGGTAGAGCGCGTCCAGAGCGAGCGTGAAGCGCTCAAGCGCTCTGTTGCCGATGATGGCGGCGAACTCGGCTTCAACGCTTCCCAATAGCTTTGCCCCATCCTTCACCAGCTTTTGACCAAGCGGGGTCAGTACCACGCGCTTCGAGCGGCGATCCGCAGAGTCAGCCACGCGCTCCAGATAGCCGACGGCTTCAATCTGGTTAACGACCTGATTTACCGACTGCCGTGACACCTTGAGCGTGTCGGCCAGCGTACTGAGCTGAACGCCCCTGGTCGTTGCAAGCGCGATGTAGGGCTCAAAATGCAGGCGCAGTCCCCCGTGCCCGTGGTCCTGAGTCAGGCTATGCATCAGCCGTGACTGCATGTAGCGCGACAGCCCAATCAGATGGCGTGGCAAATTGGCCCGATAGTGCTGCCAGTCCTCAGACGAAAGCGTGCTGGATGCAGGGAAACGTGTGACAGGTGCATTCATGATGGCAGAGCGTAGATAAGCCCTGCATTTATGTCAATCAAATTGACAGTAAAGACAATTACTGTTTACTATTTTCTTCCCGCACAACTGGCCACCTGACAATGACGATAAGAAGCAACGTGGGCTACATCGGGCTGGGCAACATCGGCGCACCCAGCGCGCGGCATCTAATTACGGGCAACTACCGCGCCCATGTCTATGACGTGCAACCTGGCGCAGCAGATCCATTGGTGGCGGCAGGCGCTGTCGGCTGTGGTAGCGTCGCGGAGCTGGCGGCGCAGTGCGAGCACATCGGAATCTGCGTTCGCGACGCCGATCAAGTCGCCAGCGTGCTGTATGGATCCGACGGCATATTCTGTCATGCCGCGGCGAATACCGTGATTGCTATCCACGCCACAGTCAGTCGTGAAGATGTGCTGCAGTGGGCTCAGGATGCTGCAGCGAAAGACCTGCTGTTAATAGACGCCGGTATTTCCGGTGGTGCCCAGGGCGCCGAGGCGGGAACATTGGTGTACATGGTGGGGGGTGAGGCTAGCGTGGTCGAGCGTGCCCGTCCGGTATTCATGACGTCGGCTGCGGATGTTGTGCACGCGGGCCCGCTTGGCGCAGGTATGGTGCTCAAGCTCTGCAACAACCTGATTACGTACCTGCAGTTTCAGGCCATGTCTGAGGCCGCCAGACTCGCCGAACACAGCGGTATTAACGTCGATCTACTACGCGAGGTGGGCAAGACCAATGGCGTCGTGAGCGAGCAGATGCATGGCTTTATTAGTGGGCGCAACGCCATGGCTGCCGCTGCGACTGAAGAGGAGATGGCGGCCATGTTCGGACCCTTTGGCCACCTGGGTGAAAAGGATCTGGCCTGTGCGCTGGCCTGCGCGGAACAGCTCGACCTGGCGCTGCCAATGACGCAGGCGCTGCAGCCCTATGTTTACGACATGTTTGTTAACCGTTTTTAAGCCAGGGACCCCCTATGAATCCTGAATCACGTCTCTTGATTAACGGCGCCCTGGTCACTGCAAGTAACGCCGCTACCTACCCGAACATCAACCCGGTCACTGAGCAAGTCATGGGCGAAGTGGCTGATGCGTCTGCTGCCGATATGGACGCCGCAATTGATGCCGCGCGACAGGCCTTTGACGGCACCGACTGGTCCACCGACCACGCCTTTCGTTTGCACTGTCTACAACAACTCAAAGCCGCACTGGAAAAACACAAGGCGGAGTTCCGGGAGCAGATCGCAGCGGAAACCGGCGCAACGTTGGCCATTTGCGGCGATTCCGGGCCCCAGTGCGATGTACCCATCAGCTTTATCGACTACACGTTAGAGGCGCTGCCGCGCTTTGAATGGAGTCGTAATATCGGTATCGCTGAGCTGCTGGGGCAGAAGACTGAGCGCCTGGTTGAGAAAGAAGCGGTGGGCGTGGTGGGCTGTATAACGCCGTGGAACGTTCCGCTGCAGATTAATCTCGCCAAGTGTATTCCCGCCCTCGCCGCAGGCTGCTGCGTGGTCTTGAAAGCCGCGCCGGATACACCGTGGTCGGCCACCTTTCTGGGTCGCCTGGTGGCGGAAGAGACGGATATTCCGCCGGGGGTGTTCAATGTAATCACTGCCAGCGATCCGCGTGCGACCGGTGAGCAGCTCGTCAATGATCCGCGCGTCGACATGATTTCCTTTACCGGCTCAACGCAAACCGGCAAAGCCATCATGGCCGCGGCGGCACAGGGAGTGAAAAAATGCTTTCTGGAGTTGGGCGGTAAGTCCGCCAATATCGTGTTGGACGACGCCGACTTGAACAGCGCGCTGCTGAGTGCCTTGGCGGTGTGTTTTCATGCGGGCCAGGGCTGTGCGATTTTGACCCGTCTGCTGATCCCGCGCGACAAGCAGACCGAGGTTGAAGCCCTGCTGAAAACCTACTTCGATTTTATTCAGTACGGTGACCCGCAAGGCGACGGTCAGATCATGGGCCCTTTGATCAACGCCCGTCAGCGTGAACGCGTGCTGGACTATATTGAACTGGGTAAAGCGGAGGGTGCGCGAGTGTTGTTGGGCGGCGGCGTTCCAGAGCAACTCGCTACCGGGTTTTATGTTGAGCCCACGGTGTTTGTAGACGTGACCAACGATATGCGCATCGCCCGGGAAGAAATTTTTGGCCCGGTGCTGTGCGTGATTGCCTACGATACCGATGAAGAGGCTATCGCCATCGCTAATGACTCAGACTATGGCTTATCTGGCGCAGTGTGGTCGGCGGATGAAGACCGTGCTCTGCGCGTTGCACGCTGCATTCGGACCGGCACGCTGATGGTCAACGGCGGCAACTTCTATGCGGCGGACTCGCCCTTTGGTGGCTACAAGCAGAGTGGGATCGGTCGCGAGATGGGGCCGGAAGGCTTTGAGGAATATCTGGAAACCAAGACCATCGCAATCGGAAGAGCATGATGCTGAAAGATAAGACCTATATTGTTACTGGCGCCTCCCGAGGCTTCGGTCTGGCATTTACCCGGGCGCTGCTGGCAGCGGGCGCTAACGTGGGCATGGTGGCGCGCAACGACGAGATACTGCAGCACAGCGTTACCGCTCTGGATAGCGATAAAGTCGTGGGCATTGCGGCGGACGTGGCCGACGTCGAACAGGTAGACGCTGCCTTTGCCCGCATTAAGGCGCACTTCGGCGGGCTCAATGGGCTAGTGAATAACGCGGGCCTGGCGCGACCTGCCAGCATCGAACATCTGAATCGCGACGAGGTGATGCTGCAGGTCAACACAAACTATCTGGGCACAGTGTACTGCTCTCAGGCGGTGATTCCTCTGCTGCGGGGGGAGGACAATCCCCGCATCATCAATATCTCTTCTGCCAGCGCGCGGCATTTTGACGAAATGAGTCACCTATCGATCTATGCCTCCACCAAGGCGGCAGTAGAACGTTTCAGTCGCGATCTGGCCTTTGAACTGCAGCCTGACGGCATTGGCGTCACCTGTGTGCGCCCCGGGGGCGCGGATACCAGCTTTGCCGAGGGCTGGGATTTTGATGCGCTTAAGGAAGGCTTGGACGCCTGGCACCGTACCGGACCCCATATGAATACCGGCATGGATGTGGACGATGTGGCTGCAGCAGTAGTGCATTGTTTGGCCTATCCTCAACATGTGTCGGTGGATTTGCTTGAGGTGCGCCCCAAGCAGCTGGCAGACAAACTCAAGTTCTAACAGGAGGGTAGTGGCGATGATCGACTTACTAGGCTACGCAGGAAAGCAGGTCGTAGTTACGGGTGCTGCCTCGGGAATGGGGGCTGCAACCGCACAGCTGTTGGTAGATCAGGGGGCGGTTGTCACTGCGCTGGATATTGCCCCTGTCACGGTTCCGGTGGCAGTGTCCCTGCATGCCGATATGCATGATCAGGCCAGTCTGGACGCCGCGTTAAGTCAGTGCCCGACGCGAGTAGATGCTCTGTTTAACTGCGCCGGTGTACCCAGCCCACCCACGAGCCTGGAAGACGCGGTGTTGATTAATTTCTGTGGGCTGCGCTACCTCACTGAAAACTTGCTGGATCGCATGGGCGAGGGCGGAGCTATCGCCTCGATCGCATCCACCGCCGGCATGGGCTGGCGCAGTAGCAAGGCCTTGGTGGATGCGTTTCTGGCTTTGGAAAATGCGCTTGAAGCGGGCAGAGCGTGGTTGGCGGCGAACCCGGATGAAGTTACCGACGGCTACGGGTTTTCCAAGCAGTGTCTAATCGTTTACACCAAAAGCCAGGCGGCGGCGCTGGCACAGCGCGGTATTCGCATCAACTGCATATCCCCGTCGCCCACCAACAGCAAGTTTATGGAGCGCCTTAAAAACGAGGGCGGTATTCCCGACGACGCGGTGTCCCTGTTCTTACCGCCCAACGGCCGCTACGGCGAGGCCGATGACATGGCGCGCGCGATGTTAATGATGAACAGCGATCTGGCGCGCTTTGTCAGTGGGGTAAACCTGCCGGTAGATTACGGTTACTGCGGCCAGGTGCATGTGGGGCAGCGCGATGACCTGATGGGGATCGCGCGTTAGCTGCAAGAGCTTCTTTAAAACGGAATATCGTCGTCGTAGGCGTCGGCGGGCGGGCCGTCCTGAAACGGCGGCGCTTCACTGCTGTCCATCGCGTCTTCTGTTGATATCTTCCAGCCCTGCAGGTTATTAAAGTAGCGTCCGTTGTATTCGCGGCCGCGAATATCAAAGCTCACGGTTACGGTTTGACCGGGCTGCAGGCTGTCTAGCAGGGCAACTTTGTCCTGTACAAACTCCAGATTGATTTCCTGCGGATACTTGCCGTCTTCAACGATCACCACCATCTCGCGTTTGGTGAAACCGCTATCAAAGGTTTTGGGTTCTTGAAGGAGTTTTACTTTTCCGGTCAGTTCGTAAGCCAACGTGTTCTGCCTTGATTGCTTTGCGGGTAGGGGGAGCGTCAGTTTATCTCGCGGGGCCGCCTGCTTGAAGCCCGATTACGCAAACATCGCGGCGAATCGGATTCGTCGCGACGTTAGTGACTTTCTGGAGAGTGGGCCGCATTCAACACGAAGGTTGATGCGGCAATCGCAGCTCAGCTTTTTTTGTTCGCCTTGCGCATCAGCCACCAGAGCAAGCCCGGGAAGAAGCGACGGATGCGCACCATGAGCGCCGCGCTGCCGGGATGCACCACGACCTTGCGCTTTTCGAGTCCGGTGTTGATCGCGTCCACGATCATCGTTGGTGACACCATGTTGCTGTTGCCAGCGGCAACGGAGTCTTTCAGGCTTTCAGGGCCTTCGTCCAGCGCTTGCTTAATCAGCGGCGTATTTACCATTGGCGGGTTGACCAACATGATGTGGACGCCAGAGGTATTTTCCTCGATTAGCACTTCCATATAGGTGTTGGTGGCCGCTTTTGATGCGCAGTAAGCACCAAGTCCGTGGGTTAGCACGCTACCCGCCATGGACCCAATAACGACTAACTCGCCAGTGTTGCGCGGGGTCATATGCGACAGCACGGCTTTGGTGACGTTAACAGTGCCGGTGTAGTTTATAACCATAATCTTGTTGATCAGCGCGGTGTCCATCTCGGTCAGGTCGCCGCCGGGCATTATGGCTGCGCAGTGGATAAACCTCGCCATGGGTCCCAGAGTGCTGTCGATCTCTGCAATAACCGATTCAACCTGTTGTTGGTCAGAGGTGTCACATTTAAAGGTAGAGACGCCCGCGTGATCGGTGGCTACCGCCTGTAGGGCGTCCTCGTTGAGGTCCATCACGGCGATTCGAAAGCCTTGGGTTAGCAGGTTCTTAACTAAAGCCAAGCCAATGCCGCTGGCACCTCCGGTTACTACCGCCAAGGGCGAAGAGTCTTGCGCATTCACGTTGTTCTACTCCTACGGTCAGTGTTGCTTGTCGTTACCAATGGGTTTGTTTGCTGCAAACCTTATTCTTCTATGCTCAATCTGTCGATTTCTTGCGCATCGCGTTCGTCTTCACAGAAGGGCATGTCGATCCAACCGGATTCAGAGTAAAGCTGGGTGGCGTCCGCAAAGTGTGGTGACGTCGGGTCACTGGACTGCGAATAGGTCAGTATGGCATATGCGTTGGGGCAATCAGTTTCGTCCCAGCTTACCGACTGGATGTAACTGTTGCCGGCGCGGATGTTCGAGTAGCCCTCGCCGTCTACCAATGAAGAGCTGATCACGCTGTGTAACATGGTGCCGCTGCCACCGTGAATTGGGATGCGCTCGCCGTTGCGTTCATCAAATTGCACCTCACCCCAGGGAGCGTCCAGGGCAATCCCGTTATCCAAAAGCACTTGCACGCCGTCTGCCAGGCCTTGACGGATAGCGTCCCGGGCTGAACTGTCTGCGGTATTAAGTGTGTTGGGCGTGTTAACCGGGTCAGCTGGATCGAACGCCGTCACCCAGAGGTTATCGAGGCTTCTGACCTGAAGCCAGAACTCATAGAAGATATGGCCGCCAGTAGAATCGATCGTGTGTCGGGTATCCCATGCTTCCAGGATATCGCAGGCCTGTGTAACAGCAGCGGGGCTTGCGGAATAGGCCGACCAGTCGACGACGGCGTTGCAGTCTGCAATCAGGTCATCCAGCACCAGCTCAGCGGGATAGTTGCGTGCGCTGTAATGAATCTGGCGAACCAACTCGTTGGTGAATAGCGGATCGCCTAAACTATCGCTGCCGTCCAGACGTTCCTCGGCTTGCACAAAGGTCAGGCGCGTACGCGGCGTTTGCTCGATACCCTCGGAGCCAATGACTTCCGGAAATCCCTCTAGCAACTGGCGTGGATTCGACAACCAGTAGCTATCGTTGGCGTTCGCCGCATATTCACGTGTTTCCAGCTTGGGCAGACTGTCGTAGCCAAACAAGCCTTCGGCAGTGTCAGGGTCGCTGCCCCACTCACAGGCGCTGTCAGAGCCGTCCAGCGTAACGATACCGTTAGCCGTGACCAATGGTGCTATCAGGCCGCGCACGCAGTTGTCGGTTTTCTGCTGGGTGACGTGTGGTGCTGCCGATATGTCGCCGTAGAAGGCATTGCCGAAGCGGTCAGCGGCGATGGTATTTACCCAGGGTATACCGATGTCTCGAAGTGCTGTCTGTAGTTCTTCCAGATTCGCTGCTTGTCCCATGTTCACCCACTGGTTCAAACCCCGCAGGTTTTCCAGGTTGGCATCCCGATACGCAAAGATGGTGCCGGTAACGTTGGGCCAGCCGTCCAGCAGCTCGTTGAGGAAGCCGAGATTCAACACCGGTCCGTAGCGGCTCATATAGAAAGTGTGCTCAACTTCTACCACGTTGCCGTCTTCTATCGTTTCCGCTGTAACCGTGATGGGTTCAAGCGGCAGGAATTCACCGTCGTACTCGTATTCAAAAATATTCTCTGGGTTCAGCGTTAGTTCATAAAACGTAAACCGATCCGCCGTCGATACCGTGTGGCTCCAGGCAATGTCTTTATTGAAGCCCAGAACGACAGACGGCAAGCCGTGAAGCGCGGCGCCCATCACATCATATTCACCGGGAATGGTGAGATGCGACATGTAGAAACGGTCGGCGCCCTGCCAGGGGAAGTGTGGGTTGCCAAACAGCAAGCCGCTACCGCCGTCCTGCACGGCTTCTGCGCCCACTGCGTAGGCGTTGCTACCGATTGTTTCTACAGGAGGGAGACCGAGCAATTGACGAGCTTCCAAAGGCGTCATGGCAGCAAACTGCTCTAATGCCACTTCGAGAGGCTGAGCAAGACTTGTCGGCTGTATGGATCGCTTAGGTTGTGCGGGCTTTGTCAGCTCTTTTGATACTGCGGCAACAGTTTCCGGCGGTACGGCGCCCACAATGGCGTCAGCCAGCGGGTCAGCGCTGCCGCGTAGAATGCGTTTGTGGACCAATCGACCCAGGTCGATCATGTCGATTTCCCGAACCCATTCGGCGCCGCGACAGCCTTCCTCGCCTTCTGCCAGGTTATCAACGCCGGTTTCACGCAGGTAGCGATTGATGCCTGCTACATAACCCCGCGCCTGATCCACTGCGCGCTGCGGCTGCTCGTCGATAAAGATGCGCTGAATAACGTCTTCGGTATTGTATAGCTTCATGACAAAGTCGAGGCTAAGGTCACCGTCATCACCCAAGTAGCGCGCCGATTCACCAGCGGAGCGAACGACTTCTTCCATCACCACGCAGAAGTTTTGTGTCGCGTAAGCATACCCATAACCGTATCCCAGTCCCGCCCAATCATCTGCCGTGATATGGGGAATACCGAACTCAGTCCAGACAATGTCGGCGCTAAAAGCGGGCCCCGTGGCCGGCGGCTCTGGCGGTGTTTCGGGCACAAACGTATTGTCCGAGTCACTGCAGGCGAATAAAAAGAACGGCAGGCAGAGGGCGGTAAGTAGATGGCGCATGCGGAATTTCCTGTGTCTTATTATGTATTGCACGTGCGGGAGGCTACCACATCACTCCCTAAAAGGGGTCTGAAGTTCCCCCTATAGATCGGACATTCCAACAAAGAGACAATCTTACGTACGGTCTAAAAGAGATCAGCTTAGGCTTGGAAGGAGGGCAAAAAAAAGGCGGGACATCAGTCCCGCCTTTTCGGCTGGTCGCTTTGGTCTAGCGATCTTGTCGTTCTTTACAAGCCAGAGCTTAGGCGTCTGCGGCTCGTTTAGCTGCACTTTTCTCAGAGTCCGAACCTGTTGTCGCCAGCTCGCCACCTGATGATTGTAAGTGAGCGCGTACGAACCACTGGAACTGCTCAAGATCTGCCAAGTGGCCGATCATCATGTCTTCAGACACGGGGTCCGTTTTACTCAGCTCTTCCACTGCTTCGCGGTGGTCGGTATTCAAGCCCGTATATACCACGTCCAGGGCGCCAAGGTGCTCTGTAACAAGCGCTTTGCCAAGACTGTAGTCTTTCCAGTTTCTTCGGTTAGTAATGGATTCGGGTGTGCCGACGGGCTCACCACCCAATGCGGCGATACGCTCGGCGACTTGGTCGACCATTTCGCGTACAGCGTCCACTTGCGGGTCAAGCATCTCGTGCACGCCGATAAAGTTTGGGCCCACTACGTTCCAGTGGATATGCTTGAGCGTCAACGCCAGATCAATCAGAGCTACCATGCGCTTATCGAGAATAGCGATGGTTTTCTCCGCGTTATCTTTCTTCATTCCTGGTGCGGTGAAATCTGCGATGTTTGTCATGAGAACTCCGTTTGTTATGAATTAAATCAACGCCGGAGATATTCAGCTCAACCCTCGCCATAAATAAAGTTGCTCAACCGTATTGGTCGTGCGGGGCGATAGATGAAAAGCAGGATGCGTGTAAGTCCGTGGACCGACTAGCGTGTGAAGCTGAGCCGGCTGGAGACACGTCTGCCGGCGAATAGTGTAGGTAGATACGGGGGCACCCTGTAAATCAGATCACCCTATCTTTTTGGAGGCGCTTAAACTCACGCAGTAAAAACTCGGTGTTTTTTACAAAAATACAAATTTCATATAGGCCTGATTATGTCAGCTTGTGTTGGTTCATCACGGCCGCATGGCAAGAACAGGCCTATCGCGAGAAGACCGGGGCACCCATGGCAAAGGTGTGCTTTATCACGCGATCATCACCGAGCGTCATCAGTACAAACAGGCGCTCTTCTATGCTCATGGTGTGCGCCATTCGGTAGCCCATTAAAGGCGTCGCCTGATAATCCAGCACCACAAAGTCTGCCTCTTTTCCGACGGCAAAATTGCCGATTTTGTCGTCGAGATGCAGCGCTCTGGCGCCGCCCAAGGTAGCCAGGTAAAGGGACTTAAACGGGTTCAGACTGTGCTTCTGTAGCTGCATCACTTTGTAGGCATCGCTAATCACCTGCAGCAATGAAAAGCTGGTGCCTGCCCCCACGTCGGTGCCCAGGCCGACCTTGACGCCGTAGGCTTCCATTTTTGCAAGATCAAAAAGCCCGCTCCCCAAAAACAGGTTGGAGCTAGGGCAAAACGCCAGGGCTGATCCGGTGTCTGCCAGCATGCGGCACTCCGCGTCACACAAGTGCACGCCGTGGGCAAACACCGAGCGCTCGCCCAGCAGCTTGAAGTGTTCGTATACATCCAGATAGCTATCGTGGTCAGGAAACAGTTCCTTGACCCAGGCGACCTCGTCAGCGTTCTCCGACAAGTGCGTATGCAGGTAAAGGTCCGGGTACTCGCGGAGTAGCTTGCCGGTGAGCGCAAGTTGTTCGTCGCTGCTGGTCAGGGCGAAACGCGGCGTCAGGGCATAGTGCAGGCGGCCCTTGCCGTGCCAGCGCTCGATTAACGTTTTGCTGTCGTCATATCCCGACTGAGGCGTGTCGGTCAGCTCGGGCGGTGCATTGCGGTCCATTAGCACTTTACCTGCAATCATTCTTAGCTGCCGCGCCTCAGCGGCTTCAAAAAATGCATCAACAGATTCGGGGTGTACCGTGCCGAACACCAATGCGGTGGTGGTACCGTTACGCAGTAGCTCCGTTAAAAACACGTCCGCGACTTCGCGCGCATGATCGATGTCTTCAAAACCTTGCTCCGTCGGGAAGGTGTAATTGGTCAGCCACTCCAACAGCTGCTCGCCGTAGGAAGCGATCATGCCCGTTTGCGGATAATGAATATGCGTGTCTATAAAGCCCGGGCAGATCAGGCTGTCGTCATGGGCCTCCACAATCAGATCATCGGGGAGTGTTGGCAAGAGTTCGTCTGCTGAGCCTACGGAAACTACTTTTCCCGCCGCATCCAAAACCAACAGTCCATCTTCAAAATAGGCGTAGGAGGCATCTATGCCGACCTTCTTTGGGTCGTCGAGGCTGTGAATCAAGGCCGAACGATGCGCGCGGCGTGGGGTTGCCGGGGCTGATGTGGTGGCAACCGCCATGTGTGTTTCACCTCTTGAGATGCTGTGCTGATGACCTGCAATACCCATGCCGCCCGTGTTCGTGTCTTGGCAAGGCTTTTGCAACACTTTGGCGCTGGTCTTCGCAAGCGACCAACCGACATCCTGCTGCGAATCTGACAGACGCGCGCTATTGGCGTGCCGCAGGACCATCGCTGCTGCGTCGCAGTAGAGCGTCGGGCCGCGCAAAACCGCATTTAAGCGCACCGCGCAGGTCTACACAAACCCTATTGCTGTAAGGAGCACCGATAAAATGACCCTGTATATGTCGCGTTTTGTTTACCTTTCTCTGGCGTTGCTGCTGAGTATTCTGCCCTTACTTGGTGCGCCTGCCGCTGCAGCGGGCAAAACATTGATCAGCAATGCCACCTTGCTCACTCTGTCTCCCGAGCAGCCTGAGCCGTTTACAGGGTATGTCTTGTTCGACGACACGGGCATTCTGGATCTCGGGGCCGGACCCTTCGCCGGGGATCTTGCAGAGGTCACGGTGATTCAAGGCGCGGGTCGGGTGATCATGCCCGGCTTTGTCTCGGGCCATAACCACTTATGGCAGAGCGCCTTCCGTGGCGTGGCACCGGAAGGTGAACTGTTCCCGTGGCTGCAGGCGCTGCACTGGACCTACGGTGGGGATTTTGTAGACGGAGACTTTTATGCCTTTACCTTGCAGGGCGCCCTGGACCAACTGCAGCACGGCATCACCACGACCTATAGCCATTCCCAGCGTCTGGGAGGGACTGAGTCGCAGTATTTGGAGTCCTTGCAGGCCAGCCTCGATGCAGGTCAGCACTTTGTGTTCGCCTACAACCCGAATCTAGAGCAAAACGAAGACGCGATCCGGCAAGATGTATCGGCGTTGGTGCAGCGCGCTGCGGCGCTGCCGGAGCAGACGCCACTGCTGGGTCTGTCTCTCAATTCGGTCGGTGCCTACAACTCAGAAGATAAGTTCGCACTCGAAATCGCATTGGCAGAACAGTACGACATGACCCTGCAAATCCATTATCTGGAGCAGTACCAGCGCCGGCAAAAAGAGCAGGCCGAATGGCCCAAGTTCAAGCGCCTTGGGGCCGTGGCGAGCAATGTGTCTTACGCACATTTTATTCACACAACCGATGAGATTCTTCGAGACACGGCGGCAGCCGGCGCGGCGATGATCTGGAATCCGCTTTCGAACGGGCGACTGGCGTCTGGCTTGGCCGACATTCCTCGCTATCTGGAGATGGGCGTCGGCGTGGGCATGGGTGTCGACGGTGCGGCGAGTGCCGATATCGCAGACCCTTTTGAAAACATGCGCATGGGCCTGTATGCGCTGCGCATGCGGGATCACGATGCTAGCGTGATGTCACCGCTGCAGGTCTTGAGTCTTCACACCCTTGCAACCGCCAGGGTTCTGGGCATCGATGACCAGGTAGGCAGCCTTGAAGTGGGCAAGCGTGCTGATTTGCTGATAATCGACCTGTCCCTGCCGGTCACCGGGCCGGTGTTCGATGTTGCGGCATCGCTAGTGTTCGCTGCCAGTGCGGCGAACATTCAGCAGGTGTATGTGGACGGGGTACTGCAAGTGAAGGACGGAGTGATGACGCAACACGATTTACCGGCACTGAACACAAAGGTGCAGCAGCGGGTTGAGGCAATCGTCTCCAGAGCAAATGAGCGTGCCGCCGATGCACAGTGAGCACAGAGCCTGAATACTCGAAGCGCGGTCATCGCGGCTCGAATCACTTCCGATTTAGAGAAACATAAACTTCAGCCCAAAGATGACCGCGACCACATATACCGCCGCGGGACATTCTTTAGCGCGCCCGGCGACCACCTTTATCAAGGCATAGCAGATAAAGCCCAATCCAATGCCGTCGGCGATCGAGTAAATCAGCGGCATGGACAGCGCGGTTACCAACGCAGGCGTGGTCTCGGTTATGTCGTCCCATTCCATTGTTTCCAGCGAGCGGGCCATCAGGCAGGCAACAAACAACAGCGCGGAGCCTGCGGCGTAGGCTGGGATGCTTTGCGCCAGTGGCGCAATAAACAGGCACAGCAAAAAAAGTATGCCAGTAACGGTGGCCGCTAAACCAGTACGACCACCGGCCTCTACTCCAGCGGCGCTTTCGATATAACTGGTCGTGGAAGAGGTGCCGAATAAGGCGCCGGCCGTGGTTGCGCCCGAATCTGCCAGCAGCGCTTTGTCCAGTCGCGGGAGCTTACCCTCAGCGTCAAGCATGTTTGCCCGGGTCGCCACGCCGACCAGCGTGCCCGCCGTATCAAACACATCCACCAGCAACAGGGTGAGAATCACGGTGACCATGGACCATTCAAATACATGCTGGAAATCCATTTGCAGGAACACCGGCGCAATTGAGGGGGGAATAGACGCAATGCCTTTAAATTCCGCGATACCTATTAACCAGCCCACCACGGTTACCGCGAGCATGCCAATAACCACGGCACCAACAATATTCCGATAGGACAGTGCGGCGATAATGATGAAGCCAGCCAGCAAGAGGATGGCGGGCGGTTCGCGCAGGCTGCCCAGACTGACAAGCGTGGCCGGGTCGTCGACGACGATGCCGCCATTGCTCAAGGCGATAATACCGAGGAAAAAACCCACGCCCGCGGAGATGCCCAGTTTTAGGGACCGGGGTATGGCGTTGATCAGCCACTCACGCACTGGCAGCAGGCTGAGCGCTATAAAAATCAGGCCCGAGACGAATACCGCGGCCAGAGCGCTCTGCCAGCTATTGCCCATACCCAACACGACACCGTAGGTGAAGAAGGCGTTTTGCCCCATACCTGGCGCCAGGGCGATGGGGTAGTTGGCGTACAGGCCCATAATGAAAGTGCCGACCGCCGCAGCCAGGCAGGTGGCGACAAAGACAGCGCCGAAGTCCATGCCGGTCTCCGACAGCATGGCGGGGTTCACCACCGTGATATAGGCCATGGCCAAAAAAGTCGTGATGCCAGCGACGACCTCTTTGCGAATGGAACTACCTTGGGTGGAGATAAGAAAAAAGCGATCCAAGCGTTCCTTCATAGGGTGCGGGCTCCAGCCTCGATTCTGTGTTTCTGTTTGTTCTCTGTCTTTTGGTTCTGCATTCGCAGCGCTTATGCCGCCGCAGCAGTCTATTTTACGTGTGCTTTGAGTCGCGCCAGCTCACGTCCGGCATCGCCGCGAAGCTGGTCGTGGTCAAGGCCAAGCGCGACGCCATCCCGCAAGCGCCAGCGGCCATTCACCATAACGGCCTCGGCGCTCAGGGGCTCGCCACAATACACCGGCGCCAAATGTGGATCCCATACTCCGTGGAAGCGAGGCTGATCGAGATCATAAAGTACCAGATCCGCGAGCTTGCCAACTTCGAGACTGCCGGCGTCTTCGTAGCCCAGCATTTTGGCACCGCCAGCGGTGGCCCAGTTTACAACTGTCTCGGCGCTAGTGGCGTCCGCGCCGTTCATGGCGCGATGTATCAACCAGCTGAGGTTCATTTCAGAGACCAGACTGCCAGATTCAGCGGATGCGGACCCATCGACACCGAGGGATATGGGCACACCCGCAGCAGCGAGTGCGGGAACGGGTGAAACGCCCGAGCCTAAACGGCAGTTTGATGTTGGGCAGTGTGCGATGCCTGTTCCGGTTGCGGCTAGCCGTTCGATGTCTGCCGCAGAAAGGTGCACCAGATGCGCATACCAGACATCGTCCC
Source organism: Cellvibrionales bacterium (assembly GCA_043585095.1). Classification (GTDB taxonomy): domain Bacteria; phylum Pseudomonadota; class Gammaproteobacteria; order Pseudomonadales; family Halieaceae; genus JANQIO01. The sequence continues at coordinate 289,600 of CP121321.1, forward strand.
CCAACCAGCCTACCGACTCTGCATACTCCATCGCCGTCATACTATGGCTCTCTAACGCAGCCTGATTATCGTGGGCGACTTCCAGAAGGTGACTGTGACGCTTGAGTCCGTGCTGTTGCGCAAAGTCGGCAAGTATTCTTAAGTGCTCTGGCTTGTGTGAGTGCACGATAGAGGTGGGTGCAATGGCAATGCGAGTCATCGCGTCGTCTGCGGTATTGTGCCTGGCGGCTATGCTGTCCTGTAAGCGCTGCAGGCAGAGGTCGATAGTCTCGGGCGTCAGCCTGGTGCTGCGGAAGCCTCTATGCGTTCCCGCGACGGTGTTGCCGCCACGGCACAGTAACAAACGAATGCCGATTTCCTCGGCAGCCTGAAACACCGCATCCTCTAGCTCCGGCGAAGTGTCGGCGTGATAAAGATAGTGGTGGTCGGCACACAGCGTGCAGCCCGCGCGCAGTAGCTCGGCAAAGCCAATGCGCGCTGCCACGTAGAGACTCTCGGCGGTTAGCAGCGGCCAAACCGTATAAGGAACTTCCGCCAGCCATTCACCCAGAGGCACGTTGATCCCAGACGGCATGGCTTTGAAAAGTGATTGGGCGATGTGGTGGTGTGTATTAACCAGACCCGGATAGAGCAGCTGATTGCTTGCGTCGACAACTTCCGTTGCCGGGGATGACGGCAGGTCAAGCCCGATCTCAGCGATGCGATTATCGACGACGCGCAGGTCGGTGTGCCCGTGTTGCCAAACCAGGGCACCGCGAATTATTGTTTCGGTCATTGTGGCGGCGCTGGTTCGTCCCCGGTGACGATCAGGGCTTCAGGCAGCACAGAGAGCGCGATGGTTTCTTCAACCGTGATCTGGCGATCCAACAGGTCGATTTCGCCCATCTGTTCAATCACTTTGCTGATCCGCGCAAGATTGTACTGCCCCAGTTCTTCCCCTGCCTCGACGTTGCCTTCGGTGAGGTTATACAGCTTCATCTGGTCTAAAGTTTCTTCCATTAGCTCAAGTGACTGCTGGGAATTGCTTTGCATGATCAGCGCGAACGCGGGGGATGGGTCATTGCTCATAAAATCCTTCCAGCCGCGAATTGAAGCGCGCACGAACGCCGCAGCGATTTCGGGCCGCGATGCGACCAGCTCGTCATTGGTATAGACATGCCGGTAAGGGTCAAACCCCGACTCCGACATGGGAATCACGCCGGGCTCGATACCCTGACGGCGCAGCAGCACTGGCTCGCTGGTCAGGAAACATTGCTGTACGAATTCCTTGTCGTTGACGAACCGCGCCAAACTATAGTCCATGGGCAGCAGTTGGAGATTCAGCCCCATGGATTTTTGCAAAAAGTCGGTGTAAATCAGCCCGGCATTAAACATGACCTCGCGACCTTCCAGATCTTCCAGTCGCTCGATGCCGGACTCCGGATGGAACAACACACATTGGGGGTCGTGCTGGAAGTAGGGAAACAGGCTGACCACCGGAATACCCCTTGAGCGATGCATCATCAGGGTTTCAATCGCGCCCACGGCAAAGTGTACGCGGCCCATCGCCACCATTTGTGGAATGGTGTTGAGGTTTGCGCCCGGGCGGATCTCGACGTCGAGTCCCTCTTCGGCGTAAAAGCCTTTTGCTACCGCCTGATAGAAGCCACCGTGCTCGGGCTGTGCATACCAATCTGTTTGCAGCACGACTTCGGTCAGTTGCCCCTCGGCGGCTGTGGGCACCTCTTCACTGCTGCAGCCGGCAAGCAGTGCAGCTAATAGCAGCGCCGCACAGCGTATTTTGCGATAGAACATTACGCGTCTTCTCCCAGATAGGACTCATGCCAGCGGTGCAATGCCCACCAGCTCAGCAGATTGACCAGGCCCACAAACATAAAGCCGATAGCACAGGCGGTAAATGCGGCCGCATAAAGCGCGGGGACTTTAAGCTGTGAACTAAAGATGACTACCACAAAGCCCAGTCCCGCTTGATTGCCGGAGCCCATGCCGGCAACGGTATCACCGTAGAGTGCCCCAATCGGTGTTAGCGCGGCGGCAATTTTCAGGCCGGTGAAAAAGTAGGGCAGCGCTGCCGGTAGCCGCAGGTAGAGCATTTTTTGCCGCGGTGTTGCCGAATACACCTGGAATAGCTCCGCTAAATTGCGATCTACAGAGCGCAGCCCCATGGTGGTGTTGGCAACAATAGGAAAGAAGCAGATCAGGAATGTAATCACTGTAATGCTGGTTATACCCTGCCCAAACCAGATGATGATAATAGGCGCGATGACGATGACCGGCATCATTTTCAGCATCAGCACATAGGGATAAATGCCCTGATAGGCCCAACTGCTGGAGGCCAGCAAAATGGATAGCACCAGCCCGCCAACGACTGACGCCGTGAAACCCAGTACACAGGCGTACAGCGTTTGTCGTAGACCTGACCACAGGGTGGGCGCTTCCCTGACACCCTCCTGAATAATTCGGTGCGGCGCAGGCAGCTGATACTCCGGTACGCCTCCCCACAGCACCGCCACGTACCAGATCGCCAGTCCTGCCAGCCCAATCGCTGTAGGCCAAAAAATGGTTTGCCAGGAAAAGGTTTTTGAATCCGCTGCCATCACGTCACCTCAGTGTTCATCGTCATGCACGCTGTGCAGGCTGCGCGTCACTTCTGCTACCTGCCTGTGAAAGGTTTCCAATTCCCGGGTTCGCGCGGTGCGCGGAAACGGCAGGTCCACGTCGATCATTTCGTGAATGCGTCCGGGGTTGGCGGACAGCACAGCAATTCTTGATGACAGGAATACGGCCTCCGACACCGAGTGCGTTACAAACACTCCGGTCCAGCGCTGACTTTCACGCAGACGCAGCAGTTCTTCGTTAAGGCTGTTGCGCGTCATTTCATCCAGCGCGCCAAAGGGCTCATCCAACAGCAGAATCTCGGGTCCCGTTGCCAGCGCTCTAGCGATGGAAACGCGCATTCTCATGCCGCCAGACAGTTCGCGCGGATAGCGCGTCACTGCGTGTGAGAGGCCGACCATTTCAAGCATTTCCAGTGCCGTCTTTTGGCGCTGCTCGTTTGGTATACCCATCAGCTTTAGCGGCAAGGCAACATTGTCGACAATATTCATCCAGGGAAGCAGGTTGGCATCCTGGAAGACAAAGCCAAGCTTGCCGTGAGCGTCTGCTGGAGAGCCACCGCCCACTTCGATGCAGCCCGCGGTTTCGCGCAGTAAGCCGGCAATGAGCTTAAGCAGGGTGGATTTGCCGCAGCCGCTGGGACCAATCAGTGCCAGAAACTCACCACGGGGCAAGGCCAAATCAATGCCATCAAGGACTTTGGTTTGGCCATCAAATGATTTATCAACGCCGGTCAGCTCAATCAGCGCGGGCTGCTTGTCCACGGGCGTATTTTCCATAGATTTTTCCAAAGTCTAAAAAAAAGTGGGTGCTCGACAAGCTGCCGGCACCCACGTTCACTCCTTTTTTATAGCAACAGCGAATTCACCTAGAACTTATAGGAGAACTCCGCCGCCCAGTTACGTGGTAGTTCCGGCAGGACGGCGTTGTTGCCGTACAGGCTTGGGAAGTTACCCCGGAAGTAGGTCTCGTCGGTGAGGTTGTTAGCATAGAAGGCTAACTTGTATTTGTCGTTGTTGTACACAATCGAAGCATTCATCAGCGTGTAATCAGGCAGCACGATGCCGCCTAGTACCGAGGAGGCCACTTCGTCCACGTAGGTCACGTTCGTAGAAGCCGTTATGGTATCGGTGAAGCGATAGCTGGCCGACAGACTGCCGGTGACCTCAGGAACACCGCCGCGCAATGTTTCTTCGCCTACCACGATGTTGGCACCGATGATGCCGTCATACCAGGTAGATGGGTCTACGTTAGGCAGGTTGGCTGCGCCGAGGTAGCTGAACGCCACGCCACCGGGGTTAACCACTTTGGTCTCCTGATTGGAGTAGGTGCCTACCAGTGCCAATTTGTCGAAGGGCACATAACGGAATTCAAACTCAACACCTTCTGAAATTACCGGTTGGTTGTTGACCGGGTTCTGTGCGTCAAAGGAGATCCGCTCCTGCTCATAGACGGCGACCGCCGCAAACAAACGACCCTCTAGCAGGCTGGCCTTGATACCGAACTCTGTGAGCTCAGATTCACCCAGAAAGGTTTTGTTGAAAATGTTAGAGGTAGAGATCTCACCCGCAGCGCCCGATACGATGGTTTGCTGTTCAGCGATGGTCACATAGGGCGTGAAACCGCCGGGCAGGTTGTAGGACGCACTCAGGGTATAGGTGAAGCTATCATCGGTGTTACTGGTAGTGTATTCGCCGTTGGGATCAAAGGTGGTTAGACGAATGGGGCCGTCGCCGTCACCGTTTTCACCCTCTGCGTCAACATAGTCGTAGCGAGCACCGGCTAACACGCTCAGGTTCTCACCGATGGTCACGTCAAACATAAACGCCAGGCCTAACTGCAGATACTCGGAACTGAAGTAGTCACTGTAGGCCTCCTGGCCTGCCGGCGCGCGGTTTGCAGACTGTTGCGTAGACAGTGCATCAAAGCCCTGGGTCAGGTCGACCCGGTCAAACACCTCGTCAGTGAAGTCGTTTCCGTAGAAGGCATCGGTGTAGCGTATCGAAGGCGATATTTGGAACGTACCGTTAAAACTGTCTGATTCGAATGCTTTGGTGAAGATCAGTTGGTCTTCAACCACCCAGGCATCAGCCAGCTTGTGGAAGCCGTAGCTGTCGACGGTGGTGTACTCCTGCGCGTCATAGAACAGCTTATTGGTCATTTTCCAGCCATTGTCGAACTCGTGGAGAACGTCGAAATAGAAGGTATAGACCTGAGTGTCGTACTCGTCGTTGTCGGTAATCACCACTTCATTGCCGCTAAGCTGGGCAGTGCCTACGGTACTTGGATCAAGTCCAAGACCGAGTTGGTTAACAAGGTCCTGAGTGACGTTGGCGGTATTCAGGGGTTCGACATTACCGTCAAAGCAAAACGGTACCAGCCCAGTAAAACAGCTTGTTGTGCCCGGCGTGAAGGGAACACCGGTCGATACCAGGCCAGCCAGAGTGGATTCCCATGCGTCGATTTCCGCTTCTTCGATCAGGCCGTTGCCGTTGCCAAAGGCGCTGTCGATATTGGTGCCAGCACGACCCGTGATATACGTGCCGTTGTCGATCAGGTCCTGCGTGACACGGTTCCAGCCGCCGTTCTCATGGCCGTCCCAGCTCTGGAACATGCCTCCGAATTCCAAACGTGTTTGCGGGCTTAGATCGATATTGAATGAGCCCTGCAGAAGCGTCTGTTTGTTAAAGTCATTGTTGTAGTAGCTGCCGGAATCGGTCAGCTCACCGTAGACGTAGTAACCGGCGCTCTTGCCGCCAACTTCAGTGGGACCACCCACTTCCGCGGTGAGTACACTGCGATCCCAACTACCGGTCTGGTAGCCAATCTCGCCGGACGCCTTTTCAAGATACTGTCCGGTTTCGGCCCGCGCTGACTTGGGAATAAAGTTCAATGCGCCACCAACTTTGCTGGGGCCCGAGATGGGTGACATTGGTCCGCGAATAACGTCAACACGGCTTGAGGCACCGATAGGTGTTGGATAGTTACCCTCGTTGTTGAGGCGCTTAACGCCGCGGAAGTAGTTCTCCGCCGAGGTGCCTCGAATATCCAGCGATCCTGCCACGCCGAAGAACGACGTGGTGAATGTGCCGGGCACGAAGTTTACGATATCGTTGATGCCCTGAGCGTTGAACTGCTCAAGGAATTCAGCGCTGATAGATGACACCGAGCGCGGTGTTTCCAAAACGGTTTTACCAAAGCCAAACACCGAATCCACGGGTTCGCTCTGCAGGATACCGAACTCATCATTAACTTCTTCTTCGGCAACAAATGTTTCCAGTTCCACGACATCGCCCGACGTCTCTTCAGTGGACTCCTGAGCTGCCGTCATTCCTGTCTGCATCGCAATGGCTGAAGCCATCAGCGTCATAGCAAATTTTTTCATTGGTCGTCTCCCCGACTGCATATGAAGCGATGTGCTTCAAAAACCCCGGCGCGCGCACAAACACAAACCGGGAGTCATTCGTTAGGGACGATGCAATGCCTGTGCCAAAAATCCTGACCGATAGGTCGGGTTTTGTCAGGTCGATGAATGTGTCGGCGAATTACGGCGAGAAAACCCTTTTTTTATGCATGCTAACGCTTGCCGGCCATCTCGCTTGAATGATGGAGCGTACTAGCCGATCGGACAATTATTGTAATACCTGCCCGTTCCGGGTGCCGGGCCGCACCACGGAAGGGCATGTGTGCGGGCGTCAGATTCGATGTGTTGCACTAGCGCAGTGCGCAAGCGCGAGTCGGCGATAGGTTCTCTGTGTTAATCCACTCGCGCCGCGACGGCCTCGATTTCGATCAGGAACTCGGGGCGAGTAAAGCCTCCGACTATCATCAGGGTCGACGCAATCTCGCGGCCAGACAGGCGTTTATCACGCACGGCCATGTATTCAGGGAAGGCTGCGCGCTCGGTAACAAAAGTGCGAAGCTGCACCAGATCTGCCAGCGTCATATCCGCCTCATTCAGGATGGACTCTATGGCGTCAAAGCAGAGTTCGGCCTGTGCAGCGACGCCTTCCGGTATGGCACCCTTTTTGCTTATTCCTAACTGGCCTGAACTGATTGCAATGCGCGCACCGGGAGGAATCTCAAAGCCATGGGCATAGTGGCCGAAAGGCGGATGGATGTCGGTGGGGTTGTCGAGTTTTGGCACGGCTAATGCTCCTTCCTGGCCACGAATGCATGCTTGGATGTCATTTTACGGTCTCAGTTTTGTGGCGGACCGGCAAGCACGACAGTAAAAATGAAGAGTTGAAGGCAAAATACGATTACGATTAGAGCGGTGCCTTTGCGTAACAGGCCGGTCTTAGCGAGAATTATTGAGAGTTGGCCGAGGGTTAGCCGAGAGTTAGCTGAGAGCAGGCCAAGAGCTGCTTTCGATAGTATGGATACACAAAGCGAAATATTAATGCGCACAGGCCCGACAAGCATGGGCACTGCGCACACTACTGCGGGGGCAGTTATACGATGCGTTTATGGCAGGATTTGAGTACCGATGAATTTGCAGAACTGGACCCGGAGCGGACCGTTGCCTTGCTTCCCGTGGGGGCAATAGAGCAGCACGGCCCGCACCTTCCGGTCAGCACAGATGCGACGATCGCATCTTCCTTGTGTGCCGCCGCAGGCGAGCTGGTATCGGACGATGTGCCCTTGTTGATTATGCCCACTCAGGATATCGGCAAGTCCACAGAACACATCCAGTACGAAGGAACGCTTACCCATACGGCGGAAACACTGCTAAGTAGCTGGATGGAGATCGGCGAAAGCGTTGCGCGCTCCGGTATTCGCAAGTTGATGTTCTTTAATGCCCACGGTGGCCAGCCGCAGGTCATGGAAATTTGCTGTCGAGAGCTGCGCGTTAAATGCAAGATGATGGCGGTTGGCTGCAGCGGCTGGACTTTTGGTTCACCGGACGCGGATGTGCCTGCGGATGAGGTGCGACATGGCATCCATGCCGGTACGGTCGAAACCTCGATGATGCTTCATCTTCGCCCCGATCTGGTGAAAATGGACAAGGCACAGAATTTTGACGGCCTGTTAGCCGACGTTGAAGCGGACTACGAGCACCTGCGCGTATTGGGTAGTACCTATATGGGCTGGATCTCTAATGACCTGCATCCCGCTGGCTGTTCCGGCGACGCGACCAAAGCGACAGCAGAGCTGGGCAAACTGTACTGCGATCATTATATAAAGGGTTTAGCCAAGCTAATCGCTGAAGTATCCGAGTATCCGCTCTCCAGATTACGCGATCGCGAGGACTGGTAAGTGTTAAAGGTTTCGGCGGTGTGCATGCGTTCGGCCATAGCTGGATTCGGTTTGCTACTGGCAGTGTTAGCTAGCGCCGCGCTTGCAGCATCTACACAGACGAACAAACACTTATTGCTAGAGTCGGCAGACGGCAGCTTTAGCCAGTTAACGACCGCAGAAATGCAGGATCGATATGGCCTGCAAACTATGGTTATCGACGACCCCCACTACCATGAGCGCCGTTCTTATCGGGGTGTGGATCTTCGCGCTTTGCTTAAAGATCAAGGCTTCAAGGTAGGCGAGCCGCTAATACTTAAATGCATAGACGGTTATGAAATCCCCTTCGACACCTCGGTGTTAGACAATCCTGCCGTTCAACCCTTGCTTGCGGTTGCCGATCTGGAGCCCAGTGAAGGAATCGACTTCAAGCTGTTTCAGCACGGCCAACACACTGTCGATTTCGATCCGTTTTATCTGGTTTGGAAAGCAGACGCGACCCAGGTTGATGATGCGACCATCAACAAGTTGCCTTGGCCCTATCAGCTATCCAGTATTCGCCGGGCTGGCGATTTTGCTCCCCAGCAGCCGCCTGCGGATGTACAGAGTGCGGTGCACTCTGGTTACGCGACGTATATCGATAACTGCGTGAGGTGTCACAGCATCGATAATCTAGGCGGACGTATGGGTCCGCCTCTGGACCGCAACCCCAGCATGCTACGCGTGATATCTGACGAACAGGCACAACATTTGATTATGCGCGTATCCGACTTCTACCCGGGGTCAAAAATGCCCATCTTCGAAGACAAGCTTGAGGTGAGCGAAGTGCAGGAGCTGATCGCCTTCCTGCGCTGGCGTTTATCACAGTCCACGCCGGTGGATGTGGTGCCAGAGCAACAGGCAGCCGACAGTCGCCAGCAGTAGAGAAAGCCCCCAGATACCTTGAATTGCCGTGTTTAAGGGCAGGCCCATTGCGTCGCTGTGATTAACGATGCCACCGCCTAGCCCTGTGGCAAGCGCCAGCCCTAGCGAAATACTCAGGTTCACTGCGCCGCCGATCTCGCCGTCCTGGCCCGGCGGTGTGTGCACCATAGCCGTAGTACGCGAGGTGTTAAAGGTGATTCCCATGCCTAGCCCCGCGGCACACCATGAGGGATAGGCCCACATGGGCGAGGCATCAAAAAATAACATGGTGGCCATGGAGCCAACCCCGACGATGATCGAGCTTAAACCCAGTAGCATGCGGCGAGCGTAGTCTTCGCTTAGCAGGTTGCGCGCTGCGAGCTGCGATCCCACCATCCAGAATACTGAGGCGCAGGTCATGATCAGTCCCGCTTGAAGCGTTGAAGTGTTGCGCACGTCTATCAGGTACAGCGGCGCGTAGGCTTCCATGCCGTAAAACACCACAAAGGCGAGTAGGGCGATAACCAGAGACGCAGACAGTGGCGTATCCATCTGCCACCAACGGGCCGGCATTAGCTTGGTCAGGGGTGCGTGCATAAACCACAGTGCCGGTATTAGCATTAATGTGACGACGCCGGGTGGCGCACCAAGGCAATACAGAACAACACCTACCGCTATAGCGATGCGCACTGAGTCCAGTAGCAACCAGGGGTTACCCTCAGTGCCACTGCCGGCCAGGTGTCGAATGCGTGGTGATATCAGCACCACCGCCAATCCCACTGGCAGTAGCTGCAACAGGAACACCCAGCGCCAGCTCATGTATTCCACCAGAATGCCCCCTAACAATGGAGCCAGTAACGAGGGAAGAATCCAGGCGATGTCCATTGCGGCGACCGCTCTCGGTTTTTCTTCGGGAGGACAGGTCAGGCTTATCAGGGCAAAAGTCAGGGTCCAGCCAATGCCGCCACCGACGCCTTGCAGCACGCGACCGGCAATAAATAGTGCCGTACTGTTGGCGCTTGCGGCCAGCACGATGCCGGTGGCAAAGATAAGACAGGCGCTGACGAATACGGGCAGCGGGCCGCGCCGGTCGGTTTCGCGGCCTGCCCAATTCATACCAACAATGCTGGCCAGTATGTAGCTGGCGATAATCAGGCCGTACTGGGATCGCGCGCCGAGATCAGCCGAGATAACCGGCATGGCAACAACCAGTACCAGTTCATCAAAAGCATGGACGCCGGTAATCAGCAGTACTCCGGCGAGGATAGCTCGATTCATGTTGATGCGAGTGGGGGTTCACCACTTTTCACAACGCCCAGAGTTTCCAGGGCATGCGCAGCCCGCAGACACAGATCTTCGCGCCACGGCGGGGCGACAAGCTGTACTCCGATCGGCAACCCCGTGGCTGCCGACGTTAAGGGCACGCTGCAGACCGGCAGACCAATCGCGGAGAACGGCTGAGTAAATAGACCCAGGTTGGGGCGCAGCGGCTGATCTTCGCCGTTAACGCGCAGCACCTGAGTGCCTAGTAAAGGCGCTGAACACGGCGTACACGGCGCAATAATTAAATCCGTTTCCGCGAATACCGCGAGCATTTTTTGTTGCCACCAGCGACGCACGGCTTGCGCCCGCAGAGTCCACGCGGCGGGTACCAAGCACCCTGCCAGGAATCGATCGCGAGTGTCATTGTCGAAGTCTCCCAGGCGCGACCTTAACCGCGACCGGTGCAGTGCAGCACCTTCACTGTTGGTAATCAGGTAAGCCGCCGCCCGGCCTTCTGCTGCACCGTCTAGTGTGAGCGTTTTCTCAGCGCCCAGCGCCTGTGCAACCTTGGCGACAGCGGCTGCCGCCTCGGGGAAAGCGTCGCAGTTGAAATAGCCATCGGCTATGGCAATGCGCAGGCCGTCATGGCCTTGTTGCAATTCACTTCTTACAGGACGCACTGGCTTGTCGGCGCAGGCATGGTCGCTGGCGTCTAAGCCTTGCATCGCATCGTAGACGAGGGCGAGATCACAGCTACTGCGAGCCAGCGGCCCCAGGTGATCCAGACTGTCACAGAAAGGGTAGCTCCCGCTTCTGGGCAGGCGCCCGTAAGTGGGCTTAAGTCCAAAAATGCCGCACAGGGATGCCGGGACGCGAATCGATCCGTTAGTGTCCGAACCCAGCGTAAATGGAGTCAGTCCAGCAGCGGTCGCGCTGCCGCTTCCCGAGGATGATCCACCGCTCATTCGATCGGTGTCCCAGGGGTTACGACAGGCGCCGTAATGCTGGTTCTCGCCGGTAAAGTCATAGGCGTATTCGCCCATGGCGAGTGCACCGATAAGTATTGCGCCCTCCGCTTCCAGCCGCCTAATCAATAACGCATCCCGCGTAGCGGCTGGGTTGTCCGCGTTTATCTTGCTGCCTGCAAGCGTGGGCAGTCCTTCAATGTCGAACAGGTTTTTTACGGCAAAGGGCACGCCTGCAAGCGAACCAACAGGCGCTCCAGCGGCGACGTCGCCGTCAATCCTGTCGGCATTTGCCAAAGCGCGCTGTCCCAGCACGGCAGTGAAACAGTTTAAGGAGACATTGCGCGCCTGCACTTGGGCTAGCGTCCGCTCGACTTGTGACCGCGCGGTGCTTTGTCCCGCGCTGACCGACTCAGCGATAGCCAAGACCGAAGGCATTGTGTCAGTCATCATGCCCCTCAGAGCTTACGTCTTCAGGTGTAAATACGGCCGCGCTGTCGAGGGCGTTATCGTCCAGAGGGGCTGCATACAAGAGTTTGGCCATATTCGCAGCAGTGCTTAAGTGCGCGCGTACGGCATCAATGTGCTCCTCCGGGATTTGTATGCCTGTTAATGCGGCGAGGTCTTGCAGCAGTGTCGGATGGTCTGCAACGAGCTGCGCTGGGTCCTCGCTTAACAAGTGCCTTTCTTCACTCATGGTCTGCCTCGGGTGTTGCCAGTTCGGGCTGTGCGATTTGCGACGGGAGCGAGCACAGCAGCATTACTGTGAGCGCCGCGTAAGCGGCGGCGATTGTAGGCGAGACCGCCCAGCCCACCGCTTCACCATGCATAAAGCCAAAAAACGCCTGAATACTGCGATCAGCTGTCATCGGTCGTCAGCCAGGTAGTCTCGCTGCGCTGCTGCAGCACGGCTCGACCGCGATAGAAGACCCAGGATCTCAATGGGCGTTCGGTGAACGCCTGCAACACGCTACCGCAGTCATAGAGACTGAAGTTGGCCAATGCGCCAACCTTAAGCCCATAGTCGTCAGCGATACCCAGTGCCGCCGCTGCATTACTAGTGGTCATAGCAAGTGCTCTATCGAGTTCGCCGCCGCCAAAATGTGCTGCATTCAACAGCAGCGCAGCGTTCGCGAGCGGATCGTAGTCGCCCATTGGGTGGAAAGGGTCCTGCACATTGTCAGAGCCCACGCACACGTTGACGCCAGCCGCCTGTAAGTCATTCACGGGGGCAATGCCCCTTGGCGTGGGCTTTTGATTGCGTCCCATCAGAAACAGGTTGCAGGCGGGTAAAGCCACCACGTCAATGCCGGCCCTGGCCACCTGCTCAATGTTTTGGCGCCGGGTGTCCTCCGCCACAAAGCTCAGCGAGCAACAGTGGCTTGCCGAGACCCGACCCTGCCAATGTCGACGCAGCACTTCCGCTGCCAGATAGGCTAAACAGGGGCTATCTGGATTTTCATTCTCGTCGATATGTAAATCGATACTGCAGCCAGTGGTCTCAGCTAACGCGAAGCAGGCATCGATACCTGCCTGCGGATTGCTGGTCAATGCCGGGGCGCCGCCGATGGCGTCTGCACCTAAAGCGAGGGCCTGCTCGGATAAGGCGTAGCCTTGCTCTGTTCCTGGATCGGAAAGGGCGGTCAATCGAAGATCGATGTGTCTTGCGCGAGAGCGCTGTAAATCCAGCAGTGCCCGGAGGTTGTCCAGATCCGCCGGCGTGCCAATGTCGACATGCGTTCGCAAGCTGCTGACGCCGCAGCTTACCGCGCGATCGATTGCATGGGTCGCGCGCCCAAGCATCTCGTCAATACTGCGCTGTGCCTTGTGCGCTGCCATGGCATCGATAGCATCTCGCAATGCGCCCTGGTCCGAAGCGGGCCCGGAAGGCAGCGCCCCCACGCTGTAGGTCTTGTCGATGTGGACATGTGGCTCGATAAGTCCAGGCAGCATCAGCTTGCCTTCTGCGGCTAGCTCATTGTTACAGGTGAGCTCGGCGCTCTTCTCGCCGGCGCTGATGTAAGCGATGCGTTCGTCGAGAATGCCGACCGTCAGGGTTTGGCCGTCAACGGCTGAGCGTGCGCCCGTAATCAGGGTGTCAACGTGCATGTTTGTTTATTCCAATGAGCGCAGGTGTCCCGGGTTGAGTAGGTGCTCTGGATCCCATCGATCCTTGGCGGCCAGGAAGTTGTCACCGTACCAGCGTGTGTCGTCGTCGAGGAAGTGAGTGTGAGGATTGGAAATTTGCATACCGATCTGTTCAGAAAAGTCGATGATGCCCCACAGATCGTCTTTGCCCTTGTACTGGACAACGCTTAAGCCCCCGGCGCGTATTTCCCCGGCGGTCGAATCGTAAATGAATTCGACGTGACCCTGCACCTGGTCACCGTAGCGCGCCTTGCGCTCGCGCAGCTGTTCGACGAAGCGCGCCGTTTCGTAGCCTTCTTGCAAATAGGTTAGCTCCGGGTCGGCCTTCATGGCCCACTGCGTTGTATGGTTCCAGGTAAAGTCGTAAATCTGGAACCCTTTGCGAGGCGAAGGTTCAGGATCTGGTGCTATGTGCAGGGTGCGTTCACCCGTGGCTTTGCCGCGGCCGGCCATGTAGTCCGCCATATCGTCGGGTTCGAGAGCTGTCATCAAGAAGACCAGAGCCTTGCCCTCCGGGCAGGCATCGCGTCGCACCAGCGGCACAAAATAGCTGGGCACGGGCCATTCAAAGGCCGTTACCAAGCGCTTTTGGAGCTCGCGGTCGGTGGCGACCGCGTAGCCACTCTCCAGGGCATCGTCGAATGTATCGTAGGCGTACACGTACTGGTGCCATTGAACTTTTGGCGCCAGCGAAAAGCTGACCTCCGTAACGAATGCCGTGAGCCCGCAGTTGTGCAGCACGTCAGCCATTGCGTCGGGCTCGGTCAATTCGATGCGACGCGGGTTGGCTTCGTTGGTCAGAATGCTGACCTGGCGAATGTTGCCAGTGTCTCTCAGCATGCCCCATTGCACTGAGCCAATACCGCCGCTGCCGCCAGCAATGAAGCCTGCTGCGCTCGATGTGGCGATGGTGCTGGGGAACATGCGCAACTCGGCGTTGTGCGCAGCGGCTTCTTGCTCAATAGTCCACAGCCGCGTGCCGGCTTCGACGTGAGCGTGCTCACTATCCAGCGCGATGATTTCGTCCATGCGACGGGTGTTGATCATCAAGCCGCCATGCAGTGGAACGCCTTGTCCGTAGTTACCCGTGCCGCCCCCGCGGGGCGTTACCGGTACGCCAGCTGCGACGGAAAGCTTGATCAGCTCGACCAGCTCAGCCTGCGTTTTGGGATAGGCAATTGCCTCAGCGGTACGGCCATCCAGTTGGGGTTTCAGCACCGGCGAGAAGTGGTAGCAGTCCCGCGAACCTGAGATAAGTGTTTTTTCGTCAACGGAGAGGTTGTCTGAGCCGACCACTGCGCTACAGGCAGTGAGGAAATCGCTGGTACATGCTGTCATCGTTGCAAATGCCTACTGTAAATTAAGAATTCTGACGAGTTGGTCAGGCTTGGATATGAAAAGCATAAAAGCCCGTGCCGCGGCGCGCCCAATGGGCTGCAAGTTACGTGCCACACGTGAGCAGGCGCTAGCTTGCGAAATTGGGTTATCGCGCCTCAGCTTGCGCACTGCTTTGGTGCGGCTGTGCTGAATTCTGGACCGATAGTTCAGGAATTTCGGCAGCCGTTCAAGCAAGTGAGCAAAATGAGCAGTAAAAACGTGCAACCAAATCCTGACCAGTTAGTCGATTTTTACTGTTATACGACGACTTGCCAAGGTCAGAGCACTTTTGACGCAGCATTAGGCACCGAAATTGCATACTATCCTTCAGTTAAGTGGAACGTATGGGGAACACCGTGCTGCTGTCTCAACCTGCTGGCCTGCGTATATTGAAGGCCTTACTTGTCGCTTTGGTGGCGCTGTTCGCGTTTCTCGTGGGCCTGAACAATATCACCGACTATCAATCCAATTTCCAGTTTGTTCAGCATGTGCTCAGTATGGATACCACCTTTGAGGGCAACAGACTTATGTGGCGCAGTATCGAAGCACCCTGGGTACATCATCTGGGTTATCTCGGCATCATTATCGCTGAACTGCTGACCGCTATTCTGTGTGCAGTCGGCGCCTGGCAGATGTTTCGTGCCCGCGAGGCAGGCTCCGGCAAATTCGCGCGCGGCGTATTACTGGCGAGTTGGGGCCTGACGGTGGGCGTGGTGTTGTGGTTTGGTGGTTTTATCACCGTCGGCGCGGAGTGGTTTTTGATGTGGCAGTCAAAGTCCTGGAACGGGCAGCAGGCTGCCTTTCGTTTTGTGGTGTGTTTGTTGGTCTGCCTGGTATTTATCAATCTGCCCGAGCCATCTGTGAGTGCAGGCGATGACTGAGCGCGCTGGCTGGAAGCACGACGACGATGCGCTGACCGAGATACAGCGCGAGCGAACTATGGGCGGCGTTGGCAGTGAGTCTGCACTGCGAGATATACCCGTCATTGATATGAGTATTGCTGATCGGGCGGCATTGGACGATGCGCTGTGGCGAGCGGCGACCGACAGCGGTTTTTTCCAGTTGGAAAATCACGGCTTCAGTCGTGAGGAAATGGATGCCGCCTTTGCGGCGTCGAGAGAGTTTTTTGCGCTGCCGGAATCGGTAAAGGCGCAGTATCCCCTGCGGGGTTCAAGCAACGCCGGCTGGGAGTCTATGGCTCAGGTGCGACCGTCCACGGGAACCGCGGATCAAAAGGAGTCCTATCAGATCACCCGCACGCGTATGGAGGGGCTTTGGCCCAGCGAGGACGAGTTGCCGGGCTTCGTCGATAGCATGCTGGGGTTTGAGCGAAAGGCCTGGGCGCTCGCCATGCGTGTGCTGTCGAGTTTTGCGCGCAAGCTTGGCTTTGCTGAAGACTTTTTTACGGAAGCTCATGACTATCTCGCTGACGACTATCAGTCGACGCTACGCCTTCTGCATTACTTTGCGATGGAGGCGTCAGGCGACAGTGATGAAAAGCTCTGGCGTGCCGGTGCCCACACTGATTTTGATTGTCTAACGCTGCTGTTTCAGCGGGACGGGCAGGGTGGTTTGCAGGTCTGCCCGGGCAATGAAGCGGCTAGCGGCGCCTGGACACCCGTCACGCCGCTAGCGGACCGCATCACCTGCAACATCGGTGACATGTTGATGCGCTGGAGTGACGATCAGCTCCATTCAACCTTACACCGGGTGCGTGCCACCGATTCTGGCGATGAGCGCTATAGCATCGCCTTTTTTGCCCAGGCCAACAGTAGTCAGTGGATTCGCAGTCCTTTAGGCAAATATCCGGAGATCACCGCGGCGGATTATTTGCAGCAGCGGATTGCAGCCAATTTTGATGCACTTCAAGAACGGCAAGGCGGGTAGTGCGCGTCGCGGTGGGGGTAGGACGATACTAAGCGAAGAAGAGGATGGGCTGATGAGCAGTGCGCTACCGCAGCCGCCGGGCAGCGATCCCAGCCCTGCCCAGATCGAGCGCAATTTGCGCCTCGCTAACGAGGTCGCAAAACGCACAATGGGAGAAGGACGGCACCCCTTCGGTGCTATTTTGGTAGCTGCCGACCACACCACGGTGGTAATGGAACAAGGCAACGTGGATACCGTCAATCATGCCGAGTCCACGCTGGCACGAAAGGCCGCTAAGGCTTTCGATGCTGACGCTCTGTGGGGCATGACCTTATACACCACCGCCGAGCCCTGTGTGATGTGCGCCGGCACCCAGTACTGGGCCAACATTGGTCGCATGGTATACGGCATGTCTGAACGGCAACTGTTAGATCTGACTGGCAACCACAGCGAAAACCCGACCTTGGATGTACCCAGTCGCTACGTATTCGCGAACGGTCAAAAAGGCATTCGAGTGTGGGGTCCGATTGACTCGGTGGTCGATGAAATCGCCGCGTTACACAAAGACTTCTGGCAAAGTCATTAACAGCGGGCGCCAATTCGTCAATGATCGTTGCGCCCAGCCGATACTGGCTGTCGCTACGGACACATGGCAATGAACGGGGCGTCCGACACTCCTTCTATCGATAGCTCTGAGGATGCGCTGGACCTGGGGCTGACTCGAGTAGCCGAGCCCTTATTCGGCCTGGAGGATAAACCGCCCTTTGCGACAGCGCTGCTGGCGGCGTTGCAGCATCTGCTGGCGGTCTTCGGTGGCATCATCACCGCGCCCCTCATCATCGCCGGTGGCATGGGGCTTGAGACAGGCATGAGCAATGCCGTGGTCACGTCGGCTTTGTTTATCTCCGGTGTCGCCACCGTCTTACAGATATCTCGCCTCGGCCCGATGGGCTCGGGTTTGCTGGCCATACAGGGCACCAGCTTTACCTTTATCGGCGCCGTTCTGTTTGCCTTTCACGGTCTGCCCGATTCCTTGTCTGTAGAAGCCCGACTGGGAATGATCTTTGGCAGTGCGGCTGTCGCCTCTCTGGTAATGATGCCCCTGGCGTTCTCGCTGCGGCGGCTGCAGCGTTTGTTCTCCCCGGTGGTTACCGGCTCGACTGTCGTGCTGCTGGGTTTGAGTTTGGTTGCGGCCACGCTCGGCAACCTGCAAGTCGAGTGGCGGGTGGCGGAACAGGCCAATAGCGGTTGGCATGTTTTGCTGATAGCGGGATCGGTTTTTCTAAGCACCACAATCATGGCGCGAACGACCAACCCATGGATACGCATGTGTAGCATTCTCGCCGGCCTGGCCGTGGGGTTCACCGTGTCACTGGCCCTGGGTGCCGTCAATTTTGGTCTGCTGTCTGAACTCGACCTGCTGTTTGTGCCCATGCCCCTGCGTTTCGGATTGGCCTTTGATTGGCAGGTTTTCTGGGTGCTGATGCCCATCTTTGTGGTGACCGCTGTTGAGTCAGTGGGTGACTTAACGGCGACCCAGGCGCTCAGTAAATTGCCCACGCAGGGTCCGCAGTACTGGGCGCGCCTGCGGGGTGGTGTCGTCGGCGATGCGTTCAACTCGCTGCTTGCCGCACTGTTTTCGACTTTTCCCAACACGACCTTTAGCCAAAACAACGGGGTTATCCGCTTGACCGGAATTGCCAGCCGACACGTGGGCTATCTGGTTGCCATCATGCTCATCTTGTTGGGCTGCGTGCCTATTGTAGGGGGCTTCTTTCAGATACTGCCGGGCGCAGTGATTTACGGCGCAACCCTGCTCATGTTTGCTTTGGTGGTAGACGCTGGAGTCAACATTTTGCGCGACGGCTGTCGCGGCCAGCGCGACTGGCTGATTGTGTTTGTCGCCATTGTGGGTGCGGCGCTGCTTAGCCAGACTGCGGACACATTCAGTTTGCTGCCAACGCAGTTGCAAATGATTCTGCAGTTTCCTGTATCAACCGGTGCCTTCATTGCGATGACGCTGGAGTTGATCGTGCCTCGCGCTCAGCCGGCGGCGGTCTCGTCGGGCTTGTAATTGGCATGCCAGTGCTGGGCGATATCGCTGCGACGGCAGATCCAAACGCCGTCATGGTTGGCGACATGATCCATAAAACGTTGCAAAGCCCGAAAACGCGCGGGTCGGCCAATGATGCGACAGTGCAGGCCAACGTTGAGGAGTTTGGGCTGGTCCTGGCCTTCTTCGTAGAGCACGTCAAAGGCATCACGCAGGTAGTGGAAAAAATCATCCCCCGTGTTGAATCCCTGTGCAGAACAGAATCGCATGTCATTACTGTCCAGCGTGTAGGGAATGACCAGGTGAGGCCCTTGCTTGCCGGCAACCCAGTAGGGCAAGTCGTCCGCATAGGAGTCTGAGTCATATAAAAAGCCGCCTTCCTCTAGCAGCAGGCGGCGGGTGTTCGGGCTGTCGCGCCCGGTATACCAGCCTATGGGTGCGCTACCGGTAATGTCCTTGTGCAGACGTATAGCTTCGCGCATGTGCTCTCGCTCGGTATCCTCAGCGACATCCTGGTAGCTAATCCAGCGCAGACCGTGGCAGGCAATTTCCCAGTCTGCCTCTCGCATAGCGGCAACGGCCTCTGGATTTCTGGCCATGGCCATTGCAACGCCAAAAACCGTTACCGGCCAGCCGCGCTTGACGAACTCTCTTTGCAAGCGCCAAAAGCCGGCTCTGCTGCCGTACTCATACAGTGACTCCATGCTCATATGACGATCAGAGAAGCTGGCCGCATTGATGATCTCTGACAGAAAGACTTCTGACCCCGGGTCGCCGTGCAGAACGCTGTTTTCACCGCCTTCTTCATAGTTGATGACGAACTGCAGTGCGATGCGGGCTCCCCCCGGCAGGGTGAAGTGGGGGGGTGTTGAGCCGTAGCCCACCATGTCGCGAGGGTAGTCAGGCTTGTTGTTGGTTTCGGCCATGGGTCAATACTGCCTTCAGCTGTTGGTTTCGAATGATTGGCGAATCCGCTGCCGCATCATTATGCGCTGTGAATAGGGATGCAACAGTCATTCCAGACTGACCTGCCCTGGTAGCCTACTTGCACAGTTGTGCATTGGTGCATCGGCGAGCGCGTGTGCTCGCTTATTGTGCGCAGCGCACCACGCTGGGTCGGATTGCTGACCAGTTGGACAGGTTTTCCGGCCGGGGGCTGGCGGCCAGTGGCCTTAAAGGGGGTTTTGCTCCCGGCGCAGGTGCCGATTAGTTTGCGTGGCACGATACTTGCTTTTACCTGAGTACGTAAAAGCAGGCGCTAAATACAGTGCATGCACTGGCAATGGATGCCGCTTCAACACGCCTCTCGCGACGCTGCCTGCTGCACTCTGGCAGCGGCTGGGAAGGCAACTGACACAAAACAGATGGTTTCAAACCGTTTCAGGATTCGAGGATATAGGCACGATGTATCGCAACAGTACTAGAGCCCCCAGACCAAAAGCCCCAAGATCAGCAAAGCAGGCGCCGGCAGAGCAGGTGCAGGCCGTATCCGTCGATGCATCAAATCGATTGCTAATGCTTTTTGTGCTGATCGCCTTTCTCGCCTTACTGCCTTTGACGGCGGCGCAAGCTCAGGACGAAAAAGCGATCACGACGCAGGCTGCATCCGATGCCGCAGCAGCGTCCAGTCAGAAGCGCATAGACAAGTACGACAGTGCCGCTGCCGATGCGCTGCAGGCGTATCGTATTGCGACCCAGCGAGCTGAGAGCCTTTCGGTTTATAACCAGCAGTTGCAAAAGCTGATCGATTCACAAACGGCAGAAATCACTTCGATTAAGCGGCAGACCGCTGAAATTGAAGATATTGAAACCGGTGCATTGCCTTTTATGCTTGAGATGACGGATACGTTGGTGCAGATCGTAGAGGCGGATGTGCCTTTTCTGCGCACCGAGCGATTGGACCGTATCGCCAAGCTGAAAGAAATGATTGATCGCGCGGATGTAACCGCAGGGGAAAAATACCGTCGCATCATGGAGGCCTACAGCATCGAGGCTGACTACGGCAAAACTATCGAGGCCTATCGCGGTGAGCTGGAGCAACGTGGCACAGTACGCGCCGTGGACTTCCTGCGAATTGGCCGCGTCGGCTTGTATTACCAAACCCTGGATGGCGCTGAAACAGGCCGCTGGAGCGAAGAGCTCGGCGACTGGCAGTTGTTAGCCAGCAGTTACCGCCGCCCGGTTCGTGATGGGCTTAGTATCGCTCGCAAACAGGCGCCTCCCAGTCTGTTGCGCTTACCGGTCAGCGCTCCTGGAGGTGCATCATGAAAACGTCTTGGATGAAAAGCTTATTGGTAGTGGTGTCGCTCACCGTCACTGCGTCAAGTTGGGCACAGGGCAGCGGCAGCTTGCTGGAATTGCTTGAGAAAGTCGAAACCAACAAGACCAAAGAAGCGCAAATCAATGCCGAGCGAGAGCAGCGGTTTCGCTCCAGAGCCAATGAGCAGGAAGCGCTGCAGCGTGACGCAGAGGCCGAGGTGGCTCGACAGGAAGCGCTGCGTGTCTCTTTAAAGAAAACCTTCGACGAAAACGAAACCAGTCTGGCGGAATTGCAGGATACTTTGGACAAGCGCGTCGGTGACCTGGGCGAGCTGTTCGGTGTGTTTAGACAGAATGCAGACGACACGCAAACCGCGCTTTACAACTCGCTAATCACGATTGAGTACCCGGAGCGAAAGGCAGTTGCCGCGTCGCTTGCAGAAAGTGATGAGGTGCCCACGATTCCTCAAATGCGTGCGCTGTGGGAGTTGCTGATTCAAGAGATTGCTCACTCTGGTGAGGTCAGCCGTTTCACCACCGATATCGTGCAGCCCAGCGGCGATCAATATCAAGGCGAGGTCGTGCGTGTCGGTACCTTTAATGTGGTAAGTGACGATCTATATTTGAACTACCTCCCCGATGCAGAGCAGCTGGTCGAGCTTCCGCGACAGCCCCAGGGCTATGTTCGCAGCAGTGCTTCTGATCTGGTTGACGCTGCACCAGGAGAGGAAGTGGGTTTTTATCTCGATCCTTCCCGTGGCGCACTGTTGGGCCTGCTTGTACAGTCGCCCAGCCTGATGGAGCGAGTAGAGCAGGGTAAAGCCGTTGGCTACGCGATTATCGTGGTGGGCATTATCGGTCTGATGATCGTAGCCGAGCGCTTCCTTGCGGTTGTGCGTGTACGTCGTCGCATCAAGCGACAGCTTGCCGACCTTGAGCACCCGGACGTGAGTAATCCTCTGGGCCGCGTGCTCAACGTCTACTACGAGAACAAGCACCTGGATCTCGAGACCGTCAAGCGTAAGCTCGACGAGGTTGTTTTCAAAGACGTCTCGGAAATTCGCCGGGGGTTGCCGATCATCAAAGTACTGGCAGCGGTTGCACCTTTAATGGGGCTGCTGGGTACGGTGACCGGTATGATCGGTACCTTCCAGGCCATTACCCTGTTTGGCACGGGTGACCCCAAATTGATGGCCGGCGGTATTTCTCAAGCGCTGATTACGACGGTGCTGGGCTTGTTGGCGGCGATTCCTCTGCTGCTGACCCACAGCGTACTGTCCAATCAGGTAACTGCGACCAGTAAGCTAATTGCCGAGCAGTCGGCTGGCATGCTGGCCAAGAAAGCAGAAGCCGACGCTGAATTGAAGGTCTGATTACAAAATGGAAGTGATTAGCGCATTACGTGATTTTCTCGACAAAGGCGGGGACGTTTTATACGCGATTCTGTTTGTGGCGATATGGTTGTGGTGGCTGATCCTGGATCGGTTTTACTATTACCTGCGAGAACATCGTCCGAAGGTACAGGAAGCGCTTTCGCAGTGGGACAAGCGCAGCGACCGAACCTCATGGTATGCGCAGGCACAGCGCACAGAGATGATTTCACGGATAGAAGTGGACATGCTGCGCAACGTCAAAATTATCCCGGCGCTGATTGCATTGCTGCCCATGTTTGGCCTTCTGGGCACCGTAACAGGGATGATCACGGTGTTTGATGTTATGGCGTTTATGGGCTCCGGAAACCCCAGGGCGATGGCGGACGGCGTCAGTAAGGCTACCGTGCCGACAATGGCCGGAATGGTTGTGGCACTAATCGCGATCCCCTTTGCCTCGCGGCTGGAGCGGCGTTTCAAAGTGGAGCGCCAAAAATTGAATGAGAGTTTGAAGATAGAAAATCAGGAAGCCCTATGAGTGATCCCGTACAGGCATTGATCGACGAAGAAGAAGAGAGTCAGATTGACCTGACGCCCATGTTGGACGTGGTGTTCATCATGCTGATTTTCTTTATCGTTACCTCCACATTTGTGAAGGAGTCAGGCGTTGATGTGAGCCGACCCAACGCGGACACCGCAGTGGTCACTGAATCCAATAGCATTCAGATCGGTATCACCTCAGCCAACCAGATCTTCATGGACAAGCGATTGATCGACAAGCGCGCCGTACGTGCGAACGTAGAGCGAGGCATTGCCGAAAACCCGGGTGCCGCCGTGATTATTGTTGCGGACTCCGACTCCAAAACCGAAACGTTAATCGAAGTAATGGATCAAGCGCGCCTGGCGGGTGCAGAAAACGTGTCTGTTGCGGCTGACGAGGGCTACTGATGCATGCGGTGGTTAAAAATGCAGCGACCTTCGCTCTGGCCTGCCTGATTGGGCTGCTGCTGTTCATGCTGATGCAGTTCATGATCCGCGCCGATGCGATTTTTGAAAAACCGGATGGCAGCAGAACCTATCTAAACTTTGTCAGAGTCGAGCAAAGTGAAGAAACTCGCACCAAAGAGCGAAAGCTGCGCGAGCCGCCGCCGCCCGAACCGCCGCCCGAAACGCCGGATCTGGCAAACCAGCTTGCCAATGTGAACCCCAATCTCAATATGAATATGCCTACCATCGGCGTCCCGATTAACTCCGGTAACGGGCCCTACCTGGGCGCTTTACAGAAGGGCGGCGGCATGGCGGGTTTTGACACCGACGTCATACCGGTAGTGCGCACCGCTCCAACCTATCCTCGTAACGCCAAGCAGGCCAAGATTGAAGGCTACGTGACGCTGGCTGTCACAATCCGGCCCGACGGCACGGTGTCTGGCGTTTCGGTATTAGAATCAGATCCACCCCGGTTGTTTGATCGCGCAGCTATGGACGCGATGAAACGCTGGAAGTTTCGCCCAAAAATTGTAGATGGTGCGCCACAGTCGCAGCGCGCTCGTCAGACCATTGAATTTAAACTGGGAGGTCGTTAATGCGTGTTGCCAGCGCCCTACTGGGCAAGCTGATACTGAGTGTTTGTCTGTTGCTGTCTCTAGCCAGCGCTAGCTGGGCTGGTTCGACGTCAGTTTCGACCAAAACCTATAAGGAACTCACCGAGATTCAGGAGTTGATGTCCGGTGAGGGTATGGACGAGGCCTACGATCGGCTGGAAATCCTGCTTGGGGAAGTAGAAGAGGACAGCCTGGACGAGGCGCTAACGCTGCAGACGATCGGTTACGTTGAAATGTCCCGTGAAAATTTCCCCGCCGCGATCGGTTATCTTAAGCGCAGCCTGGCTACGGAACGTCTACCGCCAAACGTTGTTTACAACGTGGGTTATATGGTGGCGCAGCTTCACGCAGCTCAGGGCGAATTTAACGAGGCGCTGGAGTTTGCGGAGGAGTGGTTTAAACAGGTTGAAGAACCCAAACCGTCGCAGACCATGTTTATGGCGAATATCTACGCACAGGTGAAGCGCTATGCCGAGTCAGCGCCCTACGCCGAGCAGGCTATTGCGGCCAGCATCGCGGCCGGCGAAGAGCCACGTGAAACCTGGTACCAACTCCTGACGGCAGACTATTTTGAACTCAAGCGCTTCCCTGAGGCGGCGCGCACGCTGTTGAGTATGGTGGACCGCTGGCCAGAGAAGGGTGCGTACTGGGAGCAACTCGCCAGCGTGTATATGGTGCAAGATGAAGCGCCAAACGCCCTGGCAGCTTTAAAAATTGCTTTCGACACGGGCGTGCTGGACAAAGAAAGCACCATACGCTCGATGATTCAGCTGTGCGCGATCCAGGGTATTCCCGAGCACGCGGGCCGACTATTGCGTACCGCCATGGAGGCTGAACTGGTCCCCATGGAGGAGAAATATTTGGAAATGCTGGCGCAGGCCTGGGTCAATGCCAAGGAATATGAGCGCGCTATTGCCGCTTACACCGAGCTGGCGGATATGACGGGCACTGGCGATCCCTGGATGAAGATCGCCAATATCTATGTTGATGCGACGACCTGGAAGCCCGCTGAGCAGGCCGCTATCAAAGCGCTGGATTCAGAATTGAAAGACCCCGGGAAAGCCTGGTTGATCCTTGGCATTGCGCGAACGGAACAGGGCAAGTTTGAATCGGGTCGGAAAGCACTTCGCAAGGCCCAGGCGTTCAAGAAGACGGAACGCTCCGCCGCAAGTTGGTTAAACTATGCATCTGATATGCAACGCCAGGCTGAATGGCTCGCATCCAATAGCTAGCCAAGCCCGGCGCTGTGGTGCTGCTCGCAGCGCCGTCGGCCGGGTAGTTTTGGGCGTAGTTGCCAAGTAGTTGCCAAGTAGTTGCCAAGTAGTTGCCGAGTAGTTGCGGCATACGCGACGGCCTCTTGAGCGAGCGCCACCAAGGCAGGCTACGTTTCAGGCTATGTATAGAAAGAGTGGTGTAAGCCAGAGCCATAGAAACAAGGAGTTCATAAGCAAGGGCCGGTACGCATTGGACGCCTTGTTAGCCTGTCTTCGTATACGCTTTAGCGTTCTCTATATCACTCTATAATATCGCGCACTCGCCGCTTAACCCGATCCATAGTCAGTAGCATTTACTGCTGCGCTTTGGTGGACAATCAAAGGAATGTACGTGTCACCGATAGCCTTTACTGCACCACATGCCGCCGCTGCCGAGGTTGGCCAGCAGATGTTGGCCGACGGTGCGACTGCTGTAGACGCTATGGTGGCAGCCTCCGCGGCCATAGCGGTGGTATACCCCCATATGAACAGCCTGGGCGGAGATGGCTTTTGGCTGATTCAGGCAGCCGGCGATACCCCTGTCGGCATTGATGCCTGCGGCTTTGCCGCCGAACAAGCCACCCTCGACAGCTACCGTGCCACGGGCTTTGACGCGATACCCGCACGCGGACCTGAGGCGGCGCTGTGCATGGCAGGCACCCTGGACGGCTGGCGTCTGGCGCGCGAGTGGTCGTCAGCAAAGGGTTTTACGGAACGGCCTCTCAGTGAGCTGGTATCACCGGCGGCCGAACTTGCCCAACAGGGGATAACGGCAACGACGAGCCTGCAGGCGGCCAGCGAAAAGCTGGCAGCAGATAACTGCAATTACGCCAGTTACCTCGACGTCTTTCAGCCGGAAGGTCGCAGCCTGCGTGCCGGCGATCAGCTGAAGAACCCCGCCCTGTCAGGCTTTCTGCGCAGCCTGGGCGAGCGCGGCACGGAGGATTTTTTCCGCGGTGAGCTCGGCGCTGCCATCGCCGACCACCTCGAAGACATTGGCAGTCCGCTGCGACATGCTGATTTTCAGGCTTACCAGGCACAGCGCGTGACGCCACTGAGTACCCGTGTAACCGGCGCCGAACTCTTCAATCTACCGCCGCCGACGCAGGGTATTGCATCACTAATTATTTTGGCGCTGTATGACCGGCTGCGCACACGGCTTCAGCCTTCCACGGAGCTAGAGCGCGTGCACTGCATCGTGGAAGCGACCAAGCTGGCATTTATTATTCGCGACCGGGAGGTGACTGACCCGCAGCGCCTTTCCGCTGAGTTCGACCAGCTGCTGTCTGACGCCACCCTCGATAGTTTGGCGGAAACTGTACGCTTGGACGCGGCCATGCCCTGGCCTCATATTGCAGAGCCCGGCGATACCGTCTGGATGGGCGCTTTGGACCAGTACGGCACCATGGTGAGTTTTATTCAGAGCGTTTACTGGGAGTTTGGTGCTGGCATTGTTGTCCCGGAATTCGGTCTGGTGTGGAACAACCGCGGTATGAGCTTCCAGCTCGATCCGAATCATGTCAACGCACTGGCGCCACGGCACCGGCCTTTTCACACCCTGAATCCTGCGTTTGCGGTGATGGAAGATGGCCGGAGATTGTCCTACGGAACAATGGGTGGAGAAGGGCAGCCACAAACGCAAGCTGCGACGTTTGCCCGCTTCTTTTATCAGGGGGATTCGCTGTCAGAGGCCATTGCGCTGCCGCGCTGGTTGCTGGGACGCACCTGGGGCAGCAACGACACGGATTTAAAGCTGGAGCACAGCCTGTTTGAGGAAATTGGCGACGAGCTTGGTGCGCTGGGCCACAATACGGCTGAGCTGCCGGACCTGTCAGAAACCATGGGCCACGCGGGTGCGATCTGTCTGAATCCCGATAACACGGCCGAGGCAGCCACTGACCCGCGCAGCGATGGCGGGGCATTTACCGGGCAGGCAAATGCCTGATTACAAAAGCTCTAAGCGGAGAGCGAATATACTATGTTGATGGATCTACTACCCGTGGCGCTGGCTTTGTTGGCAACGGGTGTTGTGGCAGGGGTGCTGGCAGGCCTTTTGGGTGTGGGTGGCGGTATTGTGATCGTGCCTGTGCTGTATCTGGTTTTGCAGTCGCTAGGCGTCAGTCCAGCAACCGCAATACTGGTGGCGACAGGTACGTCCCTGATGACGATTATTCCCACCAGCATATCCTCCAGCAGAGCGCATCACGCGCGCGGCAACGTGGACTTTGGGCTGATACGCCTCTGGGCGCTGCCCATGATTGCCGCGGTATTGGCGGGCAGTTTCCTGGCGACTCGCGCCAATGGTTTGGTGCTGAGCGGTTTGTTTGGCGTCGTAGCCATTCTGGTCGCGCTCAATATGTTATTCCGTACTAACGCACCGCCACTGCGCGAATCCCTTCCCGCCGCACCCGGACAGATGCTGATGGCCGGTGTTATCGGTTTCATTTCCGTTATGATGGGTATTGGTGGTGGTACGTTAGGTGTACCCACGTTGACCGCGTGCAATGTTGCCGCCCACCGGGCAGTGGGTACAGCCGCTGTGTTGGGTTTGCTGATAGCAGTGCCTGGCGCCCTGATGCTGCTGCTGGGCGGCGCGACACCCATGGACGCGCCGGAGGGTACCTTCGGCCTGGTTAACCTGCCGGGCTTTGCCCTTATCGTGCCGATGACAACATTGATGGCGCCGGTTGGGGTTCGCATTGGTGCCAAGCTGGATGGGGCCGCCTTGAAGCGCGTGTTCGCACTATTTCTGATATTGGTCGGTAGCCGAATGATCTGGCAAACCCTGTCCTGAGTGTTTAATCGCGCGATAGCGCGCCAAGAGTGAGAGTCGTTAATGAAGTTTGAAGATCTGGAACCTGCACAGCAAAAGGGCTTTGTACCGCCGGCTCGTTTGTTAATGGGCCCCGGACCGATAAATTGTGATCCGCGCGTGCTGCGCGCGCTGTCCTATCAGCTCACCGGTCAGTTTGACCCGGAAATGACGCGTTGCATGAATGACACCATGGCGCTTTACCGGGGTGTGTTTCGAACCGAGAACCCGTGGACCTTTCTGGTAGACAGTACGTCGAGAGGGGGCATTGAAGCCTGCATGCTGTCGCTGCTGTCTCCGGGTGACAAAGTTGTGATTCCCTCCTTTGGGCGCTTTGGCTATCTGCTGACTGAAATCGCCCAGCGCTGCGGAGCAGAGCCGCATCCTATTGATATCCCCTGGGGAGAAGTCGCCAGGCCCGAGCAGGTGGCAGAAGCCATAGATCGAGTTGGACCGAAGCTGGTGGCCTGTGTGCAGGGTGATACCTCTACCACCATGTGTCAGCCGCTGGCCGACATTGGTCAAATCTGTAAAGAAAAAGGCGTACTGCTGTATTGCGATGCAACAGCGTCGATCGGTGGGAATGCCTTTGAAACGGATGCCTGGAATCTCAGCGCCGTCTCGGTGGGTCTACAGAAGTGCCTGGCAGGCCCCTCTGGAAGCGCACCGGTGACGCTGAACGCGGAAGCCGTGGAAGTCATTCAGGCGCGCGCTCACGTCGAGGCCGGCATACGCAGCGAAGATGACGTGGCGGGCAGCGGTGAGATTATCCGCTCAAACTATTTCGATCTTGGCATGATCATGAATTACTGGGGTGAGCGCAGGCTTAATCACCATACTGAAGCTGCGGCCATGCTGTTCTGCGCGCGGGAATGCGCGCGCATCCTCATGGAGGAAGGCATTGACGATGCGGTTGCACGCCACCAGCTCAACGGCAACGCCATGGCGGCGGGATTGGCGGCACTGAACCTTCGGCTATACGGCGACCAGGCACACCGCATGAATAACGTGGTCGGCGTGTACATCCCGGATGGCGTAGACGGCGACGCGGTTCGCCATGCGATGTTGGAAGACTTCTCCATAGAGATCGGCACCTCCTTTGGGCCTTTGGTCGGCGTGATCTGGCGGGTTGGTGTAATGGGCTACAACGCTCGCAAAGATGCGGTGCTGGTGACGCTGGCTGCCCTGGAGCAGTGCCTGCTGCGCGCCGGCCACCCCTTGAGCCCGGGCGCAGCGATTGCGGCGGCCATGGAACACTATGCCTGAGCAGCTTTCCCAATATGCAGATATCGCGGCACAAATCATGCAGCGCTGCGAGCTTTTGGGCGGGCTATCTGCATTGCCGGATGCCGTGTGCCGGACCTACCTAACGCCCGAACACCAGCAGTGCAATGATCAGGTTGCCGCGTGGCTGGAGGCAGCAGGATTGGACGCGTGGCAGGATAGTGTGGGCAATCAGTGGGGCCGCCTGGCGGCTTCGACCCGTGCAGATGCGCCCTCATTAATCGTCGGCTCGCATCTGGACACCATCCCCAACGCAGGCAAGTACGACGGCATCCTCGGCGTGCTCCTGGGTCTTGCCGTGGCGGAAAAACTTAAAGCACAGGGTCAGACCCTGCCGTTTCACCTGGACATAGTAGGTTTCGGTGATGAGGAAGGTTCGCGATTCGGCGCGACGCTGTTGGGCAGCCGCGCGGTTGCGGGGACCTGGGACCCGGCGTGGTTTGACCTTCAAGATAGTGACGCGGTAACGCTGCTTGAAGCACTGGAACACTTCGGCGGTTCTGCTGAAGAGGTAGGTAAGAGCAGTCGCGCCAGCGACGCACTAGCAGGTTATATCGAGGTGCATATCGAACAGGGGCCGGTGCTGGAGCAGGCCAACCAGCCTTTGGGTGTCGTCACCAGTATCGCCGGCGCGCGCCGCTTTCGACTGACCGTGCAAGGTCAGGCAGGACATGCCGGTACGGTTCCAATGACGATGCGTCAGGACGCGATGGTGGCCGCTGCGCAGGTCGTATTGCTGGTGGAGCAACTGGCTACAGAACACGGAATCGTGGCAACCGTTGGAGACCTTTCGTGCAAGCCCGGTGCCGCGAATGTCATCGCCGGACAGTGTACGCTCAGCCTGGATATCAGGGCCGACAGCGATAGCAAGCGAGACAGCGTTGTCGATGCCTTGCAGCAGCAGGTCGAGGCACTGTTGAATGTTCGCGGTTTGCAGGCAAGCTGGGTAGAGACACATTGTGCAGCGGCGGTCGCCTGTGCGGACTCGTTTCAAAAACTGATGGCTGATGCCTTGACGGACATGTCACTGCCGTCGCCGCGGCTAATGAGCGGTGCCGGGCATGACGCCATGGCGATTGCTGAGATTTGCGATATTGGCATGCTGTTTTTGCGCTGCGCCGGAGGCGTGAGTCATCATCCGGCTGAGAGTGTGACAACAGAAGACGTCGCGCTTGCCATTGAGGCACTCGAACGCACGGTGTTGAAATGTGCACAAGGTTTCAAGGCGGACAACGGAGTCGGCCAATTGGACGAAGCCCAGGGTTCAGCCGCGTAAGCGACTCGCCGTCGCCGTGTGCCGGTGACGCAGGTCTTCAATGTCTACGCCGCACAACGCGGCGTCTTTAACTCGCCATTGTCCGTTAACCATGACGTGACGTGCTCTCGATGCACCCGATGTCAGTAGCGCTGTCACCGGATCTCCAGACCCACTGAAGCGAAGTTCTTCCAGATCGAATAAAGCCAGGTCGGCAAGCGCGCCGGGCTGTAAGGTGCCCAGGGCTGAACGTCCCAGCACAGTTGCGCCGCCGGTGGTCGCCCAGCGCAGCGCGTCATCAACCCCAACGCGTGCACTGCCGTAGCGTAAACGCTGTAATAAAAAGGCCTGCCGCACTTCTTGCATCATGTTGGAATGATCGTTGGACGCCGATCCGTCGACACCCAGTGCAACCGGTGCGCCGGCAGTCTCCAGATCGAGGCTGGGGCACAGGCCCGAGGCCAGCAGCATGTTTGATGACGGGCAATGACAAATGCCCATTCCAGCTGCGCCGATGCGCTCAATCTCATCCGCAGTGAAATGAATGCCGTGGGCGAGCCACACGTCGTCGCCTATCCAATCCAGCGACTCGAGATACGGCAGCGGACGCTGTCCGAACTCCGCCACGCAGAAAGCATTCTCATCTTCGGTTTCAGCCAGATGCGTGTGTAACCTGACGCCTTTCTGGCGCGCCAGGGCGGCGGTTTCGCGCATCAAGTCTGCTGTGACTGAAAACGGAGAACAGGGCGCCAAAGCGATCTGTACCATCGCGGCTTCCGAGCTGTCGTGATAGCGATCTATAAGACGTTCGCTGTCACGGAGAATCGTGTCAACCGACTGAGTGACGTGGTCGGGGGGCAGGCCGCCCGCAGATTGACCCAGGCTCATAGAGCCCCGCGTCAGCATGACGCGCATGCCTATTTTCTGAGCGATGTCCGCTTGAATATCGATGGCGTGAGTAAAGCCTTCAGCGAATAGATAATGGTGATCGGCAGCGGTGGTGCAACCGCTGAGCAGCAATTCCGCAAGCGCCAACTCGGTCGACACGGCGATGCAGTTTTCATCCATGCCAGCCCATACGGGATACAGAGCACCAAGCCAGTCGAACAGCTCTTTGTTTTGTGCCGCCGGCAATGCCCGGGTAAGCGTTTGGTAGAAATGGTGATGGGTGTTGATCAGCCCCGGTAACAGCACTAACCCGGAAACATCGATCTTCACATCATATGCGGTAACGGGTTCGGCACCGGAGGGCACAAGCTCCACAATGCGCTCGCCACTCACGACAAGCCCGCCGGTAGCGGTTTGCTCGCCGATGCCGGTCCAGCAGGCCAGCGGGTTGGCAAGCCAGGTCGTGGTATTGCTGACGGTCAATCGCTGGTCCTGGTAGGCGGGGTGAGTCCGCAGCCGCGAAGGATCATGGTCGACAGAAAGTCGGCAATCTGGTCGATCTGTTCGCGCTCATACTCAGCGTGATTCATGATGGTTAATACCTGCGTATCAAAATCGGCATAGTGCTGGGTGGTCGACCAGATCATGAAAATTAACTGCACGGGGTCGACAGGCTCCATGCGCCCTTGTTCTGCCCATGCTGTAATTACCGCGGCCTTGTCTCTAACCCAACGACGCATGTCGGTGCGGATATAGTCTTTGATATGCGGTGCGCCCTGAATTATTTCCATGGCGAACACTTTAGAGGCCTGGGGATGGGTGTAAGCCAACTCGACCTTTTTGCGAATGAATCGGTCCAGTACTTCAGCGGGGTCGTCGTCAACGTCAACGGCTTCAAAGAAGCCATTCCACAGTTCCGTAATGTTGTTTAGTACGGCCAGATATAGCCGACTCTTGCCGCTGAAGTAGTAGTGGATGTTGGCTTTGGCAATGCCAGCGCGGTCGGCGATTTTTTGCGTGCTGGTACCGCGATAGCCATGCAATGCGAACTCGTGTTCCGCCGCCTGCAGTATTATCTGAAAGTTACGATCGCGAATGCCGCCCGACTTGTAGCGGCGTTTTCCACCTGCACTGGTGCTACCTGCATTGCTTCCGCTTACACTAACGCCGCCGGCAATATCTGCGTCGCCAGTCTCCGCCTCGGCGTCCTGCTCTGTCTGACATACATCCCTGGGTGACATCTGCTTAAAAAACCTGCTTCAAACGCGGCAAGTCGCGTGGGCGAGAAAAAACTACGAGCAATGAGGATAGCACCGGGCCAATGGCAGGGTCCACGCAGTCGTAACGCGGTCGTGCATTTACTCCTTCTGGCGTGAAACTTGCAGCGTGAGTCATCAGTTTTTGACAGCTTGGAAAGCCGGGGAAATGGGTTTGCAGACAGCCCAAGGAACCAGTCCGGGCAGTGGCGAGTGGCGGCGGCGCGCTGTTAGAGTGGGTAGTGCACTGCGCTGGTGCAGACGCTACACATTAGCGATTTATTGAAGGAGGCGAGCAGTATGAGTGTATATGTCATCGTGGACAATGAAGTGATCAATCCGGAGCCTTATGCTGACTATCTGGCGCTGGTTACACCGACGGTAGCGAAGTACGGTGGTCGCTACCGAGTTCGCGCCGGAAAAATACACCTTGCTGACAGCGATTGGCGCCCGGAACGGCTGGTGGTTATCGAGTTCGATGATCTGCAGGCCGCCGAAGCCTGGGTGAATGCAGACGATGTTCGCGAAATACATGATATGCGACGCCGTCATGCGCGCTCGCGGCTGATCATCATTGACGGTGTCGATGCGCCTTGAGCGAAGCCAGCGTTTTGCACAACGCTCAGGACGCCTTAACACGCCTTAACACGCCTAAAACGCCTTAAACAGGGAGATCCCCGTTGGGTTATGAAACCTTTGCCGACTGGGTCCGCGCTATGCCCAAGGCGGAACTGCACCTTCACATCGATGGCACACTTGAGGCGGGCCGCCTGCTGTCGGCGGCGTCAAAGCACGATGTCTCGATACCGTATACAGACGAGGCCAGCGTACTGGCCGCCTACGACTTTGCCGATCTGCAGAGTTTTTTGGACCTCTATTATCTCGGCGCATCGGTGATTCGTGATGAAGAGGACTTCTATAACCTGACCATGGATTACCTGCTCAAATGCCGCGAGCAGAATATCGTTCACACCGAAATTATGGTCGAGCCACAAACCTATACCGGCAACGGCATCGCGTTTGAAACCGTTATGAATGGCACGCTGCGCGCAGTAGAAGAGGCTCGCCTGGCATGGGGGCAGTCGGTTGCTCTGACGCTCAGCCTGCTTCGACACCTCAGCGAGCAAGACTGCCTCGACACGCTGGCAGAAGCCGATACCTGGCGCGAGCACTTCAGCGGTCTGGGTCTGGCGAGCTCTGAGAATGGCAATCCGCCGGAAGACTTTGTGCGGCTGTACGATGCCGCGCGAGAGCGGGGCTACTACCTTACAACCCATGCAGGGGAAGAGGGCCCCGTCGTCAATATCATCACGTCTCTGGATCAGCTAAAAGTACAGCGTATCGATCATGGTATTCGCAGCACCGAAGACCCCGAACTCATGCAGCGTCTCGCTAAAGAGCAAATTCCGCTAACGGTCTGCCCGTTTTCCAACGTCCGGCTGAAAAGCTTCGCCACGCTGGCTGAGCACAACATTATGGAGTTGTTTCGTGCCGGACTGCTGGTGACGGTGAACTCAGATGATCCGGCTTATTTCGGCGGCTATCTCAACGAAAATCTGATTGGCATGCATGAGGAGCTGGGTATGACCTCTGAGGAATGTGTCCAGTTGGTGCGCAACGGTTTTGCCGCCAGTATGTTGGCTGACGTGGACAAGCAGGCCTTGATTGCGCGCCTGGAGAGCTGGTGTGCCGACAATCCGGCGCCGGTATAAGCGCTAGCGCGGCACCTCGCCGCCAATACCAGCGAGCAACCATTCCATGCCCAGCAGTCTCTCGTCGCTGAGGACTTCGCCCGCAGCCACCTGTTGCTGACCGTCGGCATCGGTGAGCGGCCCTGCAAAAACCCGCAGCTCGCCACTCAGGATGCGCTTGCGCTGCGCGGCGACTTTCTCGCGAACGTCTGCCGGCACCTTGTCCCCCCAGCCCACCAGCTGCGTGGCGTCTTGATCGAGACCTGCCCATATTGATTCCGGTTTCCAGTTGCCGTCCAGCATGGCCTGAATCTTGTCTCGATAAAGCGGGAACCAGTTGTGGGCAACGCTGACCAGATGCTGCTGCGGTGCGAAGGCACTGCGATCCGTTTGATAGCCAACAGACCAGGCACCGCGTTGGTCCGCCGCCTGCACGGCAGCGGAGGTCTCGGTGTGGTGAGTGATCACGTCGGCCTGCATGGATAGCAACAATTCGGCGGCTTCTCTGGAGCGACTGGCATCGCTCCAGGTGGATATCCAGATAACCTCGACCTCCACTTCCGGGTTCGCCGCCCGTGCGCCCAGCGTGAAGGCATTGATGCCGCGCATCACCTCCGGAATAGGAAAGGCGCCCACGTAACCCAGACGGTTGGTTTTGGTAACCAGTCCGGCGGCGTATCCGGCCAGGTAACGACCCTGGTAGGCGCGTATCTGGTACGTGCCGAGATTCCGACCCATGGTATAGCCGGCGGCGTGCTCAAAGGTGACGCGCGGGAAGCGTCTGGATACACGTGCGGCCGCACTCATGTGGCCAAAGGACGTTGCAAAGATCATCTGCTGTCCGCCGCGGGCGAGCTTGGTTAACACCCTTTCGGTGTCGCCACCGGGGACAACGCCATCCAGCGCGGTAGCGGTGATACGCCCTCCAAAGTGGGCTTCGATTTTCTCTCTGGCGAGCTCGTGTGACAAGGTCCACCCACCCTGGCCTACGGGGTTTTCATGTACCCAGGCGACTTTCAGGGCTTGCGCAAGTGACGGCAGTGACAACGCCATCGTGCAGGCGCCAACCAGAACGGCGGTCAGCGCTGAAGTGTGTCTATCAAAAAACGGCATTTACGACTCCGGATTAAAGCGTTGGCCCAGGGCGGTGGGTGCGCGTCGGCTGGAGAAGCGGCCTTGTCCCGACAAAATCACCAGCGCCAATAGACAAAACAGGTAGGGCATC
Source organism: Cellvibrionales bacterium (assembly GCA_043585095.1). GTDB lineage: Bacteria > Pseudomonadota > Gammaproteobacteria > Pseudomonadales > Halieaceae > JANQIO01. The sequence goes on from CP121321.1 coordinate 324,923, forward strand.
ATAGCCAATATATTGGAGGATATGCCCCAGCCGATGTCCTGCATCAAAAGGTTGAGAATACTGAAGAACCCGAACAGATAGGAGGCCAGAATCACCGACCCCATGCGCCAGCCTGCCAGTACCACCATGGCCAGTGCAATCCAACCGCGGCCGGCGGTCATGTTTGCGCTCCACAGCGGCGTGTATACCAGCGTTAGATAGGCGCCGCCCAGTCCTGTTAAGGTGGCTCCCAGGCAGGTGGTTGCGGTGCGCAGCGCGAGCACTCGCACGCCCAGTCGATGCGCGACATCGGGGTTCTCACCAATGGCGGTGATGACCAGTCCGCGACGGCTTCGATGCAGTAACAAGCCAATGCCCAGTGCCAGTGCCCAGGCCAGGTATAACAGTGGATCCTGACCGAACAGGGCCTTACCCACCCAGGGTAAGTTAGCGAGCCCCGGGATGTGCAGAGATTGAATACCTTGTAGTGAGCGACCTACATAATCGCTGCCGATAAAGCCGCTAAGGCCACTGCCAAATACCGCCATGGCCAGTCCGGTGGCGACAGGGTTGGCATGCAGGATTTGTGTCAAGGCGGAGAACATCAAGCCCAGGCTGCTGCCCACGGCAACCGCAGCGAATATGGCCATGCTATAGCTGCCCGTTTCCACGCAGACCACAAAGCCGGTAACGGCGCCCATTAACATAATGCCTTCCTGGCCCAGGTTGAGCACGCCGGAGCGTTCCGCGACCAGCACCCCCATGGCACACAGTGCCAGAGGTGTGCCTGCTCGCAGCGCCGTGTACAGCAGGTCGGCGATCAGGGTGCTATCCATTAGGGCTATCCATTAGCAGCACCCATCAGCGTCTGGCCATTCCGGCGAAGCCGTTAAAAACCAGTCGATATTGAATGAGGGCGTCTGCGGCCAGCAGGTAAAACAGGAGAAGTCCCTGAAAGATCAGCGCAATCGATTTGGGCAGGCCAAATTCGATCTGTAGGTTTTCGCCGCCAATAAAAATAAGCGCCTGTAATAGCGCGGCCAGCAGGATTCCCAATGGATGGCCGCGCCCTAAAAACACCACGATGATGGCAGCAAAGCCGTAGCCCGATGATAGATGCGGCGTGACCTGACCGACTGCGCCCAGCACTTCAAAGCCACCTGCCAGTCCCGCTAGCGCGCCACAGCTAAGCAACACGAACCATAGCAAGCGTGCCTCGTTGAACCCTGCGTAGCGTGCCGCTGGAGCACTCTCACCCACCACGCGTAGTTGATACCCCAGCAGCGTCCTGCTGCCCAGTAGTCCCAGCACCACCAATATGGCAAGTGCCACGATGAAACCACAATGGGTGCGATAGCCCTCGACCAGCGACGGTATCAGTAGGGCATCAACCAGTAATGCGGATTCCGGAAAATTAAATCCATTGGGGTCCTTCAAAGGACCGTGCACCGCCCACAGCAGCAGGTGCAGAGCGATGTAGTTGAGCATGATGCTGGTAAGAATTTCACTGCAGTTGAAGCGATGGCGAAGCACAGCGACCAGGCCCGCCCACAGCATGCCCCCGAAAACGCCTGCGGCCACAGCGGCAGTCAGGGCGACGATCCTACTGGCGCCGGCGATGTCATCATTGTTGAACCACAGCGCAGCCGTGCCAGCGCAGAGGCTGCCGAGCAGAAACTGGCCTTCGGCACCGATGTTCCAAACCCTTGCTCTAAAGCACAGGCTTAGTCCTGCGGCACATAGCAATAGCGGCGTTGCTTTGAGTAGCAGCTCGCTGAGACCGTAGGCGTCGCGTACAGGGTCGATAAAGAACGCTCGCAGCGCCGGCAGCGGCGCTTCACCTAGCGCTGCAAACAGCACAGCGCCGGTCATTAGCGTGAGCAAAATCGCGATAAGCGGCGCAAGCCACAACATGATGGTAGCGGGCTCATCGCGTTTCACCAGTTGCATCAACAGGCCACCGGCTGACTATCTTCGGTCATCCATTTGCCCATCTGTTCCGTGGTTACGCTACTTCGGTTCAGCACCGGCGACAGGCTGCCGTTGCATAGTGCACCCAACCGATCGCACAGCAGGAACAGCTCTTCGATGTCTTCGGACAGCAACAGGATCGCGGCGCCCTGATCCCGTGCGAGCATCAGCGCTCTGTGAATCCGCGCGGCGGCTGCGGGATCGACGCCCCAGGTGGGGTTGTAAGAGATGAAAACGCGGGGCTTTCCCTGTAACTCCCTTGCCACCAAGAAACGCTGTAAATTGCCACCGGATAGATCTCTGGCCAGGGTATTTTCGGAAGGCGTGCTGACATCGTAGTCCGCAATTGCTTGCCGCGCAGCGCGGCGCACCTCACTCCATCGAATCGAGGCGCCCTGCTGCAGCGAGGCCTGCCCATAATGCGTTAATAAGAAGTTTTCTGTAAGACTGAGGTTCGGTGCCGCCGCCCTGCCCAGGCGATCTACCGGCAGGCTGCGTATCCCGAGGGAGCGACGCTCAGCGACTGACAGAGAGCCAATGTCGTCGCCAAGATAACGCAGCGCTCCATCGGCGACGGACTGCTCACCACTGAGAAGATCCACCAGTGTCTCCTGACCGCTGCCTGCCACGCCACCGATGCCGACGATCTCGCCGGCAGCGAGCGTGAGTTCGGCGTTATGCAGTGGCCCGCACGCCTCGAGCCGAATATCCAAAACGCTGTCACCCGCGATACGAAGCGTGTGTTGAGCCGATTCGGGTTGGGCGTCGCCCATCATCATGGCAACCAGCTGGGTTCGATCAGTGCTTGCCACGGCAACGCTGCCAGCCACCTTGCCGGCCCGCAGAATCGTGGCGCGATCACAAAGCTGCTCGACCTCTGCCAGCTTGTGGGATATGAACAGGATGCTGCAGCCCTCGCTGGCCAGCAGCTTAAGTGTATGAATCAGCGATTGAACTTCCTGAGGTGTCAGCACTGAGGTGGGCTCGTCGAGGATTAACAACTCAACGTTTGACATCAGGCAGCGCAGAATCTCGACCCGTTGACGCTCACCCGCCGACAAAGAGGCAATCATTGACTCCAGTTCCACGTCGAGCTGCAGCCGCTCCCGCAGTGCCGTGAAGCGGTCCCGTATTGCAGTATCGGTGAGTTCTGGAAGCGCCAACTGCAGGTTGGCAAATACGCTTAAGCGATCAACAAGGCAAAAATGCTGAAACACCATACCGATACCCATGCGACGTGCGGCGTTGGGATCGCTAATACTGGCTTCCCGATTGTTCCAGAGGATGGCCCCCTGGTCGGGTCGATGCACCCCGTATAGCACTTTCATCAAGGTACTTTTGCCAGCGCCGTTTTCGCCCAGAAGAGCGTGTATCTCGCCCGGCCCAACGCGCAGCGATACGTCGTCGTTGGCAAGTTTGTCACCAAACTGTTTGCGAATGCCAAGCAATTCGAGCCTAGGCGAAGCTTGTCGTGTTCCGACCGGATTCATAAAAAGCTGACCTTTTGGTCAGGTTTTACTACACTGCCTGAAGCAGCGCGGAAGTATCGCGCTGCGGCGCGCCCTGGCGGGGTCCCATGCGAGCGCTGTTCTACCTTTGTGTGTGCTTTTTTGTCGCGTAACAAAGCATTGTTCTCAATTCGGGTAGGATAAAAAGTGCAAGTAGTGTGCCAGTAAAATGCAGCCTGTGCCGGGGTTATGATCTGCTTTTGTCGATCTGATCCTGTCCAAATGGCTCAATTTTTGCACCGTTTGTTGATGTGGGCGCGTCCGTCGCCGCCATGCGCTTAGCGAGCTCAGGCAGGCGGGTCGCCATTTGATGGCGCATTGAGCGGCCATCAATTTTTTTAGAGGTATCGAATCCAGTGGAATTCTGGCTAAACGGCAAGCAGACAAGCGTCACTCAGTGTGATGCGGAAACCACCTTACTGCGTTATTTGCGCACTCAGGCGAACCTACCCGGCACCAAGGAGGGCTGCGGTTCAGGTGACTGCGGTGCTTGCACGGTGTTGATTGCCGACTCGACAGGCCAGCCGCGCACAGTCAATTCCTGTATTACGCCGCTGGGTAGCGTGGCCGGTTGCGGGGTGGTGACCGTTGAGGGGCTCTCTGAGGGCTCTGACCTGCATCCCGCCCAGCAGGCGATGGTGGATCAACATGGTTCGCAGTGCGGATTCTGTACGCCGGGCTTTGTAATGTCTCTGGCGGGGCTGTATGAGCGCAATCAGCAGCAGAACGGCGGCCCTATGACCCGCGAGGCAGTCACTGACGCAATCGCGGGTAATCTTTGCCGCTGCACCGGTTATCGGCCCATCGTCGATGCGGGTCTTAGCATGCAAGACTATGCTCCACGCGCTCAATTAGCACAGCGCCCGACCCAAAGTAGTGCGCCAGGCGCTGCCGACACAACTTTGCTTCTGTACTCCGGAGAACACAGTCGCTACTACCAACCTGATTCTGAGGCAGCCTTGCAGTCCGTCCTGCAAGCGGCGCCCAGTGCGCGTCTGGTCGCGGGTGGCACAGACTTCATGTTGGAAATATCCCAGCTTTACCGCCAGTTCGATGCCATCGTCGATGTCAGCCGCGTTCAGGAGCTGACGCTGATCGAAGAACACGTGGAAAGCGTGTCGATCGGCGCGGCAGTCACATATGCGGAAATAATGGCGCACCCCCTTTTTTCTTCCGCAGAACTTGCTGGGGTTTTGCATCGCCTCGGTTCTCAGCAAATTCGCAACCGCGCAGGTCTGGGCGGCAACCTCGCCAATGGCTCGCCCATTGCCGACACCCCACCGATATTACTGTGCTGGGAGGCCAGCGTAGAGTTGGTCAACGGGCAGGGGCAGGCCAGGCGGGTGGCGCTGGACGAATTCTATTTGGGTTATCGTAAAACCGTGATGGCCGCAGACGAATATATCCGCTGTATCCATGTTCCGCTGGCGGCACTGGAGCGGCCTCATCGTTTCGCCAAATTAAGCAAACGCTTTGAGGATGACATTTCCTCCGTGTTGATGGCGGTTTCATTGTCTCCAGCTGCTGAGCAAGCCGATAACAGCGGGCATGCCGTTCAAGCCGTCGACAGCGTTCGTATTGCCTACGGTGGCATGGCTGCAACACCGGCGCGCGCGCCGACGGCTGAAGCACTGCTGCTAGAGCACGGTCTTGGCGATGCCGGTATTGCTGCCGCTTGTGATGCGGTTGCGTCCCAGTTCCAGCCCCTATCGGACGTGCGGGCCAGCGCTGAGTATCGCAGCGCTATGGCGGCAAGCTTGCTGGGCACCGCTCTGCGGGAGCTGCGCGGTGAACCGAAACTCAGTGTCTGGACACCGACGGTTTCAGAGCCTGTAAAAGATGGGGGGCTGGCCGATGCGTAAGCTCGTCATACCGCTTCCATCCAGTGAGCCGGGCACAACACAAACTGACCCCGTCGGAAAGCCGCTGCCGCAGGACTCCGCAGTTCGGCACGTCAGTGGCAGCGCCGTCTATATTGATGACATGCCGGTGTACCCCAACCAGTTGCACGTGGCGACCGGTATCTCTGAGCACGCTCGCGCGCGTATCGAATCGATTGACCTCAGCGCCGTGCGCGATGCGCCCGGCGTGATTGATGTGATATGCCACGAGGATGTACCCGGCTCCCTGGATGTCTCTCCAGTCTTCGACGGCGATCTGTTGCTGGCAGATGGTGAAGTCAATTTTGCCGGCCAGCCTATTTTTGCGGTGGCGGCAGAAAGCTACGAACAGGCCCACCGTGCCGTACAGCTTGCCAAAATTGAATACACGCCGCTGGACCCGGTTTTGAGTATCGACGCGGCGATGGCAGCGGAGAGTTTTGTGTTGCCGACGCGTCGATCCGTTAAAGGTGACCCGGATGCGGCCTTGTCCGAGGCGGAATTATCGCTCAGCGGTGAAACCATGATTGCCGGGCAAGAGCACTTTTACCTCGAAGGACAGGTCAGTGCTGCCGAGCCAGAGGAGCATGGCGGGGTGCAGGTATATAGCTCCAGCCAGCATCCCAGCGAGGTACAGAAGCTGGTCGCGGAAGTACTGGATCTGCCCATCAACGCCGTGCAGGTGCAGGTGCGACGCATGGGCGGCGGCTTTGGCGGCAAGGAATCACAGGCCGCGCCGCTGGCCTGTTTCTCAGCGCTGTTTGCCGTGCGCACCGGACGCCCGGTGCGCTACCGCATGGCGCGTCGCGACGATATGGTGGTGACGGGCAAGCGACATCCTTTCCGGCATCGCTACGACGTTGGTTTCGATAAAGACGGCACGATACGCAGTGCGCAAATTGAGGTCGCCGGCGACTGTGGCTGCACCGCTGATTTATCGGAAGGCATTGTGGACCGCGCCATGCACCACTCCGACAACGCCTATAACTTTCCCGCCGCCAGCGTGACGGGCTATCGCTGTAAAACCAACACCGTATCGCACACTGCGTTCCGAGGCTTTGGCGGCCCCCAGGGCATTGTGGGAACCGAGGCGATGATGGACGATATCGCGCGAGCCGTGGGTGCCGACCCGCTGGCGGTGCGCAAGCGAAACCTGTATCGGCCCGGCGATATCACGCCCTATGGCCAGGAGATTGAAGAAGATACCCTCATCGGCCTGGTGGATGCGCTGGAGCAGAGCTGTGATTACCAGCAGCGCCGTCAACAGATTACTGAGCAGAACCGGAATGCAGGTCCACTGCGCAGAGGTCTCTCGCTGATACCGGTGAAGTTCGGCATTTCCTTTACCTCGACTCACCTCAATCAAGCGGGTGCGCTGGTACATATTTACACCGACGGTAGCGTCCACCTTAACCACGGTGGAACCGAGATGGGGCAGGGCCTTTACATCAAGGTCGCTCAGGTGGTGGCACGCGCTTTGGGCGTCAGCATCGATCGCGTAATGGTCAGTGCAACACGCACAGACAAAGTGCCCAATACCTCACCCACGGCAGCGTCAGCGGGCACCGATATGAACGGCATGGCGGCGCTCAATGCCTGCGAGATTATCATGTCACGCCTGCGAGCCTTTGCCTGTGAGCGCTTCGGCTGCACATCCGAACAAGTCTCCTTTGCTGACAATCAGGTCCAGGTCGGCGATAAGTCGCTGGGATTTGGCGAGTTTGTCAGTTTGGCGTATATGAACCGGATATCCCTGTCGGCGACGGGCTTTTATAAAACGCCGAAGATTTGGTTTGATAAACAGAAAGGGCAGGGCAGGCCGTTTCTTTATTTCGCCAATGGCGCGGCGTGCTCACAAGTGCTGATCGATAGCCGCACCGGGGAGTACCGCGTCGAGCGGGTCGATATTTTGCATGACGTGGGCAGCTCGCTGAATCCTGCAATCGATATCGGCCAGATCGAAGGCGGCTTTGTACAGGGTATGGGTTGGCTCACCACCGAAGAGCTGAAATGGGACGATACCGGCCGACTGATTTCAAATGGCCCTGCTAACTACAAGATACCGACAGCGTTTGATGTACCTGACGCGTTCAAGGTCGAGCTGTACGATCGACCCAACCACGAGCATACAATTTATCGATCCAAGGCCGTTGGCGAGCCACCCTTGATGTTGCCCATTTCGGTGTGGTGCGCGCTGCGAGACGCCTGCTCGAGCCTTTGCGATTATCAGTTCAATCCGCAGCTGGATCCGCCTGCGACAGCAGAGCGTGTCTATTGGGCAGCGCAGGAAGCCCTGCGAGGCAGGCCACCGGGAGAGGGCGCATGAGTATGCACAGCGCCCACTGGTCGCAGGCGGTTGCGCGATTGCAGCAGACGGCAACACCGCACGCAGTCGCCACGGTCATCGCTACGGCGGGATCTACCCCCCGAAATGCCGGCAGCAAAATTGTCGTATCCGCGGCGGATACCTGGGACAGTATCGGGGGTGGCCAGTTTGAGTATCTGGTGGTCAACCGCGCTCGTGAGCTATTGCAGTCAGGCAGCACCGCACAGGAGATGAAGCTGTTTCCTTTGGCGGCTGAAGCCGGTCAATGCTGCGGTGGCAGCGTTGCGGTGCTGCTCGAAGTCTTTGTTCCGCAAACCCATTGCGTGGCCATCTTCGGTGCGGGGCACGTCGCTCAGGCCCTTGTAAAAATTCTCGCTGAAACGCCGTTGGCATTGCAGTGGATAGACAGTCGAGCCGACCTTTTGGCCACGGCGCCCACGTCTGGCAATCTGCATTGCCGAGTGTTGGCGGATCCGGAGCAAGCGATCGAGACCTTGCCATCCGGCTGCCAGACGCTGGTGCTTACCCATGATCATGCGCTGGATTATCGACTCGTGTACCGGCTGCTCAGCAACTACCGTTGGTGCTCAGTAGGCCTGATAGGATCGGAAACCAAGGCGCAACGATTCCGCCATCGCCTCTTGCGAGATGGTGTATCAGCGCAGGCCCTGTCGGAACTTGAATGCCCGGTAGGCTTGCAGACCGTAAAAGGCAAGCTGCCGATGGAGGTCGCGGTGTCGATTGCGGCAGGCGTACTGGCAAGACTGCCTGAAGATTCAGCGGTGTCTAACCGCGGCATGAGTTGGCCAGAGATGCGCGACGTATTGCGGGAATCCAGCGAACATGCAGACACTGAGAGCCAGAACTGTGTAACCCAAGACGCGGAAACTCAGGGCCCCGAAAGCAAGCATCTCGAGACGGATTGATGGACATCGAAACATTCAATGCGCTGGACGACGAGCAAGCCCTTGCGACACTGCAAACGCTTTGCCACTGCCAGCGCTGGGCAAAGGACGTCAGCGACGCGCGCCCTTTTGCAAATTTAGATGCCCTGGAAGCAAGCTGCCAGGCGCACTGGCAAAGCGCCAGCGAAGCCGAGATTCTGGAAGCGTTCTCTGGCCACCCTCGCATTGGCGACGTCGACGCGCTGCGCGACAAGTACTCCGCGGCCAATCGAGAACAAGGGCAGGTAGGAGCCGCGTCGGACGCCGTACTGGACGAATTACTCGCCTGCAACCGGGAGTACGAGTCGCGCCACGGATTCATCTTCATAGTTTGCGCCAGCGGTAAATCAGCGGATGAAATGCTGGCGTTGCTCAAGGAACGCCTGCCAAACAGTCGCGCTGAGGAGTTGGCAACCGGTGCTGGCGAGCAGGCAAAAATACTGGCTTTACGGCTGCACAGGTTATTCGATGCCGGCAGCGAGGGATCTCAATGAAAGCAGCAATCACCACGCACATCCTGGACATGCAAACGGGTCTGCCGGCGGAGGGCGTTGAGGTACAGCTGTCTTCGGCAGCCTCAGGTTTACTCTGCAGTGCAACAACCGACGCCGATGGCCGCATCAATGAATGGGATGCCGCTTTCAATTTGGAAGACGGCGTGTATGAGCTGCGCTTCGCCACTGGTCAGTGGTTTATCGACCGGCAGCGTGAATGCTTCTTCCCGGCAGTGACTCTCACGTTTACCGTCGATGCAGGCCGACCCCATTACCACGTGCCCTTGCTGCTTAGCCCCTTCGGTTACAGCACCTACCGAGGCAGTTGATGGACGCCACACTGCTCGACTTGCTGAGCCTCGTTGTTCGTTGGCTACACGTGATAACCGGCATCGCCTGGATCGGTGCGTCTTTCTACTTCGTCTGGTTGGACAACAGCCTGCAAACTCCGCCTGACTGGAAGGCCGACAAAGGGGTTAAGGGCGATCTTTGGGCATTTCACGGCGGCGGCGTCTACGAAGTTGCCAAGTACGCTGCTGCGCCGCCCAGCATGCCGAAAACACTGCACTGGTTTTACTGGGAAGCGTATTCGACCTGGATTACCGGCATGCTTTTGCTGCTGGTGGTGTATTACCTTCAAGCCGACAGCTATCTGGTCAGCATTGATAGCCCACTGCCCGGCAGCCTGGGTGCGATTGGCGCCAGCCTGTTGATTATTGCGCTTGCTGTGGGCGTTTACGAAATACTGCTGCGAACAGGAATCGCCGAGCGCAGCAACGTGTTGCTAGTGCTCGCCTTACCTGCGCTGTGTTTTTACTGCTACACGCTAACGCAGTTGTTCTCAGACCGCGCCGCCTACATTCATCTGGGTATTGCTCTCGGTAGCATCATGGTGGCCAATGTTTTTCTGGGCATCATTCCTGCACAGCGCGGCTTCGTGCGCCAGATTGAAGCGGGCGAAGAGCCGGATACAGCGCCTCTCGCCGAGGCCAAGCTGCGCTCTACCCACAACAACTACATGACCTTGCCAGTGTTGTTTTGCATGATCAGCAATCACTACCCATTGCTGTATGGGCATCGTTATAACTGGCTAATTTTAGTCGCGGTGGTAGCGATAACGGCTTACGCCCGACGCTATTTCAACTTGCGCAATCAGGGCGTTCACAAGCCCGGCATACTGGCCGGCAGCGCGGCGGCCTTTTGCGCACTGATGCTAGCTTTGGTGCTGGATGCGAGGCCAAGCGTTTCGCCCTCGGCAGTGGCACCTGACGGCGTCGCGGCTCTGGCAATCGCCGCAGAGCACTGCAGCGTCTGTCACGCGGCGCAACCTAGCCATCCGGCATTTGCCGCTCCCCCGGGCGGCATGATCCTTGAGACCCGCGAAGATCTTGTCAGCCACGCCAGTCGGGCAAGGGTTGCCGTCAGCAGCGGTTACATGCCCCTGGGCAATATGACTGGAATCAGCGACGAACAACGCGCGATCCTGTTGGCGTGGTTGGGCAGTGTTCAATAAAGACAGGCTCAACGAACGTCGGTGGAGTAAGCGCAGCAGCAAGCCTAACGAAAGTAGGAAGCGTAACGAGAGCCGCGATGGCGGCATCGCAACCATAGCGGGAACGTGGCAACCATGAATATTCCAGAAGTTGATTTTTCAAGTTACGACGAGAATGACGACGCTGCGCTGCGTGCGTTGGCAGACGAGTTCAATGCAGCATTAACCGGCGTGGGCTTCCTGTCGCTGCGTAATATCGGCATCGATGAGTCGCTTCGCGATGCGGTGTTTGAGGCCAGCAAAGCGTTTTTCGCCCAGTCTGACGAAGACAAGCGCAAGCTTGGCTACTCGGACGCGGAAGACAATTTTGGTTATCAGGGTATCTGTGAGGAAAGCCTGATGCCCGGCAGTGCGCCCGACCTGAAGGAAGCGATGACGCTGCGCGATCTGCAAAAGGCTCGAGACTTTGATTGGCCAGATCTGAACTTTCGCGATTTGCTGATGGCATTCAACAAAGATTGCATGCAAGCGGCCTATCGGATTCTGCGCGTGTTTGCTGTGGATCTTGGCGTTGAAAAAGAGTTCTTTGTGGAAAAACACACTGGCGAAAACGTGACCATGCGTATCCTGCACTACCCACCGCTGCCCAAAGAAAGTGAAGATCAGCTCGGTGCAGGTCCACACACAGACTATGGCATGGTGACCCTGCTGTTTCAGGATATGACCGGTGGGCTGGAAGTGTTGGATCGCGATGGCGTGTGGCAGCCGGTGACGCCGCGCGCTGGCAATGTGGTGGTGAACTCCGGGGATATGATGGAGCGCTGGACCAACAAGCGCTACCGTTCGTCATTGCACCGGGTCAAGGCGCGCCCCGGCGGAAACGATCGCTACTCCATGGCGTTTTTTGTGGACCCGGATTCAGACACGCTGGTGGAGTGCCTGCCCAGCTGCACCGATGCCGGGAATCCCCCGCAGTTCGGTCCCACCTCGGCAGGGGAGCATATCCTCGCCAAAATTCAGGCAACCCATGTTTAAGCAGCTAGTCGCAACGCTCTCGGATTGAGCAGCGCAGAATCGCTCCTTTTACTTTTATCAGGGTGTCGTTGGCAGCAGCGGGCCGAGCACGCTTTGGAAGGTGGCCTGTGCGTCATGCGTAAGCGCGTCTTCGTCCAGCCCGGGAAACTCGTTGTTCGCCCAGATGACGTTGCCCGCTACCACAGTCATATCGACCGGTCCGGATAATCCGACTTTGGCAGGAAAGCTCAGTGGACGATCACCGGCGCCGACGGACTCAAGACCGCCCAGATCTACAGCAAAAAAGTCAGCGGCCATGCCGACCGCTAGTGTGCCAAGGTCGTAGCGGTTCAGGCAGGCAGCGCCGCCGGCGGATGCCATACGCAGGAATTCGTAAGGGGCTGGCACCGGGTTGTCCCGCTGCTGCGCTGTCAGGCACTGTAATAGGTAGGCCAGCCGGATATTTTCGCTCATGCGTGCACCATCGTTAGACGCCTGACCATCCGCTCCCAGGCCGATGCGCACGCCCGCGGCGGCCATAGCCGGAATATCAGTCACCTCAGCACCGACGAGAAACACTGGCGCCGGACAGTGGGCTATGCCGGTTTGCGTGCGCGCCAGAGCGTCAATTTCATTTGCGCCGAACTCCCAACCGTGTGCCAGCCAGGTGTCCGGCCCAACAAAGCCAATCTGCTCGCACCAGTCCAGGCTACGCCGCCCGAAGCGCGCCTCCATTACCGCGTTCTCGCCTTCGCCCAGATGGGTATGCAGACTGACGCCTCGGTCGCGGGCCAGCGCCGCGGATTCAATAAATGTTTCCGGGTAGGCATTCACCGGCTGACAGGGCGCCACCACGACCTGCCGCATAGAGCCCGGTGCGGCATCGTGATAGAGATCAATCAGTCGCTCGCAGTCCCGCAAAAACACGTCAGTTGTTTCCAGCATGGCATCGGGAATGGTGCTGCCTTCGGACTGGGGAAGGGTGTTGCAGCCGCGCCCGGCATGAAAACGCACTCCAAACAGTTCAGCGGCCTCAAACTGGCGATCCACTCGCTGGCTGCCGCCGGCCTGTGTGTAGTTGTACTGATGGTCAAAGGCGGTCGTACACCCGTGTTTGATGAGATCGGCAAGGCTGACAACGGAGCTGTGATAAATACAGTCCTCGTTGATGTGGCAGAAAATGGGGTAGATCGTGTCCAGCCACTCGATCAGCGTCAGCTGGGTCCAGTCGAGGCTCGGTAAATTGCGAACGAAGGCCTGGAAAAAGTGGTGGTGGGTATTGATCAGTCCTGGATAGCAGGTCAGGCCGGTACAGTCGACGATGTCGACTTCCTCAGTCACCGACAGATTCTGACCAATTTCAAGAATCACGCCTTGATCCGTGAGCATGTCGACGTCACGCAGGCAGGTGGCGGCGGCGTCACCGCAGACAAGCTGGCTAAAGCCTTTGAATAGGCGGCGACTCACAAGGCACTCAAGCGCTGGACGAGCCAGACGGACGACACTATGACGGCAAGTGAAGACAGTGGGATCAAGACGCGTTGCCTCGCCCACTCTTGTTTCAGGGCCCAGCCCAACAGCAACGCCACTGCGGCAATAAAGCCCAGCTGGCCAATCTCGACACCCACGTTGAATGCCAGCAGCGTTAACAAAAAGTTGCTGGGTTCTATATCCAATGCCTGCAGGGCGGTGGCAAATCCGAGCCCGTGCAGCAGCCCGAACATTAAGATCAACGGCGCTTTGACGATGACTTTACCGGGACGGCGCAGATTGCCAATGGCCAGCCACAAAATCGACACTACAATCAGCACCTCCACCCAGTCTGTGGGCACCGGCACCAGTCGGTAGGCGGCCAATCCCAGCGTGATGCTGTGTGCGACTGTGAACAAGCTGATCAGCAGGACTAACTGCCGCATGCTCCTGGCGCCCAGATATAGGCATAGCAGGAACAGCAAATGATCTAGTCCCAGCGGCACCACGTGCAGCGCACCCTGAACCGTAAAGCTCCACAGTGATTTGAAATCGACCCCGTTGGCGTCAGCTTGCATTGCGGCGCTGCCGGCGTTGTAAGCCTGAAAAGCGGCGCTTTGCTGATTTGCGACCAGCAGTCGGGTGCGTCGCTTGTCACCGGCTTCCAGCGTTAGCGCAATGGGTTCTTCGTAAGCAAAGCTGGAGCGAAAACGTATCGACACCGCTTGTTCCGGGTTGATCTCTGCGCCCACCCGTACGTTGGTCATAGGCCAGGTAAAGCCGCCCGCGAACTGTTCCAGGCTGTAGCCTTCCGGTGGCGTGACCTGAAGCATACGAGGCACGATGCGTTCATCACCCTGATGGATTTCAATCGAATCCACTAGCGTCTGCCAGTGCGCCAGATAGTCAGGAGCGCTCAGTGCATCCTCGCCCAGTCCAGACAGTCTGAAATAGGACTCTGGGCCGCCAAGCTGTCGCTGCAGATCCATCTGCATTGCCAGCGTCAGCGTCCCATTGGCGTCGATGCTGCCCCGCACCTCACTCATATTCATCAGGTGCGCGTTAGCGGTGCCTGCTAGCAGGCACAGCAGTAGCGCCAGGGCGGCGAGCGATCTACCAGACAACAGGATGCGTCTTGCCGTTAGTCACGTTTACGAAGCCGCCAGGATTGCCTTCATAGGGAGCGACCAATTGCCACTTCCAGGGTGAGGCGGTCAGGAAGGCGAAGCGCATCCGCTCAGGCAGACCTGGAGCGCCAATCCATTCCATGGCATCCGCCGCTGCAAAGAGTGCTTCCACTTCTGCCGCAACTTCCTCCACGGGGCGCGCCGTCATCAGGCCACCGATATCCAGAGTGACGGTGGCGACGACTTTACCGCCGCTGACCAATGCCCAGCCGCCATCCAGCTCCGCAACGGTATTGGTGGCCAGGGCCATAGCGGCATCATCATTGCCTACTGCCCAGATGTTATGAATGTCATGCATCTGCGAGCTGGCCAGCGCGGAGCCCGGAGTTTTGGGCCCCACGTTGCGCCAGAACATTTTCGACACCGACGTTTTGCCGAGATAGCGGTCGGTAACGGAGACTTTGACGATACTGCGATCCGTATCGGGTAACACGACACCGTTAGTTACCGGCAACGTGTCCTGAATGAACTCGGGATCGAAGTAAAACGGCTCCAATAAGGCGACGTTGACGCTGTCGCGTCCGGCCGGCGCGCTGATCTCGAAATCACTCGCCTTGACCTTTCGCTCAAACGCCATGGTTTTGTAGGCCCAGTCCGGATATTTCACTTCCGGTATCGGCAGCAGGTACTCCGTGCCCTTGCTGGCGAGCCTGCCATTGGCAAACACGCGGGTAATGGAGACGGTTTCAGGGTTGTCCAGCAGGACGACGTCGGCGTAGCGGCCTGGGGCGAGCGAACCCACGAGATGGTCTATGTGGAAATGTCGCGCGGTATTGTAGCTGCCCATCAAATAAGCCGTTTTTGCAGGAACGCCGGACTCGATAGCCAGGCGAATGTTGTAATCCATGGAGCCCAATTGGACCGTGGCGGCGACATCGCGATCGTCCGTGGTAACGGAGATGTTGCCCCAATCTTCAATGCCCTCTGCCAGCAGCTTTTCAAAAAGCGGCCGAGTAGCGCTGGTGCGAACTTCCAGAAAGACACCGCGCCGGACCTTCTCAAGCCCCTCGTCGGCCAGGCGGACTTCGTGATCGGAAGACAGGCCTGCGGCCGCGAAGGCGTTGATTTCAGCAATGCTGCGCAGTCCACTGCCGTGGCCCTCGACGACGCCGCGTTGATCCCAGGTCGCCTGAATCATCTCCCAAATACGCTGGCTACCCGGTGCGCCCGGGTTGCTTACCGCGGGCCAGTCCATGACCTCGCCCAGAGCGACCACGCGCAGATCCTGCGCCAGGAAGTCGTGCATTTCGGTGTAGCCGTAGTAGCCGCCGCCACGCTCATACACGGTTGGTGGGGTTGCTGAACCGACCGCCGGAAAAATTTTCAATGGGCTGCCGGCGTCTTCCGCCATTAGCCAGAAGTTCACGTTGTTGTTGCCTATCACATTCGATATTTCGTGAGAGCCTTCAACGGTCCAGGTATTGCCTCTGGGAATGACCAGGGCGGCCTCATACTCGGGCGTCAGGTAGCTGCTCTCGATGTGCTTGTGGGATTCACCAAAGCCTGGCACGGCCCACTCGCCTGATGCGTCTATGGTTTTTTTAGTTTTACCGGGGTAGGTGCCGGTGTCGCCTACCCAGGCGATGCGCCCTTCGGTAATCACGATGTCTTGCCCGGCTTGCCACTCTGCCGTAAACACGTTGAGCAGGGTGACGTTGCTGATAATCAAGTCAGCGGGTTCGCGAGCGAGGGCCACCTGTATCAGCGCTTGCCGGGTATGTACTTCTTCCCTCAGCACCATTGGCTTGTCGTCAGGTTTGTTGTCACCCGCAAACGCAAGGGGCAAAGCCAACGCCAGCATTAGCGCGATAGCGAATACCTGAACGACCACGCTTATCGAGCCGCGCGCTTCGCTGCAGTCTGCTGCTGTCTTGGATTTATACATGTATCTCTCCTTCCTGATTGCTGCTCTGTTTCAACAACAGGACAGCGCTATACCGCAAATACGTAATAGGCCGCGAAGGCCACGCCGAGTATGTAGGCCAGCGCATGGACTTCTCGCGCTCTGCCTGTGAAGGCCATGCCGCCGATGTAAATGATCAGGCCAAGGGCCATGCCGTCGCCGATGGATGTCACCGCCATCAGCACAAAGGTGAGTGTTGCAGCGCCGCCGGCGACGGTGTCGGTGAAGTCGATGGACTTTACTTCGCCGAACATGAGCAGGCCGATAAATACCAGTGCGGGAGCGGTCGCCTGTGCGGGAATAATTACCACCAGTGGATTGATGAACACCGCAAGGAAAAACATCAGTCCGACAAAAATGGCGACCAGTCCAGTGCGTCCGCCGGTTTCGATACCCGCGGCCGACTCCCCGAAGCAGTTGGTTGTCGATGTGCCAGCGATGGAGGCCCCGATGGTGGCAAGGGCGTCAGCAGACAGGGCTTTGTTGGGGTTGAGCATATCGCCGTTTTCGTCGACGAGGTCTGCGCGCTGGCAAAGCGCGTTCATTGCCGCAAGGGAGCTGAACAAATCCATAAAAACCAGAGACGTTAGCACCGGAAAGGCTTGCGGAAAGTGGGACCAGAGATAGGCGATGTCCAATGCCATCCACAGGCTGGAGATATTGGCTGGGCTGGCGATAACCGCTTCAGGTAAGGGCGTCAGGCTGCCGCGCTCGCCGGGTATGAACAGACCGATGATCGTAAAAAGCGCAATGCACAGAATGATGGCGCCGGGAATCTTGCGAGCCATCAGGCCGATGACCAGTGGAATACCCAGCAGCGGCAGCAACACAGAGGGTTCGGTGATATCACCTACGGTGATGAGCAGCGGGTCGGGGCCGCGCACTAGAATGCCGGCACCTTTGAGCCCAATGAACATGATGAATAGCCCAATACCCGCCGTCATCGCGCTCTTGAGCGCGCTGGGATAGGAGACCAGCAGCATCCTGCGAATACCGGTGAGGGTCAGGAACAGGAAGAACACACCGCTCCAGAACACCATCCCCAACGCGGCTTCCCAGGGCACCCCCATGGCAATGATGATGGTATAGGCCACCAAGGCGTTCGCCCCCATACCGGGCGCCTGGGCGATGGGTAGATTCGCCATCAGTCCCATCAATATGGAAAAGGTGCCTGCTACCAGCGCCGTTACGGTGAGCACCTGCGCGCGGTCCATGCCGGCATCGGACATGATGATGGGGTGAACAGCCAACACATAGGACATGGTGGCAAAGGTAGTCAGCGCGGCCAGAAATTCCACGCGCAGGCTGCTGCCTCGCTCACTGATGCGGAACCATTCATCTAAACGTGTCGCGAACCACGCTGGTGCTTTATTGCTGCCTACTGCGATGTCCTGTCCCAAGTTGGTGCGCCTACTCTGTTTTTTTGAGGCATAAGCCCGAACGGAATAGGCAGCAAGTTCTGTACCAAGCCTTTAATTACAGGACTCTTGCCCTTTTGTGTGGTCGCCCAACATCCCGGCAGGGTTTGGCCCACGATTTGCATCCTCATCAGGGCATTTCACATCGCGCTGGTGCGCAGGGAAACAACACATCATGGACGTTTTGGGATCACACTTGGCACCCACTGCCGATGAGCTGACCAGGCTGGCTGCTGTGGCCCAGGGCCAGCAGCCCGCTGATTTAATACTGCGTGGTGGTCAGGTGCTGAGTCTGCACAGCGCTGAGATTGTGCCCCGGGACGTGGTGATCAGTGGGCGGCTCATCGCCGCGCTCACCCCGCATGGCCACATGAAAGACTGCCTGCAGGAAGTCGATGTATCCGGCCGCTATATTGCGCCGACGCTAATCGATACCCATCTGCATATCGAATACAGTCTGTTAACGCCGGGTGAGTTTGCCCGCTGCGTGGTGCCGCGGGGGACCGGGCTGGTGCTTGCTGACCCCAACTGTATTGGCAACGTCATGGGCGCGACCGCAATGGACTGGGCGGGCCAAACTGGCACCCCGCTGCGAATACTGCAGCAGATATCCAGCCGTATTCCGCGCTCGCCAGAGCTCGAGCTCGGGGGTGCGGAAGTAACCGAACAGGAGCAACTGGAACGCCTGGCGCAATCCCACGCGGTAAGCGTGGGTGAATCAACGCCTTTTGGATTCGATGAGCGTGCCGCGCGCATGCAGGCGCAATCGATTGCCTCGGGGCGTCGCAACACCGGGCACACTGCGCGTGTCAGCGACGAGCTGCTTTGGGGCTACGCGGCGTCAGGTATCTCCGATGATCACAACGCCTTTACGCCGGACGAGGTGCTGGATCGGGTGCGCCTGGGCATGATGATTACCGTCATGGCTGGCTCGATGAATGACAATATTCCGGAAGTGTTCTCCAGCCCCGAGCAGCTTGAGGGCGGCTTTCGACACTTCTCCTTTTGTGCAGATGATCGTCACGTCGACGATCTGCACCGCATCGGCCACATCGACCACCATGTCCGCGCTGCAATTGCAGAGGGCGTGCCGGTTCTGGAGGCCTGGCGCATGGCAAGCCTCAACGCCGCGGCCTTCTATCGTCTGGATCATTTGTTGGGCTCGGTAACCCCCTGCCGTCTGGCTGACATCATGGTGCTGGATCGTCTGGAGGATTGTGCGCCGGAGCAGGTCTACCTTAACGGCAAGCTGGTCGCAGAGAACGGCAAAAGTCTGTTCGATAACCCCGACAGCATCCCCGATATGTTGTATGGCACGGTTAAGCTGGCGCCTCACTTTGGCGCCGACGCCTTTCGTGTGCCGGCGGATGCCGCCGAGGATGAAGTCGCCGTGGTACGCGCCATGGAAATGTACGATGGCTATTTCAAGCGTGCCTTTGAAGCAGAGCTACCCGTTGTCGATGGTGACGTGTGTCCGGACCCCGCTGCGGATGTCGCCAAAATCTCAGTAATTGATCGCCACCATGCCAGCGACACGCGAGCCTGTGGCTTTGTAAAAGGCTTCGGTCTGAAGTCAGGCGCGATTGCTGGAACCACCAACTGTGAGAACCAGAATCTGGTGGTCGTTGGTACCAACAATGCCGATATGGCCGCCGCAGCAGAAGCTCTCCGCGAGTTGGGGGGTGGCTATGTGGCGGTTCAGGACGGCAAAGTCCTGGCGCAGCTGCCGCTGCCTGTTGCAGGCATCATGTCTGACAAGCCCTGGGAGGCAGTCCTCAAAGAGTCCGACGCCGTCGATGCCGCGGCGCGCGAGTTGGGCTGCACCATGCATAGCCCATTCATGATTTTGGCCTTTGTTGGCCTGGCCGGGGTGCCTGATTACGGGCTCACTGAAAAGGGTCTTATCGACGCACCCAGCCAGAGCTTTATTCCGGTAGTGGTCTGTTGCCGCTGCCCGCAGCACATACACGATATCAATTCGAATTAAAGTAATCAGGAAAACGACATGAGCTTAAACAAGGTTCTTGGGCAGGTTTTGCCGCTGGACGGCTTTAACGATGACGAGCAGGAGCTGCTGGAAATATTGCAGGCAAAGATCGACGAGACGGTTGCGCCGGCAGCCGAGGAACACGATGCCAATGGTCGCTATCCAAGCTCGTCAATGGCGGCGCTCAAAGCCAGTGGGCTGCTTAAAGGTCCCGTTCCCGAGGAATTGGGCGGCGTCGGTATCGGGCATCGCTGCAGCCTTGAAATGCAGATGCGCTTGGCCTGCGTGGATTCGTCAGTTGCGCAGCTTTGGAAAGTGCACGATGAGCTGGTGCGCGAGATCATGGTCTACTGCCCTGATTTCCAGCGTCAACGGCTGGCGGATTTGATCTGCAATGAGCAGCAGATTGTTGGACTGGCGGTTGCAGAAGCAGGCCGCACGGCAGTTGATCCTTTGAAAACCGAAGCACGGCCACAGGCGGACGGCAGCTTTGTCGTACACGGCAATAAAATTTACACCACTGGCGCTGCCGAAGCGGACCAGATCGCGACCTGGGCCTGGAATGCAGAAGCCGTCACCGAGGACAATCCAGTGATGGGTATGCAGATGATTCTGATTCCCAAGGACACCCCGGGAGTGGACATCAAGCGTGACTGGAATGCTCTGGGACAGCGAGCCACCGACTCCGGCAGCATTGCGTTTACCGATGTAGCCTGCCCAGCGGAGTGGGTAGGCTCGGTACCTGGCAAAGCGCCTTTGCCCCATGCGAGCCTGCGTTATCAGGCGGGTTTTGCCGCAATCTTATGTGGCATTGGTATCGGCGCCCTCAATGCGGCGGTCCCTTACATCAATACCCGCTCACGTCCCTGGGCGCAGTCCGGTGTGACCGAAGCAACCGATGACCCAATGATTCTGCGCACCTTTGGTGAACTTGCCAGTGATCTCGCCGCGGCATGGATGGCAACCGCGCGCTGCGGCGATTTGATGGACGCATTTGAGCGCGGTGAAGTTGATCGGGGTGCCCTGGCGTTACCCATCAGTGCCTGTAAGTCGGCATCCTCCCGAGCCGCAATGAATGCCACCGGCAAGATTCACGAGATGATGGGTACCGGTTCACTGGCAGGTAAAAATTCCTATGACCGCTGGTGGCGCAACGCACGCACCTTGTCCCTGCATGATCCTGTTGAGTGGAAGAATGTCGAGGTGGGCAAGCATCTTGTCACCGGCTGGGAGCCTGAACCGGGGATCTACCAATGAGCGCGCCGGTTAGCGAAGCTTTTATTCAAAGTTTGCCCAAGCTTGAGCTACATATTCATCTTGAGGGCAGTATTCCACTGGCGCGCATTGAAGCCGAGGCAACGGCCCGTGACATCGCGCCACCGAGACCCTATGCAGAGCTTTTTGTTACCGAGGACCTCAGCGAATTTTTAGAGACCCTGGATTGGGTCTGTGGGCTGTTCGTCGAGCCGGAGCAACTCAAGCGCCTGGCCCATGACTTTGCCGTGTACTGTCGAGAACAGGGCATGGTGTATTGCGAAACCATCATTAACCCTACGCACTGGGGAAACTTCGACCTGGACACCTTGCTACCGACCTTGAGCGATGCCTTCGATGCTGCCAACGATATCTGCGACATTCGTATTCTGCCGTCTATCCTGCGCACCCAGAGCGGTGAGGCTGCGCTGGAGTTGGTGGAATGGATTGGTGCAGCGCACGCTAAAGGATTGGCGCCTCGTGTGATTGGATTATCCGTGGATGGCAATGAGCAAAAGTCAGGACCTACCGGTGAACGCTTTGCGCCGGCCTATCAGCGCGCCGCAGAATTGGGCCTTGGGCTGACGTCTCACGCCGGTGAATCCTCTGGTGCGGAAGGCGTTCAAGATGCTCTGGACTGGCTTAAGGTCGATCGTCTGGATCACGGAGTGCGCGCCATAGAGGACCCGGCGCTGGTCCAGCGACTGGCAGAGGAGGGCGTAACCCTCAACGTCTGTGTTTCCAGTAACTGCGTGCGATTGTATTCAGGGCCGGAGACACACCCCTTCCCGGACTTATTGGCCGCAGGCGTGCCGGTCACCATCAATACGGATGATCCTGTGGTAGTCAATACCACCTTGTGTGAAGAACTGATGTGGCTGGTAGAAAACTACCAACTCACGGCAGCACAGCTGGTATCGCTGCAGCACACGGCGGTCGATGCGGCGTTTTGTAACGACAGTGATAAAGCCGCGATGCATGCTTTACTAAGCGACATAGAAGCAGAATAGAAGCGACGCTATAGAAACAGACGGCGAAAAAAAAGCTGGGGGCATTCGCCCCCAGAAAACCCGTCTTGCTATTGGTTAGCGAGTAAGCGCGTTGATTGCGCACCGCTAAGTCAATTCAGAACCCAGCTCAGAACCCAACGACGGGCCCGTCACCGGCGGCGATCTTGCGGATGCGATCTGTGCGCGTATCAATCTCTTCGCGCAGCTTGCTCTCGTCGTATTGCAGCAGCTCAATGCCGTCGGTCATCTGCTCGCCGCCAATGTAAACGGCCTTTAGGTTGCGCAGGCTCGCCGCCAGCACGTAAGAGGCCAGCGGATCGTAAAGCGGTCCGGTGTCTGGCGAACGCATATCCACCAGCAGGAAATCGGCAAACTTGCCAGGCGCGAGGCTGCCCACGTCATCGTCGATGTTGAGAACCTCAGCACTGCCGAGCGTGTGGAGGTAGAGCATGTCGTACACCGAAAGCACGTCGGAGCGCTCGTGCAGGGCGCGCATGGTGTAAAGCCCGATGCGCAGATTCTGGTAGGGGTCTGAGACATCTGTGCAGGACTGGTCATCCAGGCCTACCGCCACAGGGATACCCAGCTCGCGATATTTCACGACATCGGCGATGCCATCCGCGAGCCGCCCGTTGGAAGTGGGCTGCCAGCTCATGCGCGCGCCGGTTTTCTGCACGGTCTCGAGGATGTAGTCGTTGGTGTGGATGAAATGACCAAAGATAAAGTCGGGGCTCAGCGCGCCGGCTTCCAGATACCAGTCGAATTTTTCCTGCTGTTCTGCGACGGCATTCGGGCTCTCCAGAAAGTGGCTCTGATTCATCAAGCCATAGTCCTTCATGAAGGCCGCCTCAAGCCGGGACGTGCGCCGGGTAGGCGCGAACTGCTGTGACCCTGACAGGGCCATCTTGAAGAACTGCGAATCCTCCATTTTGGGCTCGGCCCAGGCCAACAGCTTTTCAAGGCGCCCGCGAATCTCCTCGTCGGTCCCAATCTCCGGCAACCAGACGCTGTCGATAAAGCGCATACCGGAATCCAGCTTAGCCTGAATCTGGTTTTCCTCGAAGGGACCAGGCTTCACAACGCCAACGCTTTGGGGCTCGCTGGGATCGTTGGTTTTCTCATCCACCTCTCCGGAGTAGGTGAAATCGTAGGCCGTAGTGATGCCATTGCGAACAAAATCCACCGAGCCGTGTAGGGTGAACCAGTAGATATCCTCAGCCGTGGTGTGTTTCAGGTAGTAGTCCCAGGCTTTGAACCAGCCATACAGATTTTGGTCGTGGCCGAGGCCGCGCAGCGGGCTCATGTAAATATGGCTGTGTGCCGAGATAAAGCCAGGTGCAACAATACGTCCACCGGCGTCCAGTACTTTGGTCGCCTTTAGTGCATCTGGCGCTTTACCTTGGTGCAGCTCTCCGATGCGACCGGCGTCATCCACCGTGAAGTAGCCCATGAAAGGCGCTTCCTGCCCCGGCTCCATGGTGATCAAAAGGGCATTCTTTACCAGCAAACTGGGCGTGGCCTCAGCAGCACAGGCCGTTAGCGCCGCATATAACGCTAGCAGACCTACAATTCGTATTCTTAACATCTCGTGTCCTCCAACTGGCGGGAAAGAACAGTGCTCCCGGCCTGGATATTGCACTGCAAGTTTTAGACCATTAGTTTGCCGGGGGCCTTTACTGAGTTGTTGTTTACCCTGGTGCTCCGCTGACTCACGGGACGCTTTATGTCAGATACCCTTGTTCTACTGCATGGCGCCTGGGCGGCGGGTTGGGTGTGGGACCCGGTTCTGGAACCTCTACAAGACGCCGGTACGCACGTACTCGCGCCCACGTTACCCGGCCAGGGTGATGGGCTGCCATCCGCAGATATTCACCTCGATCGCTACGTGCAGTTCATGATCGACACTATTGAGACTGCGAGCACTGCACCGGTTTGTCTGGTCGGCCATAGCGGCTCAGGTGTAGTTGTGTCACAGGTTGCCGAGGCACGCCCCGATCTGGTGGCTGCCTTGGTCTATGTTGCTGGCTTTATGCTGCCCACAGGCATGCGCTTCCCTGATTTATGCGAAGACGTGTATGGCCCGGGGGTAGAGGTAGGTGCCAGCCTGGAGGTGGAGTTCGATACCGCGCAGGAGTTTGTCTCCCTGCGCACCGACAAGCTCCACGATATTTTTTTCAACTGCGTCAGTCCCGAGGTGTCAGCGCCCTTGATTCAGCGACTGCTGCCTCATCCGCTGCCCGGCTGGACACTCACTAATACGCTCAGTGAGACGCGTTTTGGCACAGTGCCCAGGCACTATGTGCGCCTGTTGCGCGATAACAGTGTGCCGCTGGCGCTGCAAGATCGTATGTTTGATCTCATGCCAGGTGCGCAGGTACATGACATTGATACCGACCACGTACCACAGGTCAGCGCTCCTGATCGCTTGGTCGAAACCCTATTAGCCTGCATGGCATAAGCCTGGCTCTTAAGGTAAGCCCAGCTCTCAGGTCTCAGCTCTCAGGTTCGGGAGCGCGGCTGCAGGGTAATTTCCCAGAGGCGTTTGTTGTCACGGTTGTAGTGGCCAACGGTCATCGCTCGCGAGTTTGGGTCAATATCCACCCGGCCGAAAAATTGATAGCCCTGATCTGGCGCGGTGCCGGGGTGCAAATCATCGGGCACGCCGCAGAACACCTGTTCCGGCCCAAAGGTATTGTCCAATGGATTGGGCGGAAATGCCCCGGCGTGCAGTGGTCCGCTGACAAACTCCCAGAAAGGCTCAAACTGTTTGAATACCGCACGCTCTGGCTGGTAATGATTTGATGCACAGTAGTGCACGTCAGCCGTAATGAAATGCACGTTGTCGATGGCTTCGCGCTGACAGTAGGCAAGCAGCTCGGCAATCTCAAACTCTCGACCCAGTGCCGGGCCATCACCGTTGGCGGCGTTCTCGGCTCGGTCTGTGCCCCAGTCTGTTATGACGATACCCAGCGGCATGTCGGAGCAGATTATCTTCCAGGTCGCGGTGGACTCGCGTAGAGCGCGCTTTAGCCAGTCAAGCTGGGTTCTTCCCAGCAGTGCGGTCTCGGGAGAGGGCGCGGATTGTCGGTTGCGGTTGTTCGGGCCCCGATAAGAGCGCATATCCAGCATGAACAGATCCAGCAGCGGGCCGTACTGGATCTGGCGATAAATTCTATCGGGGTCCGCCACGGCGCGACGCATTGGGTTGCAGTCGAATAGCGCCTGTCGTGAACGAGCGGCCAGCGTTGAAGCCTGCTTTACCGTATAGCGATCATCGTCTTGTAAAGTCTTACCCGGGTACCAGTTGTTGAGTACTTCGTGATCGTCCCACTGGCCGTAAACCGGGACCTGTGCGTGGAAAGTGCTTAGATGTTGATCCAGAAAATTGTAGTAATAGTTCTCTCTAAAATCCTGTACGGATTCGGCGACATGAGTTTTCGCCTCAACAAGCTGGTTTTTCCACAAAGTGCCGTCGGGGAGTAATAGCGTTTCCGGCATCGGGTTGTCGGCGTAAATCTGGTCGCCACTGTGCACTAAAAACTGGGGGTCGTGGCTGAGCATCGCAGCGTAGGTTTGCATGCCGCCGCGACGGGTGTCGATGCCAAAGCCCTGCCCCGCGGTATCGCCCGACCAGCAAAAGCGAACCGCTTCTATTGCATTTTCTGTTGCAGTTTCCTTGCCTACTGTCAGAGACGGCGCCGTGCGAAAGTGCCCGCTCAGGCTGTTACCGAAAACGCCCGGGCTATCCAGGCTTTCGCAGCTTACCCGGTAGTACCAATCTCGCCCTGGCTCCAGACCGCTTATCATGGCGTGGGCATTAAAATCCAGGTCGGCGACTGCTGGACCGCCTTGATAGCGCTTTGCGTCTCTGAAGTCCTGGCTGGCCGACACCTCGACCCACAGGCGGGACGGTCTGTCTGAACGCGTCCAGATTATCGCGCCGTCGGCGCTCACATCGCCGCTGGCAACGCCCGTGTCGAGTCGGGGTCGAGATGGGGCGGCACTGATGGCGGGTGCAAAAGCGATTGCCGCGGCACCGCCGATGCCCAGCGCGTTAAGCCGTCGTCGCGTGATCATTTTTGGAAACGGTATCCCCTGTCTGAGTAATTTGGTCCATTTTCTGGCCCAGAAAATCCGCTGCCGTGACAACAGAGCCGTCGGCATGCCGCGCCGGCAGCGGCATATCGTAATTAGGGTCGTGGAAATAGACCAAAGACAGGTTTGCGGCGGCCCCGGGTTTGGCGACCACCCGGTGTGGATTCGCGCGCCAGCGCTGTTGGGATAGCAATACCATCATTTCCCCTAAGTTTACGGTTAGCGCGTCGTCGAGCCTGGGCGCATCGATCCAATGGCCCGCAACGCGTTCGACCTGCAGTCCGTTGTCTGTATCCCTGTCGAGTATGGTCACCGTGCCAAAGTCAGTGTGTGCACCCACGCGCCAGCCACCGGCCGCATCTACTCCAGGATAGTGGTTGGCGGTAATCGTTGCCATAGGTCGGTCGCAGTATTGAGTAAGCCCCGCCGTCTGCGCCTCGCATCTCAGGGCTGCTCAAGGCTTTGGTAGATTTCATCTATCCAGATGTCCTGGGTGATTTTGCTGTTATTCCAGGGCAGCAATTTCAGGTCCAGGCCCTGCGCTTGAGCTTCCGCATTACTCAAGCCCGCTGCTTTCATGCTGCGCACTTCTTCAACGGTCGAGTACAGCATGGCCAGAAACTCGCGGACCCCCGCCTTATCCGTCACGACACCGTGGCCGGGTATTACAACGGTTTCATCGTCGATTTCCTCGAGTACGGCTTCTACGGTTTCGATATAGCGAAGCGCATGGCCGCCGTGTTCGAGATCGATAAAGGGATACATGCGGAATACCATGGAGTCGCCCATGTGCACGACGTTGTGGCCGGTAAAAAACACCACAGCATCGCTGTCGGAGTGCCCCGGGCCGTAATGCTTCAGTCGCACTTCTTCGCCGTTGATATGCAGGTTGACCTGTTCGGGAAAGGTGATGGTCGGCAGCCCCTGGGGCTCCAGTGCGTCAGCGTACAAACCAAATAGCGGCACCGACCGCGGCCCGCTCAGGTGCCGACGCACATTATCGTGGGCGACGATGTCTGCGCTATAGCCCAGCAGGTTGTTGCCACCGGTGTGGTCATCGTGCCAGTGCGTGTTGATGATATAGGCGAGCTCGTGCTCCGGCGCGTACGTTTTTAGTGCATCAGCGAGCTGCTTTGATTCATCGGCGTTGCCGTTGTCCACGACAACAAGGCCGTCGAGGCCCTCGCTGATAACGATATTGCCGCCTTTGTTGGAGACCAGTGTCAGCCCGCCGCGAAGCGATTTAAATGCAAAGGCAGGTTCGACATCCGCTGCGGTAACTGGCCTGGCGCACAGTAAGCATGCCGTCAGACAGAGAAGGCCCCAGAGGCTGTATAGCCTTGCATGGCCACTGGCAGGTAAGTGCAATGAAGTAGAGTATGAAATGAACTATCTCCCGGCGAGGCGGTAGGGCCGCCGTATGTTGTATACAGGGAGTAGAGCAAGTTTCGTGCCACGCGCAAGCTAGTGAGTCGATAGAGCGCGATGAGTAGGCGCAGCGCGCCGATTAACCCTTGCTGCGCTTTAGACCAATCATGCCCAGAATGAACGCGGCCGCCAGGCCCGCCAAGGTAAAGCCTAACTGTAGCGCTGAGATCGCCGGTGCAGTCCTTTTGGCCAGAGGTGTCGAGACGCCGAGCGCGGCACGCTGACGCCCACTTAAGTGGTTTTGCATACGCTGTCGCCAGGCGGCAAAGTCCGGTTGATTTCGCACTATCCACGTTAAGTCCGCGGCGTCCACATCGTAAAAGTAACGCTGATCGCCCTGTGGGACATTTTGCGCCTTCCGGGCCAGGGTGTACTTGTGTTGCACCATGAATTCTCGAACGGCTTCCGCCGATCCATCGATGGTCATGAAGGTCTCGGCGTCCTCCAGGGCTTCAGCATATCGGGCCGGCGCCTGCTCCTCGGACCAAACCTCCGCTGGATCCGGTTGCGGCGGTGCCTGTGGCGCCGGGGGCGCTTCTGTGGGCAGCATCAGGTATACCGCCGCTATGGCTAGCAAGGTGATAACCGCAGTGGCGCCGCCAGATTTCACGCCACGGCCGCCCAATAAGCCACACGCCAGGCCCGCCAGACCGCCGGTGATAATTGCGAAGAAGCCTGCGTCAAATGCAACGGCCTGGGCTACTGCAAACCAGATACCCGCGGACACGAGAGCGGCGCCGGTGGCAGCGATTAGGGCAGCGTTGGGGAGTTGTGGAGGCAGACTGGGCTTTGCTGGTGCCGCACTGGGCGCACTCATGTCGGCACCGCATCCCGGGCACTGCGGCGCGCGTGGCTGCAGCGTGTTGCAGGACATACATAGCATGTTCGATCCGGGTTCAGCGCGGCGGATCGGGGTAGAGACCAGCGTGTCGGGATCAATAGTGCCGGCGCTGTTGGCTACGGTTGCCGCCGTCTCGATTGGGATTCTGCTCGCATCAACCGGGCTTACTTCGCTATCCAGCGTCGCGTCGATACCAGCGTCAGAGGCCGCTGATGCTTGTGCCTTCGCAGCGGCTGCTTTCGCTCTTTGTTGCTCGGCTGCCTTGGCTCGTCTGGCTTTTTGATGGGCTTTCGCTTTTTGCATCGCCCGGGCTTTGCGCTCTGTGTCTTGCTCTGTCGTTGCACCTGTCAGCTCAGGAGCATCCGCTGCGGTTTCGGCTGCTTCGGACAGTAGCGCGTCATCCAGCTCGACTTCTAACCCGTCGTCCACCTCGACGTCTGTAGCAGTCTCATTTGCAGGCGCCGCCGGTGCATCCTCTGCTGCTTCAAATTCACTTGCCAGTGATTCTGTTGACTCATCCAGCGCGACTTCTTCTACAAGTTCAGCTGTGTTTTCTTCCGATACTGCTTCCGCGGGTTGGGCGGCTCCGCGTTTTTCCTGATGAACGGCCACCGATGCGTCAATACCAAGGGCTTTCAGTTCCGCTTGAAAGCTTGCAGCCGCTGATAAATCTGCGCGCTGTAATACGGTATGTGCAATGCCGTTGAACAGATGCACAGCGTCACTGGGTAGCAAGCCCAGAACAGGCGCCACGGCTTCAACCACTTCGCCGGTATGCTTGCCGGGAAGGACGCCGTTGATGGACACATCATATGCGACCGCGGTTTCTGTCATGTCTTCTCATCACTCGTCTACTGCATTAATGACAGGGTTGCTAAAGGCTTGTGGCACCCTGGCGGCTATTGAATTCTACGATACGCTAGCGGGCTGCAGGTGCAAATCTAGCTTGCAAAACTGCGGCCTGTGTCGACCTATTCGGCCGATAAAAACCCAAAATGCGATGGTGTTCGCACTATCGGGGCGGGGAAAACACTGACAGTACCCCGCGAACTCGCGCCGCAAATTTGCTTTTTTCTGATTTATGGCGGTGGGTGTTTGCGGCCGTCAGCACGGTATCGGCTATTGTCTTGGTCACGGCGAGTGCCTCGCAATCGACCTTGGCCTGTTACTATCACCAGCGCGCGGCCTGGTCGGCCGCAGGGCAACATCCAATAAAAACGATACGACAGGACCTTCCCCATGCCGGTTATCGAATCGCAACTGGACACCCAGTCCGAGACCTTTAAAAACAGCCTGCAGGTAATGACCGCAGCGGTCGATGAATTTCGTGGTATCGAGCGTCAGGTGTTAGAAGCCGCGCAAGCAAAGGCGCCGCGCTACATCAAAAAGGGACTGATACCGCCTCGTGAAAGGCTCAGTCTTTTGCTGGACGCCGGTGCGCCTTTTCTTGAGCTCTCAACTTTGTGTGGTTACATGCAAGAAGAAGATAGCGATGGCTCGGCGGCAGGAGGAAGTTATATCGCCGGCATTGGCTATATCGCAGGTGTGCGCTGCCTGGTGGCGGTCGATGATTATCTGACTAAAGGCGGCAGCATTTCGCCTTTAGGCGGCAAGAAGCGTGAGCGGATACTCGACATCGCACTGGAAAATAAGCTGCCCATGGTAAACCTGGCGCAGAGCGGCGGCGGCAATTTAAAGCTAATTGGCGATACCTTTGGTGAATCCGGATCGATGTTTGCCAAGCAGTGCCTGTTATCTGCGGCAGGCATTCCGCAGATAACGGTGGTACACGGCAGCGCGACGGCGGGCGGTGCCTACCAGCCTACGCTATCGGACTACCTTATTCTGGTACGCAAGCAATCGACCATGTATCTCGCCGGACCGCCCCTGCTGAAGGCTGCGACCGGCGAGATTGCCAGCGACGAGGAACTCGGTGGTGCCGAAATGCACAGCGAAGTGGCCGGCACCAATGACTATCTCGCGGAAAACGATGCCGACGGAATTCGCATTGCTCGCGATATCACGGGCAAGCTGGGTTGGAACCGAAAGCGGCTGCCGGCAATCTCCGCAGAGTATGAAGATCCCCTTTACGCCGCAGAAGATCTGCGCGGCATTGTGCCGGAAGATTCCAAAACCCCTTTTGATATGCGTGAAGTCATCGCACGTGTCGCGGATGGCTCTGATTTTCTTGAATTCAAAGGCGATTTTGACCAGGGCACGCTTTGTGGCCACATGGCGATACAAGGACTGCCCTGCGGTGTGATTGCGAATAACAGTCCGATTACCGCCCGGGGTGCAGCCAAGGCCGCGCAGTTTATTCAGCTTTGTGAGCAGACCGGTACGCCTATTTTGTTTCTTACCAACACCACCGGCTTTTTGGTGGGAACCGAAGCCGAGCAGGCAGGCATCATCAAGCACGGTGCCAAGTTCATTCAGGCGGTGACCAATTGCACGGTACCGAAAATCACCATCATCGTGAGTGGTTCCTATGGTGCCGGTAATTACGCCATGGCGGGGCGGGGCATGAAGCCGCGATTCTTGTTTGCCTGGCCGCGCAGCGTGGTGTCGGTAATGGGTCCCGCGCAGGCCGGCAGCGTGTTGCGCCAGGTTGCCGAAGCCAAGATCGCGCGTTCTGGCAGCGAGATGACCGATGACATGCGTGAAATGGTCGACGCGATGGAAAAGGACACCATCGATACTATGGAGGCGAAATCCAACGCACTGGCCAATACCGCACGAGTGTGGGACGACGGCATTATCGATCCCGCCGACACACGCTCCGTGGTCGCTTTTGTGCTGAGTGTCTGTTTGGAGGCTGACGAGCGCAGCCTGAACAGCAACACCTTTGGCGTTGCGCGCCTCTAATCGCGCTGCGCTTTTCGGAGAGTCACCATGACCACCATCAGCAAAATTTTAATTGCCAACCGCGGCGAAATCGCCATCCGGGTGATGCGCACAGCGCGTGATATGGGCTACCGCACCGTGGCTGTTTACAGCGAGGCCGATGCCGACGCACTGCACGTCTGTGAAGCGGATCAGGCGGTATGCATTGGCCCCGCCGCGCCAGGTGAATCCTATCTGTCGGCTGACAGGCTTTTAGCCGCTGCCCAAAAAACCGGAGCTGACGCCATACACCCGGGCTACGGCTTTTTATCTGAGAATGCGGCCTTTGCCAACGCCTGTGAAGCAGCGGGGATTGTTTTTATCGGGCCTTCCGCCGATGCCATTGAGTTGATGGGCAGTAAGCGCCTGTCGAAGATTGCCATGTTGGAAGCGGGTGTGCCGTGTATCCCCGGCTATCAGGATGCGGATCAATCGGATGCAACCTTACTTGCACAGGCTAAGGTCATTGGTTTCCCGTTAATGATTAAAGCATCTGCCGGAGGCGGTGGTCGTGGCATGCGCCTGGTGCATAATCCCGACGAACTCGCCGAGCAGATTCGTACAGCCCGCTCAGAAGCCGAAAACGCCTTTGGCAGCAACGAGCTGATTTTAGAGCGAGCGGTTGTAGAGCCTCGGCATATCGAGATACAGGTCTTTGCCGACAGCCACGGTAACGCTGTGTATCTCGGCGAACGGGACTGCTCCATCCAGCGTCGCCATCAAAAGGTCGTGGAGGAAGCGCCTTCACCATTTGTGGACAAAATGCTGCGCCAAAGTATGGGAGAAGCCGCTGTTGCGGCCGCCACGGCCTGTAATTACCGGGGCGCCGGCACGGTGGAGTTTCTGGTTGATAGCGATAAAAACTTCTACTTTCTGGAAATGAATACTCGCCTGCAGGTAGAACACCCGGTAACCGAAATGATAACCGGCCTCGATCTGGTGGCCTGGCAGATCAGCGTTGCTTCTGGCGAGCCACTGCCGCTCGCTCAAGACGACGTCTCGCTGCAGGGCCACGCTGTAGAAGTGCGACTATATGCTGAGGATCCGCGCAACGATTTCATGCCGCAAACGGGACAGGTGCGTCTTTGGCAGTATCCAGAGCGCGATGGCATTCGCATGGATCATGGTATTCAGCCAGGACAGGACGTAAGTCCTTTCTATGATCCGATGCTTGCCAAGCTGGTGGCCTGGGGAGTGTCCCGCGGCGAAGCCATTCGGCGACTGGCGTCAGCCGTGCAAGATACCCAGCTGCTTGGCATTAACAACAACAACAAACTGTTTCTGCAGAACGTTTTGCGACATCCCGTGTTTGCTGCCGGCGAGGCGACCACCGCCTTCATTGACAAGCATTTCATCCATGATGTCAGCATGGATCAGCAGCAGCCTTCCGCCGCGACCCTGGCAAGAGCAGGTCTTTTATTTTGGCAGCGGGGTTTGAACGCTGCGCGCGACACAGGCTTCGATTGGGGCAGGGCAGCACCTGTGGCCGCACGCTACCAGCTTTCTTGTGGGGAAGAATCACTATGGGTAACGGTGGCGGATCATCGCGATCATTTCCTGATCTCGGTCGGTGAAACCAACATCGCGCTGTCACTGCTGCATTTTGGCGAGAATGACTGCCTTGTGATGGAAGAGGGTGTTCGTGAAACAACGCATTTCGCTTTTGACGGCGATACGCTTTTTATTGATGACGGCAGCGGCCATTTCATCTTTGAGGACGTGACTTACCAACCCGCGGCGATCGCACAAGGCGCAGGAAGCGGTCAGCTAAAGGCCTCCATGGACGGCGTGGTAGTCACCGTGTTGGTCAGTCAAGGCGAGTCCGTGGCGGCCGGCCAGACGCTGGTGGTGCTTGAGGCCATGAAGATGGAGCACGCCCTGAAAGCCGGGATTGATGGCACGGTCGTGTCGGTGCTGTGTGAAGCCGGGCAGCAGGTAAAATCTCGTCAGCTTTTGGTCAGCGTCGAAGGGGAGCAGGCCGATGAGTGACGTGATTCGGATCGCTAACTGCAGTGGTTTCTACGGCGATAAGCTTTCCGCAGCGAAAGAGATGGTCGAGGGTGGCCCCATTGATGTACTGACAGGGGACTATCTGGCTGAGCTGACCATGGCCATTCTGTACACCCAAAAGATGAAGCGCGATACCGGCGGCTACGTCGCGACCTTTCTCAAGCAGGTCAAAGAAGTACTGGCGACCTGCGTTGCAAAGGATATCCGTATTGTCAGCAATGCGGGCGGCCTGAATCCCGCCGCGATGGCGGCTGCCGTGGAAGCGATCGCCGAGGAGCTTGGCCTCGCAGTACAAGTGGCCTATATCGACGGGGACGATCTGATGCCGCGCTTGGAAGCGTTGCAGGCGCAGGGCGAAGCGTTCAGCAATATGGATACCGGCGAACCGCTTGCCGGCAGTGACAATACCTTGCTCACTGCGAACGCCTATTTAGGAGCCTGGGGCATAAAGGAAGCTCTGGATCGCGGCGCGCAGGTCGTGATTTGCCCGCGGGTAACCGACGCCGCCGTGGTGATTGGCCCGGCCGCCTGGAAGTTTGACTGGCAGCGCGATGACTACGACGCGCTCGCCGGCGCGCTGGCAGCCGGGCATATCATCGAGTGTGGACAGCAGGCCACGGGTGGCAATTACGCATTCTTTGAGGAGGTGCCGAGCTTTGAAAACCCCGGCTATCCCATCGCCGAGATCGAAGCCAGCGGCAACTTCACCATTACCAAGCATCCCGGTACCGGCGGTCTTGTCTCCGCCGGCACAGTAACGGCTCAGCTGTTGTACGAAATTAGTGACCCGGCCTATAAGAACCCGGATGTGATTGGGCATTTCGATAGCCTCCGCATCGAGGATCTTGGAAATGACCGGGTCTACGTCAGCGGCTGCAAGGGCTCTTCACCGCCTGAGAGCCACAAAGTGTGCATTAATACGTTGGGTGGCTTCCGAAACGGATTTGAAATCCTTTTGGCGGGACTGGATATCGAAGCCAAAGCTGCCGTTTTGACTGATACGTTTTTCAACAATATAGGCGGCCGGGAGCAATTCGATTCGGTGTCGATAGAACTGGTGCGCAGCGACAAGGACAACCCGCAGACGAACGAAGAGGCTTTCGCGCGGCTGCGTATCATCGCCAAGTCCCGAGACAAAGATCTGGTTGGGCGTTTGTTTAGCGCCAGAATGATCGAGATCGCGCTGGCCAATATACCCGGCCTGGGCGTGATGAGCCCTATTGGCAATGGCGACAGCTTTCTCGTCTATTGGCCCGCACTCGTGAGCAGTCAGCACATCACCGAGCGTGTGCATATCGGTGACGAAACCATAGAGCTGAAACCGACCAATCAGCTGGGCTTGCCAACAGTTAAGGCAGCTGACGCTCGCGCAGATATTCCAAATCCCCCGGCCGGGGAAACCGTTAGCCTTCCGTTGGGGCGGCTTTTCGGAACACGCTCGGGAGACAAAGGCGGCTGTGCCAATATTGGAGTATGGGCCAAAAGCGACGACGCCTTCGCGTTCCTTTACCACACACTCACTGTTGAGCGCTTAAAGTCGCTGATGCCCGACGCGGCCGCGTTCGATATTGAGCGCTACGCGCTTCCCAACATCCGAGCGCTCAATTTTTATATCAAAGGCATATTGGGCGAGGGGGTCGCGTCGTCTGTACGCATGGACCCGCAAGCCAAATCCATGGGTGAATATTTACGTGCCAAAGTGATTGATGTGCCGGCGTCTCTCGTTCTGGAAACAGACGTGGAAACAGACATGGAAATAGACGTGGCAATAGACGTCGCAATAGAAAAAGCAGGAATGAATCCAAAATGAACGACGAATCACTTTCCCTGGAAGGCCTGGTTTTTGAAACCGTGGAGTTGACGGTAAAAGATCACGTGCTGGAAATACGGCTGAATCGACCACAGCGCAAAAACGCCATCAATCCCACCATGGCTGCCGAGATAATCTATGCACTCGATTACGCCAGGCAGACGCGTAGCGTGCGAGCTGTCGTGCTGGCCGCCAACGGCGATGTGTTTTGTGCCGGCGGTGATCTTGCCGCCATGCGCGGCGACGCCAGCGAAACAAGCTCTACCGTTCCCGTGCGAGGTGGACCAGATGATATTGCCCTGCGCCTGCGGCATTTGAATAAGCCTTCGATCGCCTGTGTACAGGGCAATTTGTTTGCCGGAGCCCTGCTGTTCCTGTGTAACGTCACCCACGCGATCGCCGCGGAAGGGGTAGAGTTTTCCGCGCCTGAGATAAAGCGCGGCATCTGGCCGTTTATGGTCATGGGCGGTTTGTTCCGCGTGATGCCGCAACGGGCTGCACTGGACTTTGTGATGCGGGGCAATGCGATCGATACGACACAGGCAGAGCGCTGGGGGCTGATCAACTACGCCGTTCCCGCTGAGTCCCTCGCCAGTGAAGTCGCCAGCTTAGCCGAAGAGCTCGCCAGCCTTGCGCCTGGCACCATGAGCCTGGGCCTGGCTGCATTTAATGAACAAGACAGCATGGCTTTCGATCAGGCACTGCCCTATCTCCGAGAGCAGTTGGATGCCTGCCTGACCAGTGCCGATGCCAAAGAGGGCATCACTGCATTTCTGGAGAAGCGCGAGCCTAAGTGGGATTAGTCTCGCGATGTTTGCCTATGCCAGGGCTTAACAAACATCCTTTTGTGGCTTCCGCGCACTTGTGTGGTGGCTGGTGGTACCGGTTTTTAATGTCGTAGCCCGGCACGATGTCCGGAACCATAAATTCTGCTGCACCCATCCGTGAAAAGCCGGGTGATCCCGTGACAATTTTGGCATGGTATGACTATCGCAACTCGCCACTACACCCTTATTCCGCACATGACCTAGTCTGTAGATAGTGCATTCAAGGCGCTATGTTGGATCTTCGAAGCAAGGAAAAATAATAATGAACAATAAGAGCCAAATAGAGCAGGAAGCCCTGCAAACCTATGACCGTCTTGTGGCGCTTCGCGACCAGATTGATGAAGGCGACGCCAGCTGGGATATGTTGGCGGACTTCTTTACTGAGGACGGTGTTTACCTGGATCCAGCCTGGGGGCGTCAAGAGGGGCGCGAGACCATCCGCGAATTCTTTGTGGCGTCGATGGCGGGGCTTACAGGCTATGGTTGGTCTACGCCCGAGCGCTGGACCATGATTGATGGACATCGCTTGGTGAGCCACTGGGATCAGGTATTGGGTGAAAAGCCCGATGGTGGTCAGTGGATCGTGCCCGGGCTTTCTATTCTGTACTACGCGGGTGATGGCTTGTTCTGCTACAGCCATGACTACCTCAATATGACCTTCATCGGCGAAACGCTGAAAGCCATGGGCTGGCAGCCACCGCCTGAATTCAACATGCCGCCGGCGAAGCCCGACTGGCGCACCCACCTTCCGGAAGCCTGGGCGCATCTGTCCGATGGCCCCAACTTTTAGGAGCGACGCATGCCGTACACAGTGATTCAGTGGGCGACCGGCGGTGTCGGCCGCGCCGCGATCCAATACATTCACGCGCACCCCGAACTTGAGCTGGTAGGCTGCTGGGTGCACAGCGACGCCAAGGCGGGACAAGACGCCGGTGACATCGCGGGCATCGGGCCGATCGGGGTAACGGCTACAACCGATGCCGAGGCCTTACTGGCAATGGATGCCGACTGCGTGCTGTATAGCCCGGTCATGGCAGACCGCGCGTTTGTGTGTCGCTTGCTGGCGAGTGGCAAGAACGTGGTGACGCCTCTGGGATGGTTCTTCCCGGGTGATCGTGACGTCGACGATCTGCGTGCGGCCTGCCGTGAAGGCAACAGTACGTTGCACGGTACGGGCATCCACCCCGGCGGCATCACTGAACGCTTTCCATTAATGGTGTCTGCGCTATCGGCCTCGATTACGCATGTGCTTGCAGAAGAGTTCTCGGACATTCGCACCTATGATGCGCCGGATGTCGTGGGAGAGATCATGCTGTTTGGCAAAACGCCTGAGCAGGCAGCCGCAAGTCCCATGGTGCACTTTCTCGGAGATGGCTTTGGCCAATCCATGGATATGGTCGCCAGTGAATTGGGTTTTGCGGTCGATCCCGATCCGGTTGCGTTACATGAAGTCGCAGTTGCTACCGCGCCGATTGATTCGCCCATTGGCATTATCGAACCCGGCCTGGTCGCGGCACAGCGTTTCACCTGGCAGCGCACGGTAAATGGCACACCGGTGATCACCGTGCGCGTAAACTGGTTTATGGGGGAAGAGCACTTCGATACCGGTTGGAACTTCGGCCCTGCTGGCGAGCGTTTTGAAGTCGAAGTGACCGGTGACCCCAGTTCCCACGTCACCTTTCACGGCTGGCATCCCGAAAGCGTCGCGGCAGGTCTAATGCGCAACCCCGGCATTGTCGCCACCGCCAACCACGGCGTCAGCGCGATTCCTTACGTGTGCAAAACGGACGCAGGCATCAAGACCTATCTCGACCTGCCGTTGATCGCAGGGCGCGCGGCGCCGGAGCTCTCGAAACGGTAGCAGCTTATATTGGCGGTTTATGTTGCCATTGGATCGGCTTTTCTGGCTCCCTCTCTGTTTTCTTTCTACTACGCTTAAGCAGTACCTTGGTAAGTTCGAGGCCACAACATCATCTTAACGAATCTCAAGGAATCAGATTCGAATTCATAGAAAGGGAGTTTTTATGGAAACTGGAATGAGTCAAAGAACAGGCATTAGCGAACTAAGTGATCACGAGCTTGATAAAGTTAGCGGAGGTATTGCACCCGTGCTTGGTCTCGCCGTTGCCACTGTAGGACATTTCACTGCCAGGTCGTTTGTAACCGGTATAGCCGCAAGAATCGGTTTGGGACAGGCTGTCTTCGAAGCAGCGAAAGCGGCCGGTGGTCACAATAACGGCGGCAAAGCGAGCGGTGGTGGTGGCAGTGGCGGTGCGGGTGCTGGTCAATCAACACGGATGACCGTTATCCGTTTGTAGCGGCTTGCTAACGCGTATCGACGCAAGATGAGGAGCGTGTATGGCCAACGCTTTGCAGAGAACGGCATGAATGCTCACTGGATAGGTTTGGCCGCAGCAGGTTTGCTTGGGGGGCTGGGTTACTATTTTGGCATTGAACTCCACTGGGTCCTGTTAGCCATTGCTGTCGGTACGCTTCTCGAATATTTCATTCTTCGCAAGTAGATGTAGCGCAGTAGAAACCGAGTCGCGCTCCACTAAAGAAGTAAGCCAATGCAAGAACCCAAGCTATCGACGCTATTCCCAGGTTATGCCTCGGTATCGTTGGCGTTGGCCCTGCTCGCCGCGAATGGGACGGTTTCTGCCTTGTGGAAGCTAGTGCTAATCGGCGTCATTCTCGTGCTTCAGGTGGACTTCTTTCAGAAGATTCGCGCTGCTGAACGCTGTGTAGAAGAGACTAAAAGCAGCTCAGAGTCTCAATGACGAAAGCGTAAGACAGACCTTCTTCTCTTTAGCACATTGTCTGTGCCTGTTGATTTAAGTAAACTAAGCTAATTAAGCTAAGTTATTTTCCAGCGATGTATAGCTCTATGAAATCCGTAAACATGCACGATGCTAAGACGCGCTTATCGAAGCTCATTGATGAGGTCTCTAAAGGTGAGCCTTTCATCATTGCGAAGGCAGGCAAACCTGTCGCTCGTGTCACAGCTATAGATAGCCCCGTCTCAGGGCAGGAGCGGCGTCTTGGTTTCCTCCAAGGCGAGTTTAGTATTCCTGACGATTTCAACCGCATGGGCGAAGACGAAATTTCCAAGATGTTCGGAGGTTAATTTGGATCTGCTTCTCGACACTCACTTATTGCTATGGATCGCTGCAGAACCAAAAAAGCTTTCAGATTCCGCCAAGTCACTGATTTCTGATTCTGAAAATCGCCTCTTTTTCAGTGCGGCGAGCCTATGGGAAGTAGTGATCAAGAACAGTCTTGATCGTTGGGACTTCAAGGTGGACGCTAGTCTCCTCCGGCGTGGGTTAGTCGAAAACAGCTATGATGAGCTTCCAATTCTTGCCCGGCACACTCTATCTGTAGGGCACTTGCCACTTCTGCACAAAGACCCTTTTGATCGTATCCTATTGGCTCAGGCTGAGACCGAGGGAATACTACTGCTCACCAACGATGCCGTGGTCGCACAGTATCAATGCCCTGTTAGGCTTGTTTAGCTCCGATTGCGTTATCGCTTTGTGCCTCGTTTGCATATGCCTCTATGTGCATCCTCGGAGACCATTTCGCGTCGCCTATGCCGTTAATGCGCGCTCTGAAAAAACTCAGGCTATAAGTACTGGGCTCAGAAAAACAAAAAGGAAGTATTCGATATGAAAGATTTTGCAGGCAAGGTCGCGGTGATTACCGGCGGTGC
Organism: Cellvibrionales bacterium; assembly: GCA_043585095.1. GTDB lineage: Bacteria > Pseudomonadota > Gammaproteobacteria > Pseudomonadales > Halieaceae > JANQIO01. The sequence goes on from CP121321.1 coordinate 364,366, forward strand.
CAGTGGTATTGGCTACGCCCTTGCTCGCGAGGCCTTGGCGCGAGATATGCGGGTTGTGTTGGCGGATATTGAAGATGCAGCGCTTGATCGTGCGGCCACAGAGCTGGATGCCGGTGATCATCTGTTAACCGTTAAAACCGATGTATCTAGCTCTGCCGCTGTAGAGTCTCTGGCCGCGACGGTCGATACACATTTCGGTGCGACTCATCTGTTGTTTAACAACGCCGGCGTAGGTGGCAATGGCCCTCTGTGGGAGCAAACTGATGAAAACTGGGATTGGACGCTGGGGGTGAATTTGCGCGGCGTTGCTAACGGCGTGCGTGCCTTTGCGCCGCGAATAATTGCCCAGAATGCGGGCCACATCGTCAACACTGCCTCTATCGCCGGGCTGATTTCGGCTCACGGTTCCGGTACTTACGCGGTATCTAAATTTGCCGTTGTTGCACTCTCGGAAGTCTTGCTGGGCGATCTTAAAGCCATTGATGCCAATGTGGGCGTGTCGGTGCTGTGTCCGTCGTTTGTAAACACGCGCCTGTATGACTTTGAGCGTAACCGCCCGGGTGGCCCGGCTGCACTGAGCGAGCAGGCGGCTGCTGAGCAAGAAGCGGCTGCCGCGTTCTTTGCTGAAATGATGTCACCTGACGTGGTGGCCAAAATGGTTTTTGACGCCATTAAGTCAGACACGTTCTATGTATTGACGCATCCCGAAGGAACGCGCGAGATGCTGGACGCAAGACTGACGGCGATAAAAAATCAGCAGGCCCCGAAAGTCATCAGCATGATGGATTGGCCGCTTAGCTAGCGGTAATGCTCGGCCAGTGACGCACGGTTAGTGGCGCACGGCCAGTGGCGCACGGCGAGTGGCGCACGGCGAGTGGCGCACGGCGAGTGGCGCACGGCGAGTGGCTAAGGGCTGGCTGCGAGCGATGCCTTGGCCGGTTCCGCAGTCGTCGGAGCTGCACTGGGCGTATACCAAATTGGCGACGTCCAGGCGCGTTCCTGAATGACCTTTGGAACGCTGCTGTCGCTGCAGCTTTCTGGTCGGTCACTGGGCGCCAGCGCGTTGCATTGATAGGTCGACCAGCGGCAGCTGGGATTCTCAACGACTCTTGCGTAATAGACTGCTGAACGGTTGGGTTCAAAGTCCGGGTCGCGCCATACGCTGCACAGTTTTGCGTGTCCTTCACCTTTGCGCTGGCAGCTGGCGACATCCACGCTAGCGACATTGTCAGCACTACCGGCAACGTCGTAGATATCCTGATGCATTCGACCCTCATCGTCGGCCCAGCCTTTAATAATCTGGATTCGTTGCAGCGGCGCAGCGTCTGCGTTGGCATCTTGTAGGGCACTAACGGCAAACATTGGGCCGGCGCCGTTACTGTTTCGGGCCGGCAGATCGGCGCCCATCGGCACACCGCGCTCATAGCCAATAGCGGCAAAGTCTGTCTCTCCGCAGAGGTTTTCCGGTAAATCCCAGCCGCCGAAAAAGCGGGGCACGATTCGCGGACCGCTGGTGCCGAAAGTCTCTCGGCGTTTCATCGCTGAGAATAATGAGTCCCGGCTGTTTTCCTCGGCCCAGATACCCGTGAGTCCGCCGGGATTGGTGCGCACGGGCGAGCTGGTGGCGACATTGCCGACTTTGATTTCGCCGCGCAAACGCGCTTGTGGGGTAGCGTCCTGGCCCGATGCACCCATGAAGGCATTTTCTGCCACCGCACCGCCGGTGCCATTGTGATTGTCAGTGGCGGCGATGATGCCGAACTTCAACGGATTCACGCCCAGACGCTGTTGCTCTTTAAGACCTTCGATCAGGCCGTAGCGGGCAAAGCTGAGTCTTGATATGCAGCTATTCAGCGTCATACCGCCTTTACCGGTGCCGAGTTCGCAATCGCTTGCGATCTCGCCGGGCGGCCGCAGCTTTTCGAAGTCGCACAGCTCATCAGCGCCGCCCAAAACCTGATACAGGCCGTTGCGGCATTCCGAGTCGCCTTTGACCTGCATAATTTCTACTAATGGCTCAAGGTCCTGGCGCAGCTGTGCCAGCGCGGCCTGTTCCCGCAGGCTTTTTGCTCCAGGGTATTCTGAATAAAACATCTCGCCGGCACTCCAGTTGGAATTGTGCGGAATGGCGAGCACGTCACAACCGGTATCGGTCTCAAGACATTCCTCTGACAAGCCCCGCCACAGGTCCTGGGGCGTGGGGGCATCCCGTGCGCTACGTGGCAGCGGTGGCACCACCGCATTACGGAACAGCACGTTGCGGTGCAGGTTGTTGGAGTCTTCGGCCAGCGTGTATTCGTAGGCGACAAAGGTCGTGAATTCGCAGTTGCTGCTGTGATCCTGCCAGTCTTCTGCGGCACGCTGAGTTTGCTGCCAGGGCCCAACAGCGGCTGCAAGACACTTGGTGCCATCCTCACCGCAGACCTCTGGGTTGCGCGGCTCGGCTTTGCCTTTGATGATCAGGCTAAACATTTTGGCCAGATGAGCCAGCTCTGGCGGCCAGCCGCCAATATCCTCACCGCGAAAGGTTTGACAGGTTTTGCTGGCGTAGCCTGAGTTGCCGGGCGTGGTGCAACGCACCACCTCGCCCAGATATTCGGCGTGATCGGTCACTGCGGCAAAGTCCAGCGGACGAGAAAGCTGCTGAGACCGGGTGTCTCGGCCTGAGTCATCTACCGGGGGTAGTGAGATCGCGCCACCGCGGGCAAAGGCATAGGCATCGTCGGGGCTGCGTGTCACGCCAAACGCGTTGGCGTCACCAGAGAGTCCGGTGTGTATGTGCGTGGCGCCAAAGTAGGCGTTGCGCTGCGGGTTGTTGTTCTTGCAGGGTTGCTGCCGGGTAACAGGAAAGCTCGGCGCTCGCGCTTCGCCGAAAAAGCCGTCTGGGTCAGCGAACACTCCGGTTGCGCCTGTTATGACATAACCCAGGCTCAGCGCACACAGTCCAGTAGTCAGTCCGGACATTGAAGACCGTCTTTCTGTTTCGGCGGTTCGCCCCGCCAAAGTAATGCTTTCACAGATACGGATTAACGGCGAAAGTAAAAGATTTGCCATGGGCGGGACTCACTATTTTGTGCTGCAGCATACCGGCACTGTTTTTATTGTTAGTGATAGTAAAAAGCCTGCGCCGCGCTGTACAGCGGCTCTGTATTGTTAACTTTTGTTGTCACTCCCTGTCTGGTGGCCACTTGTTGTCGTCAAGCAGGTCGCGCGCGTTTCCGCAGGAGCGCCGATGACCATGCAAGGACCAAATCGTTGTCAGGGTCTGCCAGATCAACCGAACGTCATCTGTGAGATGCCAGTTGTTGAGGTATTCAAGTTCTATCGCGACTTTCGCGGGCAGTAAAAACGCCAGATAGGCGCGCTCCGGCGACGGTTGTTCCGCGAGGGCGGCGTCATCGCCGATGAACGCGAGAGACGCCGGGCCCGTGATGCCGGGTCGAACCTTCTGCAGTGCTTCACGCTGCGCAGCTGATAGGTGTGCCGCATGGACAGGCGACAGCGGTCGCGGTCCAACCAGACTCATGTCGCCGACCAGCACGTTATAGAGCTGGGGTAATTCGTCTAGCCGCCAGCAGCGCAGCCAGGTTCCGCAGACCGTAATGCGAGTGTCGCCCTCCGGTGCGACGGTTGGGCCCTGATCGGTGGACAGCGTGCGGAATTTCCACAGCGTGAACAGATGGCCCTGGCGGCCCAGACGTTGCTCGTGATACAGCATGGGCCTGCCGCTACGCGTTATCACCCAAAGTCCAAGTGCTAGCAAAAGCGGCGCTAGCGCTATCAGCAGGATGGCTGCCAGCACCCGGCCCATCACCAGTTTGATGGCGTTTTGCACGTTAGTTGGCCAGCAGGTTGCCAGCAGTAATACCCGCGGACAGCATCACGAAAGCGACCAGACCCAGTGCCTGTGCAGGCCGGTTGCGATGGAACGTGTCCGGTTCGCGCCAGCAATACCAGCAGCTGATGGCGGCGGGCAGGACGGCCAGAGCGCCAAGACTTGCAGCCATCGGCAGGCTTCCCCTGTCGATGGCGACAGCTAGCAGCGCCAATCCAGCGAAATAAAGTAACGGCAGACATCGACTGGCTCGATGCTTCCCTAAACGTGCCACGAGGTTGCGCTTGCCGGCGCCCAGGTCGGCCTCAACATCCGGGAATTCGTTGAGCCACAGAAACGCCGCGATAAAGATCCCAAGCGGAACAGCGGCCCAGATGACGTGGCCGCTATACTCGCCCGTCATCAGAACGTAGCTGGCCATGGCAATGGCAGGACCGTAGATCAGTACAACGTCAAGCTCGCCCAGGCCGCGATAGGCAAATTGCAGAGGCGGCCCGTGGTATGACCAGCCAAGAAATAAGGCAACGGTGCCCAACCAGAACAGTGCGGGCTCCCTGAAAAGAACAATACCCGCGCCCAATATGAGCCCGCCGGCGCTAAAGACTGCGGCAATGAGCCAGGTTTGCTTTCTGGTGAGCAGGGCATCCACCAGTACTCGCTTGCCGCCGGAAAAAGCGGTGCGATCGTTTTCAGAGACCGCAAGGTCGGTGCCGGAATCAAAGTCATAGACGTCGCCCCAGGCGTTCTTGGCTACTTCCATACAGAACATGGCAAGCCCCAACGTGAGTAGCCAACTCCAGGAGAAGTCTGGATGCCCTGTGGCCATAGAGGCGCCCACTGACATGGATGTCGCTGAAGTGATGCTGATTTTGGGGTCTGCAAGACGCCAGAGCCCTGTGCCAAACGTGTTCGCCATTGCTTGTATCCCTCTAGTCTCGCCATGATAACCGAGTACAGGAATCAGGAATCAGGAATCAGGAATCAGGAATCAGGAATCAGGAATCAGGAATCAGGAATTTCAGCTACGCTCAGTTTTTGCGGCGAGTAGCCCAGGGCGTCCCTGTTGCACGAGTCGCTATCTGCGTTTTGCCTCTTGGTTGTTAAAAGGCTCTCATTTGTCAGAAGCCGCTTAGTTGTCACAGGCGTGCTGCCTGATCTATGAGCAGCGGCTGGCGCGGAACCTTTTTGTCCATAGTTTGTCATACTCCGATGTTTCCTTTCATGGTGCGCGCTGCACGTTAACGGTGCAGCGGCGCCGACTTGCCCCCCCGTTTAAGCCACTAAATCCAAAGAATTCAGTTCTGGCATATCTTTTGCTGTATTTCTCTAGCTATTAGTGAATGAGCAGGTGCTATTTACGTCCTTGCTCAAAAAATAACGATCAACAGGAGCGATTCATGGGATATGTAAACCGGTTTAGCGCGTTGGCGCTGTCCGCCTTTCTGGCCTCGATGGCGCAAGCTCAGGAGGCGGAAGACGCTGAGAAGTCCAAAGAGGACATGACGGTACTGGAAGAATTCATTGTGACCGAGACGGATTCGGCACTAACTGATTCCTTGCTGCCCACGGAGCGGCAGATTTCGGGTTTGTTCGGCGATACAACGAATGTCCTGCAAGTGCCTCGCGCAGTGACGTTGCTGTCACCGGCCATTATGGATCAGTTCAACATTGAAGATCTTTCTGACCTCAAAAAGGTCGCTGCTGGTACGCAGACGTACAACTACTACGGTATAGCAGGAACCCCCGTGGTGCGCGGCGCTAAAGGCGGCACGTTCTTGAATGGCATGTTGCGTGCTTATCAGCGGAACGAGATGCCTCTGTCCTTTGGTTCCTTGGAGGCGATCGATATTGTGAAGGGGCCGGCTCCGGCAGACTTCGCACCAACCCAGATCGGTGGTTTCGTTAACTTGATTCCCAAGAGCCCGTTTTATGACGAGGCGGGCGGTTCTGTCAGTTTAGATGTCGATGAATGGGGCATGCAGCGCGTCACCGCTGACGTGGGTGCTCCTTTCCTTATTGGGGAGACCCCTGCAGCCTTCCGTCTGTCGCTGACATCTCAGGATGGTGAGATGTACTGGGACGACGTGGACAACGACTACACGTCAGTTTACGCCGCGTTGAAATTTCAGCCCGCTGATGGCGTATCCGTATTTGTCGGCGGTGAATACTTCGACTTCCAGTCCAACGAGAACCCGGGCTGGAACCGACCCACGCAGCAAGCTATCGATAATGACCAATACGTAATTGGTGAGCCTGCTGCGATGATCTCGCCAGAATGGCGCGGCACACTTGACCGCAACGCGGTAGAGTTCCCGACCGCCCCGGGCATCAACCCCAGCCTGTTTTCACTGGGTATTCCGGGTGACGTAGCGCGCTCGCGTATTTCTGACGCTGACCGGGCAAACATGCTCAACCTGAACAATGCTGCTGACAGAGCGACTCTGTACGATAGTTCCGGCAGCACAGCTTTTGGTGATCCGCTGCCAGCGGGACTGGTGGCGACACTGGAGGCAAATGAAGCCACACCGCAGGACACCTTCGTTTACACGCAGGAATATTTCGACAACGGCGGCGTTGCACTGACGGATACCATCGACGGCAGCACGGTGCTGGCAGATACCAGTGACTTTGCTGACTCAGAAGACCTGGTGTTATTCGGTGACGTGATATTCAGCAGTAACCCCAGCCGTACCTACACTTTGAAGTTCCTCTACGAAGACCTGCAGACGGAAAAGCGCTCGTCTTACGGGTATGCAGTTGATACCGAGCAGACTGTGGCATCAACCAAGTTCTTCATGACTGACCGCATTACGGTGCCCAACACCACAAGCACCGTGGGCGTGAACGTGCGTTACACCGACGCACAGATACTGCAGGACTTTTTTGCTGAACCGTTCGCACGTCGCGACATCCTCAACCCGACCATCAGCCCCAACTCGGTACTGCTGGTGGGCGACCAGTCTCCTGTCGGCGGCCTGAACTTGTGGTCACCGACTGCGGTTGGTGGTGCTAACGTTGTGTCCGAACTTTGGCAGTACGCGGCCTTCGCTACCTTTGAGACCCAGTGGAATGACCGTATCTCCACCATCGCTTCAGTACGTTACGAGTACGCCGATTTCGATATTGGCCTGCCCGGCGAAGCCGAGCGTGCGGCCACCGATCCCGCCAACGCAGCAGCGCTGGAAGCGCAGAGCGGCGATACTGATTACTTCAACTGGAGCTTCGGCCCCAACATTCGCTTGTACAACGACATCTATCTGTACGGCAGCTACCAGGAAGGTACCTCTATTGATCCCACCCAGGGCGGCGCCATCTTCGGTGAGCAAAACTTTGCCGAGAACGATATGTGGGAAGCCGGCCTGAAGGGCAGCTTTCTTGATGGCAAGCTCTACGGTGCTATCTCTGTCTACGAATGGGAGCAGAGCCAGTTCAACGTTCGTGAAGGCCTCAGTGAATCGCTTGAAGCTGAGGGTTTGGAGATTGAAGTCACCTGGGAGGTTACCGATAGCCTGACGCTGATCAGTTCCTGGACGGATCTGGAAGTGACGCGAAACGATCCGCTGGGTTTTCGTACTATTCCCCTGTCTGAACAAGACTGGGCACTGTACGCGGGTGAGTTGACCAGTAACTTCTCTACCGCCAGCTTTGACGGCCGTGTGCGCGATTTCGAGAGACCTACCAACAACCCCGATCTGGTTTACCCGGGTCAGCCGCAGAAGACCTTCAAGCTGTTCGGTTTGTACGACTTCCAGAATGGCTTCAGCGCTAATCTTTCCGTGGAATGGCAAGAAGAGTTCTTCCTGGACTTTGACCACACCAAGGAGCTCCCGGAAGCGACGATTGTTAACACATCAGTGCGCTATACCGCTGATCGTTGGATGTTGGCATTGGGCGTAGACAACCTGACCGACGAGGAGTACTTCCTGGGTGCCGATCCTATCTTTGGCGCTAACACGCTTTTGACCAAAGCGCCGGAGCGCACGCTGGTAGGTACGTTCAAGGTGATGTTCTGAGTCATCGATTAACATCACGCCGCCGTTGGCTATTTGAAGCGGCAACACTATTTGCGGGGCTGTCATCAGCCCCGCATATTTTTGCCAGTTCGAAAACCACAGGTAGCGCAGCCCAGTTTCCGAGTCTGGAGCTACAACTCGATTGGGTATTCAATGCACAGTTCGCCGGTGTTTTGGTGGCCCAGCACGCAGGGCTGTATAAGGCCGGCGGTCTTGATTTAGAGATTACGCCCTGGCTATCCGGAATGGCGGTCACTGAACGCGTTGCGCGCGATCCTCACGTTATCGGTTGTGCCGAGCAGAACCTGGTGTTGGCGGCGCAGGCTAAAGGCCAGCCATTGATTGCGCTAGCCGCTATGTTTCAGGATTCACCGCTGGCTTTAATGACGCTGCCCGACACGGCGATAGAAACCTTCGAAGACCTGTCCAGGCGGCCGGTAGGCGTGCACATCGACGGTGCGAAGGTGTTAGACCTCGTCATCGATGACTACTTCGGCGCGGGTGAGGGCCCGACGGTAAGTCAGATTGCTCGCGAGGATAAGTTTGAGCGCCTGTTGAAAGGTGAGTTTGCCGCGGTGCAGTGCTACGGAGTCGATGAGCCTATCGAGTTCGCCGCGCAGACTGGCATTGAACCACGCGTGCTGTCCTTGGCTGACTACGGCCATGATGCTTACGCACAGGTGTTGTTCGCCAATCGTGAACTCTACGAATCCCAGCCTTCCGCGCTACTGGCGCTTTTACAGGCTATGTTTGACGGATGGCGTCTTGCGGCAGATGATCCTGCTGCTTCGGCAAAGCTGTTAGTCGACGCCTATGTTGACCCCGCGGGTCACTACCACGATGTTGACGACCAGACTCGTTCCCTGAAACGTGTGCTGGAATACCTACAGGGCAGCCTGGATAGCGAAGCGCTAGGTTCTATCGATCCCCTTCGCTGGCAGCGCACTGCTGAGCAATTTGCGGCCAACGGAATAATTCCTGCGGCGCCGCCTTTGTCAGAGTCGCTAGCCGTGGGTTTTTGGCCCCAGCGTCTTCAGCGCCTGATAGCGGCGATTAGAAAGAACGGCTAGAAGTCATAGCTAGACTGGACTGCTAGAACAGTCAGCTGAAAAGCGCCGCTAATAAACGAACTGATCAACCCGAGCCTGCGATTGTGACAGTCCCTTTCCACGTATCACCTTCGGGTCCAGCCAGGTCGCAATAGCGTCTGGCTCCCAGCCAAACTTGAAGTCATTCGATTGCAGCGCGGCCACGGGTAGCCAACGTCCTATTGCAGGCCCTGCAATCCTGCCTTGGCTAACGGTGTAGCCGTATACACGGCTCACACCTTCCGCTTCTTGATAGTCACCGATATACGACATCCAGGGAGTCTCACCCTCAATCTGCGATCGCAGGTGCTTTTGTAATGAAGCGATGACATTGCCGTGGTCCCAGTCGGCAAGCGCGCTTTCCTCTTCAGCCTCGCCGCCGGGCAGTGTCCAGGGCGTCTCCTGGTTGTCTTCGTTTGGCAGACAGAGCACTTCAGGGCCGTCGGGCCGATGCCTGAGCAGCACAGCTCGCGTCATAGCAATCTTCGGGTCCCCTGTGGTGGGGATCAGATATTGGTTTGCAGGAGAGAGCGCATTCATTACATCAGGGCTGTATCGATACCAGCCGGTAGCCGGTGGTGCCGAGGCAGCGGCGTACTTGTTAAACAGACCGACCCGATTTTGGTTTGAGGTATTTGACGGTGCCCGGTGCCATAGATGCATGTTCATGAATAGCAGGTCACCCCGTTTTAGTTCGGGGTCAATGAAATCTGACTCTGCTGGCCGGACGGCAGGAGATACTTCCAGGCAGGGTGTGTTTCCTGGTGTGATGCGATCAAGGCGATGAGAACCCGGTGCGACCTCAAGCCGACCGATTGTGCCGCTGAAGTCTGTGAAGGGCACGATGGTGAACAGCCAGTTCATTGAAGACCCCACCGGGCGCCAGCGTTTGTAATCCTGATGCGGCGGTATGCCATGGCCCCCCGGCGTGCGATCGTACAGTACATAGGCAGATAGTCTGGGCTCGTCGCCCAATAACTGCGCAACCGGTTCGACGATTCCGGGGTGCTCGATGATAAAAGCAAGATCGGGATCAGCAGGACACTGGGTGGCGTAGGTATACCGACCGGGTTCGGGGAAGGTAGGCGCTGTGGGCTCCAGCGTCGGATCAACCGGCGTGGCGCGGGTAAGTCCTGTTTCCAATCGCTGTATCTCGGATTCAGCAATCGCGCCGCGCAGTATCAGGTATCCGTCACGCTCATAGTCTGTGATTTGAGCGGCGGAGAGTTGGAAGTGTGTTGTGTCGGCATAAGAGCCATCAGAAATCATGACGCATTATCTCTTTGCCCATCGCTGATTGGATGCTCAGTATAGGGGTTTGATCATCTGACCACTGTAGCAATCCAAAGACCTGCCCCTCGGCGATCATCGACTTCCTGGAAATTGAATAAGCTGACGGCGTCGGTTTTCTGGAGAAGGGCCCTAGCACAAGTTGCTTAAGGCCCGGTGCGTGTTCAATCCAATGAGACGCTGATGATCCCGGTGCGGTCAGCATTATAGGCCCCTGTTTTGCGGACTGACGAAGCTGCCGCATCAACGCTTTGGATTCAGCACGGTACGCATCGGTTGTGAGTGGCTCGCCCAGTGCAACCACTCTAAGGGCCTTTGAGCTGTGCGCTTGAAGACCCTGCTGTAACCAATCTAACTGCTCATGCCCGTAACGCTGCTCTGTCGTCCGGTGTGTAAAAGCATCCAGAACAAAGACGGCGACACGACTGCGTGAGAAGGAGTACGAGAGGTCAGTCTTGTTTGCTCTTGCTGCCACCGGCCAGAAGCGGTCGAATGTTGCGTTTGCCACTGTTGGTAAAGGACGCCAGCCGTTAACGGCAGATGCACCCAAATCGTCGCGGCCGGGTACCGCGTATTGGGGCACCGTGGCCTGAAGTGCTTGTAAGCCTGTCCAGTTGCGTGAATACCCGTAGCGTAAGTCGTAGCCCGTTGTTGACGAATTATCCATCTCTCGCACCAGCGTGCTGTTGCCCACCCAAAACATGGCGGTGGGGTCTGCGGCCTGCAAGGCGTCAATCGCTTCATAACCCTGCGCCGGTGAATACGGAGGATAGACCGCGTCGTTCACTGCGTGTGGTCCCAGTAAGGCTAGCCGCTCTTCTTCGCCGTTTAGCGCGGGCGTGCTGAAGCTTCGTTTAAAGGGCAGTCGATGGGTTTTGCCATCGATATACAACTTGTAGAAATACTTGCGTCCCGGTTCGACCCGATCGCACCGAAACAGTACGGTGAAGGCGTCCTTTCTGGCAGTCATCATTTCGGCAGTGACTCGGACTTTCTCCACCGCGGTCTCGTCATAGTAGGCGATGCGCACCCTGGCTTCCTTGGCAGTGCTCACCCAAATGCCAACCTCGCGTGGTGTTGAGTACGCGATCATCGGGCCGCCGGCGAGGATCTTCGCGTCGAGGTCTCCCGTTAGGGTGGCGTCCTCGAAGGCGGGCTTAACGACCTCTGCACTGAACGCGGTCTGGCAACAGATCAGCGTTACCAGCAGCAATGCTGCATAGGGCTTTCTATAAAACCGCATAGGCTCCTCACAAAACCGCATAGGGCTTACCACAAAACCGCATAGGCTTAATACAAAACCGCATAAGGCTTACTCCGTCTCAAAGTAGGCTGAAAAGAAATCCGTGAGCATCTCAAAATGGGCATCCGTGTAGTTAGGGTGGGCAGGCATGTAAACGCCTTTTTTATATTTTGACGGGTTGCGAACGAAGTCTTTGAAGTAGTCATTGTTATACACCGCTGTGCTCGCCAGCACTGTGAACACGCGGTTCGAGGTGCCGCCGCCAAAGCGACCATCATCCCAGCGATGGCAGCTCATACAGTTGTTCAGATAGATCTCGCGGCCTTCTTGCGCACTGTCCGAAAGGTCAGCAAACGCGCCGTTATAGAGAGGCGCGTAGGTGTCATCAAAGTTGACTATCTCCATCTCGGTGGCACCCCAGGGGCGTTTGCTCCAGCCGTCAAACAGCTCTGCGTAAGCGGGTACAATTTCTTCGGAGACGCTTACATAGTAGGGACCAAGATACTGTTCGTTAAGTGTTTCTGGCCAGTCGGGAGGATTGCGCCCCTCAATCTGCAAAACAAAGAACGGCTTGTACTCGGCGCGGAACGACTCAGTAAACAACGACAGGTAGTCATCCCCGCAGTGCACCAGCGCGGTATCGGCGGATTCTTCCAGAGGCAATGCCGCCAGTACGTCATCCATGAAAACCACGGTGACCTCGAATGCGGGCTCCAGATAGAAATCCAATTTTAGCGACAGGGTTTCGGTCGGCAGGGTGAGCAAGCCGGCGTGCGCTATATAGCCCAGTTCACCGTCTTGCAGCCCCTTGACCAAGCCTGAGATTTCCAGATCCGTGTCGGCAATACGCTGCTTGGAAATCGGCAACTCTTTGGCAGTCACGCTCAGGCTGAACGCTGATAGCAGAGATGCGAAAGCAAAAGCCCCTATGGCCCGCTGGATTGCTTCTCGAAAATAAAATTGCATGGCTTTCCTCGTCACTTAAACGTACTGCATTGAAAAAATGCGGCAAGTATCAGGCCAGTGCGCGTGCGATTGCGGCCATTATTGCTTAGACGGCTTATACTGTCTGCTAGCTGATAACCATCTTATATTTGAGGAGAGCGTTCCACCATGTTCAGATTTCTAGCACTGGTTTCCCTGCTTTCACTGATCGGCGCCCAAGCGGTGGCAGACAGTTTCAAGGTTGTGTCTGAATCGCTGCAAATGACGGAGGTACGCGTACCTGTCACTCGCATGCACCAGGAGCTGGTCGACGTAGCCATCGAGATTGGCTATCGCGAAAACATGACCCAGGCCGACTACCCGGATTTTATTGCACTGAAACAGGACCTGCGCACCTGGACGAAGCAATACGATTGGAAACCGATGAAAGGCAAGCCGATGGCGTCGTGGGAGAGCCTGGCTGAATACCTCAGCATTCAGGTTATCGACAACTACCCGACCATTAATAGTGCAGCGCTGAGTGTGATAGTGCATCCAAACGCCAGTCACCCCTTTAACCACGCATTCAAAAGCACGGCGCTGCGTGCTGGTAAATCCGATGAGCCTGTCAAAACCCATCTATCGATTGTTCTGCCCATCGACTCCCACGGCATTGACCATCAGGGGCCGAACGTAATCGATTTGAGTACAGAGCTGCATTACTCAGACGAGGCGGACGCAGCAGCCTACCCATCCTTCGCCGATATCTACGCGCTGATTCACAATCTTATGAAAGGCTATCCCGTTGAGAGCGACTACTGGGAGACCCTGGTTAAATCAATGAGCAAAGATCTGATGAAAACCTATCCCCAGTTCGACGCAGTCAAGATGGACATGCGGGTGTATCCCACGGCGACCGTGGCGTACTTCCACAACATCCATTGCCTCACCGAACGGACAGAGATGGATTAAAGTGGTCGTTAAATCGATGCTAAGAGAGCGGTAAATGTTGGGTTTTACGGTAGATGATCTCGACCTCAAGTCGATAGATGACGACGCACTCATCAGCTTGCGGCGCGCGGTCCCCGAGCACGGCGTTGTCTGCGTTAAGCATCAGTCTCTGGAAATCGAAGACCTTATTGCGATAACACGGCGTCTGGGTGAGCCCGTGCTGCTACCCAGGGGTTTGCGATTCAATAACACCCTGGACGAGTACCCGGAGCTGGCGCGCGTCTCAAATATTCTTCCCGACGGCACGTTGATACAGCAGCATCAGGCGGCGGAGTACTGGCATGTGGACGGTGACTTTTGGCAGCCGGGGCAAAACTATATCTACAACCTGCTGTATTCAGTGAGGGTGCCTGCGCAGGGCGGTCGCACGGGGTTTGCCGATTTGCGGCAGGCCTTTGACGCATTGGATGACGACCTGAAAGCCCGCGTTAAGGACTTACAGTTTTTGTCCTCCTGCGCGGCGATCCCGGATTTTGAGGTGGCTTCACCCGACGAGTACTTGCCCGACGCTTATCACAACATCACGCACAGGCATGTCGAGACCGGTCGGCAGGGCTTGTACGTGAATTACCCGACCACCCAAATTCACGGGGTGTCGGAGGAAGAATCCGCTGACATATTAGCGGCGCTGTTTGAGGTGATCGACTCGCCGGAGAATACCTACCACCATGACTGGGAAGCGGGCGATTTACTGATTTGGGACAACACCTCGGTGATGCATCGCAGCATGGGCGGCTATGCGGACTCGCCCAGGTTGCTGTATAGAACCCAGGCATTCATGCAGCCGCTTGCTTGAGCCAGTCAGACAGTTAGCAGCACAAAGTCAGACTTGGTCACGCCACACTTGGGGCACATCCAGTCTTCATCGACGTCTTCCCATCGGGTTCCCGGTGGAATGCCATCTTCGGGCATGCCTTCACTTTCTTTGTAGAGATAGCCGCACACCACGCACACCCAGACGCGCTCCCCAACCGGTGCATTCAGTCGATTAACCATTACGCTGCGCTCATAACCTGACGCATGCGCCGATCAAAGGCGACGCGGCCTTTTTGTTCCAACTCGAATGCTTTCAACACGCGAGCACGCACGCGACGCTGTGCGTCGGCCGTGGTTGCATAGCGCTCTACTACCATTCGACCTAACTGCACGTGAAATTTCTCGTCCGGCAGAATCTTGTTCAGCACCCGTTGGGTTTTTTCCGGTATGCGCGGCATTAGTGTTTCGAAGGCTTGCAGGGCGCCCAATTCACCGGTGATGTTGTGCGCCGCGACGCGTTCAATGGTGTCATCGCCGCTGGCGTAAAAGTCCACCACCCAATCCACGTACTCGGGTTCAGGTTCCCAACCCTCGAGGCTGTCGTCCAGTGAGCGTAGGTGTGATGTCAGAAGCTTATAGTGCTTGCCCTCATCCGCCACCTGCTGGCACAGCCCAATAAAGGCGTCGTCTTCGTGGGTGTGCTTTAGCCAGCTACCAATGAAGTGCGCCGCCTGCTGCTCGTACCAGGCCTGAAACTTGAGCCACTCGCGCAGCTCTGCACCTTCCATAAGCTGCTCGCCGCCAAAGGACTTCTCCTCGACGGACACCGATTCCCGTAATTCGTAAAGCTCTGCGACAAGGCTGTCATAAAAGGTTTTAGGATCCTGTGCCAATTCGCTTTCGGGCGCTGCTGTTGAAACTGTCATGGCTACCCCGCCTTTTGGTAAACAAAGGGTTCAGAAACCCGCGGTGCCCCGCGGTGTACAGCGGTATGCCATTCACCTGCGCGCCAGCATCCGTCAGCAACAAGCCGTTGCGGGGCGGACATGATTTCGAAACCGTCGCTGAATTCAAACTCGCCTTCTTCGATACTCAACATGGTGATGTCGGCTTCTCGGCCAACCGACAGCGAACCCAAAGAGTCCTCGCGATGAATTGTCTTCGCGGGCTGCGAGGTCACCATGGCGATCACTTCTTCTAGCTCAAGACCCAGGTTCCACAGCTTGGACATGGTTTCAGTCAGCGTGAACACAGGGCCGTCGTAGTTAAAGGCATTGAGGTCTGTGGAGATCGTGGTGGGCTTGTAACCCATCTGAATCAAATGCCTGGCCGTGCCAATGTGAAAATCGCCCGACGAGTGGCCGATATCCATCACCACGCCGCGATTGTAGGCGTCAATGTAGTCAGGCAGCGGTTGGTTTTCTTCATCCAGAATGCCCGACCCGGCACGGAATGCATGGGTCACCACGTCGCCTGGGCGCAGTGCATTCAGTACGCTGAGTGCAGGGATAACCGGCGTGTGCGGAAAGCCCCCGAAGTGCACCATGACAGGCAGGTCGTCTGATACGCTGAGCGCCGCGTCCAGGAATGGGCTAACCGTTGGGCCGCTCTTCTCGGTGCAGGCGGCGCGCACCTTGAAACCGACAATGACGTCACGATGTTCCTCGACCACCTGTTTGGTCACGTTGAGGTCCAGATTGTTCTCGTTATCGGCAACGCGCAGTTTGTGGCAAATGAAGTCAGACGTGGCGATGTAGATTTTGCAGGGGTCCATAAACGCCAGCACCCGTGTTTTCAAATCCGGCTGGTCGATCACGCCCTTTCTGGCCATGCCAAACAACGACGTGCTGCTGGTGCCGGCGTCCACGACAGTGGTGACACCGCTGTCGACGCCGACAAAATCTGGCGGTAGGCAAAAGTCACCAAAGCCCGTCATCACGTGCACGTGCATATCAATTAGCCCGGGACAAATGATCTTGCCACTGGCGTCGACGATATCCGCCTGCGGGTAGGTGGCGCCAAGGTCTGGTCCCAGCTCAATAATTTTGTCGCCCTGAATTGCGACATCGAAAACGTCATCGCGCTGGTTTGCGGGGTCAATCACCCGCGCATTTTGTATCAGTGTTACTGGCTCAGACATGGCTTGTGGCTCTGGTGTTTAGGCGCGGTCAGTGCCGCAGCGTCACGTGGATTGGGTTTAATCTGAGTATGCAGCAATAGTCATTCCAGAAAAGGAATACCGATATAAATCAATCGCTTAGTCATTTTGGCTGCCGCGAATGGCCTCGGCGTCGCGGCGTTGTGCGCCAGTTTGGGGAGCTGCGGCTCGACTATGGGGCACCGGGCGCTCAGCGCACTACTGGGGATGGTTGCAACGCAGTGATACTGCATTAAAGCAAGTCTGCCGTCGCCGAGCAGCCTGCAACAAACTGTTCACAGTAGTGCCACACAGGCTTCATGTGTGACCGCCACGCTACTGTTTTTGTTAATTCAGATGACGCTGAGGTTTGTGCCTTGGCTTTCGGTCGTTTTGTTAATACCTCCCAACAATTGGTAGCAAGGAGCTTCTACACCATGTCCCCCAGCACTGTCTCCCTCAGAACCGCTCACTCGAAGATCATGCAGTTCAAGAAAAACCCGTTTAGCCTCGCCTTTGCGGCTGTCGCTTTGACACTTTCGCTTGCTGCCTGTGAGGGCGACGACGGGGACAACGGAGCGCCTGGCGCGCCCGGCGCGGATGGCGCCCCCGGAGCGGACGGAGCCGATGTCAGTGCCGCGATCTCTTTGCGGTTCCTGGGTCGTACACCGGCTGATCCCGATAACTTCGACGAGTCAGCAGCGGAGATCGTGTCATTCGACCCCGCCACGCGGCAGGCGTATCTGGTTAACGCCAACGCCGGCCAGGTAGACATTGTCGATCTCAGTTCGCCCACAACACCGACGATTACCGGACAGATTGATGCTTCCGCAGACGTGACAGCTAACGTTGCAGGCAGCCCTGCGATGGGTGGCGTGAATAGCGTTGCAGTGTTTGGCAATACGCTGGCCGTCGCCGTTGAAGCAGACGTGAAACAGGATAATGGTTATATCGCCTTTTATAGCACTGACGGCAGCTTCTTAAGCGCTGTGGAAGCCGGTGCTTTGCCAGACATGGTTGGGTTCACGCCCGACGGTAACTTTGTGGTAGCCGCTAATGAAGGTGAGCCCAACGGGGACTACAGCGTGGACCCCGCAGGCAGTGTCACTGTGATTGATGTGTCTGGTGGGTTTACGGGTCTAACCGCGGAAACCGCTTCCTTTATGCCCTTTAATGCAGGCGGAGCAGCATCATTGACTGGCCCGGTGCGGATCTCGTCGCGCTCTGCCAGTGTTGCGCAAGACCTTGAGCCTGAGTACATCACCTTCTCTGACGACAGCAGCACGGCTTTTGTCGCCCTGCAGGAAAACAATGCCGTTGCCGTCGTCGATATAGCGTCAGCTACCGTGTCCGCTGTAATCGGCATTGGCTTTAAGAACTACGGTATTCCGGGTAACGAGCTTGATGCCAGTAATGAAGACGGGCCCGATGATGGCCCCGGCATTAACATTCGTAGCTGGAACATCTTCGGTACCTACATGCCTGACACCATTGCCTCCTATACGGTCAACGGTACGTCATACCTAGTAACCGCAAACGAAGGGGACGGCCGCGAGTATTTGACCGATGCCAGCGATGCGGCTGACTGCACCGCGCAAGGTGGATACTTTTTCGACGACGGTGACTGCTTCCATTACCTCGACGAAATCCGCATCAAGGATCTAGGCGAAGATCAGTTCACTGATGCACTGAAGGCCAAACTGGATGATGACTTCCAGGACGACGCAAAACTCGGTCGACTCAAAGTCATCACCACCCTTGGGCTTGAGGACGAATCAACCTGCCCCAGCATCGCAACTACGGGTCAGCCGATTACCTTCCCCGATGAGTCCCCGATCGCCGGCTGCGTGTACGAAGATCTTTACTCCTTTGGCGCGCGCTCGTTCACCATCTGGGATACCACCACGCTGATCCCCGTGTATGACAGTGGTAATGATTTCGAGACCATTACTGCCAATCAGCTGGGCCTTAACTTCAACGCCAGCAACGACGACAACGAAGGCGATGATCGTTCTGACGACAAAGGCCCTGAGCCCGAAGCGGTGACCATTGCCCAGATCGAGGGCAATATCTATGCCTTTATTGGTCTGGAGCGCGTCGGCGGCGTGATGGTCTACAACATCAGCAATCCGCAGGCGGCGTCTTTCGTGCAGTACATCAACCCGCGCGACTTTACCGTTGACGCTGAGGATGATGTTGAGACCGTTGGCGATCTTGGCCCGGAGAGCATTGTGTTTATCTCGGCTAATGACAGCCCCATCGGTGAACCCCTGCTGTTGGTGAGCAACGAGGTGTCTGGAACGCTTGCGGTGTTTAGCATTACGACGCTTTAAGGACTCACGCTGTAAAAGCAGCGTCCGGTTCGCTGATTTTTTGCGAACCTTGAAAGCCACCTTTGCGGTGGTTTTTTTTGTTCGGCGCTAGGCCGCCTTGTCTACCGTGGACGCGTCACTTTTCTCACGTCGTTTGGAGAAATAACGCAGCGCCACAAAGTAAGTCGCCACGCCGGCGGGTAGTGCAACCAAGGCGCCGCCCGACAACAGCACAACGATAATGTCCCCGCCGATATTGGCCAGCGACGATAGGCTGTTGGCCAATCCATCCGCATTCCGAATTTCATCCATCATGCCCTGCACCCGCTCCCAGGTAACGGCGTTGGTCACCAGTGCATTGCCACACATCAGCGCCAGCCAATACCACGCTGCCACCACAAAGGGATTCGCTATGGTGTGGCCGATCACAAAGGCCGCAGGCACATTGGCTCTGGCAGGAACCGACGTGCTCAGGATAAGCACCGACCGCAGCGGCACCACCGGCATAATCCCCATAAAAACACCAATCCCACAGCCCAATGCCAATGAGTGGGGCGAACCACCCAGTGTGCGCAACTGCAGCAGGTTGTATCTCAGGCGTCGATATAGGGACATAGATAGAGGGGCATAAATGCGGCTTTAGATTATTTCCTGTTGTGGATCAGAGTAGCACTTCTTTCTATAGGTTAGGTTTGACGGAAAGGCGGGCGCGCATGCTTGCGCTGCGCCGCCGGAATACACGGCGACCTGCGGCTGCATCATTAGGGGCTGCACAGGTACATTTTTTATGCGCGTTTCTGTGAATGACTGGATGCCAGTGATAGTTTGTTCATAGAGCGGCTTTTTTCTTTTTGTACGCTAAATAAAAATAAGTGTTGGAGTAGATGATGACGAATCAACAGAGGGGAATTTACGCGCTGACCGGCGGCGCGACGGGTATCGGCGCTGCCATAAAGGCCAGGTTGATCGCCGACGGCAATGAAGTGATAACCGTTGATATCAAAGACGCAGACGTTGTTGCGGACCTGGCGACAGAACAGGGGCGGCAAGCGGCTATAGACGGCATTCGGGCCCGGGCTGAAGCGGGCCTTGATGGGTTCATTCCGTGCGCGGGAGTGGGGCCACATGTTAGGCCCGCTTCGACCGTGGTGAGGATTAATTATTTTGGTGTGGTCGCCACAGTCACTGGTGTGACGGATCTGCTGGAAAAACGCGGTGGAAGCGTCGTATTCATTTCATCCAACTCAGCACCTATGGGCGCTGACGAAGAAACTGTAGATCTCATGTTGGATGGCGATGAAGAAGGCGCCTGTAGCCGTGCCGATGAACTGGGCGACGGGCAAAGCGCATACGGGGGCTCCAAATTGGCCATTGCTCGATGGATGCGTCGCCAAACGCCTGAGCATGCTCAAAGAGGTGTGCGCTTCAATGCTATCGCTCCAGGATTTGTGACCACGCCACTGACAGATGTGGGGCTGGCCGATGAAGAGTTTGGGCCAGTCATTAAAGACTTCGTAGCAACAATTCCTGTTGGGCGCGTTGGCGATCCGGATGACATCGCGCGAGCCGCGGCTTTTCTATTAAGCCCCGAAAATAGTTTTGTTTGTGGTTCAGTCCTGTTCGTGGATGGCGGCCACGACGCGATGCTGCGTCCCGACCAGTTTTGACGGCGTAAGCTAATTCGAAGCGCTCAAAGAGAAAGTCGTGACGGCAGCAACGTGAGGATACTCCCGTGAGCGTCAGCCCTGAGCTACGTGCCATTATTGACGGCGTTCCAAAAGACTTTGCCGATCCGGCGGCAGACTATCTGGCTGTGCGGAGAACGTTTGCACCCTTTCATGGCCACCCGTGTAGCGAAGAACTCAAAATCGATTGGGTGGAGCTGGATGAAACCCGCTATGCCCGCTATCGGCTGAACGATCAGAGCAGCGACAGGGTTGCATTCCACTGCCATGGTGGGGCCTTCGTCTCAACCCCTGTGGATGAATACCATTTCTACGCCGAGCTGATCGCGCGGCAGCTGAGTTGCGAGGTGGTAATGCCCGATTACCGTTTGGCGCCAGAGCATCAGTTTCCTGCAGCCCACGAAGACTGTTTTGCTGCCTATCGTCACCTACTCGATAGCAACTTTGATCCCAAGAATATTGTGTTGATGGGTGAATCCTGCGGCGGCAGCCTCGCCATCGGATTGATGCTGCGCGCGAGGGAAGAGGGCGTCCCATTGCCTGGCTGCTTTGTGTCGCTGACCGGTTGGTTTGACCTGTCTGTTTCAGGTCCCAGCGTCGCGGGCCATGACCCATTCCTGACACCAGAATGGGTCCGCAATCGCAGCCGAGACTACGTTGGCGACACCATCGCTCTGGACGACCCCCGAGTCTCCCCAGCCTTTGCCGACCTGCATGGATTGCCGCCAATGTATTTGCAGATCGGCGAGTACGACACCGTACGCGAAGGCGCAATCAGCCTCGCCAACAATGCCATTCGTGCGGGCGTTGCTGTCACCGTAGAGAGCCTGCCGGAAATGATCCATGGGGTGCATGGGTTGATAAACGCAGGTGTTCCGGAGGCGGATTTGGCTTGGGAAATGATTCGGCGGTATTTGGCGGAATGTTAGTGTCTGGCAATAGCTCCAGCTGAGGTGTAAGGGTTAGTTTTCAAAAACCGACTCTGACTCCCTTGGTGTAACAGTTATCCCCTGCTTGGAAACGAAAGCAGATATAGGTTTGAGACATGTAAGCCTGCGCTCAAAGCAGTTAGTTGTTAATTTTCTGCCGTAACCCGGGAAGTGCCGAACCATGCATATGAAACTTGTCAGTCTCAACCTCAACCATCGCACTCACGCTAGGGAAGTCAGAGCAGGTCTGCTGGAGAAACTATCGTCCCTTGAGCCAGATGTTATCTGTTTCAATGAATTTGTCAGCGGGCCTAAGAATCAAGATCTGCCGCACAGACTCACAGATCTTGGTTTTGCCCACCAAGGCTCTAGCCGAAAATATAGATACAGCGCTGGCAGGTTTCATAATCAAATCCTAATCGCGTCCCGCACACCAATAGAAAGCGTCGTACATTATGAAACTGGAATGGATGATGCGGCTAACTCCAATGTGCTTACAGTGATCACAAGAGAGATTGCAATCACAGGGTTTAGGGCTCCGGCTTACAAACTTTCTAGAGAATGGGACGCATATTGGGATTGGGCAGGAAAGAGCCTATCGGGTGATGTGCTTATTGGTGATTTTAATATCGATCCGGTTCGTGCTCGCAAGCGCGATCGAGCTGCAGAAACAATAACCAATCAAAATGCTTGGCAGATGTGCAATCCAAAAGGTGACTGGAGCTACAAGAGCACCACTGGAGTGACAGCGTGTCTCGACCACTGTGCCTTCAAACATAAGTCAGTCGAGGTTACCAAAGCTCAATATATTGCTAGCCAATTTGTTCCAGAATTTTCAGACCATGCGGCTTTGATGGTTGAATTAAGGCGACGAGTCCACCAACCTGCATCGATAATCGCAGCGAGCAAGACATAAGGGGTCAGCTTGGATTCAAGAATCAAGTGCAACACGTATGATTCCGTCCTGTAATTCCCGCTCCATCATCTGCAAGGGCGATCTAAACCCATAGCGCTTTCTTGGCCGGTTGTTCAGCAGCCAGGCGATGTAATCCAGCTCCGCCTGGTCGTGTTGCTTGAGATCCTCCCCTTTGGGCAAGAACTGCCTGATTAATCCGTTGATGTTCTCACTGCTGCCGCGCTGCCAAGGCGCCTTGCAGTCTGCAAAGTAGATCTTCAGATCCAAATTCTTCGTCATCAGCGGGTGCTGCGCCATCTCTGCTCCCCGATCATAGGTCATCGATAACCGTAAGAAGTGCGGCACGTGTGCCATGCAGATCTCGAAGCCTTCACGGACCTTTTGGGCTGTCTTGTCTTCCATCTTCGCGAGTATCACAAAGCCGGTCTTGCGCTCTACCAATGTGCCCACGCAAGACTGGTTATTGGCTCCAACAATAAGATCGCCTTCCCAATGCCCGGCGATCTGCCGCGAGGCGATATCCTCCGGGCGATTAGCAATACGCTGCTCTGGCGCAATTTTCAGGCTGGAGTAGTTGCTGTCCGGGCCGCCTCGCGGCCCACGCTTAGACTTACCTTGGCGCAATGACTGCACACAGAGCTTTCGGTACTCACCCCGGGGATAGGCATAGATATGGGCATAGATGGTCTCGTGGCTCACGTGCAGTGCTGCTGTATCCGGGAACAGGAGCTTTAGGGTGGCACTAATCTGCTCGGGTGACCATTTGTCTTCTAGCAGATAGGACTCGACACGTTGCCACAGCGCCGGGTTGGCCTCGAGCTTGCGGGGTTTGACGCACCGCTGCCGTCGGTGTCGATACGCTTTGGCGGCGCGGGCTGCGCAGTAGGAGATAGACGGTGAGTTGCGCTTGAGTTCACGAGACAGCGTGGACGGGCTTCGGCCCAGCCGTTCAGCGATCCGCCGAAGGCTCACACCTCGATTTTGTTCAAGCATAATATACGCCCGCTCTTCCGGGCGAAGGTGATGGTAGTGGGTCATGCGTGCTATTTTGCCTCCCGGTGTTGCACTTGCAACTTGAGGCTAAGCAGAGCCCTTTATGAGCATATGCGCCGTCTTGACGCCTGATTACAGGGCTCAGAACCCGTTAACACGGCCCGCGGCGTGAATTGTGTGTTACCTATGTGCTCGGTATGCACCGTTTGGAAATGGCGCGCCCAGCAGGAGTCGAACCTGCGACCCCCAGAATCGGAATCTGGTACTCTATCCAGCTGAGCTATGGGCGCGTTTTGTGCTGTAAAAGCCTGGCAAGTGACGTTGCGTCGAATGCTTGGCTTGTCCTCGGGGCGTGATGCCCAGGGACGCGAATAATACTCTCCAGCCCCGGTGTCGTCTAGGTGGGCCTGTTTTACAAGGCCCCTTTAGTTCAGGCTGTTCTAGCCGTTACGCCAGGGCATCATCCGCAACAAAATACTGTGGGTCTTCAATCACATTCACTTCCACAAGGTTGCCCGCCTTGCGCAGCAGCTTGCGGCAGTCGCTGCTGAGGTGCACCAGGTGCAGGGTTTTGCCGCTGTTGAGATAGCGGTCGGCCAGGGTATCGATGGCTTCCAGGCCGGAGTGGTCGTACACGCGTGCGCCAGCGAAGTCGATGATGACGTCGTCTTTGGCATTGGCGGGATCAAACTGCTCCATAAAAGACGTAATCGACCCGAAAAATAGTGGCCCGAATACGGCATATACAGTTGAGCCCTTGTGGTCTTCGCGGGTTTCCACGCGCACCTGCTTGGCGTGCTCCCAGGCAAATACCAGCGCTGACACAATCACACCGACGATGACGGCAATGGCCAGATCGGTGGCCACGGTGACAGCGGACACCAGTATCAGCACCATGGCGTCGGTGCGGGGCACCTTGCGCAGTACGCGAAAGCTACTCCACTCGAAGGTGCCGATCACCACGATAAACATCACGCCGACCAGGGCCGCGACAGGAATCTGTTCGATCAGCGGTGAGGCCACCAGAATAAACATGAGCAGGGATAGCGCCGCCGCAATCCCAGACAGGCGCCCGGTGCCGCCGGAGTTCACGTTGATCATGCTCTGGCCGATCATGGCGCAGCCGCCCATGCCGCCAAACATGCCGGTAACGGTGTTGGCGACGCCCTGGCCGATGCACTCTTTATTGCCGCGTCCGCGGGTCTCGGTGATTTCGTCAACCAACCGCAAGGTGAGCAGGGATTCGATCAAGCCGATGGCGGCCAGAATCACCGAGTAGGGGAAAATGATGGTGAGGGTTTCCCAGGTGAATGGCACGCTGGGAATATGGAAGCTGGGGAGCCCACCTTTAATCGACGCGATATCGCCTACCACGCGGGTATCCAAACCCATGCCGACCACCAGCAAGCTCACTGCAACGATCGCAACCAGAGAGGAGGGCACTTTATTAGTGAGCTTGGGGAAGAAGTGAATAATGGCCATGGTCAGCAGTACCAGCCCCAGCATCACCTGCAGTTGGGTGCCTTCCAGCCAGGCCACATCAATAATGGTGTCTTGCAGTGCGGTGCCGTCTAGCCAACCGGGCTCGCCGGCCACACCGAACTGGCTAAGCTGGGCCAGAAAAATCACAATTGCCAGGCCATTCACGAAACCCAGCATGGCAGGGTGAGGCACCATGCGGATGAACTTGCCCAGCTTTAAAACGCCCGCGGTGATTTGCAGGATGCCCATTAACACCACCGTGGCGAACAGATATTCCACACCGTGATCGGCTACCAGTGTCACCATCACCACGGCCAGCGCGCCGGTGGCGCCTGAAATCATACCGGGTCGGCCGCCGATGCAGGCGGTAATCAGCCCTACCATAAAGGCGGCATACAGCCCAACCAGGGGTTCGACACCAGCGACAAAGGCAAACGCCACGGCTTCCGGCACCAGTGCCAGCGCCACAGTTAGGCCGGACAATAAATCGCTGGTGGCACTGGCGACGCGGTTGGGGTGAATCTCAAACATGTAACGCTCTCATCCTGAATAAAACTAATGGGTAACCAAAGGCAATAGCTTCGCTCCCAGGCGTTACAAGCGCTCGGGTGCTATTTAATACGGGTAATGCGCCGACCGGGATGTTTGTTATGTGTCGAACGCGAGGCGAAGGCTACAGGTATTGGCGCTTAATTTCAGCCCAATAGCGAAATGCTACCTAAAAGCGGGGCGCGTCCTGTGATCGAAGCACGCTTTTAGCGCTGCCGCACGGTCTTGCTATGATGCTCGCACATGGAACGAAGCTAGATTATGTCTTCACTGTTAATTGCTGCGCTCAGTTTCAGCGTATCGCAGGTTTTACTGAGCCTGTTGCTGCTGTATCGCGAGCCTGCCTGGGGCCTTCGCGAGCGTCTGTTTGCGCTGTTGATGCTGGCCCTGCTGGGCTATATCGCCTCGCCGATGGTGCAGGGCACGGCGCTGTCTTTGCCGATTTCGGTGCTTCAAACCGCCGCACCGGGGGTGTTCTGGCTGTTTAGCTACAGCCTGTTTGATGACAGCTTTCGACTGCGTGTTTGGCAGGTGGGACTGGTAGCGTTCACGGTGTTTATGCCGGTGGTGGGTTCATTTGCCGAGGGTGCGCGTTGGCTGTACTGGACCTTGCCGCAGGCGGTGGAGTTCGCCTTGCTGGGCGCTGCGCTGTACGTCGTGGCGCGCAATTGGCGAAGCGATTTGGTCGAGGCGCGCCGGCGCTTGCGGATCTGGTTTGTCGGCCTGTGCGGCAGCTATAGCTTTTTATTGCTGTTTAGCCGGGAAATCCTGTTCCCGGGTGCCGATTGGCTGGCCACCTGGGAATACCTGCCTCTATGCCTATTACTGCTGGCGATTAACGCTTCGTTGCTGCGCTATCACCGTGGGCTGTTGTTTCAGGTGGAATCGGTGCCGGTTGGGGCATCCGCACCGGTGCCGACCTCCTTGGATTCCAACGCGTCTTTGCCAGATGGGACAGAAACGACGGCCGAGGAACCTGGCGACAGCCCAGTGAACCCGGCTGTGCTGCGCGATCCAGAAGCGGTCGCCAAGCTGGAGGCCTTTATGCGGGAGCATCGGGTATGGCAGGAGATGGGGCTGACGATCGGCCAGCTCGCGGAAAAGCTCGATACCCCCCAGTACCGGCTCCGAGAAGTGATTAATCAGGGCCTGGGCTACCGTAACTTTAACGATTTCTTGAATAGCTACCGGATCGCAGAAGCGGCCGACCGGCTTGCCGACGCGGAGCAGTCGCATATTCCGGTGCTGACTATCGCGATGGACGCGGGATTTCGGTCTCTCAGCGCCTTCAATAAGGCCTTCAAGGCCACATTTGACCGCACGCCCACGGCCTGGCGAAAACAGCAACTTAGCTAAAAAAACCCGCCTAACCGCCTGAAAGTTGATCAATATCCGCATAAAAACCTGACCGATTCTTAAAATCGGGGAGATATCGTGGGCCGCAGCGCCATAATGGCGTTTCGAATCATGCGACAGAACACGATAAGAATCGTATTCGAGGCCCCAAATGAAATCACTTTCACCATCGCTTCCCACGATGATGCTGGCTGCACTGGTAACCGTGTCGGCAGCACTGCTAGCGGTGTCTGCCGCTCAGGCCGCTGATGCCAAGGCACTCTATACCACCTGTATCGCTTGCCACGGCGCTAACGGCGCGGGCAACGCGGCTCTGAATGCGCCTGCCCTGGCCGGTCAGGACGCTAGCTACCTGGAGCGTCAGCTCACTCACTTCAAAAGCGGTGTTCGCGGCAGCGATTCCCGGGATACGTTGGGTCGCCAAATGCAGGGCATGGCGGCAACGTTGCCTACGCCGCAGGCTGTAGCCGAAGTAAGTGTTTACTTATCTGAGATGCCCTCAGTTGCAGGCGCTGAGCCAGCCGAGTACGACAAGCGCAACGGTGAAGTGCAGTACAACGCCTCCTGTGGTGCCTGCCACGGGTCCAACGCTCAGGGGAATTCGGCGTTAAATGCACCGAATCTGGCGATTTTGGACGAGGCCTATATCCGTCGCCAGTTCGCGCACTTTAAAGAAGGCGTGCGGGGCTCTCATGCCGATGATAAGTACGGCCGCCAGATGCAGATGATGTCCAGCATGTTGGCTACCGAGAAAGATCTCGATGATGTGATTGGATTTATCCTCGCGCAATGATGGCTCGCCGCGCTGCCATCGCTGTCACCGGCCTTAGCGCGATTGCGCTGGCGGTCGTGAGTTGGGTCGGGCTTGCGCCCTCTGCGCCGCCGGATGCCGGGGTGTTGTCCGGAGCAGAATCGATTACTGCTAAAAGTACATCGACATCAACAGATTTCGTCCCAGCAACCAACGCAGTGGAAGACACATTTGCGCTTAGCGAGCGGTGTCCGCCCGGTTTCGGGAAATCCGATACCGGTGTCTGCAAGCTGGCGTCGTTCTACCAATTTTATGAGTCCACCCAGAATCGCGGTGTCGGTGGCACGCAAACGGCACTACCCGATTACCGGGACGGCTTCACCCCGCAAGAAATCGACCTGGGGCGCTATCTGTTTTTTGATCCGGCGCTGTCCGGTGATGGTTCGCACTCCTGCGCCAGCTGCCACCATCCGGAGCTGGGTTTTAGTGATGGCAGAGGCCGCTCAGTCGGCGTAGCGGGGCACGAAGTGCAGCGCGGTGCACCGACGCTGTGGAACGTCGCCTTTGTCGACAAGCTGTTTTGGGATGTGCGCGCGAGTTCCCTGGAAGAGCAAGCCGTGGGGCCGCTGTACTCACCTGAAGAAATGGGCAACACGCCGCAGGGCTTGCTCGCTACACTCAACGGCAATGCACATTATCCTGAACTGTTTCAGCAGGCCTTTCCTGCAACGGAGCGCAGCGAAGTGCAGCTTGAACAGGTTTACCGGGCGTTAGCCGCCTTCCAAACGTCGCTGATCTCACTGAACAGCCGCTATGACCGCTATGCTCACGGCTATCATGCCGCGCTGAACCCTCGCGAAATCGAGGGTATGAATGTGTTTCGGTCGTTTGTGGCCCGCTGCGCGGAATGCCATACGCCGCCGCTGTTCACTAATAACCAGGTCGCTGTCATTGGCACCCCGGAGCCCGAAGGTCTGCCGCTGGATATTGGCGCTGAAGCGACCTGGAATGCCCCGAAAATGAAGGGCGGATTCAAGGTGCCCACACTGCGTAATATTGCTAAAACCGCGCCCTATATGCACTCAGGTCGTTTTGAGACCCTGCGTGAAACCGTGGCGTTTTATACCGGCGGCCGCGGTCACGCGGTACCAGAGGGCGTTGATATGCATCTGCACTGGCATATTTGGGAGCCCGATCTCACGGACCATGAGTTGGACCTGTTGGTGGATTTTCTCATGACCCTGACCGACGAGACCTTCTCGCCGGCCATACCGACGGCAGTACCCTCCGGTTTGACGCCCATTGGCATTTCACCGCTGGATGGCCAGCGTGGCGACGCTATACAAGCGAACGTCGAGAGCGCATTTGATCAACCGAATAACGCAACAGAACACGATAACAAGCCCGGCGCGATGGCGAGTCACCGGGTGACCGAGGCAAAAGGAGCATCATGATATGGGCAAGTTAATTGGCGTAGTACTCATCGCCGTCGCGTTCGCTGGGGGCATGCAGTTCGGCCGCAGCACGGGCGATAGCACCCCAGTGATCACCAGCGGCGAGGGCGCGTCCTACGGTGGCAGCACGGCGGGGGCCGCCAGTGATGCAGACGTTGCGGCGGCCAAAGAGCTGATCCGCAGCGGCAGCAGTAAAAACGTTGCGGGCCCGGTCACGACTGACATCGTGGTCACGGTTGAAGACGGCGAGTCGATTCAGGAGGCGGTAGTCGCGGCAGAGCCGGGTACCACGATCCACGTGATGCCAGGCACCTACAACGAAACTGTCTACATCGATAAAGACGGCATTCGCCTGATCGGCATCATTAAAGGTTCCGAGCGCGCCACGCTGCACGGGGAGGGCGTACTGAACGACGCCATCCTGTTCTCCGGCAATAACATCATTGTCGAAGGCTTCATGATCACCAAGTACAAAGGCAATGCGATCATGAGTCAGGCGGGTAACAACTACGAGATTCGCGACAACATCATCGTGGATACCGGCGTGTACGGTATCTTCCCGCAGCTTGGTACCAACGGGGTGGTAGAGCACAACATCATCTCCGGTATCGAAGACGCGGCGATTTATGTCGGCATGAGCGACAACGTTCA
Organism: Cellvibrionales bacterium; assembly: GCA_043585095.1. Classification (GTDB taxonomy): domain Bacteria; phylum Pseudomonadota; class Gammaproteobacteria; order Pseudomonadales; family Halieaceae; genus JANQIO01. The sequence continues at coordinate 393,741 of CP121321.1, forward strand.
CGTCGCCTACAACGAAGTGTTCGACAGCGTTGCGGGCATTGAGATCGAGAACAGCCGCCACGCGATTGTTGAAAGCAACTTTGTCTACAACAACACCGGCGGCATCCTGGCATTTATCACGCCGGGCCTGCCCATCAAAACCACCTACGACGTGATCATTCGCAACAACTGGATATCCAATAACAATACGCCCAACTTTGGCGCGCCGGGTTCAACCGTAGGCGGGATTCCGGGCGGTACCGGCATTATGGTGATGGCGGCCGATGATGTAGTGATTGAAGACAACATCATCACCAATAACAAAACGGTTGGCATCATGTCGGTTGATCACAACACCGCTGCGCAGCTCACCAACGTGACCGTCGATCCAGAAGCGGATCCCAACAGTGACGGCCTGAAGATTCTGAATAACACGATGCATAACAATGGTTACGACACTATTGATGAGATTCGTGGCCTGATGCTGGCGAGCTTGAAGACCGGCAACCCGGACATCTTTGTCATTGGGCCCACTACCGATAGCTGCATCATCAACCGTCACCGTTATGTTCATTCCGGTGTCGATGACTTTGCGGAGTGCGATTTCACCAACACGGATAACATCGGCAACTACTTGCTTGCTGACGTCGCACCTCGAGTGATCGAACCAGGCGAGCGTGGCAAGATTGCCTATCTGGGCGTATGCGCGGGCTGTCACACCTATGAAGGCCGCATGATTGGTCCTCCGGTCAAGATCATCCAGGCGCTGTATATGGATAACCCACACGGTCTGGCGGAATACATCGCGGCGCCGGTGAAGAAGCGCGACGACTATCCGGAAATGCCGAAGCAGGATTACCTGGACGAAGACACGCGTCTGGCGGTGGCGGAGTACATGCTGTCTGTTAAACGCTAGCTGCTCGCAGCTAGACTGGATTAAGGGGCCTTTTGGCCCCTTTTTTGTTTCCGACGCTGAGTGGTAGTTGGAGCGGAGCGCTTGGGCCGCGTGCGTGATATTGGATCTCTTTCCGGGACCCGCCGTGAATACATCCGTGTAGGCTCGACTGCGGCCGTCCTGGCCGCAGACGGTCCCGGAAAGAGACCCAATACCCCGAACGCTCTCTAGTGCAGTGGCGCAGCTAAGTCAGGGTCTTTTAATCCCCAGTTATGCCAGGAACAAGCCTGTGCGGTGCTCGGAGTCCTGCCGTGACCGTTGCGGCCAGGGATGGCCGCACTCGAGCTTACAGGGATGTATTTACAGCGTGTCTCGGCAGGACTTCGAGTGGCGCGCAGGCGTCTACAGTGCTCTGTGCTTAGGGTGTGGGCTTAACCGGACGCAGAGGGTTGCTGCTGCGTAATGCAGTGAATGCCACCACCGCCTTCAGCGATGTAGTCGATATTCACCATAGTGACGTCGCGGCCGGGGTAGTAGGACTGCAGGCGCTCTTTGACGACATCATCTTCAGCGATGCCATAAGAGGGTGCGACGATACCGCCATTGGCGATATAGAAGTTTATGTAAGACACACAGAACATATCTCCGCGCGCTTCTGCACTGCGGCCTTCGGGCAGAGTGAGTAGCTCAAGGGGCCGCCCTTTGGCGTCGGTGCGGGATTCCAGTGCTTCGCGAACGCTGTCGAGGAAAGGTTTGCGTGGATCACTATCACTGTGTGGGGCTTGGATGACGACTTTGCCGGGCTGACTGAAACAGGCAATGCCGTCTACATGGCCATCGGTTTCGGGATCAAGCGGGTCACCGGGTAGCCAGATGACTTTCTCTACGCCCAGGCGGGATTTCAGTTCGTCCTCGATCTGCTCAATGCTCCAATCCGGGTTGCGATTGGGGTTGGGGAAGCAGCTGTCGGTGGTAAGCAGGGTACCCTCGCCATCGACGTTCAAACCGCCACCTTCCGCGATCATTGCGGAGCTGATAATCGGCACGTTCAAGTGTTCCAGCAAGCGGTCGGCCAGCAGTGCGTCCTGATCAAAGGGATCATACTTGCCGCCCCAGGCGTTGAAGCCAAAGCTGACGCCAGCGAGCCCTTTGTGCTCGTCCACCACAAAGCAGGGGCCGCTGTCTCTGGCCCAGGAATCGTCGATGGGCAATTCCAGAATATCGATGTCTGCGCCTAACAGGCTGCGTGCCTCTGCCATCTTGGACGGCGGTACCACCATGGTCACCGGTTCGTACTTACGAACCGCATGGGCGACGGCGGCGTAATTCCGACAGGTGGCGGCGTAGTCCATCCACATGCCGTCACGGCAGGGCCAGGCCATCCAGCAACGATCGTGAGGGGCCCACTCGGGCGGCATGTGATAAGCCATGGGATTTCCTTTGTTCTATTTGTATGCGCAGTGCGAGTTAATGATTGCTTGACGCCAGACTAGGGCAGCATTGAGACTTCTACAAACGAATGTTTTTCCTTCTAGCTATGAGAAAAATTGATGCGTAGACGTTACGGTCGTTTGCCCTCGATGCAAGCCTTATTGTGTTTTGAAGCGGCCGCGCGTCTGGAAAGCTTCTCCCGGGCCGCTGAAGAGCTGCATATGACGCAGTCTGCGGTCAGCCATCAGATGCGCTCGCTGGAAGAGCATGTTGGACAACCGCTATTCCGTCGTCTGGGGCGCAAGGTAGAGCCAACCGATGCCGGCAGCGATTTGTTGGAAACCACGCGGCGTACGCTGAGTACCCTGAGTACGGGCATGAGCCGTTTGGACTTCTACGTGAAGGCGGGCTCAGTGATCTTGAGCTGTCCTCCAGCCTGGGGGCGGCACTGGCTGCTACACCGCTTGCCTGCGCTACGCAGACAGCATCCTGATATTGATCCGTGGATTGAGTCCACCACCGCAGAAGTTGATTTTGAGCACACCGAAAGTGACTGCTTCGTATCGCTAGGCGACGGCCACTGGCCGGGTTTCGAGACCGTCTGTCTGGGACCTGAATGCCTGAGCCCGGTGTGTTCACCTGCATTGGCAAAGAAGCTGGGCAAGCAGCCCAGCAAGGCACGTCTGGCAGCGGTGCCATTACTGCATGACGAAGACTGGGACGGCTGGAATAGCTGGTATCGGGAGGCGGGCATAGACGCGCTCGCGCCCGTTGAGGGCTACAACTTCAGTGACCCGGGATTAGTAATCGATAGCGCGATCGCCGGGCAGGGTGTCGCGTTGGCGAGCCTGTCGTTAGCGTCCCACGCGCTGTCCCAAAAGCAGCTGGTACAGCCGTTTAGCACCACCCTGGATACAGGCTTAAGTTGGTACCTGGTAGGCCACAAAGAGCGCCTGCGTCGCCCGGAGGCTCGGCTGTTTTGGGATTGGGTGTTAAAAATGAATCAGGCGGAAGCTGCGCTGAAAACCCAGCTATGAATAAAATTCATTATTGTGACGAGTACAAAGCGTTTGATAGCAGGCCACTCTGTGGGTGTAATAGAGCGCATGCGATACCCAAAGGACACAGTTTGATATGAGCGATACCGCCCGCATTGTCACAGTGGCGGCCACCCAGATGGCCTGTAGCTGGGATACGGAAGAGAACCTTGCTGCCGCCGAACTTATGGTGCGCGAGGCAGCCGCCGCCGGCGCGCAGATTATTCTGCTGCAGGAGCTGTTTGAAACCCCGTACTTTTGTATTGAGCAGCGCGGCGAGCATTTCGCGTTGGCATCCGAGCGCGACAATAATGCGTTGATCAAGCGGTTTCAGGCCCTGGCAGCGGACCTTGAGGTGGTGCTGCCGCTGAGTTGGTTCGAAAAGGCGGGCAACGCATTTTTTAATTCTCTATGCATGATCGACGCCGATGGCAGCATATTGGGTTATTACCGTAAATCGCATATCCCCAATACGATTGGGTATCAGGAGAAAACCTATTTCACGCCGGGTGATACGGGCTTCAGGGTGTGGCAAACACGCTACGCCAAAGTCGGTGTGGCGATCTGCTGGGATCAGTGGTTCCCCGAAGCCGCACGGTGCATGGCGCTAAACGGTGCCGAGGTATTGTTCTACCCCACGGCAATAGGCTCTGAGCCAGGCGAGCCCGAACTGGACTCCAGCGGTCATTGGCAGCGTGTTATGCAGGGGCACGCGGCAGCGAATGTTGTGCCTGTTGTTGCATCCAATCGCATCGGAGACGAAGTGGCCACCGGTGATGCCTCGTTATCGATGACATTCTATGGCAACTCCTTTATCAGCGATTACACCGGCGATTTGGTCGCCAGTGCCGACAGTGAGACTGCCGGTGTCTTGGTCGCCAGCTTTGATCTGGATGAGATAGCGGCCTATCGCGCGCAGTGGGGCCTGTTTCGCGACCGGCGTCCGGATTTATATGGTGATTTGCTGACCCATAGCCCCGGCGTTTCTGACTAACACTCGCATTGGCTCCAGTGCGGCAGCGATGTTAGCGACGTCGGCGGGCGGAAGAGACTTATTAACTGCGGGGCTGGCGACCTATGCGGTCGCCGTTATCGGGATCCTGATTGCCGGACGTGCCTTAAAGGCGTCTTAGGCGAGCTCGGCAGCGGCGCGTTCGAACCAGGCTTTGGTCGCGGTGCATTCGTCCGGAATGCCTTTCTTGATCCACCCCGAAAACCCGACCACGCAATACAGGTCGATATCGGCCAGCGTGAAGCTGTCGCCAACCAGCCAGGTTTGGTCCGTTAGCGTGGCTTCGATCATCTCCCAGAATGACGCCAGGCGAATCTCGCCGCGCTCGCACAGCTCGGGTATCTGCGCCAATGGCACTGGGCCGGGCAGGGCGCGATCTTTAAACGCTGGGTTGCCGTTCCGGAAAATTTCAGCAATCGGCATAAAGCCTTGCATGAAAACCTTGTGGCTCCAGCTCAAAATCTGTGCGCGCTCCAGCGCAGTAACGCCCATCAAGGGGCGCTCAGGGTAGACGGACTCCAGGTAGGCGCACTGGCCAATCACCTCGGTAAGCAGCTCGCCACTGTCCAACAGTAGTGCCGGCACGGTGCGGGACGGGTTGACCTTGCCGTAGTCATCGCTGTGCTGCTCAAGCTTGCTGAGGTCAACCTGTTCGGTTTCCAGCTCAATGCCCTTGTACTTGAGGAAGAGTCCCAGGCGGCGAGGATTGGGAGCGGGGTCGTAGGTATAGAGCTTCATATGTGGTCTCCAAAAGTCAGGTCGCAGATAGTAGGCGCGGGATAGTGATAATGCCAGCGTCACTGAGTTTCCGCGCCGGATCGAAGTCGTTATACTTGCGTGCCTTTTGACCAATACCAATTTACGATTCACAGAGTAATCGAGGAAAGCATGACTAAATCTTGGAAACCGTCTTGGAAACAGCCCTTGAAAAGCGCTGGAAATAAAGCCGCTATTCTGGTCGCCGCTGTACTGATTAGCGGTACGGCCGCTGCCATCACCGATGAGCAACGTCTGGAGATTCAAGAGCGCATTAAGCCACACGGACAGGTTTGCCTGCAGGGCGACAGCACCTGCGGTGAAGCGGGCGCATCTGCGTTGGCGGGCGTAGTCGATCGCTCCGGTGAAGAAGTCTACAACGCGGCATGCGTGGCTTGTCATAGCACCGGTGCAGCAGGCGCTCCTAAGGTGGGCGACGTGGCAGCCTGGACAGAACGGCTCGCCAAGGGTCGGGATATGCTGCATCAAAGCGGCCTCAACGGCGTGGCGGGTACTGGCATGATCGCCAAAGGCGGCTGTATGTCCTGCTCCGATGATGAAATCATCGCCGCGGTAGACTACATGGTGGATAGCAGCCAGTAAGCAACGTTTGTTAGCATTTGAAAAAGCCGCCTGTGAGGCGGCTTTTTTTTGCCTGAAAATCCTGAAAAGTGAGGTTTATCCGGGTGCGGCTGCGTAAAAATTCCCAAATTTATGCAAGTTAGTGTTGACGCGTCCTCTATTTGGGAATAAATTCCCAAACATAAACTTCAAGGGCGGACTATGAGCACGAACGCACAAAGTGCACTACGCACTGCTATCTACCGGTTGATGTGCCCACTTGCGCGGGTGATGCTGCGACATGGCATGGCCTATGGCAGCTTTGCGGAACTGGCGCGTAAGGCCTACGTCGAGGAGTCGCTAACTCTCCTGCGCAGCAGCGGCAAGCGCGCTTCTATTTCCAGCGTCGCGGCCATGACGGGGCTCACCCGTAAGGAAGCATCCCGGCTTGCCAGCCTCGACGTTGATACCGCTGAAGACGCGAATCAGCGCTATAACCGCGCGGTACGCGTTATCTCTGCCTGGGTGGTGGATCCCCGATTTCAGGACTCAGACGGACGACCCCTGGCACTGCCCTTGGAAGGCGATGCCAGCTTTGCCGAATTAGTGAAAGATTTCAGCGGCGACGTGCCGACGGCGGCAATGCTGACCACTCTCGAAAGTAGCGGCACGGTGCAGGTGGAAGACGGCAAGGTACGGTTACTGCGCAAAGCCTATGTACCTGCATCAACCCCCGTTGCTAGCCTTAACATTCTTGGCAACGACTCGGCGGAACTTCTGAACACCATCGATTACAACCTCGGCGCTGTCCCCGAGCAGCGCGTGTTTCAACGCAAGGTTTCCAACGCCAGCCTGCAGGCTGGCGCGCTTACGGCATTTCGCGAGCTCTCCAACCGCAAGTCACAGGAGTTGCTGGAAGAATACGATGCCTGGCTAAAGCAGCACGAAGTTAACGCAGAAGACTCCGAGGCGGACGACCCATGTTACGTCGCCGTCGGGATTTACTATTTCGACCAGACTCTCATCGAGGAGGTTTCCGATGAAACCCTTAATTAACGTAGAAATGATTCGTCGCGCGCTGTGCCTGCTGGCCATGGTGTCTTTTTTAGGACTGACTGCTTGCGGTGGCGGAGGCGGCGGAGGCGGCGGAGATACCGTTGCTGATGTTGGCACACCCGGTGACGCCGGCGGTGGCGGCGGCATTGGAGGCAGCGGCTTTAGCTCTAGCGGCACCGTAGATGGCACCGGCAGCATCTTTGTTAACGGCGAGCGTATTGATGTGGATAACGCCGAGTTCTTTATCGATGGCGAACCGGCAGTAGAAGGCGACATTGGCCTTGGCATGATCGTGACGGTGACCGGCAGCCGTGACGAGAATGGCACGCCCTTTGCTGACCGCGTCGACTATGACCCGCTGATTGAGGGGGATATCGAATCCATCGAGCGTAATGTTGACAACAGCAGTGCGAGGCTTCGTATTCTGGGCCAGGTGGTGATTGTCGAGCGCACCAGCACAGTGTTTGAAGACACGGACTTTGACGCCCTGGCAGCAGGCCAGCGGGTCGAGATATCTGGCTATCGCGATGATGAAGATCGGGTTCGAGCCACGCGACTCGATGGGGACGCTGATAGCGCCGACGAAGTGACCTTAAGTGGTCGACTATCGGGCTTGAACGGCACCCGCTTTTCTATCGGGAGTCAGCAGGTGGATGCCAGTAACGCGAGCATTGATTCGCTGCCCGGTGGTTCGCTGGCCAACGACCTTGAAGTTGAGGTTGAAGGCGAGTTGGTTGACGGGGTTCTGATTGCCACCGAAGTGGATGACCGCGATGACTTCCAGGCGCGTATCTCGGTCGATGATGACGTGTCTGCACAGGGCGCAATCGACAACTTCCAGAGCGTGTCGTCTTTCTCTATAGAAGGATTGCCCGTTGATGCCAGCAATGCGTTGATCAGCACCGGCGGACTGCTGCTGGCAAACAACCTGGTAGTAGAAGCAGAAGGTGTGTGGAACGGCAGTGTACTTGTCGCAGATACGGTCGTTGCCAGCCGAGGCCGCATAGAGCTGGTGGCACCGCTGGCAGCTATCGACGGTACGCGACTGACGCTGCAGTTTGGTAATGGCACGGTTACCGTAGATACCAACGCCCGCACGCTGGTCGATGACGATAGAGACGATATCGAGTTTCTGGCACTCAGTGACATTGGCATCGGCGACACGCTGGAAGTTGAAGCCCTGCTGGTAGATGGGCAGTTGGTCGCGACGCTGGTAGACAGGGACGATTCTGACGACGAGACAGTAATTCAGGCCCCTGTTGAGAGCTTTGTGGATGGTCTTTCAGTGACAGTGCTGGGTCTCAGCTTCGACGTCTCTCTGGCGGAGTTTGAAAACGCCGGCGACGACGACATTGAAGCGGAAGACTTCTTTCGAAACCTTAGGATCAGCTCCCTGGTCAGCATTGTCGACGAAGGTCCTGTAGACGGCTTTGCCGAAGAGGTGGAGTTTGAGTTTGCTCAGAGTTTCGATGGCGATCGCGAGTTCCTCGATGACGATGAGAGGCTGTTGGAGATCGGCGAGCTACCTGGTGCAGTCATCACCTACCTGGCGGAAAACTTCCCCGGCGAAGATGTGGCATTCATCGAGGCTGACGACGATGAAATCGAGGTCTATCTGGCCGATGGTACGGAGATCGTCTTTAGCCTGGCGGGAGACTTCATCGAATCCGACGACGATGAGGACGACTATGATGAGGAAAGCGACTCCGACGACGGCTCAGATGATGACGCTTCTGATGATGAGGACGGTTCAGACGATGGCTTCGATGAAGAAGATGACGACGAAGGCGCAGACGAGGAAGACGAGGAAGACGAGGACGAAGGCGAAGAGTCCGATGATTCTGAAGATGACGATTCCAATGTCTAATTAGTTCCCTGAAACGGCACCGACCCGGGTGCCGGAGATGCTGAAAGCATCATCCTTGGCGAGCCCTTTGGCTCGCCTTTTTTTGCGCTACCGAAAACAAAACGGTACTGAAGCGGCGACGGCCTTCTGGTACGGTCCGTCGAGAAAAAAATACTGGAACGCGGAATGTCCGATTTCTTCAAAGCCTGCTTGCTGTCTGCGCTATTGCTGCTGCCCGTCACCAGCGTGGCGGATGAAGAGTCCAGTTTCGCGTCGCGCCTCACTCAGAAATTCATCGACAGCGATATCGACTTGCAGCGCACGCGCTCTTTGGTGCCGTTTTTGCCGATCGCGACGCTGAGTGCCAGGCATTACGGGGAAACGGACGTCGAGCTGTCGGACGGCAGCGGCTTGGAATATGACCTCAATATGGCCAGTCAGTATGCGGTGCTGCCTATGCTGATGTCGCCGCGCGACGCGCTTTTCGTCGGCGAGTACCTTAGCTATGCAGACTTTGATGTCGATGTGCCCGGCGTAGAGGACTTCGAGGTAACCACGGTCGGGTTGCCGATTGGCTGGTTGCGACAGGCATCAGATGATTGGCAGATCGGCGGCTTTGTCATGCCTATGGGGCATCGCAGCACGCTGGAGGGGTCCGACTGGAATATGCAGTACCTTGGCGGCGCGTTTGGCCGTTATCTGCAGTCCGACCATCTGTGGTGGCTGTACGGTGTGTATGCAGACATCTCCCCCCAGGAAGACTTTGTGATTCCTTACGTCGGCGCATCCTGGTCCATCAACGAGCATTGGACGCTAAGCGCGGTTTTGCCCTGGCCGTCATTGTTGTACTCCCCTGACGGCGACTGGCTGTTTCGAGCAGGTGTCTCACCCTCGGGTGCGTCCTGGAACATCTCAACCAACGACGGCGATGTGGGGGTGAACTACGACGCCTGGGATGTGGGGGTTGCGGTTGAACGACGGGTAGCGGGTAACTTCTGGGTGGCGGCGCGCACCGGTATCGGTGGCTTACGGGGCTTCCGCTTTCAGGGTGGTGGCTTTGAGGCTCCGGATATCGACGTGGGCTCCAGTGCCTTTGTGTCTATAGAACTGAATTTCCGGCCCGGGATGGCAGGCTCCGCGCCGCCAGTGCCCGGCATGCCCGGAGCTGGACTCTAAGGAGTCTTCTGCGTCTGCGACGCTCATGTAGTCAGTGCCGGCATAGTGCTCCTCGATGGGTATAAAGCTGTCCGTTTGGCCGTGATAAGCCTTAACCATGCCGGTGCCAATCTCGTACATCCAGCCGTGTAACTCGATCTCTTGCGTCGCCAGTCGAGCCGCGATGTAAGGGTGCGTCGCCAGATGCTGAAGCTGTAGAACCACATTGCGTTCACATAGCAGATTCAAGCGCTCATCGTCGTCTTTATACTGGTGTTTGTGGTCAACTACCGCCATCGCGGCCTGGCTGTTGACTAGCCAATCACGTACATGCGGGAAGTCTTTCACGCTGTCCAGGTCGGCGGCGGCCTGCATTGCGCCGCACTCATAGTGTCCACAAATGACGACGTCCTTAACCTTCAGTGCCTGTACGGCGTATTCGATGGACGCCGTAATACCACCGGCCACGTGTTGGTGAGGCGGCACGATGTTGCCTGCATTGCGGCAGATAAACAGCTTGCCGGGTTTGGCCTGGGTGATGAGGTTTGGATCGATGCGAGAATCTGAGCAGGTGATGAACAACACATCAGGCGCGTGGGTCATGGCCAGACTGTCGAAAAATTCTGAAAGGGTAGGCAATACTTCAGTGCGAAAGCGTAGCGTGCCAGCGATGACGTGCTTCATAGTCGGAAATCCTTAATAATTTTAGGGATGCTATCACTCCCCGGGGCCGGATGGGACGACTGCGTTTTGACGCTGGGCTTCCGTATGGTCTTCTAGCAATCGGTTCGCTGCGCCGCCGCACGCCGCAAGCGGTCGTTAATGGCAAGCCCTAAACCCTCTTCCGGCAGTGGCTCGGCAACAATCGTGTCAGCGCCCAACGCATCTAATTCTCGCATTGCTGCGAACAATCTTGCTGCCGCTTCGCGAAGATCGCCCTTCAGACTGAGCACGCGCTGTGCGGTTGCATCGATTGCTGGCAGCGCTGCCTGAAACCGCAAGGCGGCGATATATTTCCCCTGTTGCTGCAGGCGCTCTGCCAGTGTGCCGGTGTCGTCAAGCAGGAAGGCGGTGCCTGGGGCGTAGTGCTGCTCCAATGAGCCCGGTGCAGCGGGCTGGGATGAGCTGTGCGCCTTAACGGTTACTGGACCAATGATGTTTTCAATTTCCGAAACGGAAAGCCCGCCCAGCCGATAGACACAGGGTTCGCTATCTCCCATCCCTTCTTCCATTCCAACAATCGTGCTCTCGATGCCGACCGAACAGGCGCCGCCGTCCAGTATTAGTGGAATGCGATCGCCCAACTGTGCCTGTACGTGTTCGGCTAGCGTCGGGCTGATGTAACCAAAGGGGTTGGCGCTGGGGGCAGCTAGCGGAAAATCCAGCGACTGCAGCAGGCCCAGCGCCAGCGGATGGCCAGGAACGCGCACGGCCACCCGTTCCAATCCGGAGGTAACCAGATCGGGTACCAGGGCGCGCCTTGGCAGTAGCAGCGTTAGCGGCCCCGGCCATATCGCATCAGCCAGCGCGCGCAGCGGCGCGGGGAAGTCGGTAACGTAGTCGCTTACAGCCTCCGCGCTGGCCAGGTGCATGATCAATGGATCAAAGCTGGGTCGCTGTTTGGCCTCAAAGATGGCGGCGACGGCATTGACGTCCAGCGCATTGCCGGCGAGCCCGTAGACCGTTTCGGTGGGTATGGCGGCGAGCTTTCCCTGTCGGAGTGCCTCGGCGATGAGATCAATATTTGTGGTGATTTCAGCCATGATTCAGGCAAACAGATCCTTGAGTCCGGCCAGTGTTTCGCTGGCGCGCTGCTGCGCGACTTCGCTGTCGGCTTTTTCACCGCCCTGGAAGACCAGCAGATCCGCGGGAAGCTCATCTATAAAGCGACTGGGTTCGCAGTCGATAGTCTCACCGAACTGACGGCGCTTGCTGGCGTGACTCATGGTGAGCGTTTTACGGGCGCGGGTAATGCCGACGTAGGCAAGGCGCCGCTCCTCTTCGAGGTTGCCCTCCTCAACGCTGTTGCGATGGGGCAGTAAGTTCTCTTCAACCCCGATCATATAGACGTGCGGAAATTCCAAACCCTTGGCAGCGTGCAGTGTCATGAGCTGTACGGAATCCTCGGTCTGTTTTTCTTCTTCCTGCTGCTCCATAAGGTCGCGCAGCACCAGCCTGGCGATCGCTTCTTCCAGCGGCACCTCGTCCTGCTGCATCACTTTGTGGAGGCTATCGACAAGAAAATCGACGTTGGCCATGCGGCGCTCGGCAACTTCTTCGCTTGAACTTATCGACTCCAGCCAGTCGCGGTAGTCGATGTCGCGCAGTAACTGGCGTATGCCGCTGACCGGGTCGCCGCTGAAACAGTTTTGCCGACTGCGTTCCAGCCAACCCACAAACTGCCGCAGGCGCTCCCGCCCCGCATCGGGTATATCACCGCCGACGCCTGCACCGGCGCGCGCGAGACTCAGCCCAGCGGCGTTGGCGTAGGTGCCCAAAGCTTCAAGCGTGCTCGGGCCAAGCTTTCGTCGCGGCACATTGGCGATCCGTAAGAACGCATTGTCGTCATCGGGGTTCAGCAGCAGGCGCAGATACGCCATGATGTCCTTGACTTCATTGCGGGCAAAAAATGATTGCCCGCCGCTCATCTGGTAGGGCACTTGCTGTTGTTGCAACGCTAGCTCGATCAGCCGGGATTGGTGATTGCCGCGATACAGAATCGCGTACTCCCCCAGCCGCGTGCGCTTGCGCAGCTGGTGATCGAGAATTTCGGCCACCACCTGATCGGCCTCCGCTTGCTCGTCAGGACAGCGCATAATGCGTATCGGCTCGCCGGGCCCGAATTCACTCCAGAGTGATTTCTCAAACAGGTGGGCATTGTTGGCTATCAGGGTATTGGCAGCGGAAAGTATGTTCGCGCTTGATCGATAGTTCTGTTCCAGCTTTACGACCTTCAAGCCCGGGAAGTCTTCCTGCAATTGGCCCAGATTCTCGGGGCGCGCGCCACGCCAGGCGTAGATCGACTGATCGTCATCGCCGACCACCGTAAGCCGCCCGGATACGCCGATAAGGTGTTTAACTAACGCATACTGGCTGGCGTTGGTATCCTGATATTCATCGACCAAAAGGTAGCGCAGCCGATTCTGCCATTTCTCGCGCACCGCGGGATCGCGCTCTAACAGTTGCACTGGCAGTAGTATCAGATCGTCAAAATCCAGGGCGTTGTAGGCGCGCAGCGCCTGGTTGTAGCGCTGGTAGGCCTGGGCGCATAGCAGGTCGGCAGGGCCGCCGCCCTGTGCAATGGCGGTTTCCGGTGCAATGCCGTCATTCTTCCACTGCGAAATACGGTGCTGAATTGTGCCCGCCTGATCGCCATCGGAACCGTGGGATTGCAGCAGAATGTCTTTGATGAGCGTCTGGCTATCTTGAGAGTCGAAGATAGAAAATCCGCGCTTGAGCCCAAGCGTTCTGATTTCCTCTCGCAGGATGCGAAGTCCCAACTGGTGAAAGGTGCTGACCAGCAAGCCTTCCGCGGCGTCGCCGCGCAGCAGTTTGCCGACGCGTTCGCGCATTTCCCTTGCCGCTTTGTTGGTGAAGGTCACCGCGGCAATATTCTTAGCGCCGATGCCGCATTCGTCGACCAGATAGGCGATTTTTTGCGTGATAACGCTGGTCTTCCCGGAGCCCGCGCCTGCCAGCACCAGCAGCGGCCCATCGATATATGACATGGCTTCTGCCTGGCGCGGGTTAAGCGATGTGCCGTGGGAGCGGGTGCGGGACTTTTGGCCGGAGGGCTTGCTGGGAGACACGAAACAAAACACCAATGGTTTGAGCTAGCCATTGTAGCAGTGCGCTTTGAGTCGATACTATTTTGCGATACCGAAAAGGAGCATAACCGTGAAAATAAGCTTTGATGCGCTCAAGAAACGCGGACCGCTGCAACGCATCGCAATACGCTCAACCGAGCTGTCGCTGTATCTGGCAGAGATCGAGCTGGACGGCAAGCCATATGTTATCTGCGACAACGACAACAAACCCCTGAAGTCACACAACTTGGTGAAGTTACGTGATCAGCTTAGCGAACTGGACGTTGTGGAATTGGTGTTGGTGCAGGACAGCGCTTACGACGAGATGATTGGTCAGCCAGAGCGCGAGCACGGTAACCGGATGGAAGTGCCTTTGGATACGAACGGCAATTCGCCGGCGCCCTGGCTGAACTAAAGTCGCAGCGACGGATTTGTAGCGTTGGCCTACTGCACCAGCCAGATAGGCGACGAGTAAGCGCGCTCCTGCAGGGTATCCGGATGGTCAGCCGCCTTGTCCAGTCCCAGAGCGATGGCATCCAGCTTGGAATGGCGTGCTGTGGGTATCTCTAAAACCCGAACGTAGTAAAAGCTAGGCTGCCCCGCGACGAAGTCCGGGTCTGTCCAACGCGCGGTGAGCCTTGCTGCGCCGATGCGATTGTCGACCTTGCCATTACCAGGATTCACCGTATTGCCCACTGCGGGCAAACGGCCGTTCTCGTCCAAAGACCTGTCGCCCGCCCAGCCGACGTTGTAAACCTGCTCTTGCGGCTTACCTGCCGCATCAATCCAGCCTTTGACGATTTGAATGCGATCCAGATTCGCACTCAAAGGGTCGCGGTCGGCCAGCACAATAAACTCGGGTGATTCCTCGGTCCCGGACAGTTCCCCACCCATGGGTACGCCCTGCGCAGAGGCGTCGGCATACAGTTCGGCGGAGTCTAGTTCCAGCTCGTCAAAATCGGTGCCGGCAAAAAACCGCAGGCGGATGCGCGGGCCTGTTGTGGCATACACCTCACGGCGCTTCATAGCGGCCATGATCGACTCTCGAGTGTTGTCCTCGGCCCACACCGCGGCCATCCCGGAGGCTGACATCGCCCAGCCGTTGGGAGATTTAACGCCTTTTTCCCATTCCAGATTCTTGTTTTCAGGGATTGAGTCCGTGGCCATCTTGCCCCAGAAGTTATCTTCTTCAGCGCTGGATAGGCCGGTGTGGGCGTCGGTAGAACCGATCATGCCGAACCGGTACGGATTGATGCCGAACTCCTGTTCTATTTCCAATCCTCGCTTGAGTGCGCTGCGCACGAAGTCGCCCACTTCAGGCTGGTAGGGGCTTTGATTGACCTGCAGATAAAAGGGAAACTCTTCAAAGTCGGCGAACTCATCATCCGGGGACAGTTCAGGGTGCGTCTCAGAATCACCCTTAAGCTGAGTCACCTCGGTTACCGGCTCCCACTTGCTGCGCAGTTTTAGATAGTCTTGATCGAATGGCGTGCCCCGCAGGCGATTGGTGTCGAACATAAAGCCTTTCGACAGGTTGGAGTTGTGAGGAATAGCGAGAAACTCCGCGCCGGTTTCGTCACTGATCTTTTCCAGCCATGCCCACAGATCCTCAGGATATTGAGAATCCAGCAAGCTGAAGGGCTGGAAGCTTTGCGCGGCCTCGGCGTTGCCATCGGTTAACACCACCCGGTGGAGGTTCGCGCCGCCGGGGATGGAGCTCCACTCCCAGCCAATAAAGGTCGTGAAGGTGCCCGGTTGGTAGTACTGGTCTGCCAAAGTGGTCTGTGAGCGCCAGGTGTCTAACTGAATGCTATTCATGCGCGGCAGCACGTCTGCGGCACCGCTGGGGGGTTGTTTGGCCGCCTCGCGAACCGGCAGGGGTGGCGGCAGAATTTCTCGAAAAAGCTGTGCGGCGTTGCGTTGATCCAGTCGTCGGCGTAAATACCAGGCCGCCAGTTGACCCTTTACGGTCGCCCACAAGCCGACTTCACTGGTGTCGACACCTTCGGCGTGCACATTGCGAATCACGCCCAGGTATTCCGCGTGGTCGGATACCACCAGAAAATCCAGCGGGCGGCCGATCTGCACGCGAGTGCGATTGAAGGGATGCACCACGGGCTCGCCCCGCGCGTAGCGATAAGCGACATTGGGGTCTGCGGTGAAGTTGTTGTTGATATAGGCGTCGAAGGAATAGCTGGTGTGCAGGTGCGTGTCACCCCAGAGCAATTGCTTCTCGTCAGCCTGGGCAGCGGCGGGCAAGACGCTCAGGCATAGTACGGCACCTAAGGCTCCAGATAGTACTGCGGAGCGTGCTGCAGTTAGCTTAATAAAAAATGCGATAAGCATGCGCATGTCGTTTCTCTCTTGTCGCCGTCGTTTTTATTGTGATCTTGCAGCTGCCAGCATAGCTCAAAATGTATCCGCGCGTGGCCAGAAAGACGCGACGCACCACGGTGCGTACTCACATCAAGTTAACTATACGTGCCGCCTATGGATGAGAAAATCGGACAAAAAAAAGCCCGCGAGATATCGCGGGCTTTTTCAAAACTGGCGAAAAGCCAGTGAACTGCGTGTTATTCCCAGACTGCTCTCTTTAACTCATCGGGTTTTGCCCAATGAAACAGCTGGTTTGGCAGTGTCCTACAGGCTTACGTCAACCGAGTAGGAAACAACGAACTTCATTTCGTCGTTATCAAAGCCACCCTCGGAGGCGCCGCCGCCAGCGTTGGTGTCAGTGATCATGAAGCCGAACCCACCCTTGGACAGGGAAATGTTGTAGTCGTAGTAGTCACCGTCTACACCATTAAAGGCTTCAGAGAAGTCACCGTCGTGGTAGCCGGCGTGCAGTCCAATCTCGATGCCGTCTCCAACTTCGAAGGCGTAATCTGCTGAGAGGTAATAGGTTTCACCTGCGCTGAAGTCCTGGTCGCCCACTTCGTCAGCTTCGGTGTTTGTCAGTACCCAAGCGCCGACGCTGAAACCGCCCATGCCGATACTTGCGTAAACCTCACCGAAATCGAACTCGGCTTCTTTGTCGTAGTTGTAGTACAGGTAGCCCACGTCGTACGTCAGCCCGCCAACTTCACCACCAAAACCCAGGTACATGTCGTGCTCATAAGAGTAGACATCGCCCGCGCCGTAGTTGACGTTTGAAACCCAGGTACCTGCGTAAAAGCCACTTTCGTGGGCGTAATCGAGACCACCCTGAACAGCTGCTTCGTTTTCTGTCTGGGTAAGACCACGCCAGATGTAGTTGTTGGTTACTGAGGCGTTGGCGGACAGTTCTGCATAGGCAGGCGCAGTCGCCAAGCCACACGCCGCTACTGCTGCAGCGACAAGGCTTTTCTTAAAGTGCATGGATTTTGTCTCCCGTTGTGCTTTTGTCTGTGCCGATCGTTCTTATGCGATGGCATCGAGGGGGAAGGCAGCAAGAAGCAGGCCAACATTGTTAAGCTAAGATGAAATGGGGTTCCTGAGCGATCTGTCCCGCAGGGCCTGGCGTAGTTGGGAAGCAGGCTGCCGCATCTTGGTGCCTGTTGCACCATCAAGGTGCGCGCTAGAGTTGAAGCTCGGTAAGCGTCTTATGTTTGCTGGCCAGTGGCCGTTCAGGCAGCTACCATGCAGCACGTCTTTTCAGGATCAATGCACCCATGAAACACCTCTATTTAGCGGTCCCAGCGACGGGAAAACCCATTAAAAAAGCGATTCTTACAGCGATGCTGACTCTTGCCTCCGGCCCTGTCGCACTATCGTCCGCGCAAGCGGCGCCAACGGACTGCTCGTCAGTTGTCAAAGCAACCGTGGCGGAGCTGCGAGCCGGATATCCGGATTGGACCCCTGCCTTGGAAAGTGTTGCTCGTACGGCCGCTGGAAGCGCTTGCATCAAGGCAACCAGCTCGGCGCCTGCACTCAGCACTACCGCCGTGAAGACGGCAAGCAGTGAAACAAAAGCTGTGGAGCAGTCTGCGGCCGTGGCCGAAGAGGCCGCCGAGGATGAAACCAGCGAAGCCAAAGACTCCAGCGATAAGGATGACGACGACTGGAATCCGTTCTCGGATCTCAAGTTCAACGACGTGTCCGGACGTCCTGGCAAGAAGCCCTACGAACGCCGGCGCGAAAGCGTCGAGTAACATTATCCCGTTGCCTTTGTTTGGTTTGCGTGGGTTCAATTTCCAACGTTCAATTGCCTGTAGGCGAGCGCCTCCGTCAGGTCGCTGCGCTGTATAGCGCTGCGGCCGGCGAGATCGGCGATGCTGCGAGAAACCTTTAGCACTCTGTGGCAGCTGCGCATCGACATACCAAGCTTGTCAGCGGCGCTTTCCAGATAACGCCGATCCTCTTTTTCTAGCGCGCAGTGGCTACGCAAGGCATCGGCCTCTAGCAGTGCGTTGCAAAGCTTTTGTCTCTCTGCGGCGATGCGTCGTGCGTTGCAGACCCTTTCCCTGACGTGCCCTGAGGATTCTTCGTTCTCCGCTGTGCTAAGAAATTCCTCGGCCGGCAAGCGTTGCAACCTGAGTGTCATATCGATCCTGTCTAGCAGTGGGCCAGATATGCGCTGGCGGTAGCGCGTAACCTGATCTGGCGTGCAGCGGCAGGGATGGCGGCGGTCGCCTTCAAATCCGCAGGGGCAGGGGTTCATCGCCGCGACAAGTTGCACGCGAGCCGGGAACGTTAGCTGCTGGGTGGCCCTGGAGATTGTAATGTCACCTGACTCAAGAGGCTGCCGTAGCACGTCGAGGACACCACGTGGGAATTCGGGAAGTTCATCTAAAAACAGTACACCGTTATGGGCCAGTGATATCTCGCCGGGTCTGGGAATACTGCCGCCGCCCACTAAAGCCTTGGATGAGGCTGAGTGGTGCGGACTCCTGAAAGGACGGCTTGGGCCAATAGGTGCACTCTGGCTGGACGCGGCGCTGCGTAGGGCCAGAATCTCCAGTCGTTCTTCGTCGCTAAGCGGGGGCAGAATGCCCGGCAGGCGCGACGCTAACATGGTTTTGCCAGTGCCCGGAGGGCCGCAAAATAGCAGGTTGTGACCTCCGGCTGCGGCCACTTCCAGGGCTCGTTTTGCCATGGCCTGACCGCGCACTTCAGATAGATCTGGATAGTGTGACGCCGGGTTCTGCCGGGTGGGTGTGTTTTGTTCTGGCTCAGCGCGGCCTTGCAACCATGCGCACAACTCCAGCAAGGAGCGAGCTGTGACAATAGAGGCCCCAGGCACCAGCGCGGCATCGGCGCCGTTCGCGATGGGTAAAGCCAGCGTGTGACCGCAGACCTTGGCGGCTATGGCCGCGGCAACGCTGCCGGATACCGGGCGCAGCGCACCGTCGAGGGCCAGTTCTCCAGAGAACTCCCGGTCAATTAAGGCAGCCTGAGGTAATTGCTCAGAGGCAGCCAAAATACCGAGTGCGATTGGCAGGTCGAAACGCCCACCGTCTTTGGGTAAATCTGCAGGCGCCAGGTTCACGGTCAGGCGCCGTTCCGGCCAGTCAAAATGAGAGTTGAGTAACGCTGATCGAACGCGCTCTTTGCTTTCCCGAACCGCAGTTGCCGGAAGGCCTACGATATTGAACGCGGGCAAGCCATTGGAGATGTGGATTTCCACCTCTACGCGGGGCGCCTCTATGCCTTGCTGGGCGCGGCTGATAACCGTTGCTAGACCCATTTGCGCCTCCCTGCGCATCGAATCCGGGCAGTGTAGCGACAAAGGGCGCAGCAACAGTGAGCTGAACCGAAGGTCAGGCGAATCGGATTGGAAACAGCAAGATTCCGCGCGTCGAAGGGAAGAATTTTCAGTTGCCAGTCGGCAGAGCCTCAGGCGATGTCGGTCAGCCTGTATTGCTTAGGCGTTGTTTAGGTGTTGCGTAAGTGCTGGTTCCAGGTTGCTTAGGCGTTGTTTCCAGTATGTCAGCTGCCTGAGTTACCCCGGTGAATCGGCGAGTTTTTGCGCCAGATCGTCCAATTCCTGCTCCAGTTCATTAACGCGCGCTCGGGTTCTAGCCAGAACATCCGATTGCGCATCGAACTCTTCACGGCTGACAACATCGAGCTTGCGTAACGCGGCCTGCAGCAGCGCACGGGCGTTTCGGTCGGCGTCATCCCGCAGCCCGCTGTTATCCAGCAAACCGTTGAGTTGTCGCACTACATCGCCCAGGGGCGGGGGTTTAAGAGCCATAGGGCCAGTGTAACTGACAGTTTGCGCGGGGCTCAAGCTGCCGAGTAGTGCGTGTAAATCAGACCGCCCATCGTCGGTGCGAAAGTGCACCAAATAAGTGCAGAGGTGCGCGCGCCGCTTCTCGCGGTCAATTGCTACATTAATCTAACTGATTGATATGTATGGAAATAGTGCATGTTGGCACATGAGATGCAGTCAAGCAGTTGATGCGTGGAGGGTCACGCGGTCAGCACGCGTCGCACCGGGTATCGGGCGACAGCGGGATCCTTTAAACATGCACGGTTTTAAAAACGCCACATTCATCGAATAACAGATGATGAAACAACAAACGGGAGGACGGCTCACTGATGTTATCAGCAATCAAAACTGGTGCGCCCTCTACGGGGCAAGCGTCTCAACTCATTATGCGCACAGGTCGCGGCGAATTCGCCGAACTGTGAGCTGACAGCGAGATCGGCGTCAGGGGACACCACGATGCCGGAAGCTGCCCTACCACCAGGAGAACACTATGAAGTTAATCACTGCTATCGTTAAGCCATTCAAACTCGATGATGTGCGTGAAGCATTGTCGGAGATTGGCGTCCAGGGGATCACCGTTACCGAAGTCAAAGGTTTTGGTCGACAAAAAGGGCACACGGAGCTGTACCGTGGTGCGGAGTACGTTGTCGACTTTCTACCCAAAGTGAAAATTGAGGTAGCGGTATCTGAAGACACCGTTGAGGCGACGCTTGAAGCAATCAGCAAGTCAGCTAACACCGGCAAAATTGGTGACGGCAAAGTCTTTGTTTCCAGCCTGGAGCAGGTGGTTCGAATTCGTACCGGTGAAACCGGCGAAGACGCCATCTAAAACGAGATAACAGAAGAGAGCATTTCTAATGGAAGATTCAATTTTTCAATTAAGCTACGCGCTGGACACATTTTACTTTTTGATCTGCGGCGCATTGGTTATGTGGATGGCGGCTGGTTTCGCCATGCTGGAAGCGGGCCTGGTTCGCTCCAAGAACACCACTGAAATTCTTACTAAAAACGTGGCGCTGTACGCGATCGCCAGCATCATGTACATGGTTTGTGGTTACAGCATCATGTACGGCGGCGGTGACTTCGTCATGTTCCTTGATGGCATCGTCGGCGATGGTGTGGCTGGAGCAGAAGAGCCTGCGACCTACGCCCCCTCAGCTGATTTCTTTTTCCAGGTGGTCTTTGTAGCGACGGCAATGTCGATCGTTTCGGGCGCAGTTGCTGAACGTATGAAGCTGTGGGCATTCCTGGCATTTGCGGTTGTGATGACAGGCTTTATCTATCCGATGGAAGGATCCTGGACCTGGGGCGGCATGCCCGTATTTGGCATGTACACGCTGGGCGACCTTGGATTTTCGGACTTTGCAGGCTCCGGTATCGTGCACATGGCTGGCGCAGCTGCCGCACTGTCTGGTGTGATTCTGCTGGGCGCTCGTAAGGGCAAGTTCGGCGCGGACGGTCAGATCAATGCAATTCCGGGCGCTAATCTGCCGCTGGCGACGCTGGGTACGTTCATCCTTTGGTTGGGCTGGTTCGGCTTCAACGGCGGTTCGGTTCTGGCGACAGCAACGGTTGAAAGTGCCAACGCGGTAGCGGTGGTATTCATGAACACCAATGCAGCAGCCGCAGGTGGTTTGGTTGCCGCACTGATCACAGCACGCTTCCTGTTTGGTAAAGCTGATCTCACGATGGCACTGAACGGTGCGCTGGCAGGTCTGGTTGCGATTACGGCTGAACCCTCCACGCCAACGGCGCTGCAGGCAACGCTGTTCGGCGCGGCTGGCGGTATTCTGGTCGTGTTCTCTATCGTTTTACTCGACAAGCTCAAGCTTGACGATCCCGTTGGTGCAATCTCTGTGCACGGCACGGTTGGTCTCTTGGGCCTACTGCTGGTGCCGGTTACCAACGGCGAAAACTCTAGCTTCTCTGGCCAGCTCATTGGTGCTGCAACCATCTTCTTCTGGGTATTCATTGCCTCAGGCGTGGTCTGGTTCGCTCTCAAAGCTGCCATCGGTATTCGAGTCACTGACGAGGAAGAGTACGAAGGTGTGGATATGTCCGAGTGTGGGATGGAAGCCTATCCGGAGTTTATCTCTGCCAAGTAAGTATTGCGGGCGCATTAACGTGCGTTTTGGGGGCCATTTGGCCCCCTTTTTTTTTGTTTGAACCGCTAAGGTCATTTGGCTTTAAGAGGTTTGGGAGGCGCTAACTCACCCTATTTGCTTCTTACTGGTAGCGTTAACACTCCTCGTTTGGACCGCCAGGGTTGCTCGCGCGCTCGCGGGCGTTCTTACGGGTGCTGCCCCTAGGCATTGCGGTTTAAATCGCGAATAATGTCACGGTCAATTGATTGGGGTTCTCACATGAAGTTAATCACGGCAATTATCAAGCCTTTTAAATTGGATGACGTGCGGACGGCGCTCTCTGAAGTGGGCGTACAGGGCGTTACGGTTACGGAAGTGAAAGGCTTTGGCCGTCAGAAGGGTCACACCGAGTTGTACCGAGGTGCAGAATACGTTGTGGATTTCTTGCCCAAGATGAAAATCGAGGCGGCGGTCAGTGAAGGGCAGGTCGATGGCGTAATTGAAGCGATCACCAAAGCGGCCGGAACGGGCAAAATCGGCGACGGCAAAATCTTTGTCCAGCCGCTGGAGCAGATCGTCCGAATTCGCACCGGCGAAACCGGCGAGGAAGCTCTCTAGGAATATCGCTTCGCTGGGCTGTTTCTGGTCAGTCCTGCGTTTATCCTGGCAATACCTGCTGCCTAAGTGGTGAGACGCGAGGTAATGCGTTCGATGGCCTCTGGCAGCTCTGCCAGGTCCTGAAGCTCTTCATCGGCGGGTTCGCCCCCGGGCCATTTCACGCCGGCATAGTTCATCCAGACGGTATTGAAGCCGACCTCTCTCGCACCTTGAATATCGTGCTCGGGATTATCCCCCACGTGAACGAACTGCTCCGGCCTGGCACCTGTTTTCTTCAGGCTGGCGTGAAACATGTCAGGGAGCGGCTTGCTCGCACCCAGCTGTTCCGCGGTATAGGCAAAGTCAAAATACTCGCCTATATCGGCTTTATAGACGTCTGCGTTACCGTTGGTAAGTGCGCCTATGGTGTACCGCTCGGCCAGCCTTTCGAGAACCTCAAGCGCCTTTTCGTAGGGCTCCACCTGATGACGCACTTTCAGGAAGGCGTCAAAGGCCCCATCCGCCCCCCGTCTGGCGGTCTGTTCATCATAGCCACAGAGTATCTGCACCTCGTACAGTGACTGACGACGCATGTCGCTAATGTGATGGGCGAGTTCCGGATGGGCTTGCCAGGTCTGCACGCGCAGGTGTCTCAGCCCGTTTTGGTCGTAACGGGATGTGACAGCCGGGCGATGTGCTTCCAACCATTCATACTGGGTTTGTTCAGCACGCAGCAGTACGGGCTCCACGTCCCATAGAGTATTGTCCAGGTCGAAGGTGACAACCCGGATCATAGGTCGCCGTCTTCATGCGTATCGGTGTTCTGCTTCTCAGCAATGCGACGAGCACGGGGATGGGCCTTGTCGTAGACCTTTGCTAAATGCTGGAAATCCAAATGCGTGTACACCTGTGTCGTAGAGATGTTGGCGTGGCCAAGTAACTCTTGTACGGCCCGAAGGTCGCCGCTGGACTCCAGCATGTGGCTGGCAAAGCTGTGTCGAAGCATATGGGGGTGTACGTCTTGATGGAGACCTGCCTCGCGTCCACGCCGCCGCAAGCGGTCTTGAATGGTCCGGGTGCTGATGCGCAGGCCGCGGCTGGATAAGAAAACCGCCGTGTCGTCACTGCTGGGCCTAACCTTAAGCCAGGCCGCGAGCGCGTTCAGCGCGACAGAGCCCACCGGAACGGTTCGGGTCTTGCGGCCTTTACCAGTGACAGTGACCAGACCCTCCTGTTGGTCGATGTCGCCAAGGTCTAAACCGGTCAGTTCCGATAGCCGCAGCCCGGACGAATAGAACAGTTCGGCAATCGCGTGATCCCGGATGTCGATATCAGCATCGCCAGTTTTATTCAGGAGGTGGCCGACCTGATCGGCGTCCAGGGATTTTGGCAGTCGCTTTTCCTGTTTGGGAGCCTGTACACCATTGGCTGGATTCTGCTGCACTCCACCCTGGCGCGCTAGATAGCTGAATAGACTGCGAATTGCCGACAGGCTGCGCTGAATGCTTTTGCCCTGCAGGCCAGCGCGGTGCAACTGGCTTGCGTACTGGCGTACATCGGCGCTGTGGATTTTGTCGACGTGGGTCAGTTCCCGTTGTTGGCAGAATGCGTCGAACCGTTCCAGGTCACGTCGGTAGCCGCTAATCGTATGGGGTGAGTATTGCTTGACCTGACGCAGGTAGTCCAGAAACTGCTGCACCCCGTTGGTCAGTTCGGCCACTAGGAGGCGTCCTGAGCAGATATTCCCTGGCTGAGGCGCGGCAGTAGTCGCAGCAGTACGTCTGCGAGGTGTGACAGGAACACGGTGCCCATGGTGGCGCTGTAGTAATGAGGGTCGTCACTGCCTATGGCGATTACGCCAAGCGCATTCTCACTGCCGGGCGACGCGATCAGCGGCACTACCGCAGCGGAGCCCACGCCTGACGCGTCGGGAAACAGGTATCCCAGCTCTTCTTCGCGCAGCGTACCGCAAACCGGGCTGCCACTTTTGAGCAGAGCGCCTATTTCGATGCGGGCGCTTTCGGCCGACTCGATGCGGCTGTTGTTGCCGGACTTTGCACCGGACTTTTCTCCAGACAAGGAGGGGTCGCCGAACAAGATCATGCTGACGTGCTCTACGCCAAATTGTTCCTTGAGCGATGTGCAAAAGTCGCGGCTTAATGCTTCAAGGCTATCGGCTTCGATAAGCTTCAGCACGAGTTGGCGGGTTAGATCGTGCAGACGGTCGTTGTCGCGCGCGTTGCTGGTAAGGCTATTCAGGCGCTTGCGCATTTCAACGTTGCGCTCGCGCAGCACACTGACCTGCTTTTCGACCAGCGAAACAGCGCTGCCGGAGCTATGGCTAATATGTAGCTTGTCTAGCAGATCCGGATGACGTTCAAAAAAATCCGGGTGCTGCTTAAGGTAGTCGCGGATCTCTTCATCACTGAGATCGTTAGGCAGTGCGGCTGCGCCGTCTGCGGATTTCGTACTGGCAGTCAAAGCTTTACGCTCCCCTCGAACACCGTGGTGGCAGGCCCTGTCATCATAACCGGAGCGCGTTCTCCGTCCCAGCGTATTTTTAGCTTGCCGCCGGGCAAATGCACCGTGACGGATTCATCCAACTCACCCCATAGGCGGCCTACAACCACGGCGGCACAGGCGCCACTGCCGCAGGCTTCGGTTTCACCGACGCCTCGTTCAAAAACCCGGAGCTTCACTTCGTTGCGCGATAGGACCTGCATAAAGCCGGCGTTGACCCTGGCTGGAAAGCGCGGATGTGACTCGATTGCTGGCCCCAGCGTTGCCACGTCGGCGCTGTCGATGTCTGCAACGCGCGTTACCGCATGCGGATTGCCCATGGAGACGGCGCCAATGTCGAGGCTGTGCTGATCAACTTCCAGGATGTAGGCGGCCGCTCGGGTTTCTGCTTCGAAGGGAATTCGGTCGGGCTCCAGTTCGGGCGCTCCCATATCGACTTCAATCTGGCCATCATCGCGCACGGATAGATGCATGCGGCCGCCAGCTGATTCCACCACGATGGATTTTTTTGCGGTCAGTCGCCGTTCACGGACGAACTGTGCAACACAGCGCACGCCATTGCCGCACTGCTCTACTTCGCTGCCGTCAGCGTTAAAAATTCGGTATTGGAAATCGACATCTGGTGACAGCGGAGGCTCAATCACCAGCACCTGATCGCAGCCAATACCCGTGCGTCGGTTGGCTAGCTGCTGCACATGCCTGCTGCGTAAATTGCAGCGTTGGCTAATCAGGTCGAGCACGACAAAGTCGTTGCCCAGGCCATGCATCTTGGTGAACTTTAATCGCATGGCAGGCAGTGCTCCCCGCGCAGCAGGTCGTCAATGGTTTCGCGCGCACGCACCAGATGTGCGCTGTCCCCATCTACCATGACTTCGGCTGCGCGACCGCGCGTATTGTAGTTTGAGCTCATGGTGAATCCGTAAGCGCCCGCGCCCATCACTGCCAGCAAGTCGCCGGTCACTACAGACAGCTGGCGTTGCTTGCCGAGGAAGTCCCCCGTCTCACAGACCGGGCCAACCACGTCATAAGTCTGTGTCGCCGATGCCGGGCCGGGTGATACCGGCACGATATCCAGCCAGGCATCGTATAGCGCGGGCCGCAACATATCATTCATCGCCCCATCTACGATGGCAAAACGGCGATCCTCGGCAGGCTTTATGTCCTGCACCCGGGTGAGCAGTATGCCGGCGTTGGCGCAGATAGAGCGCCCTGGCTCGAACATCAATTTGAGTTCGCGTCCTGCGAGGCGCTCGCGCACTGCAGCAATATAGTCCTCTACCGCCGGGGGTTGTTCATCTTTGTAGCGAACACCCAGACCGCCACCCAGATCGAGGTGATGCAGTGCTATGCCATCGTCTGCAAGCTGGTCGATCAGCTCCAGCAGTTTGTCCAATGCATCCAGAAAGGGAGAGAGCGTGGTGAGCTGTGAGCCAATATGGCAATCGACGCCAACAACATCAATGGCCTCCAGCGTGGCCGCATGGCGATAGGTATCGCGAGCCGTACCCCAGCTGATGCCGAACTTGTTTTCCTTAAGTCCTGTGGAAATGTACGGGTGGGTTTGGGCGTCGACGTCTGGATTGACGCGCAGTGATACCCGGGCAAGATGGCCTGAATTTCTTGCAAGAGCCGAGATGCGGTCCAGCTCAGAACGACTCTCGACGTTAAAGCAAAAGATATTGTGCTTCAGGGCTTCGAGTATCTCCCAATCCTGCTTCGCGACCCCGGAGAACACCACCTTGGCAGGGTCACCGCCGCTGGCAATGACTCTTGCAAGTTCGCCGCCTGAGACGATGTCAAAGCCCGCTCCTAGCTTTGCCAGCACGTTTAATACCGCCAGATTGGAGTTCGCTTTCACAGCGTAGCAAATCAAGTGGTCGGTGCCGGCTAATGCTTTCTGGTAGGCAGAAAAATTGCGCTCCAGAGCAGCGCGAGAATAGACATAGGTCGGCGTTCCATGCGTTTCCGCGAGGTCTGCCAGAGGCATATCTTCGGCGAATAGCGTGCCATCGCGGTGATAGAATTCAGGCATTCTGTGTTTTAGTCCGTAGTGGCAGTCGAGGCTGATCGGTCGACCGCTGGAGATTCGCTTATTGCAGCGGCTTTTTCGGAAGGTTCTTTATTCGTGACAGGCTCCTGCGGTAGGTACAGTGCACCTTTCTGGCCGCAGGCGCTAAGCAGCGTGAGCAACATCGTCAATATCACGCAGGACCACACCCGCCGCCGATCTGGACGCGTCGGGAGATAATCACTGTGTTCTGAAAGGTGCAGTGTCAAAACCATTACCTTTAATATTCAATGCGCATTATAGCGGTGGGGCTCGGAGCAAGGCGACCCGAATAACCCGATAGGGAGGGAATCACAGTGCGGTTTGCTACAGTTTTTTCGACACATTGCGCCTTGGCGTTGATCGCAGTGCTGCCTGGCTCGCCTCCTGCAGCTGACCCACTGTATGCCAAAAACCTCAGCCCTGTTGCAGGACTATTGGGCTTTCCGGTGATGCGTGAGGCGCACACTTTGGCCGCAGGTGAGATTCGCAGTGGTATCACCGGGTCCATTGCCAATAACTACACGTCGGATCAAAGCAGCAACAAGTCGGTGAATTTCGATGTGGAGACGCGTCGCGTTGCCTGGGTTGGCAAACTTGGCCTGGGTGCGGGCTTTGATATCGAAGCCGAGGTCCCGTGGCTACGCCACGAGGGTGGTGATCTTGATGCGTTGATAGAAGACTGGCACAGCTTATTCGGGCTGCCAGATGGCAACCGCGACGACGTACCAAGAGATCTGGTTGACGTTCACTATGCCGGTCCGGATGCGGCCTTTGGATTGGCGGAAACAGCATCGGGCCTGGGTGACGTATCCCTTGCTCTGGCCCGAGAAGTCTGGTCTGGCGAGCAAGCCGCGATCAGTGCGCGGTTGGGAGCTAAATTTGGCACCGGCGATGAGGATCAGTTGCTAGGCAGTGGTAGCAATGATTATTACGTGGCTCTGAATGCCAGTGGCGATCATCGTGGTGATGCGGCGATTCGCTGGCACGGGCAGCTAGGCTACTTGCATGCCGGTGACTTTGATCCCCTGGGAGAATCTCAAGAACACGATTTATGGTTTGCGGCGCTGTCGATGGACTGGCGTGTAATGCAGGCGCTGCATTTACTATTACAGGTGGATAGTCATGCCGGGGTAGCTGACTCTGCACTGACCCAGCTCGGCGATAGCAGCGTGCAGCTGACTGTGGGCGGTCGCTGGGATTTCGCGCGAAAATGGGCAGCAGAATTTAGCTTCAGCGAGGACATCGCCGTCAACACGGCGCCGGATTTCGTAGTGCAGCTCGGTATTTGGTACCGCCCAAATTAAGGCCCCCGGCGGCCTTGAGTTATCGACTACTGATCTTGACTAGCGACATCGACTACCGAGGATAGCGCGGCCGAGCTCGACTCCTGCTAATTTTCCGCGGAGCCGGCCTGTATTCGCTGACGCGCACGACCTGCTGCTTGTCGCACCTGCTCCGGTGCCGTGCCGCCGTGATGATTTCGAGCGGCGACGGAACCTTCCAAAGTCAGGACATCGAAGACATCCTGCTCGATGTCGCTGCAAAAACTCTGCAGCGTTTCAAGCGACAGA
Organism: Cellvibrionales bacterium; assembly: GCA_043585095.1. Taxonomy (GTDB): domain Bacteria; phylum Pseudomonadota; class Gammaproteobacteria; order Pseudomonadales; family Halieaceae; genus JANQIO01. The sequence continues at coordinate 422,290 of CP121321.1, forward strand.
TCGGCCAGGTCAATGCTTTGCTCGATCGCCAGCGCCACTGCGCTGCCAACGACCTCATGCGCATCCCGAAACGGAACGCCGCGGCGCACCAGATAATCAGCCAGATCGGTTGCCGTGGCAAAGCCACGGCTCGCCGCCTCATACATTGCCTCGCGTTTGGGCTCGATAGCGGGGGCCATGTCAGCAAACGCGCGCAGGGAATCCAGCAGCGTGTCCACTGTGTCGAACAAGGGCTCCTTGTCCTCTTGATTGTCCTTGTTATAGGCCAGTGGCTGGCTCTTCATCAGCGTTAGCAGCGAAACCAGGTGGCCATTGACGCGTCCGGTTTTGCCACGCACTAACTCGGGCACGTCGGGATTTTTCTTCTGCGGCATGATGGAAGAGCCGGTGCAGAAGCGATCGGGTAGTACGATGAAGTTGAATTGCGCGGATGCCCATAGCACAAGCTCTTCAGACATGCGCGACAGGTGCGTCATGATCAACGCGGCCGCGCTGACAAACTCGATCGCAAAATCGCGGTCGGAGACGGAGTCCAATGAGTTCTCCGTGGGCTTGTCGAAGCCCAGGGCGTTGGCCGTCATGTCGCGATTAATAGGATACGAGGTGCCCGCCAATGCCGCTGCACCCAAGGGTGATTGGTTCATGCGGCGCTGGCAATCACGAAGGCGGCTGTGGTCGCGCTCCAGCATTTCGTTCCAGGCCAGCAGATGGTGGCCAAAGGTCACCGGCTGCGCGGTTTGCAGATGTGTGAAGCCCGGCATGATGGTGTCCGCTTCTTTCTCTGCCAGACCGATAATGCCGTCTTGCAGCCGACGCAGCTCGTCGGCAATGGCATCGATTGCACTGCGCATATACAGGCGAATGTCAGTTGCGCATTGATCATTTCGAGACCGACCGGTATGCAGTTTTTTGCCCGCGTCACCGATAAGCTGGGTAAGGCGTGCCTCGATATTCATGTGCACGTCTTCAAGCTCTACCGACCATGGAAACTCGCCACTGCGGATCTCTTCACTAACTTTGCCGAGGCCGTCGCGGATCGCATCGTGTTCGTCTGCGCTGAGAACGCCGGCGGTGACTAGCATGGCCGCGTGAGCCAACGACCCCGCGATGTCCTCGTGCGCCATGCGTTGGTCGAAGTCTACTGAGGCGGTGAAACGCTGAACGAAACTGTCCGTTGCCTCACTAAAGCGGCCGCCCCATACGCCACTGGTTTTTTTGCTATCCGTCATGGAAACCTACTTGCTCTTTAAATGAACCGCTGAGGGCTCTTCATTCAAAGCCGCTGAGGGCTCTTCATTCAAAGCCGCTGAGGGCTCTTCATTCAAAGCCGCTGAGGGCTCTTTATATGAACCGCTGAGGGCTCTTTGTTTTAAACCCGCTGAGGGCTCTTTGTTCTCCCCCGCTGAAGGCTCTTCATTCAAACCCGCTGAAGGCTCTTTGTTTTAAACCCGCTGAAGGCTCTTTGTTTTAAAGCCGCTGAAGGCTCTTACGTTCTATTCGTTTTTGCGTGCTGTGTCGGCTTGACAGGCTTGCCGCCCCGGAGCAGGGATGCAAGTATAACAGCTTAAAAACCGGCACGGAGCGCAGCGCGGCGCGAATAATGACAGGCCCGGAAAAGCACAGCGAAACACCGCAGGATGTCGGCGACCCGTCCCGGGGCCGGCACGCCGCTGCGCCCTCGACAGGGACAGACTTCTTTATTCCGGATCTCTGTACTGCACGTCCGTTATTACTGATGTTCATCTTGGCCGAGCTGCTGGTATTGGTGTACGCGCTGGGTAGCAGTAGCTTGCCTCGCTTCGATTGGAACAGCCTGGCACTGACATCATTGTTTGTGCAATGGGTGGTTATTTTCAGTGCGGCGCTGCTATGTACTTCGCGGCCTTTGCTGGCAAGGGTCAGCTTGCCTTTGGGTGTGCTGGCCAGCTTTGCGTTGATCCTGACGGTCAGCCTGCTAAGCAGTATTACGGCAATGAATGCTTTCGCTAATAGCAGTTTGCAGACCATGGATGCGTGGTGGCTGGGGCGTAATCTTTTGGTTACTGCGGTGTTTTCCGGCATCGCCCTGCGATACTTTTTCCTGCAACAGCAGCTTCGCGAGCGCGAGCAAGCCGAGCTGAGGGCGCGTATCGAATCACTGCGAGCACGCATTCGCCCGCACTTTCTGTTTAACACTATGAACAGTATCGCCAGCCTCATCGGCTCAAGGCCGGACGAGGCGGAGCAAGTGGTTGAGGATCTTTCAGAATTGTTTCGGGCAAGCCTGGAGGAGAATAAAGACCTTTCCAGTCTCGCCGACGAGTTGCATCTGTGTGAGCTATACCTGCGCATAGAAGAGCTGCGCTTGGGAGGTCGACTGCGTGTGCGATGGTCTGTTGACGAGACAGCCCGGCGCTGCCAGCTACCACCTTTATTGCTGCAGCCGTTGGTGGAAAACGCCGTGTATCATGGCGTTGCCCGTATTGCCGAAGGTGGAGAGATTGCTATCACGGCGACCCGCCGAGACGACCTGCTCACAGTCACTGTGGTTAATCCCGTCGCCGAGTCCGGCGCGCCTGTTACCGGCGGACACCACATGGCGTTAGACAATATCAGTGAGCGGCTAGAGGCACACTACGGCGCAGCGGCGGCGCTGACTATGGCTGCGGATAACAAGCTATACACCGTCACGGTTGTTCTGCCGCAGCCCATTGAGGCAGAGGTTTGAAGATTCTGATTGTCGATGACGAGCCGCTTGCCCGCGAGCGCCTGATGCGGCTGTTGCAGAAAATTCGACCTGAGGCGGAAGTCGAGGAGGCGGGTAACGGCAAGCAGGCGTTGGAGCAGGTCGCGGCCTGGCAGCCCGATTTGCTGCTCCTGGATATTCGTATGCCGGGAATGGACGGCATAGCGGTCGCCAGTGAGCTGCAATCTCTGGCAGAGCCTCCTGCCGTGGTTTTTTGCACGGCTTATGACCAATACGCGCTGGACGCCCTGAACAATCAGGCTGCTGCCTACCTGCTCAAGCCTGTTCGCGAAGAGAAATTGCGCGAGGCGCTCGATAGGGCAGGCAAGCTCAATCGTCTACAACTAGCGGTCAATTCTGATACAGGCGCGGCGCGCACGCACCTCGTGAATGAGTCGCGCCGCGGCGTGGAAACTGCAGCGGTAGATGAGGTTCGATGTTTTATCGCCGAACAGAAATATGTGCGCGCAGTACATCCTGATGGCAGTTTGCTGATCTCCGAAACGCTCAAGGAGCTTGAGGCGGAATTTGAAGGCCGATTCTTGCGAGTGCATCGCAACGCGCTGGTGTCGTTGGCGCACATTGCGGGGTTGCATCGCGGTCAAGATGACACCTGGGCCGTGGAGTTGGAGGATGTAGCGGAGCAGCCCATGGTCAGCAGGCGGCACCTGGCTTCCGTGAAAGCGCGGTTGGGGCGCCGTTAGCTGCACGTCCGCAGTGCTGGTATTCGCTTTCGCCATCCGTATCATGTCGGCTGGAATTTAAGGAACACACGATGGCAGACACTCTTAGAATCGCGACGCGTAAAAGCCAGCTGGCCCTGTGGCAGGCAGAATACGTTAAGGCGGAGCTCGAAAAGGCTCATAAAGGCCTAACCGTAGAACTGGTCGCGATGACGTCTCGCGGTGATCAACTGTTGGATTCACCGCTATCCAAAGTGGGCGGTAAAGGCCTGTTTGTCAAAGAGCTGGAAGCGGCCCTGTTGGAAGACCGTGCGGATATCGCGGTGCACTCCATGAAGGACGTGCCTATGGCGTTTCCGGAGGGTCTCGGCCTCGGCATCATCTGCCCAAGGGAAGACCCACGCGATGCTTTCGTCAGCAATACCTACCCTAGTCTGGAGGCGTTACCAGAGGGCAGCATTGTTGGAACGTCCAGCCTGCGTCGGGAATGCCAGCTGCGTGAGCAGCGCCCAGACCTGAAAGTGAACTTCCTGCGCGGCAACGTGAATACCCGGCTTGCGAAGCTTGACGCAGGTGAATACGACGCAATTATTTTGGCGAGCGCAGGTCTTATTCGATTGGGCTTTAACGACCGGATTACCCAGCCGATAGCTGTGGAGTCCTCATTGCCCGCAGGCGGGCAGGGTGCGGTGGGTATCGAGTTGCGCAATCAAGATAGCCGCATCGCGGGCTATATTCAGTGTCTGCATCATCTTCCAACGGCGGTTTGCGTCGGCGCTGAGCGAGCGCTGAATACGCGCTTGGAGGGAGGTTGCCAGGTACCTATTGCGGCTTTTGCGATCGCTGATCCTGGGAATCCCGGCCACCTGTGGCTGCGCGGATTGGTGGGGCGTCCAGACGGCAGCGAGATTCTGCGAGCCGAAGCTCGAGCAGCCGAGGCAGAGTTCGAGCAATTGGGTATCGAGGTAGCTGAAGACCTGCTGAGCCAGGGCGCTGGGGAGATTCTCGCCGCTGCCTATGCCTGACATTGCTACGCCGCGGGGCGTTGTTTTGGTCACGCGCCCCGTCGACCAGAATGCGGCGCTTTGCAAGGCCATCGACGCTCTGGGTTGCCGGTCGATTGCCCTGCCTCTCATAAAGATTCAGCCCAAGCAGGCTGACAGCAGTCTGACTCAGGTCGTCGCAAGGCTCGAACAATTTCAGCACGTTATTTTTGTCAGTAAGAACGCCATCCAACACGGTCTTGACCTGATTGACGGCCTACTGACGGAAAGGCCTACGGGCATAAACTGGTACACCGTCGGTGACGCGTCTGCCGCAGCGCTCGCCAGCCGCGGCGTTCATGCGATGACACCAGTGGCGGAGATGACCAGCGAAGGCTTGCTGGCACTACCTGCCTTAACTGAGGTTGAGGGAGATAAAGTGCTGATTATCAAAGGCGAGGGCGGGCGCCGGCACCTGCATGACGCGCTATCTGCAAGGGGCGCGTGCGTGGAGGAGCTAAGTGTTTACCACCGTGTCTGCCCGGTGTACCAGCACAGTGATATCGCAGCGGCCTTTGTGGAACAGCCTGTCGATAGCATTCTGATCAGCAGTGGCGAAGGACTCGACAATATGGTGTCATTGATGGACGCCGAGACTCTGGCAATCGCCCAGCGTTGTGCTGTTGTCGTGCCAGGGGAGCGCGTCGCGTCTTCGGCACGACAACACGGTTTTCAGAACATTGTTCTGGCCGACAATGCGACTGACAAGGCGATGCTAAAGGCGCTGAAGGTGCACTATGGGATCCAGGAAGAACCAGAGTGAATAAGAAGACTGACGAATCAGCTAAAACCGGTGAAGGTCAGGCCAGTCAGGTAACTTCATCCGATGCCGCCGAGACCTCAACCACGGGGCTTTCGGCTTCTTATGAAGAGCCTTCAGCGGGTTCGGGTAAAGAGCCCTCAGCGGGTGCAGATAAAAAGCCCTCAGCGGGTGCAGGTAAAGAGCCCTCAGCGGGTGCAGATAAAAAGCCCTCAGCGGGTGCAGATAAAAAGCCCCCAGCGCCGGAGCAAAAGCCTTCAGCACCCGATAAATCCACCAAAAGCAGCGCAGAGCCGTCGACGGAGCTTGTCACGGTTGTACGCAGCGGCGGTCGTTGGCTTTCATTACTGGCTCTGTTGGTGGCGTTGGCCGCAGCGGCCGCGGCCGCATGGTTGTATCTGCAGCAAGAGGCTGCGCAGGCGGATCTCGCCGCCCGTGAAGCACAGCTTGATCGCGATGTAGCGCTGATTAGCGAAACGGCAGCGACGGCGAAACAGGCTATCGCTGAGGCAATTGATGCTAGCCGTCAATCAACGCTGGAAGTGTCGCAGCGGCTGGCTGACGAGCGCGCCCGACTGCAGTCCCAGTTTTCCGCTACTGAGGACCGGCTTGGTTCCGTGGAGTCTGCACTGAGGCGACAGCGACAGCAGCTCATCGACTTGCGCAGCACCGACCGCGTCGACTGGACGCTCGCCGAAGCCGAATATTTGCTGCGCCTTGGCTATCAACGCCTGGTGATGGCAGAAGACGTCGACAGCGCGCTAGCGCTGCTAGAAAGCGCCGACGCCATACTCAGTGAAATCGACGACACCGACTTGTTGGCGGCACGCGAGGCGATTGCCAGAGATATAGCCGCACTGCGGGCGGTACCCGAGGTTGATGTCGAGGGCGTTTGGTTGCGTCTTCAGGCACTGGCGGGGCGGGTCGACAAGTTGATTCTATTTCAGCTCCCTAATGCCAAAGATGACTCAGTCGTTGTTGACCCTGACGCAGACTGGCAGCAGCGACTCAGCCTTGGCGTTGACGCCGCGTTGGAGAAAATCGCCGGCATGCTGGTGATTCGACGACGCGAGCAGCCCTACCAGGCACTTATGGACCCCCAGTGGGAGCAGCTGGTGCGCCAGAATTTGCGCATGCAGTTAGCACAGTCTCAGGCGGCTCTGCTGTCAGGTAACGCAGAACTCTATCAAGCCAGTCTGAAAACCACGCGGCGGTGGCTGCGCGAATTTTTTGACTTCAATGAAACCGAGGTGCGCGCCTTGAATACAGAAATCGACGCGCTCAGTGCGGTGCGGATAGGCCGTGATATTCCCGATATTAGTGAGTCACTCAAGGCGGTGAAAACCGCCGTTGACCTTCGCCACGAGGTCAACTGATGCGACGCCTGTTGGTGTTGATTCTGTTGATGCTATTGGGTGGCGTTGGCCTGATTGCATTAATCGAGCGAGATGCTGGCTATGTGTTGGTTTCCTATGGCCACACCACGGTTGAGACTAGTGTCTGGGTGGGCATGCTACTGGTGCTGCTTGTTTATGGCGTTTTTTACCTGATCTTCCGGCTGTTGGGCCGTCTGCTGGCGACCCGGGGTATATTTTCTGATTGGATGTCGCGCAGGAGCTATAGCCGTTTGCTTGCGCGTTGTCAGATGCAGCTGGACGACGGTCAGTACCAGGCCGTCGTTGATGCACTCGCGGAGCAGGCGCCTTTGCACGGGCAGGAGCTCCGCCTTCTGGCGAGGGCTCGGAACGGGCTTAAAGAGTGGCGCGCATTGATTGCCATGCTGCCGCGTCTGCAGAAGCAGAAAGTGTTCGGTGATACAGAGCTGCAGGCTTTCGCGCAGCGCGCCTACCTGGGATTATTGGCGGAGCACAGTGATGCAGCTGGCGCTGCGGCCAAAAACAGCGACACCTTGAAGGTAGCGTGGGCGTCATTCCCAGCGGAGCAGAAGCACAATCCGCGTTTGGTAGAGGACTACTGTAAACGCTTGCTGGATTCGGGCGATGCGGCGGAGGCTGAAAAGGTGTTGGCCAAAGCGATAAAGCGGAACTGGGACGGTGGCCTGGTGGCGCAGTATGGCTGCATTAGCGGTCGCGACCCGGCGCGTCGTCTAAAGGTGGCGGAGCGGTGGCTCAAGCAGCACAGCGACGACGCCAGGCTGATGTTATGCCTGGGACGGCTGAGCCTCTACAACCAGTTGTGGGGCCAGGCGCGGGACTACTTTGAGAAGAGTTATGCGCTCGTGCCCAACGCCGAAGCCTGTGCAGAGCTCGCACGCTTGTTGTTCAGCCTTGGCGAACGTGAGTTGAGCGCTCAGTACTACCGCGAAGGTCTGATGATAAGAGAGTCTAATCTGCCCGACCTGCCGCAGCCCAGGCTCGAGACGCCACACGCGGCGGGAACAGCTTCGTAAGCGGCCTTGCGTGCTTTCGTAACGCGGTCACACCACTCTTGCTCGATACTGCGCTACTGATGCGATGACTGATGCAATAAGAGCGGTAATGATTATGGCGAAAGTTGATTCAACGCTGCGATATTAGCTTGAAGTTCTTCTTGAAGACCTTCCAGGGCACCGAAGCGATCCCTTGCCGCCAGTATGTCTGGGCCAACCTCCTCGGATAGTTTCTGTTTAAGCTCCGCTGTCAGTTTGCTGACGGCCTCATCGATGGCTGACTCAATAGTAGTTTGAAACAGTTTGTCCATATCTGAACTTAGCACCACGCGCGGTGCCTCGAGCGTGCCGCTGAATCCGATTCGCATCATGAACTCGTTGCTTGCTTCCAGAACCTGCGCAATGAGCTCCGCCGACGCAGGCGCACCAGCGGCCAGCGTGGTATCAAAAACCGTTTCGTTGAAACGCTGTATAAACGCGCCGTCGAGATTGCCGTCCTTAATCCTGAGTTCACCGCTGACGTCGGCGAGCGTTTGTTCCAGCTCAATGCCCAGCCCTTTGGTCCCCGCCAGCACCATATTGCGCAGCGGCAATCGGGAAAGGTTTACAGCGACCGTGTCGGCGCTGCCACTGCGGTGATCGACGTTGGCCTTGACGACCATGGCGCCGCCGTCAAGCGTGCTACCGTCAAGGAGCAGAGTGGCGACCTCCTCGGCGTTCTCCAGCGGCCAGGCGAAGTCCTTTATTTTACCTTGCACCGACAAGCCCGCTGCGGAGGGTAACAGGCTGCCGTTAATACGGCCCTGGCGAATAAAGATCGGCATGGCATCTTGCTGTGCTGATGCCTCACCGCTGGCATTGAATGCGAGCGGCGCCAGCACCTGTTGCAGCAGGCCGTCCATATCGCCACTGAGGAGCTGTCGACCCAGTTGTGCTATCTGCTCGCTGTCCAGGCCGAGTTCGCGCACCAAAGCCTGGGTGTATTTCTGTGGAAGCTGGGTGGCTAGCTGCACCTGCTCGCGAAGGGTTTGTACATCTTGATTGAATTCTGCTTGCAGGCTGCGAACGTCTTTAACAGTGGTATTAATCTCGGTGTATATTTTGCGGGCTTCCGCTGCGGCGCTCAGTGCCTGCAGGGGGTTATCGATATCTTTCAGCTTGTCGATGCGTCGTTTATATTCTTTCAGGCGAGCTTCATCCGGGACGATCTCGGAACGCTGTTTCCATTTCGCCTCGGTTTCCTCAAAAAGCGACTGCAGGGCATCGACCTCAGTGACCAGCTCGTCCCGCTTGCGATCAATCAGCTGATCGATATCAGGCAGGTCAAAGTCGGGAAGGCCAACCTTTGCCAGAGGGCTGTCATCTTCGACCAGTGGTCGCAATATGGTCGCGGGCTCGGCTCGTGCCGCAAAGGCAAGCAGGCCGTCGATTTCCATTTCTGAGACATCGACGACATTCTCTACCAATTTTATGATGTCCAAATCCACGTAGACCCGGTCGGCCTGCACTAGATTCCGCATGGCATCCCGGCGGTCTGCGACCTGCAATTGGTATAGCGTCGCCTTGCCCAGAAAAGGTTTGAGCGTGAGGCGTTCCACGGAGACCTCTGCACCGTATTGCTCTGTTGCCAATCGCTCGAAAACGGGCTTGGCAAGATCGTCGAGAAAAGCCAGATAGACCAGCAGAATCAAGGACAGAAAAATAACGGTGTAGAGACGACTGCGTCGCATGAGGCGGGCTCCTGGAAGCGGGCTCCTGTAGGAGGGGTCTAGTCTAGCAGCGTTGACGTCGGGGACAACGTCAACAGTAGGTCCCGTGGCTTAAATGCCCAGAGAATCCCAAAGTTCGTCCACGCGCTGTTTAACGGCGGGGTCCATGGTTATTGGCTCACCCCATTCGCGGTCGGTCTCGCCTGGCCATTTGTTGGTGGCGTCCAAACCCATCTTCGAGCCAAGGCCTGAGACCGGGGAAGCGAAATCCAGGTAGTCGATAGGCGTGTTGTCTATCATGACGGTATCGCGCTGTGGATCCATGCGGGTGGTCATCGCCCAAATAACGTCCTGCCAGTTGCGGGCATCGACGTCCTCGTCTGTGACAATAATAAATTTTGTATACATAAACTGGCGCAGAAACGACCAGGCGCCAAACATCACCCGCTTTGCGTGTCCCGGGTATTCCTTGCGAATGGTGATAACTGCCAGGCGATACGAACAGCCCTCAGGCGGCAAATAGAAGTCCACAATTTCCGGGAACTGCTTCTGCAGTAATGGAATGAGTACCTCATTGAGCGCCGCGCCGAGCACCGAGGGCTCATCGGGCGGGCGACCGGTATAGGTGCTGTGGTAGATCGGGTCTTCCCGGTGGGTAATGGTCTCTACTGTAAAGACAGGGAAGCTCTCGACTTCATTGTAGTAGCCGGTGTGGTCACCAAACGGTCCCTCATCGGCCATTTCGCCTGGTTCCAGATAGCCCTCCAATATATATTCCGAAGTGGCCGGCACCTGCAGGCCATGCTTTAGGCACAGTTCGCTCACGCAGTTTACGACTTCGGTTTTAGCGCCGCGCAGCAGTCCTGCAAAGGCGTACTCAGAGAGGCTGTCGGGTACAGGAGTGACGGCGCCCAAAGTCGTCGCCGGGTCGGCGCCCAGGGCGAGGGCAACCGGGTAGCGCTCGCCGGGGCGCTGTATCTGCCAGTCACGATAGTCCAGCGCACCGCCACGGTGGCTTAGCCAGCGCATGATCAGCTTGTTTTTACCTATCAGCTGCATGCGATAGATGCCGAGGTTCTGACGCTCTTTGTTAGGCCCGCGGGTAATAACCAGCGGCCAGGTTACCAGCGGCCCGGCGTCGCCGGGCCAACAGGTCTGGATAGGAATTTGGTAGAGGTCGACGTCGTCGCCCTGCTTTACGTGGTGTTGGCAGGGTGCATTCTTGACGACTTTAGGTGCCATATTCAGCACCTGCTTCAACACGGGCACTTTGTCCCAGGCGTCTTTGAAGCCCTTGGGCGGATCCGGCTGACGCAGATAGGCGAGCAGCTCACCGACCTCACGAAGTGCCTTGAGGCTGTCTTGCCCCATGCCCATTGCCACACGCTCCTCGGTGCCAAATAGATTGGCGAGCACCGGCGTGTTATAGCCCTTGGGGTTTTCAAACAATAAAGCGGGACCGCGCGCGCGCAGGGTGCGGTCGCAGATCTCAGTCATTTCCAGGTTGGGGTCCACTTCGGCGGTGATGCGCCGCAGCTCGCCGCGCGTCTCCAGATATTCAATAAACCCGCGCAGGTCCGCGTATTTCACTGCAGGCCTGCCATGGTTTTCTCGATGGCTTCAACGGTGGCGGGTATGTCGGCCGACAGGTGCTTTGCGCCACGCCGCGTAATCAGAATCTCGTCCTCAATCCGCACCCCGATATCCCCAAAGCGCTGCAAAGCTGTGTCGATACCCGCACGCTGTCCGTCGTTCAGTGCTTCGTACCAGGCGCTGGTAACAATATCCTGAGGTCGCACATACAGGCCGGGCTCAATGGTGATTACCATGCCGGGCGCCAGGTCCATGTGATATTCAAAGGCATCGTGCACGTCCATGCCCACAGAGTGGCCCAGGCTATGTAGGCCGTAGCTATCGACTTGCTCGTCGATATTGTCAGTGATCAAACCCAACTCCAGCAGGCCCTGGCCAAGCCTGCGGTTCGATACTTCCGTCAAGCTCTCGAAGCTTTCACCGGGCTTTGCCGCAGCGATTGCAGCCTGATTGGCCGCCAGCACGGTTTCATAGATCGCGCGCTGATCGTTGCTGAATGTTCCCGATACGGGAATCGTGCGCGTGATGTCGGCCGCGTAGTAGTCGACCTCGGCGCCGATATCCATTAACAGCAGGCCGTCTTTATCCAGGGGTGCGTCATTCTCAGAGTAGTGAAGAATGGTGGCATTGGCACCGCCAGCAACAATAGAGGGAAATGAGCGACAGCATGCGCCACTGTTGCGAAACGTGTACTCGATGGTGGCCTGTACCTGATATTCGTGTGTTGCTGACGGTGCGCGGCGCATTGCCGCAAGATGTGCATCACCGGTGATGTCGATGGCGCGCCGCATCAGCTGCAATTCGTGCTCACTCTTTACCCGGCGCATGGCCTCAAGGGCCGGCGCCAGATTGCGAATCTTGAGTTCAGGAAAGCGTTCTTTAAGCGTCGCCGCTAGCCGCTGCTCAGGACTGGCGGGCTCGTTTGTCTTTAAGCGACGATAGCGGCCCAGGTCTAACCACACCTCGACTTCTTGTGTGATTAAGCTGTTAAAAAAACCGTTGAACTCTGGGACGGAATAACCCGTAGCGGCGGGGTCTACCGACACGCCGTTGAGCAGGCGCCGCAGGACCCCGTCGAAGGCTTTCTCGCTAAAAACGTCAGCTATGCCAGAGGTGGCCTGCAAGGTTTCTGCGTCGGGTAGCTTACCTTCCCAGACCTCGTAGGCGGGGTCGCTAAGCTTCGCAAACAGGTAGTCATGGCGCTGCCGACCGTTGTTTACCAGCAGAAGGTGATTGCCCTCGCCACGCGTGTTGGTCAGGTAGACCATATGATTGTGCTGGCGATAGGGCCAGTTAACGTCGGCGCTACGCTGACGTTTGCTCGCGGGCAGCAATATCGCTATTGCCTTGTCGCCCATAAGGTCATGGACTTTGTCACGTCGCTCCTGCCATTCACGGCTGTCCGCCTGAGAGGCGGCCGCCCACTGTGCTGGGCAGCAAGCTAGTAGGGTGATTAGAAACGTAGCAAACCGAGTCGGAGAGAGTAAATTGGAAACCAATGACATAGTCTCGATGTTTCCTCGCTACTTGCGCCTCATGGACAGGAAGAATTCTTCGTTGGTCTTGGTGCTCTTCAGTTTGTCTAGCAGAAATTCCACGGCTGGTGTGTCTTCCATACCGTGCAGCAGCTTGCGCAGTATCCACATACGTTGCAGTTCGTCTTCCCCGGTTAAGAGGTCTTCGCGGCGCGTGCCGGAACGGCGAATGTTGATTGCGGGATACACGCGTTTCTCAGCGATCTTGCGATCTAGATGCAGCTCCATGTTACCGGTGCCTTTGAATTCCTCGTAGATGACTTCATCCATCTTCGAACCGGTGTCGATCAGGGCGGTCGCAATAATGGACAGACTGCCGCCTTCCTCGATGTTTCGTGCGGCGCCGAAAAAGCGCTTTGGGCGCTCCAGTGCGTGCGCGTCGACGCCACCGGTGAGTACCTTGCCGGAGCTGGGGACAACCGTGTTGAAAGCCCGTGCGAGTCGCGTAATGGAGTCCAGCAGGATGACGACGTCGCGTTTGTGCTCTACCAGCCGCTTGGCCTTCTCGATAACCATATCGGCTACCTGCACGTGCCGGGCTGGCGGCTCGTCAAATGTTGATGCCACAACTTCGGCGCCCTGTGCGCCAACCGAACGCTGCATCTCAGTCACTTCTTCCGGACGCTCGTCAATTAACAGGACGATCACGTAGCATTCCGGGTTGTTGCTGATAATCGCCTGCGCAATGTTCTGCATCATAATGGTCTTGCCGGCTTTGGGTGGCGCCACCAGCAGGCCCCGCTGGCCCTTACCAATAGGGGCGACCAAATCAATGATACGTCCCGTTAAATCCTCCGTTGAGCCGTTGCCTTTCTCTAACTGCAAGCGCTCGTTGGGGAACAGAGGCGTTAAGTTCTCAAACAGAATTTTGTGCTTGGAGTCTTCGGGCTTCGTGAAGTTGACTTCACCGACTTTGAGCAGCGCGAAGTACCGCTCGGAATCCTTCGGTGGCCTGATCTTGCCGGAAATTGAATCACCGGTGCGCAGGTTGAAGCGTCTAATCTGACTAGGCGACACATAAATATCATCGGGGCCCGCCAGGTATGAGCCCTCAGCAGAGCGCAGGAAGCCGAAGCCATCCTGCAGTATCTCCAGAACGCCATCTCCGTAGATGTCTTCGCCGCTTTTGGCGTGGCGCTTGAGGATCGAGAAGATAATGTCTTGCTTGCGTGATCGGGCGATATTGTCGAGCCCGATTTCGGCGGCGATGTCGATGAGTTCTTGTGTTGATTTAGTCTTGAGGTCAGTCAGATTCATAGGATCAGTCAGAGTCATAGAGAGGAGTCGGAGGTATTGGAAACGGGATTTATGGGTAGGTAGTAGTTTGTTTGAAACAGGTACTTTTTATTGTTCGAATTTTCAAAATGTATTGAGCTTATAAAAAGCCTTAAGCGGGATACGCGGAGTGTTATAAGCAAAACTCAGAGCCGCTGTTTGTGCACAGACGCCTGGCGCTAACAGTCGAGCTAGCGGGTGGCGATGCATGCTACAGGGGCACTGGTGATGCATTGGGCAAGCCGTCCGGCTGCCGGTAAACCTTCGAATCCTGATGCTATCCCCGATGGGCCGTCTTGCTCTCGTCAGTCTGGGTTAAGGGATCATCCGGTTCGCTAAGGATTGATCAGACAGGTGCCGACGAATGCCAAAGTGGCGGTCAAGCGGGGGGTTGTTTTGTATCAAAACGGACTTTTGGTGCTGCGCTGGCTGCGTAGCGATTGGAAATGTAGCACGCTGGTACGGGGGCGTCTATACCCTGTATTTCAGCAGCGGTTTCTCGCGCTGCATGTTTCTATTGGATAGTCGTAGCGCAGGGTTTACCGCATAGAGAGCGTGTCGTCGCTACACGCCAGCCGCCTGGGTGCTGCCTCGCCGTGCTTTGCCATCGCGCGGTTACAGGTCTGGGTTACAAACCAGGGACGCCGGGCTGAGGAAGCCCGGCACCACCGATGACAGCGGTTAAACGATCTCGTCAACAAACTCTATCAGTTGCGTCTTGGAGAGCGCGCCCACTTTAGTGGCTTCTGCGTTGCCGCCTTTGAACATGATGAGCGTAGGAATACCCCGGATGCCGAACTTCGGCGGAATATCAGGATTGGCATCGACATCAACTTTGCAGACTTTCAATTTGCCGGCATATTCAGCTGAAATTTCGTCCAGCACGGGAGCAATCATTTTGCACGGTCCGCACCACTCGGCCCAAAAATCGACCAGTACAGGTATGTCTGAGTTTAGTACTTCAGTGTCAAAGCTCGCGTCAGTGACGTGAACAATCGTGTCGCTCATGCATAATCTCCAAGGCGTGTTAGTTAGGAAAGGATGGAATCATACCATCGGCATTGGCTCTGTCCCATGCCTTGCCTAGAGCGAATCGAAATGCTCTGAGCAGTATTTGGTATAAGCTGCACAGATGATCCGGGAACCATTAAGCGAAGAAGGCAACTAAAGCCCGCATCCGTTCCTTTTAAAAAAACAACAGGGAAAACCATGGGCAAGAAACAAATTGCAGTGCTGGTAGCCGTAGCGGTCGCTTTTACACTGTGGCTGACGCTTGATGTCGGCAACTACCTGACGCTGGAATTCGTCAAGGAGAGCATGTCAGACCTGCAGAGTTTCTATACGGCCCATCCTTTAGTTACGGGACTCAGCTACTTTGCGCTATACGTGGTAGTCACCGGGCTCTCCTTGCCGGGTGCCGCAGTGCTGACATTAGCGGGGGGTGCATTATTTGGTTTCTGGTATGGCCTGCTACTTGTATCCTTTGCCAGCAGCCTTGGCGCAACTCTGGCCTGTGTTGTGTCGCGCGTTGTCCTGCAAGATTGGGTGCAAACGCGTTTTCGAAAGCAACTGCGTGCTGTGAACAAAGGCTTTGAGCGCGATGGTGCCTTCTACCTTTTTGGTCTTCGTTTGGTCCCGATCTTCCCGTTTTTTGTTATCAATCTTGTGATGGGCGTTCTCCCGATTCCGCTGTGGCGGTTTTATTGGGTCAGCCAGGTGGGCATGTTGGCGGGCACTGCAGTATATGTGAACGCCGGTACGCAGCTGGGCCAGCTAGACGGTTTAGGCGGCATTCTTTCGCCCGGATTGCTGGCCTCTTTTGCGCTGCTGGGTGTGTTTCCATTACTAGCTCGGGCGCTACTTAACCTCATCAGAGCGCGGAAAGCGCTGTCGCAGTTTGATCGCCCCGCTCAATTTGACGATAACCTGCTCGTTATTGGCGGCGGCTCAGCGGGCCTTGTGGCATCACTCATCGCAGCTACCGTGCGCGCCAAAGTCAGTCTCGTTGAACGAGACAAGATGGGCGGGGACTGCCTCAACACGGGCTGCGTGCCGAGTAAGGCGCTGATTCGATCGGGTCGCATAGCGGCGTATTTTCGGCGCGCGGAGGAGTTTGGCCTCGCCGGCGTGGATGCCAAGGTTGACTTTCCTGCGGTGATGGAGCGCGTGCAGTCGGTGATTGCCAAAATCGAGCCCCACGACTCCGTGGAGCGCTATGAGAGCCTGGGCGTGAACTGTATACAGGGCAATGCGAAAGTGGTGTCGCCCTGGGAGGTCGAAATAGACGGTCAGCGCCGCAGCGCGAGGCACATTATTATCGCCGCAGGGGCGCGCCCGTTTGTGCCACCGGTTCCCGGCCTGGACAGCGTTGACTATCTAACCTCTGACAATCTGTGGGAACTGAAGGACCTGCCCGGGCGCCTGCTAGTGATGGGAGGCGGCCCTATCGGCTGCGAATTGGCGCAGGCCTTTTGCCGTCTCGGTAGCCATGTCACCGTGGTGGATATGGCGCCACAGATTATGCCGCGCGAAGATGTTGATGTTGCCGCGGTAGTCAGAGAATCCTTCGAGAAGGCTGGTATCGAAGTGCTAACTAACCATAAGGCAGTTGGGTTTTCTGCAGGGGGGGAGGCCAATACAGCGACCTTCGAATACGAGGGTGAGACGGTTGAGCGCCAATTTGACCGGGTGCTGGTGGCCGTGGGCCGCACCGCGAATTCGGAAGAGCTGGGCCTTGCTGCGCTGGATATTGAGACCAATCCCAATGGGACGATAAAGGTTGATGACTACCTGCGCACCTCCATCCCTACGATTCTGGCCTGTGGGGATATCGCGGGCCCCTATCAGTTCACCCATATGGCCAGCCATCAGGCGTGGTTCACTGCGGTCAATGCGCTGTTCGGTTTCCTGAAAAAATTTCGCGTGGATTACTCGGTGGTACCGTGGACCACCTTTACCGACCCAGAAGTTGCTCGCGTGGGCTTGAACGAAAGAGACGCCGAAGAGCAGGGCGTTGACTACGACGTGACTCGCTACGATATAGACGACCTCGACCGCGCCATTGCTGACGGTGAGGCGCACGGATTTATAAAGGTTCTAACGGTACCGGGCAAGGATCGCATTCTCGGCGTAACCATAGTGGGTTATCACGCGGCGGAGCTGCTGGCAGAGTACGTGCTGGCAATGAAGCACGGCATTGGCTTGAAGAAAATTCTCGGCACTATCCACGTGTATCCAACGCTATCTGAAAGCAACAAGTTTGTGGCCGGTGAATGGCGCAAGGCACGCAAGCCAGAAGCGTTATTGGATTGGGTAGAGCGGCTACATCGTTGGCGCCGGGGCTGATCTTCTTTTGACGCAGGCCGCTGACACTTCCAGCCTCCCGGCCGGCAGCGAGAGCTGTACTGATAGCTGGGTTGTGTATTTGCTGCGCTGTGCAGATGAAACGCTGTACGCAGGCGTCGCGCGCGATCTGTCCAGACGTCTTCGCCAGCATAACGGCGAACTGGCAGGCGGCGCTCGCTACACGCGTAGCCGTCGCCCGGTGACCTTGCTGTGGTCTGAAGACTGCCCAGATCGCTCTTCTGCCCAGATCCGCGAGGCAGCGATTAAAAAGCTTTCGCGTAAGGAGAAGCTGGCGCTCACGCGTTAAGCGGTTGCTCCAGCGTTTCTAGCTCCTGCTGAAGTGTTAACCAGGTTTCTTCCAGCGCTTCGTGCTGCTGGCGCTGCTGCCCCTGTGCCAACAGCAGCTCGTCCAGTGTGTCCTTGTTTTCATCTTCATAGAGGCTGCTGTCAGCTAGAGCTTGCTGCATTTTCTCAAGCTCTGCTGCCATTGTTGCCATGGCTTTTTCGGTTTGCTCAATCTTGCGTTTCAAGGGGCGTATTTTGTCCCGCTGTTGCGCCGCTGCCTGCCGCGCTGCTTTGCGGTTGGTATTGGTTTGCTGCGTCGACGATGCCACTGCGCTGCCGTTTTCTGCATCGGGTTCACGCTTCAGTACCCAGCGCTCGTAGGCCTGTACGTCTTCGTCATATTCCGTGACTCGACCTGAGTCGACCAGCCACAGCTCGTCAACCGTATGACGCAATAGGTGTCGGTCATGGGTAACTAGCACCATCGCACCCTCGAAGCTCTGTAGCGCCAGAGTTAGCGCATAGCGCATATCCATGTCCAAATGATTAGTGGGTTCATCCATGATCAGCAAATTAGGGCGTTGCCAAACGACCATTGCCAGCGCCAAGCGCGTTTTTTCGCCACCGGAAAAGGGGGCAACCGGTTCTGTCGCCGCATCACCACGAAAATTGAATCCGCCGAGGAAATCGAGAATCTCTTGCTCGCGAGCATCGGGGCGCAGCCGCTGCAGATGCGTCAATGCGCTCGCTTTCAGGTCCAGCGCTTCAAGCTGATGTTGATCAAAATAACCGACGCGGCAATGGGCGCCCTCGACCCGTTCTCCCTGTAAAACAGGCAGCTCACCGACCAGGCTCTTCAGCAAGGTAGATTTGCCCGCGCCATTGCGACCCAGCAAGCCCAGGCAGCTGCCTGGCCTTAAGGTTAGGGAGACCTTGCTGAGCACGGGTGCGTCCTGATATCCCAGGGTCGCTTTGTCGAGTGCCAGAATAGGGTCACTGGCGCGCTCCGGCGGCGGGAAGCTAAAGTAAAAAGGCGAATCCACGTGCGCGGGCGCAATGCGCTCCATGCGTGCCAATTCCTTAAGCCGACTTTGCGCTTGTCTGGCCTTGGTGGCCTTGGCGCGAAAGCGACGTACGAAGCTGTCAATTTCGGCAATGCGACGTTGCTGCTTCTCGTAGCTTGCTTGCTGCTGCATCAGCCGTTCAGCGCGCTGAGTTTCGAAGGAGGAGTAGTTGCCTTTATAGGCTGACAGCGTCCGGTGCTCGACGTGCAGCACCTGATTACAGGTGGCGTCGATAAAGTCCCGGTCGTGGGATATCAGCACCAGCGTGCCTGGGTAAGCCGACAGCCACTGCTGCAGCCACAGGGTTGCATCTAGATCGAGGTGGTTGGTGGGTTCATCCAGCAGCAGTAGATCGGAGGGCGTCATCAGCGCCTTGCCGAGTCCAAGCCGAACACGCCAGCCGCCGGAAAAGCTGTCTACGGGTTTGTCGGCGTCGGTTTCCTCAAAGCCCAGACCCATGAGCAGTTTCAGGGCGCGTCGCTCAATGTCGTAGCCCTGCGCCTCATCCATACGCTGGTGGAGTTCGGCAGCCACGTCATAATCCTCGTTTGCCTCGGCCTCCTGAAGCGCCCTGCGAATGGCGGCAACGTCGGCGTCGCCGCTAATAAGGAAGTCCAGCGCAGACTCGGAGCAGGCATCGACTTCCTGCGCCATGGCAGCAAGTCGCAGGCCGCTCATACCGTCGAACTCGCCGCTATCGAGTGACAGCTCGCCCAGCAGGGCGGCAAAGAATGTGGATTTGCCGCAGCCGTTGGCACCGGTCAGCGCCAGATGCTGGCCGGGTGCAATGGTGAGGTTGACATCTTCCAGCAGTGTTCTGGAGCCACGCCGTAGACTAATATTGCGCAATATGATCATCGGCGCGGATTCTACCGACAGCGCTGAGGGGAATCCATTCTGGACTTTCTCTCTGTCTTTGTACCGGCAAGCAGGTATCGCCGATGCCTGCCTGAATTTGCAGGACGGAGAGGGTCTTGATGTAAATCTGCTGCTTTACGCAGCCTTTCTCTCACAGTCGGGCTTGCAGCTTTCCGGGGACCAGGCTGTGCGTCTTGAGGCCTGCTGTAAGCCCCTGCGCGAGCGGGCGGTAAAACGCCTGCGGCGACTGCGGCGGAGGCTGGCGGGTATTGAAGGCGCTGAGGCGCTGTCAGCAGAAATGTTGGACACAGAGTTGGCTGCGGAAAAGTTACAACAGGAAGTGATTTGGCGCTGGCATCGACAGGCGTCGCTGGACTCTGGCGTCGGGCCTTTGAAAACTGTGTTGGACGGCAATCTCTCGGCTATTGCTGCCTCGAAAGGACTGCGTGCCGAGGATTTGGGCTCATTCGCCCAGCGTCTGGTGAGTGCGCTGCCGGTTGTCGCTGCGCAGCGCTAATTGATGTTCAATCCAGCCGCCAATACGCCGCCAGTGGTCTTTCTCCTGCGCAGCCGCCTTGCCGGTAAAGTCGGTCACACCCATACCCTGCGCGGCGGCGCGTGTGTACAGCTGGCTATCTCGCGTGTAGGTAATGCGCGGCAGGCCGAGCTCGGATAGAAATGTATTGAGCTTTCCGAACATCACCGTATTGCGGCGAACGCGATTTGCGATCACCAGCAACTGCTTGTTTTGCTCGCGCAGGCTGCCGGTAAGCTGAATTTCCCGAATGGAATTAGCCGCGGAATGAATATCGATTGGCGACGGCAAAATTGGCACCAGAATCAGGTCCGCGTCGATGATGCGATTATACAGATCGGTGCCACCGAGGCCCGCAGGAGAATCAACGACTACGCGCTCAGCGTCGCGCGGCGGCCGGTGTCGAAAGCTGCGCGTTTCATTGCTGCTGACATCGCTGAACGCCGAAATACCCGTAATCGGAGCTGCTTCTTCAGGGCGTAGCTTAAGCCAGTAAGCACTGGATCCCTGTGGGTCAAAGTCCATCAGCGCAGTGCTCCGTCCCTGTCCTGCGAACCAGGATGCTAGATTGGTCGCGAGAGTGGTTTTGCCACAGCCACCCTTCGCGTTAGCCACCAAAACGGTGCGCGGCGTATTGCGATGAATAACGCGCAGATTGCTGTGTTGGCCCACGCTGTCAGCGTCGCCATTGTCACCGTGCATGCTGTAAATCCAAGCTCATAACATTCAGGAAGTGTTTTAATGTAGCACAGGCCATGTGCTGATCTACTCTGCGATCATATTTGAAGCGCGGTGTTTGGGTGAGTAACTGCATCACAAATTGAGAGTGTTAGCACCGGCCTCTGGCGCCGCAAAAGCCGCTAACTGGTATTGGCGTCTGCATCGATAGTACACTTCCGCTTCGCTGAGACTCCGATAGGAGCGTGCCTGGAACGCTGATGTTCCTCGCGCTGCTGTGCTCTCCCTGTCACACGACTTATTTATCTGGACATTATTATGACGAAAACACCGATGGGTTTAGCGCTGGTATTGGCGCTATCTGTTACGGGCTGTAACCAGCAGGCGTCCGCGCCAGCGGAGGTTGCCCTCGATACAACGGAACAGAAGATCAGCTACGGATTTGGCTACAGCGTCGGCGAGAGCCTGGCGGGTCAAGGGCTGCCGGTTGATACCGCGGCGTTTTCTGAAGGGCTGCGTGATGCCGTTGAAGGTGCTGAGCCCCGCTTGACGCAGGAGCAACTTGGGCAGGAGATGGAGAACTATCAGCAAGAGCTGAGCGCTGAGATGGAAGAAACGGCAGCAGCCGAGTCCGAGGCCAACATTGAAGCAGGTAATGCCTTTCGAGCGGACTACGCTACTGCTGAGGATGTGATGTCTACTGAAAGCGGCCTGTTGTACCGGGTGGTGACAGCGGGAGAGGGTGACAAGCCTGGTGCTGAGGATGTCGTAGAAGTGCACTATCGCGGCACGCTGATCGATGGAACCGAATTCGACAGCTCTTACAGTCGCGGTTCGCCGGTGAAATTTCCCCTTAATGCGGTGATTCCTGGCTGGACCGAAGGCTTGCAACTGATGTCCCCTGGCGCCAAGTATGAATTGGTGCTGCCGCCGGAGTTGGCGTACGGTGCTGGCGGCGCTGGTGCAGAGATTGGGCCCAACGCCACGCTCGTGTTTGAAGTTGAATTGCTGTCCGTTGAGCCTGTTGAGGCCGCGCCCGAGGCACCCGCAGAGGGCTAAAAAGCGCCCCCACGGCGGGGTTAAGGAAAGCGCCCGCGGCGGGTTT
The DNA here is from genome assembly GCA_043585095.1 of Cellvibrionales bacterium. Lineage (GTDB taxonomy): Bacteria > Pseudomonadota > Gammaproteobacteria > Pseudomonadales > Halieaceae > JANQIO01. The sequence goes on from CP121321.1 coordinate 443,872, forward strand.
ATAGAAAGCGCCCGCGGCGGGATTATAGAAAGCGCCTGCGGCGGGTTTATAAGAAGCCCCTACGGCGTGTTTATAAAAAGCACCGCATAAAAAACGGCCGCTTAGTGTTTAACTCAGCGGCCGTTTTTTTGTGTTCAACTTCCCTACTATCTTGCGTGAATTCTATGTAGAAACGCAATCAGGCGGTCCTCCAGAGCAAATCGCGATTCCAGGACTTCGCCCAACAGCGAAAGGTCGTTGTCGAGATTGTCGATATTGGTTCCTGGATACTTTTCTTCAAAGCCCAATATGACCTCGGTGGTATCGCCGATCGATGGAATAATGTCGTTGCCGATTTCGCCGGTGCCGTCTGCAAATACTTCGGCTTCTTTTTGCAGTGCGACAAACACCTCAAAGTGGCCGGCGGAAACGTAGTCGACCAATAGCTGGCACAGCCGCTCTAGCGCCGGGTCTAAAGGATTTATAAGCGCCCCGGCGTCTGCAAGCGTCCCGCTTTCCAGATTTGCCGCAATAGCCGTGTAGCTAACCAGCAAGTCACGGCGCGCCTTTAGCCAGACCTTCAGTAAAGACTCTACTGCTTCGAATGCGGCTTGCGTATTGGATGTGTCAGATGCCATGCAGTGTCTCCGCGGTCGGCAGGCGCCTGATTAACTGCCAGACACAAGCGCCCCCTAGAACAATAAACAGGATCAGTGTCTGCTCAGGGATGCTCAGGCCCGCCAGCGTCCAAACGACGTCAGCGCAGTTACCATCCCCCATCAGTATCAGTTGCAGGGTTTCGGTGAAGGGGAAATTCTCCAGCATGTAGGCAAGGCCGGGGCCGCAGGCGGGAACCTGGTCCTCTGGAAGGTGTTGTAGCCAGACATGCCGGCCCGCCACGGCGATACCGGCATCTGCGATCAGCATCGCCAGAACTGCATAGACACGATGCATTATGCCTTGAGAGCCATGCACGGCGGCGATCAGGGCAATCAAACCACACGCACCGACGATGACCCGTTGCGTCATGCACAGCGGGCAGGGTTCAAGCCCCAGTACGCCGTCCAGATAATAGGCAAAGGCCAAGGCAAAGATGCACGCGGCAACGATGAGACCGTAGGTAAGTCGGGGGCCGGGAAGAGACGTCATAGCTGTGCTTCTGTATTCAGTTTCTTGATGGATGGATGCTGCCTAAAAGGATAACAGTTTCCTCGCAGTACCGTTGTAGATCCGGGTAAAAGCTCAAAAAGCACTCTTCCAGCAGCGCTTTGTGCGGCGTCAGTAGGGCATCACTTTGGTTAAGGGGGTTTTCTTTAGTCAGTCGTTCGCCGATCCTGGCAGCCGTCGCGTGTACCATCTCCCAGTCCCGATACCGAGAAAGCACATCGTAATCGACCAGTCTCGACGCCATACGCTGCGCTGACGGGCTAAGCAACGGTGCGTCGCGGTGCAGCAGCCGATATACCTCATTGGTAAAGCGTTCAAGCTCCAGTGCGGCGAAATCTGCCCAGTGTTTGCTCAAGTAATGATCGAAGGCGAGATCAATCAGGATGCCTGCATAACGTCTAACGCCCTGCGGGAATTGCTCACGTAAGGTATTCAGAGCGACGTGCTGGTCGGTAAAGGCATCGATTGCACGATGTAACTTTACGCCCGGTATCAGGGAATCTGGCAGAGCGTCTGGCTTGAGCGGTTCCAATCTGCCTTTGAAAAACTCACCTTCCAGTCCGCCGATGACCAGCGCTTCGTCAGGCCAGGCGAGGTGGAAGTGTGCGAGATAATTCAAATAGAGTTGACCCCATTTCTGTTGCCGCCGCCATTACAATCACCGCGATGGCAATGCGCTGTGGGAGCAGGATCCAGCTCAGAGCGCGTCGTACTGTTGGTAGTACTGTGCCAAAAACGTGTCAAAGTCGACCTCATCAGCAGCCTCTACGTCGGCTTGCCGTTGTAGCGATGCCTCGCTTTCTGCTTTGAAAGATGCGCGCCTGTCTTCGGGTACACCCATCTCGCGGAAGGCCTGCGCCCAACGTTCACTGTAGTCCATCGCCAGGGTGAAAAACGGTAAGTCCCGCTCACGCATTTCGGCCAGTATTCTTGCGGAAGGCGTCAGCTCGGGAGTGCTGACCTTCTGGGCCTGTGCATTGAGAATTTGCTGATAGTCAGCCCCGCCATGGACGCGGTCCAGGGCCTCCGCGATGGGTGTCATGCCATCGAATAGTGCTTTCGCGCACTGGACTAAAGATTCAGGACCGTCGGGGGTGTCCAGGCTCAGCCCGGGCTCGCGACCCCGGTTCACTACAGCGCTGAGATTGGCGCCGATACGCGCTCGCTCCTCGTCATCGCAGGGTGGGCTGTCGGCAAGAAGACAGTGCAGCAGAAAACAGTCGATAAAACGCATCTGATCGGCATCGATACCCAAGGGCAGATACGGACTCACATCAATACAGCGAACTTCAATATATTCAATGCCACCACGGCGTAGCGCGGCGAGCGGTGTTTCACCCGATGCCGAAACCCGCTTGGGTCGAATCGGGCTGTAGAATTCATTCTCGATCTGCAGCAGGCTGGTATTCAACTGCTTGCGATCGTCTGCGGTTCCCAGACCAATGTTTACATAGTCGGGGTGCGGTTGCACGATGGCCTGCTTGAGCGTGGCGATGTAACTGTCGAGGCTGTTGTAGCACACAGCTAAATTTTGCTGGGCATTACTCTGATAGCCCAGGTCGCCCATTCTCAGTGAAGTTCCGTAGGGCGCATACAGGCTTCGCTTTCGTTCATCAAACGCCTGTAGGCCATGCTCAGTGCTGCCGCGCAGAAAGCTGGAACAGACTGCAGGTGAAGCGCCAAACAGATACACCAGCAGCCAGGACCAGCGCCGAAAATTGCGGATCAGATCCAGATAGCGAGTGGTGATGTAGTCCTGCAGGTCGCCGTCGTCACCGTCTGCTGCCTGCGCTGCGACCCACCAGGTTTCCGGCATGGAAAAGTTGTAGTGGATACCGGCAATGGTTTGCATCAGACGCCCGTAGCGGTGTCCAAGTCCAAGCCGGTATACCGTTTTCATGGTGGCGATGTTGGAGCTGCCAAATTGAGCCACTGGAATCTGATCGTCGCCTTCCAAAACGCAGGGCATACTGGCGCCCCAAAGGAGTTCGTCGCCGATCTCTGCATAGGTGAATCGATGCAGGTTCTGGAGGACGTCCAGAGTTTGCTCAATGCTGTTAGAGACAGGCGTAATAAACTCCATCAGCGCTTCCGAGTAATCGGTGGTGATGAAGCTGTGAGTCAGCGCTGATCCTAACGCGGCAGGGTGTCCAGACTGCGCTAAGCGTCCGTTCGCTTGAATGCGAAGGCTTTCTTTTTCCAGTCCACGCCGAATGTCTGTGAGCAGCGGCGATTGGTCTGCATCAGATAGATCAGCGAGGCGCCGCTGGTGACGTTGTGACAAACCGGCTCCTCTTTGTGCCAGGGTTGGCAGCTCGCGCAAGAGTGTAGGGGCAGTCGCCAGTCATGACAAGGTTTGGCGAGCGCTGATAGCGTTACGGAACAGTCTGGCCAACGCTTTCGAGTGCTTTAACCAGAATCTGCACAGCAAAGTTGTTTTTCGCCTCTTCGGCGGGCTGACCCGTTGCGTGCATGACCCTCGCAATCAGAAGGCCGAAGCGCATTGTCGCGAAAACGCAGTAGTAGTCATAACTCTCACTGGAGTAGCCGGTGATGGACTCCCAGCGCGCAACGGTATCCTCATAGGATGGCAGTCCTTCCAGTCGTTCTATGCCGAGCCCCTCGCTGAAACAGCGATCAAGCTGACAGTACCAGGCCAGATCCTGAACCGGGTTACCCAACGTCGCCATTTCCCAGTCCAGCACCGCCTCTACAGCCGCGCAGTCCTCAGTGAAAATCAGGTTGCTTATGCGGGCATCCCCCCAGCATAGGGCCGCTGGTTCATCGGCAGGCTGATTTGCCTGCAGCCAATCCAGAGCCTGAGAACAGATCTCACTGCGTTGCCCGGCCAGCGCCCAGTCGTGGTACTCACGCCAATAGTCCAGTTGATGCTGCAACGGTTGGCTTTCCTGAGTGGACAAACGGTCGTCAAGGCCCAGCGTTCGGTAATCAACTTTATGAAAGTGGGCCAGAGTGTCCAGCCCTGCGTTCCACAACGCGGTGCGCTGTGCCGGGCCGATATCATGCATCATCCAGCCATCCATATTGTAGGGTGGCATATCGGTAGGGATGCGGCCCTCGGACTTTTTCATTACGTAGAAGGGAACACCTAAAACGCTGCTGTTGGTTTCCAGTCCAAGCATTGTGGGTACCGGCACATCGCTGTGTTCACCCAGGGCGGCCATGACCCGATACTGCCACTCCAGGTCATAACTTGGAAAAATCGGCTCGCCACCGTCGGGCTGCAGACGGCCTACACAGGCTTCAGTGTGCAGGTTTCCGTCCTGCTCAAACTCGATGTCGAACAACAGCGTGATGTTGGACATGCCAGTAGCCTCAGGTACCGTCATGTCGCTGATACGCACATCGTAACCGCGGCGCTGGCTGAACCAATCCGCCAGGCGCTGCCGCGTGGTTTCAATATCCTCAACAATGGGGGTGGGTCTTTGCTCTTCCACGCCGCGCTCTCCTGCAAGCTGATTTCTGCCTGCAGCCTATGACAGGCAGCCTTCTGCCGCCAGTGCGGCGGTCCAACTGGGCCAACCGCGGCGGGAATAAAGTGCAAAAATCCTTAGCGTGTTACCGCACACTGATTCTCGCCTTCAGCATTTGCTGCTAAAGTGAGTCGACTTGAAAGACTCGTGGTGACATCCGTTATGCGCATATCTCAATGGCTGGAAACGCTGGCTAAGAATGATGGCTCTGATTTGTACCTGTCCACCGGTGCCCCCCCTGTGCCAAGTTTCAGGGCAAATTAAAGCCGATTAGCAAAGAAGTCATGAAGCCGGGTGAGATCAAAGACGTCGCCTACGAGATCATGGATCGCACCCAGCAAGAAGAATTTGAGACCGAGTTGGAACAGAATCTGGCGATTTCTATCGCCGGTGTGGGCCGCTTTCGGATTAATATCTTCGTGCAGCGCAACGAGGTGGGTATCGTGGCGCGGAATATTGTGACCACCATTCCCAACTGGGAAGACCTGAATCTACCACCGGTTTTGCTGGATACGATCATGGCGAAGCGCGGACTGATTTTGATGGTAGGCGCGACGGGCTCGGGTAAGTCCACTTCACTGGCGGCGTTGATTGATTACCGCAACAGTAATTCCGGCGGTCATATCATTACTATCGAAGATCCCGTCGAGTACGTGCACAAGCACAAGAAGTGCATCGTCAATCAACGCGAGGTCGGCGTTGACACCAGGAATTGGCACGCTGCGCTAAAAAACACGCTGCGGCAGGCACCAGACGTGATCCTGATCGGTGAGATTCGCGACCGGGAAACCATGGAGCACGCTTTGGCATTTGCTGAAACAGGTCATCTGGCCATTTCCACGTTGCACGCCAATAACGCCAATCAGGCCCTGGATAGGATCATTAACTTTTTCCCGGAGGAACGCCGTCCACAGCTTTTGATGGACCTGTCAGCCAACCTGCGCGCCTTTGTTTCCCAGCGCTTGATTCCCACAGTAGATAACAATCGCTGTGCTGCGATAGAGATTCTGCTGGGGACACCTACGATCTCCGAACTCATCTTGCGTGGCGAATTTGAGGGCATTAAAGAAATCATGGAGAAATCCAGTGAGTTGGGCATGCAGACCTTTGATCAGGCGTTGTTTAATCTTTATCGAGACGGCAAGATCAGTGAGGAAGAGGCGCTGAAGAACGCGGACTCCCAGAACAATGTGCGACTGAAGATTAAATTTGCCAAAGAAGGCGGTGAGGGTGGCGAATCCGCTGGCGGTGGCTTGAACCTCAGCTTGGAACCCACATTAGACGACGAAGACGAAGACTCCATGATCTAGCAGCTGCTAACTCAGCGATGAGTGCGCAATAATTGATCTACGATTCGCTGCAGGTGCGCGAGACTGGAGCACTCAGCCGCGATGTGGCAGCAGCTTTGGTAACGCGGCATTTCTGAGTCGCCACTGCCCCACATAACTCGTGATTCCGGGTTAAGCCATATGACTTGGCGCGCCCGCGCAAAAATACTTTGCATGATGTCTAGCCTGGGATCGCCATTGTTATTGCGAGCGTCGCCTAAAATGATGACCGTGGTTTGGCTGTCGATGTCGTCCAGGGCGAGCTTTGCGAAGTCAACGAGGCTGCCTCCGTAGTCAGTGGCGCCGCCGTACTGCCAGTTCACCAATTCAACGGCTTTTTCAATTTTGTGCTGGGCGAACAGGTCACTGACTTCGCCAAGGTGATTGGAAAAGGCAAAACTGCGCACTCTGGGTAGCACGTCGTACAGGCTGTAGAGAAACATCAATAAGAATTTTGCGTAAGCGGCAACAGAGCCTGAGACGTCGCATACCGCAAGGATTTGCGGCTTTTGCCGCTTCACCGACTTCCAGTGCAGGTCGAACATGATGCCGTCATTGGGTATCCCGCGGCGCAGTGTCTTGCTCATATTCAACTGCCCGCGGCGTGTGATTTTGCGTTTTTTGGCGTGTCTTGCGGCCAGCTTTTTCGCCATCCTACGCACCAAATCCTGCACGCGTTGCGAGTAGTGGTGTTCAATGTGACTGAGTTTGGCTTTGGCTAGCACATCGTCCATGAACCGGGCATTGCGGCCCTCGGCGTGTAGCAGGTATTCGCGTTCGACGTGATCGCGCACCAGCTCCCGGAGCCTGTCGCGATAGCCTTGCAGTTCGCCCAGGGCGGCGCTACCTCGATTTTCCAGATCCACTACCGCAGCGCGAATATGCTGTTCACCCAGTTCATCAAGGATGCGGCGTGTGAACTGCCCTTTTTGGGTAAACATTTCGATTTCAGGCAGGCCAACCGCGTCACCGGCTTGCGCAATCGCCAGAGACAGGCTGTTGCGGTCATCGTTTTGGAGCATTTCCATCAGCGCTGTATTCAGCTGATTTGCGAGTCCGGCATCGGCCGCCATCTCTCCCGCCAGATCCATATGGCCGCCGCCCTCACCCTGCATTTCACCCAGGGCGCTGTCCGCTTCTTCCAGAGCTTCCTGATCCACCCCGGGTATGGATTCGTCACTGTTGGCCTGAGAGCTATCGGCCCTCGCATCGGCAATTTGGTAGCTGAAGAACTGATCAAAGCAACGCTTGAAGGTTGCTTTGTCCTCGGCCGTCTTGGCCAGCGTGTGAGAGAGTCCGGCGCGCAACGTTTCCCGGTCCGCGTAGCCCAGGCGAGTTACCACCTCTACAGCGTCCAATGACTCGGCGGGCGAGATTCGCAGATCGTGACTGCGCAAGACGTTGATAAAGCTAACTAGCCGGGAGGGCATCAGGCGTCGTCGAGCTTACTGAGTAAGCCGCGCAATTCCGGCGCGGTTGATTCAATATCGTCCTGAAACTTGAGCAACACATTCAGCGTAGAGCGCACCAGTTCCTCATCTAGCTGTTCAGCGTGCAGCAGCAACAGGCTTCTGGCCCAGTCAATGGTCTCGCTTATCGCCGGTACCTTTTTAAGATCGAGCTGGCGCAAGGCGTGCACAAAATTGACTAGCTGGTGGCGCAGATTGTCGTCCACATCGGGGACTCGAGCGCGGATAATGCGCTCTTCCAATGCTACCGTTGGAAACGGTATATACAGATGCAGACAGCGTCGCTTGAGGGCATCAGAAATATCGCGAGTGTTGTTACTGGTAAGAAACACTAGCGGCGCCGTGGTCGCTTTGACAGTGCCTATTTCCGGAATAGAAACCTGATAATCGGACAGCAGTTCCAGCAGCAATGACTCAAATTCATAGTCTGACTTGTCCACCTCGTCGATTAGCAGCACGGTGCCTTCGGGCGCTTGCATGGCTTTCAGTAGGGGTCTGGGCTCGAGAAAGTCCTTTGAGTAAAAAATATCGCCGAAGTGGTGCAGGCGCTCGACTGATTCCGCTAGACCTTTGGCACCCTGTAGCAGGTCTCCCAGCTTTTCTTTTAAAACCTGCGTATAGAGAAGCTGCTTGCCGTACTTCCATTCATAGAGCGCCTTGGCTTCGTCCAGGCCTTCGTAGCACTGTAGCCGGATCAACGGCAGATCCAGCAGGGTAGCCGTGGTTTTGGCGAGTTCGGTCTTGCCAACGCCTGGCGGGCCTTCAACCAGGATGGGCTTTCTCAGCTGACAGGATAGAAAGACCGCCGTAGCAATGTCGTGGCTACAGATATAGCCCTGTGATTCGAAACCTTCGATGATGACATCGGCTGAGGCAAGCTGAGGGAAGTCCGGGGTCTTCAAGATGCAGTCCTTACTGGCTGTCTGTGTCTGTGTGAGAACGGGCGTGAGCAAAAGCTCGACATTGTAGCCGAAAGCGCCTGCCATACCCGTGCTGCCCGATCGCTGTTTAAAAACACCTTTTTGCTGCGCGCTCGGCAGCCTGTTCCTGTACCTGGAAAAACTGGCTCACGGTGCGTTCCATGATTGCGGCAACTGGCTCGACTGCATCGATAAGCCCAGCGGATTGACCAATCAAGGCAACGCTGGCTTCCATGTCGCCGCCAAAATACAGGTCGAGGATATTTGACAGCACGCCGTCGCCGGCGGCGCCTTCCCGCAGCGCGGCGGTGGTGTCCGACTTTCGCGCTCTGACCGGCGGCAAGTCAGCGTTGTTCACCAGCCAGGTGTCAGTATCACCGGCATCGATAATTGCCTGCTTAAAATTATGGTGCACAGGGCTTTCCAGAGCCGAAACAAACCGCGTGCCCATTTGTATGCCTTCCGCGCCTGCGGCGAAAGCGGCAGCCATGCCAATGCCGTCGCTGATGCCCCCTGCGGCGACCATAGGGATATCGCAACGCCGGCGAATACCCTGGAGTAATACCAACAAGCCCACCGGGTCGGGGTTTTTGAAGCCGCCGCCTTCGGTGCCTTCAACGATCAAGCCATCCACGCCGCATTCGACGGCTTTCATGGCGCTGCGCAGCGTGGCGACAGAATGGTAGACGGTAATGCCGGCTTCCTTGAGCATGCCGATGAACTTGGCGGGATTGCCCGCCGAGGTGGTCACAAAGCGCACGCCGTGGTCGACAACAAAGCGCACCATAGTGTCGTCTCGTAAAAACAGCAGTGGCAGGTTCACGCCGAAGGGTTGGTCAGTGAGCTCTGCCATTGCTTTGATCTCGCGCTGGCAGTTTTCGGTTTCACCTGATGATGTTTCGATAATCCCAAAGCCTCCGGCGTTACAGACGGCAGACGCGAGCTGGGCGCGAGCGATCCAACCCATAGGAGACTGGATGATAGGGTACTGACTACCCAGGTGTTCCAGGACACGATTCATAGTGTAAGTACCTTAATGTTTGGCGGGTAAATGCTGAGGATAAAAATGGTGTTTTATGTTCTCGGACAGCTTCGATCAGCCGCCGGTCATGTTCATGAAACGCACAATATCGGGCTCTTCACTGAGACTGAAGTGATGTTTCTCCGGCTTCAGGTCCATGGCGCGGACCAGGGCGGCCTTGAGTGCGCTATCGTTCACGCTGGGGTCGCGCAGCATGGCGCGCAGGTCCATGCTGTGTTCGTTGCCCAGGCACAGCAGCAGCCTGCCTTCAACGGTAACCCTGACGCGATTACACAGATGGCAAAAGTTGTGGCTGTGGGGGGAGATAAAGCCGATAAGGCTATCCGACCCAGGGCTGCTCCAATAGCGCGATGGGCCACCGGTGCTGGTGTCGTTGGGCGTTAGTGGCAACGTTTGGTTGATCTGGTTACGAAGCTCTTCGCTGGAACAAAACGTTAATTCGCGGTCGTGTTCGTCTATCAGCCCAAGCGGCATCTCTTCAATAAACGTAATATCCAGACCGCGCTGCAACGCGAACTCAACCAAATCCATAACTTCGTCTTCGTTGCGGCCCTTGAGGATGACCGCATTCAGTTTGATGCGCTCAAAACCTGCAGCGATCGCAGCATCGATCCCTGTCAAAACTTTAGATAAGTCTCCCGTCCGGGTAATGCGTCGGAAGCGATCCGCCCGTAAGCTGTCGATGCTGATGTTCAGGCGTTTTACACCGGCTGCGCGCAGCGGCCCGGCAAAGCGATCGAGCTGTGAGCCATTGGTGGTCATAACGAGCTGCTCCAAGCCTTCAAGCTGGCCCAGCGCTTTCACCAGATGCATGACGTTTTGCCTGACTAACGGTTCACCACCGGTGAGGCGTATTTTCTTCACGCCGAGTTCTACAAAGGCCCTGCCCACGCGCTCTAGCTCTTCCAGACTGAGAATCTCGGAGCGTGGCGCAAACGTCATATCCTCTGCCATGCAATACACACAGCGGAAATCGCAGCGGTCGGTTACCGACAGGCGAATGTAATCAACGGTGCGGCCGAAGCGGTCGACTAGAGTGGGGGACTGTGACATAGCTGGAGATTCTACTGTGGCTAATGCACGGTGAACAGTGACGCGGCAGTGAGTACACTACAGCCTGTAACAATGCGGAGAATAACAGTGAGTAATCGCCTACAGGGCAAACGCATTCTGGTCACTCAGGCTGACGATTTCATGGGTCCCACGTTTATCAGCGCGTTTCGAGCGGAAGGCGCTGAGGTGCTGGAAGACCGGCGAGATCTGACTCAGGCCACAGCGGCAGACGAGGCAGTTGGCGCAGCGGGGGCTATCGATGTACTCGTTATCAACCTTGCGACGCCTGCGGATGCGGATTACGCGGTAAAGGTATCCGATGAGCGCTGGAACCTGCTCTTTGACCGTCTGGTACATCCACTCCACCGACTGGTTCGCGCTGCGCTGCCGGCAATGATGGCACGTCGCAGCGGTAAGATTCTGGTGGTAGGCAGCGCCACGGGTTTGAAGGCGGCACCTGGTACCGCCCCCTACAGCGCAGCGCGCAGCGCACAGGTCGGTTACGTCAGAAGCGTTGGTATTGAAGCCGCGCGCTTCAACGTGCAAATCAACCTGATAGCGCAGCATTTTGTTGAAAACCCGGAGTACTTCTCACAAGCTTTTCAGGAGACCGATGCCTTTGCGGAGCTTCTCAAAGAAGTGCCAGCCGGCCGTCTCGCGCGGCCGGAAGAAGATGCCGCCCTGGCCGTGTTTATGGCGTCCGAAGAGGCCGATTTTTTCGTCGGGCAAGCCATTCCTTTCTCTGGCGGTTGGGCCCAGTGATGTGCAGGACTGCTGGGCTACTGCCATGAACGTAGCAAAAGCGTGACAATGAAGAATCTGGCGCTTATCTGTGGGCCGGCTCTAGCCACGGCCTTTGCACTTTTGCTGTTCACTCAGGGATACAGCGAACATATTGCCGTCACTGCCATGATCGCCCTGTGGTGTGTTGTGTGGTGGATATTCGAGCCTGTGCCTATCCCGGTCACGTCGCTGTTGCCGCTTGCACTGTTACCTATGTTGGGCGTACTAACGCCAACTGAAGTCGGAGCCGCCTACGGTAGCCCCCTGATACTGCTGTTGCTGGGTGGCTTCATGCTGTCTCGCGCAATGGAGCACAGTGGCGCGCATCGGCGCCTCGCGCTGAATATGATGCAGCTGTTTGGGGCACACAGTGATCGTAGTCTGGTGTTTGGTTTCATGGCCGCGTCTGCGCTGTTGAGCATGTGGATTTCCAATACCGCTACCACATTGATGCTGTTACCTGTGGCCCTGGCGATATTGGAAAAAGCGAGAGAGAGTTTGGCGGTACCGCTGTTATTGGGGATGGCGTATTCCGCCAGCGTTGGCGGTTTGGCGACGCCTATAGGCACCCCGGCGAACCTCGTGTTTATGGAGGTCTACCGAGAGACCACCGGGATAGAGGTCCCGTTTTCGCAGTGGATGACCTGGGCGTTGCCGGTGGTGTTGGTCATGGTGCCGATTATCGGGCTTTGGCTAACCCGCAATGTCACTGGCAGCAGTAATATCGTACTACCCGACCCCGGGCGATGGCGTGTGGAAGAAAAGCGCGTGATGATGGTGTTTGGGCTGACGGCACTCGCCTGGGTGACGCGCACGGAACCGTTTGGCGGTTGGAGAGCGCTGACCGGCTTGTCGTCGGTTAACGACGCATCGGTGGCACTGTTGGCAGTGGTTGTGATGTTTGTGGTGCCTAACGGACGCGGCGGCAGGTTGCTTGACTGGGACCGCGCCGTGGCGATTCCCTGGGGGGTGCTGCTGCTGTTTGCCGGGGGTATTTGTCTGGCTAAAGCCTTCGTGAGCTCAGGTTTGAGTGGTTTGCTTGGTGAATGGTTGGTGTCTTTGCAGCATTTGCCGCTCTGGGCGCTGGTGGCAATGATTTGTCTGGTGGTCACGTTCTTGACGGAAACCACCAGCAACACCGCTTCGACTACATTATTGATGCCGATACTGGCGGCGGCGGGCGTGGCCGCTGGTATCTCGCCAGAAATTTTAATGGTGCCCGCGGCAATGACCGCGAGCTGCGCCTTTATGCTTCCCGTAGCCACGGCGCCCAATACAGTGGTGTACGGCAGCAATCTTATCTCGGTGGCGCGTATGGTGCGCGAAGGCTTCATTCTCAATCTTGCGGGTGTCTTCGTGGTCGCAACCCTGTGCTATTGGCGTTTAGCAGCCTGAGTGACCTAATCAGTTCGCACCCTGTTTTCTATAGATGAAACTGCTGTCCCACCAGGTGTTCCGATAGCGCCCAAAGGCGCTCTGCTTTATCCGGGTCGATGGCCCAGGACCTGACGCCTTCTGCCGCGTCAGGCTCGTCGTTTACCTCTGCTACATGGCAATCTTCCAGATAGACACCACCGCGTCCCTCCAGCTCTGGCGCGGTTGCTGCAAAAACGGAGGTCGCCGCTCCCGCCGGTATCGATTTCATCTGCATACCACCCAGTTGCTCGCCGCGCTGCTGAATCATGGCGCGATCATCAGCGTCCATATGGCGTGATAGCTCGGTTTCGATAACCCCGGGGTGCACGGCGTAAGCGTGCACGCCTCGACCTGCCAAGCGCTGCTCCAGGGCGACGGTAAACAGCACATTGGCTGTTTTGGACTGGGCGTAGGCGATCCATTTATTGTAGTCCCGGTACTGGAAATCGATATCGTCGAAGTTAACACCGTCCATGTGGTGAGCACGCGAGCTCAATGACACCACTCTGGATGGGGCGCCTGCAGTGAGCGCGGGGACCAATAGGTTGGTCAGTAAGAAGTGTCCCAGGTGGTTGGTGCCAAATTGCAGCTCAAAACCATCGTCTGTGACTAACTGTGGTGTTGCCATTACCCCGGCGTTGTTAATTAGAATGCTTATCGCCGGGTGTTTGTCGAGCACCTTATCGGCGCACTGGCGAACACTTTCCAGGTGACCCAACTCCAACGCAACGGCGTCTATAGACAGGTTACCTGTGGCCTCACGGATCGATTCAGCGACTGCGTTGCCTCTATCGAGATCTCTGGCGGTCAGGGTTACTGAAGCTCCCGCTGCAGCCAGCGCACGCACGGTCTCAACGCCCAAGCCCGCTGTACCACCTGTTACCAGAACATGTTTGCCGCTCAGGCTCAGGCCTTCCAACACCTCATCGGTGGTGCTGTCATGTCCGAAGTGGCTTCTATCGGAAGTTTCCCTGCTCGTTGTGGTCTCTCTCGTTGTGGTCACTCTGGGAGCTCCTCGTAGTTTAGCGTCGATGGCTTCGCCGGTGCGCGATTAATGAGCGCACCATGTTGGTGCTGAAGCGCCCCGTGGTGGCGCAAAATAATGGAGTTGATTCAGGTCAACATTATCACCTTTATACCTCAAATCGATTTTCCCGTAGCTGGTGTTACGACGGCCCATGTGTTGGCCCTTTGCGTGAAATTTTTTTGTCTCCTTTAATAGTAACCAAAAAATCGATCTATGCCGCGCCGTTATTCGGTTTAATCGTATCGTAAAAGCAGGGGCATGGCTTTGGCAACACAATTTTATTATTCGAATAAATCGAATCCGAACATTGTTTGGCACGGCTATTGCTGAATATGTCGTGCTTACTTCGGTAGCGTCGGGTTCTGCTCCTTGGTGACCCTGATGAACACCAGACCACACAAATAGTGAAACAGCGACCGCTCACAGCGGCGCATTGGAGGACAAAAAATGAAGCAGCACGCATCTTGGAAGAGTTTGATTCCCGCCGCCATCACTGGCGTTTTGGCAATGGCGCCGGCTGCGGCCGTTATGGCGCAGGAAGAGGACGTTCCCGATAACTCGTTCACAGTTACGCTGAACCAGGACACCTTCTTCGGCTTTTACCCAGCATTCAATGGCTTGCTCGAAGTAAGCGACAACATGGATTTCTCTTTTTACGGAATCATGTGGACGAGCGATGGCCTTGGTAGTGGCAGTGGCGCTGATCTGTGGACGGAATTCGGCGCAGGCGTGAACATGTACTTCATGGACGACAAATTGACCGTGAAGCCCCAGATCGGCATCACTAACGGTACGCTACAGTCCGGTCCAAACGAGGAAGACGGATCTGCTGGTGCGAACTTTGGCGATGGCTACGTGCCTAGCCTGACGGTTAACTATTCGGACGAAAACTGGGAGGCTGAATTCTACGGCGGCTATTATCTGGCCGGCGACGACGATGACGGCACCAATGACTTTGTCCACACATGGGTCAACGGTGGTTACAAAATCAACTCTACCTGGTCTGTCGGTGCTCACTGGGAGTACCTGGAAGTGGACACTGAGGCCGTTGGTGACGCGGTCTTGTACGAGTGGTTAGGCCTTTACACGCAATTCTCTCTGCCCAGCGGCGCCTTTGCCCGCTTCACTGCCGGCGACCAAATGGACGACGAAAGTGGTGAGGTAGGTGATTTCTACAAAATGACGGTTGGCTACTCTTTCTAAGCCTCTTCATTTTGTCTCCCGTTCGGCGCCCAGTAGGGCGCCGCTTTTTTCCAAGCGGAGACAATCCGTCTAGCTAAAACGAAAAAGCCCCGCATTGCGGGGCTTTTTTTTGCATCGCAGTCGGTCTGTTTGGCTACAGCAATTCCATCATCGCTTCTGCGGAGCTCACTTCGATGCCGGCGCCGGGTTCAACGGCAAGGTGCGTAACCGCGCCATCTTCGGCGATCAACGCAAAGCGCTGGCTGCGCGTTCCCATACCGAAGCCCGTACCGTCCAACTCCAATCCCATCGCCGCTGTCAGCTCTCCGTTGCCATCCGCCAGCATCAAGATTTCTGACGCATTTTGGGCTTCTCCCCAGGCGCCCATGACAAAGGCGTCGTTCACCGACATGCATACGATGGTGTCAACGCCTTTCGCTTTGATCTTGTCGGCATTTGCAACAAACCCGGGCAAGTGGGTCATGGAGCAGCCCGGGGTGAATGCGCCAGGTACCGCAAACAGAACGACTTTTTTGCCTGCAAAGATTTCGTCTGTACTGATGCCTTCCGGGCCCTGGGCGCCCATTACGTGAAGTGAAAGGCTGGGGATCTTGTCGCCAACTTTAATCGTCATGCTAGTCTCCGTTCTGTTTTTCGCCACGCGAGTCGTGGTTCCTACGCTGATTATAGACCCAAAGAGCCGCTGCGCATGCAATGTCCCCTGTGTGACTCCGAAAAACATCAACACTTTCACAGTGATGCCCGGCGGTCGTATCGGCGCTGTGATCGCTGCCAGCTTGTCTTCGTTCCCCCGGCGTACTTTTTGTCGCTTGAACAGGAGCGCGCGGAGTACCTACTGCACGAGAACGATCCCACCGATCCCGGCTATCGACGCTTCCTGTCACGTCTGACTGAACCCTTGTTGTCGCTACTGTCCGCGCACGCGAGCGGGTTGGATTTTGGCTGCGGTCCAGGGCCTGCACTAGCAGAGATGCTCAGGGAGCGGGGCCATTCTGTGGCGCTGTACGACCCCTTTTTTTTCTCTGACCCTGCTCCTTTGGGTGCGTCGTATGATTTCATAACCGCCACTGAGGTCGCTGAACACCTGCACAGCCCAGGCCCCGTGTTATCTGGGCTATGGCAGAAACTTCGCCCAGGCGGCTTGCTCGCAGTGATGACCAAGCTAGTTGTCGATGCTGAGGCATTCAGTGGCTGGCACTATAAGAACGACCCTACCCATGTGTGCTTTTTCTCGCGGGACACCTGGGGGTGGTGGGCAAAAACCTATGGAGCGAGTCTGCACTTTTATGGCGCAGACGTTATCGTGCTGCAGCGGGCGCGATAATGCCGTGGTAAATCTCTCTAACCTGTTCATAGAAGCTGCGTTGGTGCTCGCCTAGATAGGGAGCCACCATGCTCATCAGTTGATACACGCCGCGGTGGATGATTAACGCTGGAGCGCGCCGGTCATGCTGCAGGTCGTCATAGGTAAGCCAGTAGTTAAGCAGCATGACCATGTTATCTACCAGCGCGGCGGCTTCCTCTTCGCTGGTGCTGACCACAGATTCCCTGGATAGCGTGTCCCACACCGCTTTTATTGCGGCATGCTTCATCCTCAACAGTCTCCGAAAGCGCTTCTTTAAGTCCGGGTAGCGGTCAAGAATGTCACTGAGATTGCGATATAGAAATCGGTAGTTGTACATCTCTTCGAACACTACGTAGAGGTAGAACCAGTTGTCCTCAACACTGAGTGGGCGCTCTAGCGGTGCGCTGAGTATTTCGCTGAGACCGCGCTCATACTGTTCGAAAAGCTCCGCAATAATGATGTCTTTACCGCGGAAATGGTAATAGAGATTACCAGGGCTGATATCCAGCACGTTGGCGATATCGACCGTAGTCGTATGTGGCTCACCTTCCTCGTTGAAAAGAGCCAGGCTGGCGTGAAGGATGCGGTCCCGTGTTTTCACTGAGATAGTGACTTCACGCCAGTCGTGACGGTGCTCATGGTCGACGACCTAGCGCTTTCGCGTCGCTGTGGCTTTGCTGGTTGGTTGACGTTGCGTCGTTTTTGCCTTCGCCCTTGTCGGGGACTTCTTCGCGGTCTTACCTTTAGCCGAGGGGGCTTTTTGTTTGCCCGGAGTCTTTTTCGCGGCGGCTTTCTGTTTGGGTGAGGTCTTTGTTGAGGCGCGCTTAGCCGAGGCGCGCTTAGTAGGCGCAGAATTTTGATCAATCGCCGCGGCGAGCGCGTCGACACGTTCGATCAGCATATCCATTTTTTCAGCAAGCACCGCAATCTCGTCGCCCCTGGAGAGGTGAAAACCCTCGCGAACGCGATTGATGCGCTCTTCAACCGAGCTGGCACCGCTCTTGCGGATATTGGAAAGTGAGTCTCTGACGTCGTCTTCCAGTTGACTTCCCTTTTCCACTAACTCGCGAAACAGGCGTGGTGGCTCCAGATTAGCGCCATCTATCTTGTCCCGGGCATCGCTGAAGGCTTTGCCGTAGGCACCGAGGCCCGCTAACCAGATACTTTTTGCAACATCGCTGGCTTTGTCGCCACGTGATTTTTCATCGCTCATGATGGTTGTCTCCTGATGTAGATAACGATCATACAAAAAAAAGGGGTCACAAAGTGACCCCAAAAAGACCGCGCACAAGGTGCGCGGTTATGACCTGGATGGTCCGCGTTAAGCGGCTTTGCTTACGAGACTGCCTCGCAGCGTTTCAAAACTCTCCCGGGCTTTCTCTAGCCGCGCCTGAACTTCCTTGCGGATGTCTTCTGGCTTGGCCATCTTCAGTTCCGGCAGATCAATGTCTTTGATCGCTTTCTTGGCATCGGTTTCGACCTTCTCACCGTGCTTAACCAGATCGCTGAACAAACCTTCTACTTTTTCGCGACGCTGATTCAGGCGAGTTTGAGCGCTTTCCAGCTGGCTCTGGGCCTGCTCAAACGCTTTGCCATAAAAACCAAGTCCTGCCAGAAATACGTTGCGTGCGTTCTCTTGCGCCTTCGCAGCAAATACGGGTGCTGCCTTAGGTGCAGTCTTGCGAGTGCTGTTGGCAGTGGTTTTCTTCGCTGCGGTTTTCTTTGCAGCAGTGCTCTTGGTAGTGGTAGAGCGTGCCGCCGTCTTGCGAGTCTTCGCCTTCGGGCTGGCTTTTTTCTTCGGGGAAGCAGTTGCCATGATAAATACTCCTTTAGCCTGGTTGTATGCGCTATGCAAAAGCCGCAGATCGCGGCGTTATGGATTCAAGATACGAGTTAGATTTAGAAAGCGCATACTAAAAACCAAAGAAATTACGCTTTAGCCGTTTTTTATGTCTCCGCGCCTGCATCGGAGACAAAGCTGCATAGGAAGCCAGGCTGCATGAAGTTTCGGTAAGTAGTCATCTTAGCGGGAGACTGCGGCGTATAATGTGCTACATACAGCGGTACACGGGAAACACCATGAGTAGCACGGAGTCGGCGCCACGCCCCACAATTTGGCAATCTTTGGCCGAAGGACGCGCGTTATTTGAGTTGATCTCCGTTGCCCCGGCGCGGCCCATGCTGAAGTTGGCTGCTCGCGGAGATGGGCATCCAGTGCTGGTATTGCCCGGGTTTTTTGCCGCGGACGGCTCTACCGCTTCGTTGCGGCGCTATCTTGAGTCGCGCGACTTTGCTGTTTACGCCTGGGATGAGGGCAGGAATCCAGGCATTAGCGATGCGCTGTATCAGAGGCTGGAGCAGCGCATTCAGGATCTGGCGGAGCAGCACGGGACAACCGTCAGCCTGGTGGGCTGGAGTCTGGGGGGTATTTATGCTCGTCTGCTCGCCCACCGAAACCCCGAAACCGTTCGGCAGATCGTCACTCTGGGGTCGCCTTTTAAGATGAACCAATACGGTTCAGTAAACGGTTCGGTGGCGAAGCTGTATCAAAGCATTAACCCGACGCAGCACCGCGATCCCATGTTGGATCATGCGGAAACCTGGGCCGAGCCGCCGCCGGTACCGTCAACCTCGATTTACAGCAAAGGCGATGGCGTTGCCCACTGGAGCTTCTGCGTCGATGATCAAGAAGATGAACACACCGAGAATATTGCGCTGCCCGGTAGCCATTTGGGTATGACCCATAATCCGCTGTTTATGTACTGTATCGCTGACCGCCTGGCGCAGGCGGAGGGCAGCTGGAAGCCTTTCCAACTGCTTCCCCAGCTACAACACATGCTCAACCGCGCTCTGGCCTGAACGCGGTAACCTGTTAGCGATGCGGTTTCTCCCCAAACCTGTGCGTGTTCCGCTGCTCATTGTTGCAGTGGGGTGCACCCTCGCGTTCTTGATACTCACTGGCAAGCCCAGGCCACAAGCAACACCGCCAGCCGCTTTGCCGCCTCCGCAGGTAGTAATTATGCGCGCGGCTCCTGAGAGGGTCACTTTGACCGCTGTCAGCCAGGGTACCGTGCAGCCTCTGCGAGAGATCAGTATCGTGTCTCAGGTGGGTGGCATCGTTGTAGATGTGGCGCCGAATTTTGCTGAAGGTGGGTTCTTTGCCGCAGACAGCACGCTCGTGAAGCTCGAAGACGCGGACTATCGCCTGCAAACAGTGCGCGCCGAAGCGCAAGTAGCGGAAGCCTCCCAATTGGTGGCGCAGGAGAAGGGCCGCACCCGGCAGGCAGCTCGAGAGTGGCGCGATCTCGGCAACGATGAAGCGAATGCGTTGTTCCTGCGCAAGCCGCAGTTAGCCGCCGCTGAGGCGTCTCTGGCGGCGGCGCGCGCCGACCTGGAGCAGGCGCGTTTGGATCTGCAGCGCACCCGTATCACTGTGCCGTTTAACGGCCGAGTACGTGAGAAAATGGTGGATATTGGCCAATACGTGACGCCGGGGACAGCGGTGGCCAGGGTCTACGATACCGACGTCGTGCAGATTCGCGTGCCCCTTACCGACCGGCAGATAGCATTGCTGGACCTGCCTTTGGACTTTCAGCGTAGCGAAGACGACCAGGGGGGTGCAGCAGTCACCCTGCGGGCCCGATTCGCCGATCAGGAGTGGACCTGGCAGGGAGAGGTGGCGCGCACTGATGCAAGCATCGACCTGGACAGCCGCGTGGTTTATGCCGTTGTGGAGGTCACGCAGCCGTTTAGCGTCGACGAAAACTCAGGCCGGCCACCATTGGCTATTGGGCTGTTTGTGGAGGCCGAAATACAGGGCCGCCAACTGGAGCGCGTTACTACACTGCCTCGGACAGCGCTGCGCAGCGACGCAACCGTGCTGTTGGTTGATGCCGATAGTCGGCTGGCAGCAAAACCGGTGCGCGTGTTGAAAACCGAAGCCCGGCAGGTATGGGTTCAGGGGCTGAGCGATGCAGATCGTGTCGTGATTCAGCAGCCCGCCGTGGCTATAGAAGGTATGGCCGTGACGCTGCGCGACGTCGCCGACGTGGCGCTGACGCTGGAGTAAGCTGTTTTGGTCGCCTGGTTTGTTCGGAACCCTATCGCCGCTAATCTGCTGATGCTGTTAATTGTGGTGGGCGGTTTATCCGGCATTCCGGCCCTGGATAAGCAGTTTTTCCCCGACTTTGCGCTCAATACCGTCAGCGTCGCGCTGCCCTATCCGGGCGCAGGGCCGGCAGAGGTAGAAGAGCAAATCTGCGTGCGCATTGAGGAGTCGGTGCACGACCTGAATGGCGTCAAAGAGATACGTTCAACCGCTAGCGAAGGCCTTGGCACCGTATTGATTGAAGCAGAGTCGGGCTACGACATCCAGCGCTTGACCTCGGAAGTCAAAACCCGCGTGGATGCCATCTCCACTTTCCCCGTCGAAGCCGAGCGCCCCACGGTTACCGAGCTGGCAGGGCGACATGACATGATTACGGTCACCGTCGCGGGAGATGTGGGTGAGGGAAATTTAAAAGCACTGGCCGAAAGGCTTCGGGACGATCTGTCCTCGCGGCCTTATATTTCTGTTGTCGAGATAGAGACTCCCAGGGCGTACGAGGTTGCCGTCGAAGTGTCCGAGTTTACTTTGCGACGCTACGGCTTACGCTTCGACGATGTGGTCACGGCGATTCGGGCGTCCAGCCTCAATTTGCCCGCCGGTGCCATTAAATCCGAGGAAGGTGACATTCGACTGCAGACGCGCGGGCAGGCGTACAGTCGCGCGGACTTCGAAAACATTGTTTTGGTCAGCAAGCGCGATGGAACAAGACTGCTGCTCGGCGATGTTGCGAAGGTCACGGACGGATTCGAAGATCTGGACGTACGCAGTCGCTTCAACGACAAGGCATCTTTGGATCTAAACGTCTATGTGACGTCTCATCCCAACGTGCTTAAGACCAGCGAAACCGTGCAGTCCTGGGTTGTTGAAGCCCGTCGCAGGCTCCCTGCTGGAGTGACATTGACCCCTTGGCAGGATCAGTCTGAGCCGTTTAAAAGCCGCGTGGAAACGCTTTTGACCAACGGCATTGGCGGCCTGATTCTGGTGTTTATCGTTTTGGTCGTGTTCCTGAGACCGCTGCTGGCGATGTGGGTTTGCGTCGGAATAGCGGTCGCGTTTATGGGCACATTTTTCATGCTGCCCTACACCGGCGTGCAGCTGCATATGATTTCCCTGTTCGCGTTTCTACTGATTCTTGGGATCGTGGTGGACGACGCGATTATTGTTGGGGAGGCTATCCATACTCGCCAAATGGAGGGCGATGGAGGCGACCACGGTGCTATTTTAGGTGCCAATTCAGTTGTAAAACCCGTGATGTTCGCCGTGATTAGCACCATGATTTTTTTCGCACCCATGTGGTTTATGCCCGGTGATTGGGCGGATGCCGCGATGGCGATACCCACGGTCGTGACTCTCTCCCTCGCGTTCTCACTGTTAGAATGCCTGTTGATTCTGCCGCCACACCTGGCGCATATGCGTCCTCCAAAGCCCGCGCGTCAGGCATGGCTAAGGCGCTTGGAGCTACTGCGCGGGCGTTGCGCACAGTCTATGGTCACGTTCGCAGAACAGCGCTACAAGCCCTTTCTGGCGCGTTGTCTGGATGTGCACCTGCTGACCCTGAGCCTGTTCTTTGTGGCGTTGCTGCTGACCTTAAGCATTTATGGCGGTGGTTGGATCAAGTCGGGTTTCTTTCCTAACGTGACAGCGGACTGGATGGTTGCCAGGCTCGAGCTGGCCGAGGGCGTCGCGTTTCGCGACACGCTGGATCGCATGTATCAGATCGAAACGGCCGCCACTCGGATCAAACAGCGCTACAACGCAGACTCCGATGTTCCCCGGGTGGGCCATATCAATTCTCGAAGCCGAGACAACAAGGTATATGTTTGGCTAGAGCTGTCCGACACCTCGCTGGACATTGCGGCGGTAAGCGAAAGCTGGAGAACCGAGATAGGCGATCTTGGAGAGGTAGAAGACTTTACACTGGATTACACCATTCGCGAAAATGATAAACCTATTCGCCTGGTGCTCGCGGCAAACTCTGTCACCGATCTGGAGCAGGTGTCGGAAAGTCTGCGTGGCGTGTTGGAGAACTATCCAGGCGTTTACAACGTCAATGACAGCCTTCAGTCGCCGCGGGAAGAAATCGAGCTGTCCCTAAAGCCTGCGGCCCAGAATCTTGGGATCACGCTATCTGATCTCGCCAGGCAGGTACGGCGAGCATTCTATGGTGCCGAGGCTCAGCGTATTCCGCGCACCCGTGAGGACGTCAAGGTAATGGTGCGGTATCCGGAATCGGAACGGGTCTCAATGGACAACCTCAACGAGATGCGTATACGAACGCCGGCAGGCGGTGCCGTGCCGTTTGAGTCTGTTGCGGAAGTCCAGTTCGTAAAAGGCTACCAGACCATCGAGAGGCTGAATCGAAAGCGTACTGTCGAGGTCACGGCTGAAGTGCTACCTGACTCCAGCTCCCCCCGCGAGATCGTCGATGACGTCATGGCACGCTATCTGCCGAAGTGGCGTGGTCTGTACCCAGGCCTGACAATCGACCTCGACGGTGAGCTGGAGGAGCAGGAAGCGTTTCAGGGAGCTTTGCTCAAGTACATGGGACTATCCATGCTGATTATCTATGGCCTGATGGCCATCCCCTTCCGATCTTATTGGCAACCGTTACTGGTGCTGACCGCCGTGCCGTTTGGCGTAATGGGCGCCATTTTGGGGCACATGATAATGGGTCGAGAGATCAGCATGTTCTCATTGCTGGGGGTGCTGGCTTGCGCTGGCGTTGTGGTCAATGACAACCTGGTTCTGATTGATCGCATCAACCAGCTTCGCGAGCGCGGCATGGAGGTGCGCGACGCATTGCTGCAGGGAGGGCAGGACCGCTTCCGTCCCATCATACTGACGTCATTAACAACGTTTATCGGTCTGTTGCCCATAATGTCAGAGACCAGCGTGCAGGCGCAGTTTTTGATTCCTATGGTTATTTCACTGGCCTTCGGCGTACTGTTTGCAACCGGCGTCACGCTATTACTGGTGCCCGCGCTGTATCTCTTCGGTGAAAACATGCAGCGTCGGCTTGCAGCGTTGCGCGGCAAGACCGTGGATAGCGGCTCCACTCAACCGACTTAAACCGGTTCAAACTTAACTGAACCCGGCTCAAACCCGGCGTAGACCAGCTCAGGCTAACCCAGGCTATGCTAAACCGGCGGGGCGCTTGAGTGCAGATAATCTAGTGGAGTAAGCCTTGATCGCTGTCGCCCAGCTGGGCTTCGAAATCCTGACGGTCAAAGCAATACTGGGCGTTACAAAACTCACAGTCCATCTTGACCTCGCCTTCTTCCTCAAGCAATTGCAGCAACTCTGTTGGACCTATGGACATTAAAGCGCCGTGGCAGCGTTCCCGAGAACAGCTGCAGTGGAAGGCAACGGGCAGGCCGTCAAACAGGCGAACGCTTTCCTGATGAAACAAGCGATAGAGCAGCGTTTCTGGCTCCAGCTCCAGGACTTCCTGGGCTTCCAACGTGTCTGCAAGCGTGCAGGCGTGCTCCCACTGCTGCGAGCGAGCGTCCGCTTCCTTGCTGACCTGTGCGGGAAGCTGTTGAAGCAACAGGCCTGCCGCGGTACTGCCATCGCTTGCCAGCCACAGCTGGGTGGGCAGTTGCTCGGAATTCTCAAAATAGTGGGCCAGGCAAGCTGCCAGATTGGTGCCGTCTAGCGGCACTATGCCCTGGTAACGCTGGCCTTTTAGAGGTTCGATAGTGATTGCCAGATGGCCACCTGAGAGGAGCTCTGAAAATTCAGTGGCTGTTACCGCATCGGCGCCCCGCGCGATGGCTCGTACTTTGAGATCATTGCTGCACTCGGCCATCAGTAACTGCAGCTCTCCACTGCCCTGTGCCTGCAGCACCAATCGTCCTTCGAATTTAATCGTGGTGCTGAGCAGTACGGCGGCGGCGAGAAACTCACCCAGTAGACGCTGAACGCCAGCTGGGTAGTGATGGATGGCGGTAATGTCACGGTAGCTGCTGTCCAGATGGACCAGCTCACCGCGAATATCAGCATCATCAAAAATAAACTTGCGCGCTTGATTACGCTGTTTATCCATATTGGTTTTTCTATCCTAAATATCTTGTTTGAAGCGGTGTATCTGCCGACGCTGCTTCTTGGTAGGTCGTCGGTCCGGCCGGTCCAGCATGCCTCCCGCTGCTTTGCGCGCCTGGGCCTGGTTCTCGCGCCGGGCAATACTATCTTCTGACTCGCGATAAAGCAGGCTCGCTTCTGGCGCGCCGCGACGTTGATCTGACAGCGCCAGCACTTCGACATCGCGGTCATCCCATCCCTGGCGGACGCGCAGATGATCACCAACTGTGATTTCCTTGCTCACTTTAACGCGCCGGCCATCCAGCTGCACTTTGCCGCCTTCAATGGCCTGCTTTGCGAGGCTGCGCGTTTTAAAAAAACGGGCTGCCCACAGCCACTTATCAAGTCGTAATTTGTCCATAGCCAGTCAGTTTACCGTGGGCATGATCTCGTCGAAATGGTGGATGCCCGGGAATCGCGTCTCCAGTCTACGATCGGCTTTGCTGTCGGGTTGAAGCAGCGTAAGCAAGTGCCCAATGCCGTATTCTTTGGCAGCGCTGAGCACTGCCTCGTTGTCGTCGATCAGCAAGGTTTTATCGCGTTCGAACGGGTGTGTTGCATGTAGCCGATGCCAGAACTCGATGTCTTCCTTGGCGACGCGAAAATCATGGGACACCACGAGTGCGTCGAACCACCGCTCTATACCGGTGCAGCCTAGTTTAAGCTTGAGGGCTTTCTGGTGGGCGTTGGTGACCAGTATCAGCCTTTTACCGGATTCGCGCAGTGTGGATAGAAAATCCTGCACGAAGGGTCTTTCCGCAATGAGATGAGCGACCTCCTGCTTGAGGGCGGGTATATCCAGCTGCAGTTGCTCTGACCAGTGATCGACGCAGTACCATGCAAGCGTGCCGCGCACGCTGTCGATCTTTTGGTTAACTTCCTCAACAGCCTTTGCTTCGTCTCGGCGGTGAATCTCGGCGTAGCGACGCGGCATATAGTGCTGCCAAAAGTAGTTATCGTAATGCAGGTCCAGCAAAGTGCCGTCCATATCGAGCAATACCGTGTCGATATCTTTCCAGTCGATCATTGTTGGTCGACCCGGGGAAACGGCGGCCATGTAATTGTATTCACTGAGTCTGCACCTCCAGTATTTGGATTCGTGTTAACGCATCCTCTCGCGAGGTGCCGCAGACCTCTGGCTCTGCAGCGAATCGCCGGCAGGTGTCGGGGTAGTGCGGTAACCCCCAGATTTTGCAGCGATACGTGTTCAAATCGAGGTTTACACAGGTCATGCCCGCCGGCTTTCCGTCGGGCATGCCCGGCAGCGCAAGCGCAATACTTGCTGCGATGCAGCATGCACCACAGCCGTCACGGCACTGCATGTTTTAGCGCTGTATCCATAAACAAATAAGCCCATAGCGTACTACTGGAACCAAGTATACGCACTGTCAGGCTGTCGGGTTTGCAGGTTGTGCCAGCTTTCTGAGGGACGCCGGGGTTTTGTTTACAGAACGCGGGTGCTAGCTTTCCCCTCTAATGCCCATTCAATGCGCCAGGTTGTGCTGACCGTGCCAAGTTTTGATTCAGAACAGTTGATCGGAGCGCTAGTCAGCCTTGCTGAAGCGGCAGGAGCTGAAATGCTCACGTATTACGCTAACAGGCATTCGATAACGCGGCACTCAAAGACGGATAATTCACCGGTCACCGAGGCTGATTTAGCTGCCCATCGTCACATCGTCGCAGGCCTCGCTGAGCACGGCTGGCCGGTACTGTCGGAGGAGTGTTCCTCAGGACAGGCCGATCGCCATGGATGGTCGCGATTTTGGCTGGTTGACCCTTTGGACGGCACGCGTGAATTCCTTGGTGGGACCGGTGACTTCACGATCAATATCGCGTTGGTGGATGCCGGAGACGCCGTTCTCGGGCTGGTGGCACATCCGCCCTCCGATGCCATCTACATTGGCGGCAGTGGGGTGGGCGCCTGGTGCTTTCAAGATGGTAAGCGACAGCGACTCACTGCCCGGTCTTCGCAAGCTTCCTCGGCGCTGACGGTACTGGCGAGTCGGCGTCATCGCAATCCGGAGGTGGACGCCTGTATTACAGCGCTCAGGCATCAGGGTGCGGAGCCCGTGCTAGATAACGTGGGCAGCGCATTGAAGTTCTGCCGGCTGGCAGAGGGCAAAGCAGACTTTTATCCACGCTACGCGCCCTGCTACGAGTGGGACACGGCGGCCGGGCAGGCCTTGTTAGAAGGTGCAGGGGGTGCTGTGTGGGGCTTGGATGGGCTGCCGCTGCGTTATAACCAGAGGGAAACGCTTGCCAGTCCGCCGTTTCATGCGGTTGCAGACCCCGCCGCAGCCTATTGGTCGCGCCTGCGTTAACGTACTCTCAGCTGGCGAACCGGTTTTGTGGCCATCGCGCTTCAGGCCATCTTGCGTTATAAAGAGCCGATAGACGTTGGAGAGCAGATGGCGGACAAGAAAAACTCAGGCCGAGAATCACACGGTGATTCAGGCAGCGTCATTGCGAATACTCTGGACCGCTCACGCTGCCAGCATGTGAAGATGCGCTTGTTAGAGGAGATACAGGCCTTGGAGAGCCAGCTAGCGCTGTTGAAGAACAGCTCGGAGGCGATGGACTTTTCTGCACAGCAAACCTGTCGCGAAATGATCCACTCTCGACAACAACTATACCGACAACTGGATCGCGATAATGAGCGTGGTTTGGGCTGTGATTAATATTCTGCGTTTACAAAGCCCCGCTGAAGGCTCTTCATATAGGCCCGCTGAAGGCTCTTTACAAAGCCCCGCTGAAGGCTCTTCATATAGGCCCGCTGAAGGCTCTTTACAAAGCCCCGCTGAAGGCTCTTCATATAGGCCCGCTGAAGGCTCTTTACAAAGCCCCGCTGAAGGCTCTTCATATAGGCCCGCTGAAGGCTCTTCATATAGGCCCGCTGAAGGCTCTTTATATAGGCCCGCTGAAGGCTATTTTTATAGCTGCGCTGAAGGCTCTTTACACAGGGTTAGTGGCGATGTATCCCAATGAGTGAAATGCCGCCCAACGAGACCCCTCTGCAGGATCGGGATGCCGCCAACGAGATCTCGCTGGAAGAGAGATTGGAGATGTTGCAGGAGGAACATCGCTCGCTCGATACTGAAATTGCCACGTTGTACGAGTATCCCTACCGGGATCAATTACAGCTGCAGAGGCTTAAAAAGAAAAAGCTGCTGCTGAAGGATAGTATTGAGCGTATTAAGGACGATTTGATACCTGACTTAAATGCGTGAACTCAAAAGGCCAGCGCCGTTGAACTCAATCCGAACAAGCGCAACATATCCAACAAAGCATACTCTTTCCCCTGGCAGCATCGTCGGAGCCCGGGAATTGTTCGCCTTATCCGCTGCTCATATCCGGCCCCTGGCGCTGCTCTTGACGGCTATGATTTTGGCAGCGCTTCCCATGCTGCCTGCTTCTGCCTCCGGGGCCTCGATTGCGGTGGAAACCACAGAGATCGCTCCGGAGCTTTATTTGCTAACAGGACGTGGCGGTAACGTCCTGGCTTCAGTCGGCGACGAAGGTGTGCTGTTGATTGACGATGATTATGCTCAGATTCAGCCCGCATATGCAGAAGCCCTGAAGGCACTGGGCGCCGAAGAGGTGCGCTACATCATCAATACCCATTGGCATGGCGACCACACCGGCGCTAATGCCATCTGGGCGTCAGCCGGGTCGGTGATCGTTGCCCACGATAATGTCCGTAAACGCATGGCTACACGGCAGGAGAATACGTTTTTTGGCGGTGTGACTGAACCCAGTCCAGATGAGGCGCTTCCTCAGCTCACTTATGGCGCGACGCTGACCATGCATATCAATGGTCTGACGGCGGAGGTCCGACATCTGCGCGCGGGCCATACCGATGGCGACAGCATCGTCTACTTTCCCGAAGTCAACGTCTTGCACATGGGCGATATATTCTTTAATCCTCGCTATCCCTATGTGGACATGGACGCGGGCGGCAGCGTCGAAGGCATTATTGCAGCTGTCGAGCTTGTTCTGGACACAATCGATGACGATACCGTAATCGTTCCCGGGCACGGCGTGGTCGGAAATCGTGACGATCTGGCACTTTATTTGGAGATGCTGCTGAGTACCCGCTCGGCGGTCAAGTCCATGCTGGCCAGCGGCATGGGCCTGCCGGAGATAGCGGCAGCGGGCCTTGATCAGCGTTGGGCTGGCTGGGGTGATTTCTTCATTAGCGAAGAACGCTGGATACAGACCCTGATAGCGTCTCTGTTAACGCCTGGTCCCTCTAAGGCAGCATCCGATGAGACGCCTGATGGCTAATCTATGCGCGGCGGCGTCGCGGATACCCTGGCCCGCCTAAACTGGATAGTCTTCTAGCGCTAGCAGTGTACGTTTAGCCTCAAGCCCCCCTGCAAACCCTGTCAGGCTGCCATTGCTGCCGATAACGCGGTGGCAGGGTACAACGATGGGGAGCGGATTGCGCCCGTTGGCGGCGCCGACCGCTCGAACTGCTTTGGGTCTGCCGATACTTTCAGCGATCTCACAATAGCTACGCACTTCGCCGAAGGGAATGGCGACCAGTGCCCTCCAGACCTGCTGTTGAAATAGCGTGCCGGCCGCGGCTAATGGCAGGTCGAATTGGGTTCTTCTACCGGCGAAGTACTCAGAAAGCTGGTTTACCGCAGCGTTAAGTGCTGTGTTGATGCCTTCTTCGCCATCGCGGCCGTGCTGGCCATCGAATTCGATGTGCGTTAGCCCAGTTTCACCTGCGACGAGCCGCAGCGCTCCCAGTGGTGTATCCAGATAGCAAAATAGGGCTGGCTTATACATTGCCGAGGCTTCTCCAAAGCAGGTTGGCGGCGTAAGAGCGCCAGGGCTGCCAGTGCTCGCTGTATGAAGATAGGCTGGCCCTGGCTATGCCTAAGGCCTCACCCGCCTGAATCAGGCCCAGATCGGTGACAGGAAAACGGTTTGGGTCACCGTATCCTCGCATGGCAAGAATATCGACAGTCCAGGGTCCGACACCCTTGATATCAAGCAGCTGATCCGCGTCTGGTACATCTCCAGTAAAGCGCTCACAGAGCGTGCGCAAAGTTTCCCTGCGCCGCGAGGGCATTCGGAACAACTCATCTGGTAACGCCAAAACTGACTCAGGTGTGGGGAACAGGCGGCTTTCAACGCCGGCGATCGACACCATTTCACCGGCTGCTTCTACAATGAGAGCACAGTGTTTGCGCGCTGCAGCGGTGCTTATCTGTTGCCCTAGAACGGCTCTGACACAGGCCTCAAAGGGGTGTGTAAAGCAAGGCGATCGCATACCTTCTCCGGCCGTTACCAGTCCGGCGATCGCCTTATCCTCTTGGAGATTTGCAGCAATATCTGCTGGATGGGCATCGAGATCGAAGATGCGTTGTAGCTGCGCAACCACAGCCATAAGATCCCGGTTGTCGGTGAGGCTAATCTCGGCCTGCAATGCATGGTCGTTTTTGCGGGTAACCGCGACTCTTGCAGCCCCGCCGGGCGTGCGCAATGTGCGCTGCCAGCAGCGTGCGTCAACGACGTCTAGCCCTGCCACAGCATGGCGATTAAACAAGGCTAATACGCCGGCCCAATCGTAGGGCGGACGCAGTGCTAAAGAGAGCGTAATGCCCGCGCGACTCTGCCGAGTATCGCTTCGCCGCAGCGCGCTGGGGGAGCATGAAAAAGCCTGCTGTGTGGCGCTGTTAAAACGCCGCAGGCTGTTAAATCCTGCTGCGAAGGCAACTTCAGTGATCGATAGCGCGGTCTCGGCAAGCAGTTTTTGGGCGAGGTGGAGCCTTTGCGTGTGGGCAATGGCCTGAGGTGATACGCCCAGACGAGCATCAAACAGCTTGCGCAAATAGCGCTCTCCGACGCCCAAACGAGTAGCCATCGCCGCGACGCTGCCGGTGTTTAAATAGCCTTCCTGAATAAGCGCTAGTGCGCGCTTTACAGTGCTATCTGTTCCCGCCCAGACCGCACTGGCGGGAGCCGACTCAGGTCTGCAGCGCAGACAGGGACGGTAGCCAGCCTGCGCTGCTTCGGTGGCGCTCAGGTAGTAGCGAACGTTTTCTTCTCTGGGCAGCCTGGCAGGGCAAATGGGCCGGCAATAGATGCCAGTGGTGACGACGGCAACAAAGAACTCGCCGTCGAAGCGGCGGTCTCTCGCCAGGCGGGCGCGTTTGTAGACATCTGTGGATCGTGCTTCCATACAGGCGCACTATAGGTAAGGCGGGCGGCGATCACTAGCCAGAATCGGCCCCGTATTATATTTGATTTTAGGCGCCGATGGATTAGCATGCGAGGCCGATTAGCGGGAGAGTAATATGAAATTTTTAGCGGGGTGTTTTGGGCTGATTGTAGCCGCGACGTTGATGGGTTGTGAGTCGACGTACTACGCCGCAGCTGAGAAAGTGGGCTATCACAAGCGGGATATTCTTGTTGATCGCGTAGTAGACGCCCGTGATGCTCAGGCAGACGCCGAGGAACAATTTCAGTCGGCGCAGGAACAGCTTATCTCCTTAATCGATTTTGACGGCGGTGAGCTCGAGGACGTGTATGAAGCGTTGTCCGATGAATATGAGAACTCTGCGGGCGCCGCTGAAGAAGTCGCGGAACGCATCGACGCCATAGAGAGCGTTGCTGATGCGCTGTTTGATGAGTGGGCCGACGAGCTGGAGCAGTACAGTAATGCGCGTTTGAAGGCGGACAGTCAGCGCAAGCTTTCCGAGACGCAGCGCCGCTATAAAACCCTTGTGACGGCAATGCGCCGCTCAGAAAAGAAAATGGACCCGGTGTTGGCGGCGCTGAAAGACAATGTGCTGTACTTGAAGCACAACCTGAATGCGCGCGCTGTGGCCGCGCTCAAAACCGAGTTCACTCAGATCGACCGCGATATCGATGTGCTGATTACGGAGATGCGCAAAGCGATTGCCAGCTCCGATGAGTTCATAGATAGCCTGCGTGGCGAGGGCTAATGCGCGATGGATTTGGTGCCTTACGCCATCCCCTTCTTTATCGCCGCTATGGTGATAGAGCTGATTTACGGCATACGTAAAGGTCATAATACCTATCGCGTGAATGACACCGTAAGCAGTCTGTTCATGGGCACCCTGCGCACCGCCAGCAAGTTGGTGCTGGTCGGGCTGGGCGGTCTCGTGTTCGCCGCGATCGAGTCGCAGTACAGCCTGTGGCGCATGGATACTGGCCACTGGGCAACCTGGGTGTTTGGCTTTGTGGCCTACGACTTCTGTTATTACTGGAATCACCGAATTGGGCACGAGCGCCAGATATTCTGGGCATCGCATGTGGCCCACCACCAGAGTGAAGAGTACAACCTCAGCACCGCCCTGCGGCAGACCAGTACTGGCTTTCTGTTGAGTTGGCTGTTCTATGTACCCCTGTTTTTGCTAGGCGTCCCTGCAGAAGTCTATGTGACGGTGGCGTCAGCCAACCTGATCTATCAATTCTGGGTCCACACCGAACATGTGCCCAAGCTGGGTTGGTTCGAGTGGTTTTTCGTCACGCCTTCTAACCACCGAGTCCATCACGCCCAGAACACACAGTATATTAATCGCAACTACGGCGGTGTCTTTATTCTTTGGGATCGCCTGTTCGGGACCTTTCAGGAAGAGCAGGACGATGATCCTTGCGTCTTCGGCATTCGCGGGCCGCTGCACACCTTCAATCCGCTGTGGGCAAATGCGCATGTCTATGTGGGTATGGCGCAGGACGCCTGGCGAACCGCCGACTGGCGAGATAAATGGCGCCTACTGTGGTCGCGCACCGGTTGGCGGCCGGCGGACGTTGCAGCGAGGTATCCCCGGGCCAAGACCGATGATCTGCAGGGTTTTAAAAAATTCGATCCGCCAGTATCCAACCTGGTAAAGGCCTATGCGCTAATTCAACTGGTCGCGATGACGCTATTGGGCACGTCGCTGCTGTTTGTTCCAAACCTTAGTAGCCTCGATCAACTGGCGGCGATTGGCATCATGTTATTCGCCATGGTCTGCACCGGCTATTGGCTGGACGGTCGCCAGCCGCTCTGGTTGGAATGTTGCAGAATTGTGTGTTCCGTCGCGATCGCGGTTTTGCTGTGGAATGGCGCCATAGGCTTGCCGATGGTTGTTGCCTATGCGTTTGTAAATGGAGTGATTCTGGCCGCGCTCTCGCAGGGGCGCACACCCTCTTTAGCGACCAGTTGAGGGCTTGGACTGGCCGTCCGCGACTGGCCGTCCGCGACTAGCCGTCCGCGACTGGCCGTCCGCGACTAGCCGTCCGCGACTAGCCGTCCGCGACTGGCCGTCCGCGACTGGCCGTCCGCGACTGGCCGTCCGCGACTAGCCGTCCGCGACTGGCCGTCCGCAACTTCCCGGCCGTAGTTCATCAATCACCGCATTTTGTACCGGTCAAATTGCTGTCTGTAAGTAACTCTGCAGCAGCTTTTAAGTAAAGCTGCGGCGGCGCGTCACAGGTTCTTATGAGCCAGTTCTGTTTGAGCGTGATTGGCAAAGCCTGACCCCGCTTCCGCGTACAAATTGAAGCTCGCGATATCATGTTTTGCCAGCTCTTTAGCTTCTTCGCGAAAGCGAACGATGGCAGTGATTTTGCCTGTGTAACCCATGTCTCTCAGCAGTTCACCTACCAGCATGTTCTCACCATGATTGGTGAGGGCCAATAGGACTTGCTCCACTTCATTGAGCTTAATCTGCGCCCAGAATAAGGGGTCGCTGGCATCTGCGCCGACGACTCGTCTCTGCTTTGCCCGGCAGCTCTCCAACTTCCGGTCGTTATCGTCCACACCCAGCACAGTGTCGTCATAGCGCTCTCGTAAAATGTCGTAGGCACCACTACCGATGTTGCCCATACCCAGAACAATGATGCGCGTGTTGCTGCAGTCCGGAAAATTGACTTCCAGCTTCTCACTTTTAAACCGGCGCAGGCGCCTGTAATAGCGCATATAGAGTGGGTGGACCCGTAGATTCAAGCCGGTAGATAGTATGAAGCTAATAGCGATCGCCAGAGACAGCGCGGCCGACCACTCTACGCCGATTATGTTTTGCTGGGCTGCGATGGCGATGACGATCAGGCCAAACTCACTGTAATTGGATAACGCTACCGAACTCAGCAAAGCCGTGCGCGGAGCGGTGTGCAGCCGTGTCATTAGCCAGAAATACAGTGGTGACTTCAATGGTGCTAGCAAGCCAAAAAACAGCGCGATATATACCAGCTCTGTTGCGGGCCAGCCTGACAAGCCGATGCTGACAAAGAAGCCAACCAGGAAAAGGTCTTTGAATTGAAGCAGGTTCTTGGCCAGCTCTTTGCCTTTATTATGCCCTGCTAACATAGCGCCCAGTATCAGCGCACCGAGATCACCCTTGACGCCGACCAACTCAAACACGTCCGCCCCACCGATCGCCAGCGCGAGACCGAAAAGCGTGAAAAGCTCATCGTGACCGGCCAGGCTCAGCAGCCGGATGATGAGAGGTCTGGCAGGGATTAGCAGGAAGAGCAGCAGCGCGGTGGGCTCTGGCAGCTTGCCGGTTGCCCCGGCAATGTATATGACCGCTGCCACGTCCTGTATTAGCAGCACACCGATGCTCAGATTGGCGTGGCGCGATGACATTTCACCGCGCGATTGGAGTACCTGAATGGCGAAAACCGTGCTTGAAAACGAAAGCGCGAATGCGATTAGCACCGCGGTGTTTAAAGATAGCGTCACCCCTGACAGCGTCGAGCTGGCGACCAGTAAGAGCGGCGTTATCAGACCGATGGTGACCGCCATATGCGCGAGTGTTGAGCCCCAGACCTTGGGTTCCAACAGCTCGGCTGGGCGCAGCTTCAAACCAATGCTAAATAGCAGTAGCGTTACGCCAAGATCGGACAGCTCAGCGATCATCGGTCCAGGCGTTGTGCCCAGTTCATATAAGACGAAGCCAGCCGCCAGATAGCCTAGCAGCGCGGGAAGCCCGACACCGCGCGCGAGCATCCCGCACGCCAGAGCGCAGAGAATGGTAATCGGCTCAAACATCAGATTCAGTCCATGTCATCGAAGCGAGTTCTAAAGAGCACGAAAAAGCATAGACAAGCGACCACCGTCTCCAGGCCAACATGCCATCCCTGTAGACTTTCTGCCTGTTGTAGCCCGGATGAGGCGTTCGCCAGTACGGCGGTGCTGGTGGATGCGGAGGTCAGCCAAAGCACAAAGCGGGACTGGCCCAGCAGCCCCAAAGCAAGCAGCAGGTAGTAGGCGCCCACCAATGCCGTGAGCAAGGCTTCACCGCTGGTTTCCCGAAACCACAGTTGCCCGATGTGGGTAATTCCCGATATCAGTATTAACAGCGCGGCGCTGCGGCGAAAATTCCAAGTGGCTTGAATCTGCATGAATTAACTACATTCAGTGAGCTTTGAATGTACACAGCTTCAGCCCCTTGGGCCAGCACTTGTCAGTTCGCAGCCGCGCTCAGCGCAACCGCGGCCCGGGATTGGTTGGTTTTTCCCAGCGCCGCGGTAATAAAGTTACCCGCAGCGCGCAGCGCATTGATATCAACGCCGGTTTTGATACCGAGGCCGTCAAGTAGGTACACAACATCCTCTGTGGCCACGTTCCCGGTGGCGCCGGGTGCGTAAGGGCAGCCACCTAACCCGGAGACCGATGCGTCCACTGTGGCTATGCCGTGCTGTAAGCCCACCAGAATGTTGGCGAGCGCCTGGCCATAGGTGTCGTGGCAATGCAGCGCCAGCCGTGTTGCCGAAATGCGACTTACCACGCAGTCCAGCAGTTTGGCGACACTGCCAGCGGTGCCAACGCCTGTCGTATCCCCCAGCGATACCTCGTAGCATCCCATGCCCAGCAGAGCCTCGCAGAGGTCTGCAACTCGTTGGGGTTTTGTGGGTCCGTCAAACGGGCAGGCAATCACGCAGGAGATATAGCCGCGTACGGGAACGCCGGCTTCGCGGGCGGTTGCCATAACCGGTGCAAATCTTTCGAGGCTCTCAGCAACACTGCAATTGATGTTCTTTTGGCTAAAACCTTCCGATGCCGCGGCAAAGACAGCAACCTCGTCGGCACCGGCATCAAGAGCCCGCTCTAACCCCTGAAGGTTGGGCGTCAGCGCTGAGTAACGTGTGCCAGGCTGGCGCGTTATGCCCATGAACACCGCTTCGCTGCTGGCCATTTGTGGCACCCATTTGGGATTCACAAAGCTGCCCGTTTCGATAACGGGCAGGCCTGCGTCCGTCAAGCGATTAACGAGCTCTATACGGGTCTCTGCGGTTATTGCCACCGCTTCATTCTGCAGGCCGTCCCTTGGGCCGACCTCTACAAGGGTCACGGATGAGGGCAGCGTCACGTTTCAATCTCCTCAAATTGCAACAGCTCGATGTCACCGTCTACCAGCTCGCCCGGCTCTGCATAGAATGCTCGCACGGTTCCCACAGCTGGCGCGCGTATGGTGTGCTCCATCTTCATGGCCTCCATCACCAACAGCGGTGTGCCCTTTTCAACGCGCTCTCCGACGCCGACGAGATGCTTAACGATCAGGCCGTTCATGGGCGCTTTAGGGTTGCCACCGGTGCCGTTCGCTCCAGGGTCACCGAAGTCTGGATCCCGTTCCTGAAAGCTAAACACTCCGGCACCGGTAAAAGCGGAGTAACTGTCGCCGTGTTCGGCAACGGTGATGCGCTGCTGGAAGCCATCAACGTTGGCAAGTAGCTCATTGCCATTCAGCACTCCGCTCACCTGAGCGCACTGACCGTCCCAGTGGATTTCGAAGACCCCTTTAGACAGGTGATGTGCGGTGATATCCCTGTCTACGCCTTGGCAGCTCAGTGCAAAGCCCTGCTCGTGGGCTGCGTTCATACGCCAGCCATCTCTATGGTGCCAGGGTGACCAGGCATCCTTGCGCACTGTTGAAGGATCCTGCCCTGTGGAGGCTGCCCGGCGCTGTCTGTTGAGCAGTAGATACAGGGCGGCGAGGGGCGTTGCTTCGCTATCGGCGGTATTCCGAGATCGCAGTAGCTCCTGCGCATTGTCTTCAATGAAGCGGGTGCTGAGCTCTCCGCAGCGAAAAGGCTCGCTGCAGGCAATGTTGTGCAGGAACGCGATGTTGGTTTGCAGTCCTGCAACCTGAAAGGCAGCAAGTGCCTTGGCCAGGCGTCGCAGAGCGGCGTCCCGGTCCTGGTCCCAGCAAACCAGCTTGGCGATCATGGGATCATAGTGAACGCTTACGACATCCGCCTGCTGCACGCCCGTATCCACCCTGATGTATTCAGAATTGTCTGGGTAGTTCAAATGGTCTAGTCGACCGGTGGCAGGAAGAAAGTCGTTATTGGGATCTTCGGCGTATATGCGGGCCTCAAAAGCATGCCCGGATACCTTAATATCCTGCTGGGATTTTGGCAGGGGTTGTCCCGCGGCAACTCTAAGCTGCCATTCAACAAGGTCGATCCCGGTGATCATTTCCGTAACCGGGTGCTCGACTTGCAATCGGGTGTTCATTTCCATGAAGTAAAAAGCGCCGTCCTCGTCCAACAAGAACTCCACCGTTCCCGCTCCACGATAGTTGATCGCTTGAGCGGCGCGAAGTCCTGCCTCGCCCATTGCAACGCGCAGTTCAGGCGATAGAGCCGGAGCGGGGGCCTCTTCGATCACCTTCTGGTGCCGTCTTTGTACTGAGCAGTCTCTTTCTGCAAGGTATATGCCGTTGCCTTGTTGGTCGCAAAATACTTGTATCTCCACATGCCGTGGACGCTCGAGAAATTTCTCTACCAGCATACGGCTGTCGCCAAAGCTGCTTTCGGCTTCGCGCTGCGCGGCGGCCAGTTCTTCGGCGAAGCCAGCAGCGTCGTCCACGCGGCGCATGCCCTTGCCGCCGCCGCCGGACACAGCCTTGAGCAGCACAGGAAACCCAATGGCTTGCGCTTGTTTGAGAAGCTCCGCTGGCGCTTGTTCGTCGCCATGAAAGCCGGGCAGCATAGGTACCCGCGCGGCGCCCATGATCTGTTTAGCAGCGGCCTTTGAGCCCATCGCCTCAATAGCACTGGCGCTCGGTCCGATGAATGCAATGCCCGCATCCTCACAGCTTCGGCAAAAATCGGCGTTTTCGGACAGGAATCCGTAGCCGGGATGAATTGCCTGTGCGCCAGTGCGCATCGCGGCGGCAAGAATCTTGTCTCCGCAGAGATAGGATTCGCGCGCAGCTGAAGGGCCAATGTGTGCGGCTTCGCCGGCGAGGGTGGTGTGTAGCGCCGTCGCATCCGCATCGGAGTAAACAGCGACTGTGGCGATTCCCAGGCGATGTGCCGTGCGAATGATGCGACAGGCAATTTCGCCGCGATTGGCAATCAGAATTTTTTCAAACATCACTTTGCCTCCACGCGGGCGGCCGCTTCTCGAGGAACGCCTGCAGTCCCTCCTGACCCTCACTGGAGACTCGGATGCTGGCAATGCGTTTGCAGCTATCTTCTATCAGCGCGTCGCTGATCGGTTGCTGTGCATAATCGATCACCAGCGCCTTGGCAGCTCGTAGTGCGCTGGGCCCGTTCTCTAGAAGAGTGAGCAACAGTCTCTCCACAGCTGGCTCCAGAGCCTCGGCTTCTACGGTCTCGCTCAGTAAACCGAGCTTTAAGGCCTGCTCTGCATCGATCACTTCAGCGGTTGTGAAGTAGCGGCGCGCGGCGCGCGGACCAATAGCATTGATGACATAGGGGCTGATCGTTGCTGGGATTAAGCCAATCTTGACTTCGGACAGACAAAAGCGTGCCCGCTCTGTCCCGATAGCCATATCGCAACAGCTAACCAGGCCCACGGCACCGCCATAGGCTGCCCCTTGCACTTTGGCAATAGTCGGTTGTGGCAGGGTGTTAAGGCGCTTTAGCATGGCTGCCAGCGCTCTGGCGTCTTCACAATTTTGGGCTTCGCTATAGTTCGCCATGCGTTGCATCCAGGCCAGATCCGCGCCGGCGGAGAAGCTTTTGCCCTCGGCTGCCAACACCAGCACCCGGACGTCTTCGTCTGCTGCAACGCGATCCAGGGCATCGATTAACTGGCCAATAATTACGTCATCGAAGGCGTTATGTTTTTCGGGCCGACTCAGTGTCAGGGTGGCGACGCCCCGGGAGTCGATTGCCAGGCTGATAGCCGAAGAGTCCATGACTACATCCTGAACACGCCAAAGCGTGTCTCTTCTATGGGTGCGTTCAGGCAGGCGGACAGCGCTAGCCCGAGCACCATGCGCGTGTCCGCCGGGTCTATGACACCGTCGTCCCAGAGCCGTGCTGAGGCATAGTAGGGGTGACCTTGCGCCTCGTAACTGTCGATGATGGGCTGTTTAAATGCTGCTTCCTCAGCTTCTCCCCAGGTCTCGCCGTTGTTTTCTTTCTGGTCGCGTTTCACCTGTGCCAACACGCCCGCCGCCTGCTCTCCACCCATTACGGATATACGCGCATTGGGCCACATGAACAGAAAGCGAGGATCATATGCGCGCCCGCACATACCGTAATTGCCCGCGCCGAAAGAGCCTCCTATAAGCACTGTGAGCTTCGGTACATTGGCGCAGGCAACCGCATTGACCATCTTGGCACCATGCTTGGCAATGCCGCTAGACTCATATTGTTTACCAACCATGAATCCGGTGATGTTCTGCAAGAACAGCAGGGGAATTTTGCGCTGTGCACAAAGTTCGATGAAGTGCGCCCCTTTTTCTGCGGACTCCCCAAACAGGATGCCGTTGTTGGCGACGATGCCTATTGGATAGCCGAACAGTCGCGCAAAGCCGCATACTAAAGTGGTGCCATAGAGCGCTTTGAATTCATCCAGCTCGCTGGCGTCTACCAGTCGTGCAATGACCTCGCGTACGTCGTAGGGCTGGCGGGTGTCCCTCGGCACAATTCCGTAGAGGTCGCTCGCCGGGTACAGCGGCTCTCTAGCCTCGCGCCGGTCCAGCTCAATGCGCTTGACCCGGTTGAGGCGGCTCACTGCCTGTCGCACCAGCTGTAATGCGTGGGCGTCATTGTTGGCGTAGTGGTCGGTAACGCCGGAGGTTCGGCAGTGCACATCGGCGCCGCCTAATTCCTCGGCGCTGACGACTTCGCCGGTGGCCGCTTTGACCAGGGGCGGTCCGCCCAGGAAGATCGTTCCCTGCTCCCGCACGATGATTGACTCGTCGGCCATGGCCGGAAGGTAGGCGCCGCCTGCCGTGCAGGAACCTAGAACCGCAGCAATTTGCGGAATGCCCTGCGCTGACATGCGCGCCTGGTTGAAGAACGCGCGCCCGAAGTGTTCACGGTCCGGGAAAACCTCATCTTGCAGCGGCAAGTAAGCGCCGCCAGAGTCGACCAGATAGAGGCAGGGTAGGTGGTTTTCCGCGGCAATTCTCTGCGCGCGGTCTTGCTTGCGAACCGTCAACGGGTAGTAGGTGCCGCCTTTCACCGTGGCGTCGTTCACAAAAATCATGCACTCCTGCCCGGACACCTGGCCAATGCCTGTGATGATGCCGGCGGCGGGAACTGCATCGTCATATACGTTGTGAGCAGCAAGCTGTGATAACTCAAGAAAAGGAGAACCCGGATCCAGAAGAGCATTGAGTCGATCTCTGGGTAGTAGCTTGCCTCGGGCCGTATGGCGCTGCTGGTATTTCTCTCCTCCACCTTGCTTGATGGTGTCGACTAGCGCTCGGAGGTCGTCTACCTGCACTGCCATGTGATCACGATTGGCGAGAAAGTCTGGGTCTCGCGGGTTGATTTCGCTCTCTATGGTGCTGTTGTTTTTGATCATGCGGTTTCTCGAAACATTTCGCGGCCGATAAGCATGCGACGAATCTCAGATGTGCCTGCACCAATTTCATACAGCTTGGCGTCGCGCAATAAACGTCCAGTCGCATAATCGTTGATGTAGCCATTGCCGCCGAGGGCTTGAATGGCCTGAAGCGCAACCTGTGTCGCTTTTTCGGCCGTGAATAGAATCACGGCAGCAGCGTCCTTGCGGCTGTCTTCGCCTCGGTCAAGGGCGGCTCCTACGGCATAAAGGTAGGCTCGAGACGCATTCATATCGGCGTACATATCGGCGACTTTGCCCTGCATCAGCTGAAACTCGCCGATGCTTTGCCCAAACTGTTTGCGGTCGTGGAGATAGGGCACGACCACATCCATGGCGGCTTGCATCAGGCCAACCGGGCCGCCCGAGAGCACGCAGCGTTCATAGTCGAGGCCGGACATCAATACGTTGACCCCTTTTCCCTGCGCACCCAAAACGTTTTCTTCGGGAACTTCGCAATCTTCAAACACCAGCTCGCAGGTGTTGGAGCCGCGCATGCCTAGCTTGTCGAGCTTCTGAGCTCGCGAAAATCCCGGGAAGTCGCGCTCGACGATAAAAGCGGTCATGCCACGTGAGCCGGCTTCAGGGTCTGTCTTGGCGTAGATGACATAGGTGTGTGCATCGGGCCCGTTGGTGATCCACATCTTGTTGCCGTTGAGAATATAGCGGTCGCCTTTCTTGTCGGCACGTAACTTCATGCTGACCACGTCAGACCCTGCGTTGGGTTCGGACATGGCCAGCGCGCCGATATGCTCGCCGCTGCAGAGACGGGGCAGATAGCGCTGCTTTTGCGCTTCGCTGCCATTCTTGCGGATCTGGTTGACGCATAGGTTGGAATGCGCGCCGTAGCTAAGCCCCACCGATCCAGATGCACGTGATATCTCTTCCATAGCGACACAATGCGCGAGATAACCCATGCCGCTGCCGCCGTACTCTTCTTCAACCGTTATCCCCAGCAAGCCCATATCACCAAAGCTGCGCCACATGTCGGCGGGGAATTCATTGTCGCGATCGATTTGTTCGGCACGGGGAGCGAGCTGCGCCGCACAGAGGTTGTAAACGGCATCGCGGAGCATGTCGATCTCTTCGCCGAGGCCAAAGTTAAGGGTAGGGTAGGGCGTGTTCATGAATTGGCTTCCTCTTGCAGGGCCGTTAGTGCCTGCTCGCAACGTGATTCAACTTCATCGAGCTCTGACATCATTTCTTCTATGTCTGCCAGCTGGGTCTTGAGCTCGGATCGGCGTTGTCTGATTTTAGTGATAAGAGAGTGCAACTGTTCAGCATTGCTCCGCCCCGGCTCGTACATCTCAATGATTTCACGGCTCTCTTCAAGGCTCAGGCCGCAGCGTTTGCCGCGCAGAATTAGCGCTAGCCGAACTCGATCAGCGGGCTTGAAAAGCCGCCGGGTGCCGTCACGGTCAGGGCGAAGTAGACCTTTCTCTTCATAGAAGCGGATTGTGCGCGGCGTGACATCAAACTCGCTGGCCAGATCCGAAATGGTGTAGAAAGACTGTACTGGTTCTTGTTGCATCACAGGGTCCAGCGAGAACGTCGGTTAACGTAGCAGGGCTGAGAGTATAGATGCCGTTTACGTTAACGTAAACTAATAGCCTGGCTCTTATGCGCATGGCCCGCCGCTTGATCAGGGTTGGCTTTGCTATCATGTGGGCCAAGTAGCTTCAAGCGGTCTATCAATGCATTGTTTTATCTATGCATACAGAACACTCGATTAACGCTTCCTGGGAATTAGGCGCAACAGCATGATACTGCTGCTAGACATGGGTAACTCTGCAGTGAAGTGGCGCTATGGCGGGCAGTCGGGCCGCCTGTCAGGCGACGTTTTGCTTCCTGACATCGATTCAGTTCCTGATGCGGTCTGGGTGGCCAGTGTGTCCAGCACGCAGCGCGAATTGGCCCTGAAAGAGGTGGTCGCTGATCGTTGGCGGCTTCAGCCGTGGTTTGCTCAGAGCGAGCGATCTGCATGTGGGCTGTTCAATAGTTATCCGCAGCCCTCCAGACTGGGCGTAGATCGTTGGTTGGCTATGATTGCCGCTTACCAACTCTTGCAGGGCGCATGCTGTGTCGTGGATGCGGGTTCAGCGTTGACCATCGATTTTGTAGAAGAGCAGGGACGGCACACCGGAGGCTACATTATTCCGGGACTGGCACTGATGGAAGATGCGTTAGTTGGAAGCACAGCGCGTGTGCGTCCTGACCGGCCAGTCGATATCAGCCTATCGCCTGGAAAGTCCACGGAACATGCAGTGGGCAATGGGCTGGCTTTGGCGCAAGTCGGCGCGATAGCGCTGGCAATCGAGCAGTGTCCAGCGCCGACACATCTGGTGTTTACCGGGGGTGATGGCAGGCAGGCGATGGAGAGACTCGGCCGAGGGGGCCGTTTTGTCGATGAGCTTGTACTGGACGGCCTGCAGCTGCGTGGCTCTGCCGCATTTGGCGTCGACTTTCCCGATTTACAATTGCCCGACTCTGAGGCGGCACAGCTGTGAGGCTGCCTCTGGTCTACTGGTTGGTCGGTGCAGCATTGCTGGCAAACGGGGCCGCCTGGTATTGGCGAACGGGTTTGGTGCACGCGCCGGAGCCCGTAAAGCTCACCGCTTTTGACAATACCGAACGGCTGGTATTGCTTAAAGAGCTGGAAGTGCCTCGGGATCAAGGCGAATTATTAGCAGCTGCGAAAGCGGCCGCAGCTGTGCTTGAGGGTAACCCGGATGATTTTGCAGAAGAGCGCATGGCAGAGCTGCAGCCTGTCGCGCTAGAGCCTTCGCGGAATGAGAGTTCTGGCCTGAGTGAGAGTCGCAGTAAAGATGCCGAGACCTCTTCGCTAGTAGCCGCAGGTATCGAGACAGTGGCGGCGCAGGT
This sequence comes from Cellvibrionales bacterium, assembly GCA_043585095.1. GTDB lineage: Bacteria > Pseudomonadota > Gammaproteobacteria > Pseudomonadales > Halieaceae > JANQIO01. The sequence continues at coordinate 486,962 of CP121321.1, forward strand.
TGACGATGAAGCGCATGACGAGGGTGATGATACCGCAGGCTCCAGGGATCAGGCTCGCGCCGAAGCCCTTATCGAGGAGGGTGCTGCCGCAGCTCGGGCGTCATTGCCAGACGCTCTTCCGGATGAGAGCGGTATCGCTGCCCGCCAGCCCCAACCTCAAGTGCCGGCGCTTGCTGATCCTGATCGCTGCTGGCTGGTAGGCCCGGTACAGGAAGGAGAGGCAAGCGAGCCGCTGTTGGCGGCTTTTGCCGGCGCTGGGGTAAGCCTGGACTTGGTGCTGCGAACCGTCGAGATCTCTCCCGATCATTGGGTGTATATGCCCACGCGAGGCAGCCAGGCAGACATCCGCCGATTGTCTCGGCAGTTGCGCCAATCGGGTATCGATAACTTTCCTATTACAGATGGCCCCTTGGTTGGAAGCCTGTCTTTGGGGCTGTTCCGCAGCGAAGAGCGCGCTAATAGTTATCGGGATGCAATTGTCGAACGAGGCTACGCGGTCGAGATTTACCAGCGGCCTGCGTTTGCAGAGCAACCGTGGGCGGCTATCGATGATGCGGGCAGGCGAGCGCTGGGCTGGCCTGAGCAGGCCGGACAGTTACCGGACTTTGAGACGTTGTTACTAGCAGAGCGAGAATGTCTGCCATGAGTGCATTGCAGTCGCTGCGCAGTTTGTCTACACTCCCCGCCCTCGGCGCTGGCGTAGCTCAGTAGGTAGAGCAGCTGATTTGTAATCAGCCGGTCGGGGGTTCGATTCCTCTCGCCAGCTCCAATTTCTTTCTATTGCGTCGATTACTCTAGCCTTGCGTTTTCTCGCAGCTCCTTTTTGAAGCATTTTGCTGGCCGTCTCTTGGCGGGCTAGGCTCTCTGACCTGTACTTCGAGCCACCGTAAAGTCTGGCTTTTAAAGCCCTCTGTAAGCCAGTAATTTTATTGACCTTTGTGTTGACAATGAAAGGCCATGCGCGGAAAATACGCCGCCTTTCGGAGGGGTTCCCGAGCGGCCAAAGGGATCAGACTGTAAATCTGACGCGAAAGCTTCGGTGGTTCGAATCCACCCCCCTCCACCAACGTTTATAGTCATCGAAAAGTGTTGTTGGGGCGTGACGAGTAGTGGCTAAGCCCTCGTTGCGGTAGCGAAATGCGCTGAAAATCGGCGAACGTGCAGCGGAAAAGACACAAGGTTTGGCGCGATGGCTTGCTTGAAAAGGTCGGCCGCACCTGAATGCGCTGGCGGATAGAAGAGGTGATGAGGCGGGTATAGTTCAATGGTAGAACCTCAGCCTTCCAAGCTGATGATGCGGGTTCGATCCCCGCTACCCGCTCCAATTTAAATGATGTTCAGCAGCGCGGGCGCAGCGCCGGATATAAGTGGCGACGGTGCTTGCATCCGGATTTGAAGGCGTGAAGCCCGGCGGCCGGAAGTTAGACGATAGAGGTTTAGTGCTCATATAGCTCAGTCGGTAGAGCACTTCCTTGGTAAGGAAGAGGTCACCGGTTCAAATCCGGTTATGAGCTCCATGGTTTGCGTGCTGTCTTTCGGTGTGATGACAGCAGATGTGATGACAGCAGATGTGATTGCAGCAAAAAGCGCTCTCCGTGGAGAAGCAGTAGTAGCGCTTGATTTGTAGTGCTGATATAGGGATGGCGAGCGGGTTTACTCGTTAACGTCAGGTTAGAAAGACACAAGCCAGTTAGGAGACTGTCGAGATGTCCAAAGAGCAATTCGAACGCAGCAAGCCCCACATCAATGTGGGCACGATTGGTCACGTAGACCATGGTAAGACGACGCTGACCGCGGCGCTGACGCGCGTGTGTGCGGAAGTATGGGGCGGAGATGCTGTTGCTTTCGACGGTATTGATAACGCGCCGGAAGAGCGTGAGCGCGGTATTACGATTGCGACATCTCACGTTGAGTATGAGTCGGACATTCGCCACTACGCGCACGTTGACTGCCCTGGACACGCTGACTATGTGAAGAACATGATCACGGGCGCGGCCCAGATGGACGGTGCGATTCTGGTGTGTGGTGCGACCGACGGTCCGATGCCACAGACGCGCGAGCACATTCTGCTGTCTCGTCAGGTAGGTGTACCGTTTATTGTTGTGTTCCTGAACAAGGCTGACCTGTTGGCGGAAGACTGCGGCGGTGCGGATTCAGAAGAATACGAAGAGATGAAAGAGCTGGTAGAGATGGAGCTTCGTGAGCTGCTTGATACCTACGAGTTCCCAGGCGACGACACGCCGATCATTTGTGGTTCAGCGCTGATGGCGCTGGAAGGCAAAGACGACAATGAGTTGGGCACGACAGCGGTTAAGACGCTGGTCGAGACGCTGGACAGCTACATCCCTGAGCCTGAGCGTGCGGTAGACCAGCCGTTCCTGATGCCGGTAGAGGACGTGTTCTCTATCTCGGGTCGTGGCACGGTGGTAACGGGACGTGTAGAGCGTGGCGTTATTAAGGTTGGTGAAGAGATCGAGATTGTCGGTATCAAGGACACGACGACGACGACCTGTACGGGCGTTGAGATGTTCCGCAAGCTGCTTGACGAAGGTCGCGCGGGCGAGAACGTGGGTGTTCTGTTGCGTGGTACGAAGCGTGAAGACGTTGAGCGTGGCCAGGTATTGGCGAAGCCGGGTTCAGTGAATCCGCACACGAAGTTCGAGGCAGAGGTTTACATTCTGTCGAAGGACGAAGGTGGTCGTCACACGCCGTTCTTCAAGGGCTATCGTCCGCAGTTTTACTTCCGTACGACGGACGTAACGGGTGCGGTAGAGCTTCCGGAAGGCGTAGAGATGGTAATGCCGGGTGACAACGTTCAGATGGTAGCGACGTTGATTGCGCCGATAGCGATGGAAGAGGGCCTGCGTTTTGCGATCCGTGAGGGTGGCCGTACGGTAGGCGCTGGCGTCGTAGCGAAGATCATCGAATAAGATCATCGAATAAGGTCATCGAGTAGTGTTTATCACGGCCTCAACGGCTGTGATAAACACGGGGACAGATCTTTTACACAGAGACGCCGCGGGCGTTCAGCTCTGTCCCCGCGTTTAACAACGTATTGCCCCCGCACAGCACGACATGCGGGTGATAGGTAAGCCAGCCGAGCAAGTGCTCGGCTTTTGTGTCTGGGCCATCCGCCTTGTTGGGGTGGCTCGGTAAGATAGGCCAGTAGCTCAATTGGCAGAGCAGCGGTCTCCAAAACCGCAGGTTGGGGGTTCGATTCCCTCCTGGCCTGCCATTCTTTACACGGAGTGCTGCAGGCGCTTTGTGCGGAGGGTGGCTTTTTTTACTGGCTTTTTTTACTAGACGCCGCGGGCGCTTTGTGCAGAGACGCCGCGGGCGCTTTGTGTGAAGAAACGCCGCGGGCGCTTGGCAGTTTTGGTGATTGCTGCAGTGTGCGGACCAGAGTGGCGGGGACGTTATTCGAGTCGGCAATAGCCATAGCAGTTAAAGAAGAGTTAGAGGATTCATGAGTTCAGAGGCAGGTGGGTTCCGTTTTGACAGCATCAAGTGGCTGATTGTGGCTGCGTTGATAGCTGTTGGCGTATACGGCAATAGCTATTTCGCCGCTGAGTCTCTGTTGTATCGAGTGCTTGGCCTGTTGGCGATTGCGCTGGTGGCCGCTGCCATCGCTCTGCAAACGGCTAAAGGCGCGGCGTTTTGGGATCTGGCAAAGGGCTCTAGAGCGGAAATTCGTAAAGTTGTATGGCCGACCCGGCAGGAAACCGTGCAGACGACGCTAATAGTAGTGGCATTTGTCATGCTGACGGCGTTGATACTGTGGGCCCTGGATTCGCTGCTTGGCTGGCTTGTCTCTCTGGTGATCGGGTAGCACCGTGCAGGAGACCGTAACCGTGGAAGGAACGCAGATGTCGAAACGTTGGTACGTTGTACATGCCTACTCTGGCTACGAGAAGAAGGTCGCCACTGCACTCAAGGAGCGCATCGAACTTCATGGGATGCAGGACCGTTTTGGCGAAGTTCTCGTACCAACGGAAGAGGTTGTAGAAATGCGCGGCGGCCAAAAGCGTCGGAGTGAGCGTAAATTCTTCCCGGGATACGTTCTCGTGCAGATGGATCTTGATGACGACACTTGGCATTTGGTGAAAGATACGCCGCGCGTGATGGGCTTTATCGGCGGCAAGGCTGACCAGCCAGCGCCGATCACTGAGGCCGAGGCAAGCGCCATCCTCCAGCGTGTGGAGGACGGCACTGAAGCGCCGCGTCCCAAGACCCTGTTTGAGCCGGGTGAGATGGTGCGCGTTGTTGACGGTCCCTTTAACGACTTCAACGGCGTCGTTGAGGAAGTAAATTACGAGAAGAGCCGCCTGCAGGTGGCTGTTCTGATTTTTGGACGCTCTACTCCGGTAGAGTTGGAATTCGGTCAGGTAGAAAAAGCCTGATCGGCTTATAGATGGGGAGCCCGAACAGTCGGTGCGCACAGCAGCATCTGCTCAGTACGGCGTTTGAACCCAGGGAGAAGTAAATATGGCTGCTAAGATTGAAGCCTTCATCAAGCTGCAGGTTCCTGCAGGCCAGGCGAACCCCAGTCCGCCCGTAGGTCCCGCGTTGGGCCAACACGGCGTAAATATTATGGATTTCTGCAAAGCGTTTAATGCAGAAACACAGGGCATGGAGCAAGGTCTGCCCGTACCGGTTGTTATCACGGTATACGCTGATCGTAGCTTCAGCTTTATCAAGAAAACGCCGCCTGCATCGGTTCTGCTGCGTAAAGCAGCCAAGATCCAGAAGGGTTCCGGCGTTCCCAACACGACAAAAGTTGGCAAGGTGACTCGTGCTCAGCTGGAAGAAATTGCTGAAGCCAAGTGGCCAGACCTGACGGCTGCTGATATGGACGCAGCGGTTCGCACTATTGCCGGCAGCGCACGTTCAGCTGGTATCGACGTTGAGGGGGTAGTTTAAGATGGCCAAGCTATCGAAGCGCAAGCGCGCTTTTAAAGAGAAGATCGACCCGACGCGTCAGTATCCGCTGGACGAAGCCCTTACTTTGTTAAAGGAATGTGCAACAGCCAAGTTCAATGAGTCCATAGAGCTTGCTGTTAATCTCGGTATCGATGCCAAAAAGTCTGACCAGGCGGTTCGCGGCGCGACCAACCTGCCGCACGGCACAGGCAGCGATGTCCGTGTAGCGGTATTCACGTCTGGCGAAAACGCCGACAAAGCCACCGCGGCTGGCGCAGACCTGGTAGGAATGGAAGAGCTGGCCGAGAAAGTTAAGGCTGGCGAAATGGACTTTGATGTGGTGATAGCCTCCCCCGACGCAATGCGCGTTGTTGGCCAGCTGGGCCAGATTTTGGGTCCGCGCGGTCTGATGCCCAACCCCAAGACGGGCACGGTAACGCCGGACGTCGAGACTGCCGTGAAAAACGCCAAGGCGGGTCAGGTTCAGTATCGTACCGACAAGAATGGCATTATCCACGGTGGCATCGGCAAAATTGATTTTGAGCCGAATGCGATCCGCGAAAACCTTGAAGCCGTTCTGGCAGACCTCAAAAAGGCCAAGCCATCAGCGTCAAAAGGTATTTTCATGAAGAAGGTGACTCTTAGCACGACCATGGGTCCCGGACTGGCAATCGACCAGTCAACTCTCGAAATTTGATCGGCGTCTCGTAAGAGATGTTCTCAAATGCCGCGCAAGGATGCGCGGCAACTGGTGGAAAGGTCGTCTCGGCGGCTTCAAGCCAGCTTTGAGGTCTTTGGAAGAGGCCAAGGCTTAATCGCTTTAGCTGAGCACTGAAGACCATCAAAGACCGTAGGCGCGGTGCCTGTTAGTGGTTTAGCGGGCAACGCTTAATAGAAGTAGGTGGGCTTCAGTCACATGTGACCGTGGCCCAATCAGGTTCAGCCTACGCAGATGGAGGCACGTAAAGTGCCGTTTAAAAACCAACCCAGGAGTAACTCCAGTGGCAATTGGACTCGAAGACAAGAAAGCAATCGTTTCTGAGGTCAACGAGACTGCCAATAGTGCAATGTCCTTGGTGATAGCCGACTCACGTGGCTGCACCGTGGATGCAATGACTGCACTGCGCAAGGATGCTCGCGAAAACCAGATTACGCTCCGCGTGGTGCGTAACACTCTGGCAAAGCGTGCATTTGAGGGTACGGAATACGAATGCGTCTCTGAGACGTTGACGGGGCCGTCCCTGTTCGGATTTTCTATGGAAGATCCGGGTGCAGCAGCACGACTCTTCAAAGATTTCGCCAAGGAAAACGAGGCGTTTGAAGTGAAGGCACTAGCGGTAAGTGGCCAGTTACTGGGTGCGGAACAAATCGACGTGCTGGCGAAGTTGCCGACCCGCGATCAGGCGATATCAATGTTGATGAGCGTGATGCAGGCACCGGTAACCAAACTGGTTCGCACGATGAACGAAGTACCTGGAAAGCTGGTGCGTACCGTTGCGGCGGTTCGCGACCAGAAACAAGAACAGGCTGCGTAAGCAGCTTCACATCAGCTAAAGGAGATTAGAGTCATGGCTCTGTCTAAAGACGATATTTTGAATGCAGTAGCTGAGATGAGCGTAATGGACATCGTTGAGCTCATCGAAGCAATGGAAGAAAAGTTTGGTGTATCCGCTGCTGCAGCTGTTGCTGCTGCGCCGGCTGCCGCAGCCGGCGGTGACGCTGGCGGTGCTGCTGAAGAGCAGACTGAGTTTGATGTCATGCTGACCGGCGCCGGCGACAAGAAAGTGAACGTCATTAAAGTCGTTCGCGCTGTCACCGGTCTGGGCCTGAAAGAAGCGAAAGGCCTGGTCGATGGTGCACCTTCTGCAATTAAGGAAGGCGTATCCAAGGACGAAGCAGAAGACGTCCTGAAGCAACTGGAAGAAGCGGGCGCATCCGCCGAGCTTAAGTAAGCCCGGTTGTTTAGCGTCTACTGCTGAAGCTCCGAAGGCTGGCGGGGGAGATTTCCCTGCCGGCCTTTTGGCGCTTCATCATATTGAGTTTTCGCCCTGCTACAGGGCCTGATGTTTGGGAGTACAGATGACTTACTCGTACACAGAGAAAAAACGGATCCGTAAGGACTTTGGCACCATGCCCTCGGTCATGGATGTGCCTTTCCTGCTGGCTATTCAGCTGGATTCTTACCGCAAGTTTACCCAGTCTGGCACGCCGCTTGATCAGCGTGGCGACTACGGTTTGCATGCGGCCTTTAAGTCCGTATTCCCGATCGTTAGCTACAGTGGCAACGCGGCGCTGGAGTATGTTGACTACGCGCTGGGTAGCCCCGTGTTTGACGTCAACGAGTGCCAGCTACGCGGCGTTACCTACTCGGTGCCTTTGCGCGTCAAGGTTCGGCTGATCATTTACGATAAGGATTCGGCCAACAAGACCATTAAGGACATCAAAGAGCAGGAAGTGTACATGGGGGAGATCCCCCTGATGACCGAAAACGGTACCTTTGTTATTAACGGTACCGAGCGGGTAATCGTATCCCAGCTCCACCGTTCACCCGGTGTGTTCTTCGATCATGATCGTGGCAAGACCCACTCGTCTGGCAAGCTGTTGTACTCAGCACGTGTGATTCCTTACCGTGGCTCTTGGTTGGATTTCGAGTTCGATGCCAAGGACCTGGTTTTTGTTCGTATCGATCGTCGCCGCAAATTGCCGGCGACCATTCTTCTGCGTGCCCTCGGCTATAGCGCAGAGGAGATTTTGGAGATGTTCTATGAAGTGAACACCTTCCAGACAGACGGTGAAAGCAACTACTCCATGACGCTGATTCCAGAGCGCCTGCGCGGAGAAGTTGCGGCGTTTGATATTAAAGTGGGTCGTAAGCTGGTGGTTGAACAAGGGCGCCGTATCACTGCTCGCCACATTCGCCAGCTTGAAGAAGCAAACGTTTCTGAGCTGGAGGTGCCGGTCGAATATGTACTGGGTCGTTCCCTGGCTAAGAATGTTGTCGACAAAAAGACAGGCGAAGTCCTGATCGAATGCAACACTGAGCTGACAGAAGAGCTGCTGGCGAAGCTTGACGAGTCAGAGATCCGTGAAATTGAAACTCTGTACACCAATGACCTGGACAACGGCCCGTTCGTTTCTGACACCTTGAGGACGGACACTACGACCAATGAGCTGGAGGCGCTGGTCGAAATTTATCGCATGATGCGTCCCGGTGAGCCGCCAACCAAAGAGTCTGCGGAGAATCTTTTCCAGAACCTGTTCTTCTCGCCGGACCGCTATGACCTGTCTGGGGTTGGCCGCATGAAGTTCAACCGTCGCCTCGGGCGCGAAGAGTCAACCGGAAGCGGCATTCTGGATCGCGATGACATCGTTGATGTCCTCAAGACGCTGGTCAATATACGGAACGGCCAAGGCATGGTCGATGACATCGATCATCTGGGCAATCGCCGCATCCGCAGCGTGGGTGAAATGGCAGAAAATCAGTTCCGCGTTGGTCTGGTGCGTGTTGAGCGTGCTGTCAAAGAGCGTCTATCCATGGCCGAAAGCGAAGGCCTGATGCCCCAGGATCTGATCAACGCCAAGCCTGTGGCGGCGGCAGTCAAAGAGTTCTTTGGTTCAAGTCAGCTGTCCCAGTTCATGGATCAGAACAACCCATTGTCAGAGGTTACTCACAAGCGCCGCGTTTCGGCATTGGGTCCAGGCGGCCTGACCCGTGAGCGTGCCGGATTTGAAGTTCGTGACGTGCATCCGACTCACTATGGGCGGGTGTGTCCTATTGAGACGCCTGAAGGTCCAAACATTGGATTGATCAACTCGCTGGCCGTCTACGCACGCACCAACGAGTATGGTTTCCTTGAGACTCCGTATCGAAAAATTGTCGATGGGAAGGTCACTGACGATATTGAATATTTGTCTGCTATTAACGAAGGCCAATTCGTTATTGCGCAGGCGTCGGCGGAAGTCGATGCCAAAGGCAAGTTTGTGGAAGATCTCGTGGCAGTGCGTTACCTGAACGAATTCACCGTTAAGCCCCCCGAAGATGTTGACTACATGGACGTATCTCCACGTCAGGTTGTTTCGGTGGCAGCGTCGTTGATTCCGTTCCTTGAGCACGATGACGCAAACCGGGCATTGATGGGATCGAACATGCAACGTCAGGCTGTACCTACATTGCGCGCTGATAAGCCGCTGGTCGGCACCGGCATGGAGCGGCACGTAGCTCGGGATTCTGGTGTGTGTGTCGTGGCGCGTCGCGGTGGTGTCGTTGATAGCGTTGACGCTAGCCGCGTTGTGGTTCGCGTTAAAGACTCAGACGTGGGCAACGATGAAGCACCGGTGGATATCTACAATCTGACGAAATACACGCGCTCCAACCAAAACACCTGTATCAATCAGCGACCCATCGTGAAGCAAGGTGACATGATCGAGCGCGGTGACATTCTCGCTGACGGCCCGTCCATCGATATGGGCGAGCTTGCACTGGGCCAGAACATGCGCATAGCGTTCATGCCCTGGAACGGCTACAACTTTGAGGATTCTATCCTCGTGTCTGAGCGGGTCGTCAAGGAAGATCGTTTCACCACGATTCACATTCAGGAACTGACCTGTATTGCACGCGATACCAAACTGGGACCGGAAGAGATTACGGCGGACATCCCCAATGTGGGTGAAAGCGCTCTTTCCAAGCTTGATGAGTCCGGCATTGTGTACATCGGCGCCGAGGTCGATGCTGGCGATATTCTGGTTGGTAAAGTAACGCCTAAAGGTGAAACGCAGCTTACGCCCGAAGAGAAACTGCTGAGAGCAATCTTCGGTGAGAAAGCTTCTGACGTTAAAGATACCTCGCAGCGTGTACCTTCATCCACAAAAGGTACGGTAATCGACGTTCAGGTCTTTACTCGTGATGGTCTTGAGAAAGATACGCGAGCTCTGCAGATAGAACGCGCTCAGCTCGATGAGTACCGCAAGGACCTCAACGAAGAGTACCGAATCTTTGAGGAGGCGACCTACGCGCGACTGGGCAATATGTTGAAAGGCAAAAAGACAGCGTCCGGTGCAGGCCTTGCCAAAGGCACGGCGTTAACGCCGAAAGTGCTCGAGGAGCTCGAGCGTGACAAGTGGTTCAAGTTGAAGATGGCCAATGCCGAACTCAACGACAGCCTTGTTGCGGCAGAAGCGCAGCTAAACCAGCAGCGCGAGCTTCTGGAAGAACGCTTTGAAGACAAAAAGCGCAAGCTGCAGTCTGGTGATGATCTGGCGCCTGGCGTCCTTAAGATCGTCAAGGTGTATCTTGCCGTCAAGCGTCGCATTCAGCCTGGCGACAAAATGGCTGGCCGTCACGGCAACAAAGGCGTTATCTCGGTAATCATGCCGGTAGAAGATATGCCTTATGACGAGAACGGCGAACCCGTCGACATTGTGCTGAATCCGTTGGGTGTTCCCTCGCGGATGAATGTGGGTCAGATTCTCGAGACTCACCTTGGTATGGCAGCTAAGGGTTTGGGCGACAAGATTGACCGGATGGTGCGCGAGCAGCGCAAAATTGCCGAGGTGCGTAAGTTCCTTGAGGCCATCTACAACAATGGCGCTGGTCGGGTTGAGGACATAGCCTCCTTGAGCGACGAAGATGTGGTTGCCCTTGCGAACAACCTTCGCGGCGGTGTACCGATGGCAACTCCGGTATTTGATGGTGCTGAGGAGTCAGCCATCAAGTCTTTGCTGAAGCTGGCGGATATGCCCGAAAGTGGCCAGTTCACGCTGTTTGATGGCCGGACCGGCGACACCTTTGATCGACCGGTAACCGTTGGTTATATGTACATGCTCAAGCTCAACCACCTGGTTGATGACAAGATGCATGCGCGGTCAACGGGCTCTTACAGCCTTGTTACGCAGCAGCCGCTGGGTGGTAAAGCACAGTTTGGTGGTCAGCGCTTCGGAGAGATGGAAGTCTGGGCGCTGGAGGCCTATGGTGCAGCCTACACCCTGCAGGAAATGCTGACGGTTAAGTCGGACGACGTCGCAGGTCGTACCAAAATGTACAAAAACATTGTTGATGGCGATCATCGAATGGAGCCGGGAATGCCCGAGTCCTTCAATGTATTGGTCAAGGAGATCCGATCCCTCGGTATCGATATCGAGCTGGAACACGATTAATCCAACTAATACAGACACGGACATAGTGCATTTCCCATTGGAGGAAAAACCTTGAAAGACTTATTGAATCTGTTGAAGTCCCAGGGCCAGTCGGATGAATTCGACGCCATTCGTATTGGTTTGGCGTCCCCCGAGATGATCCGCTCCTGGTCTTTTGGCGACGTGAAAAAGCCAGAAACCATCAACTATCGGACTTTTAAGCCTGAGCGTGATGGTTTGTTCTGCGCGAAGATTTTCGGACCGGTAAAAGATTACGAATGCCTCTGCGGCAAGTACAAGCGGCTGAAGCATCGTGGTGTGATCTGCGAGAAGTGCGGCGTCGAAGTCGCGCTCGCAAAGGTGCGCCGTGAGCGCATGGGTCATATTGAGCTGGCCAGCCCGGTAGCTCACATCTGGTTTCTGAAATCGTTGCCGTCACGTATCGGTCTGCTTCTTGATATGACCCTGCGCGACATCGAGCGTGTGCTGTATTTTGAGTCTTACGTTGTGACCGACCCTGGCATGACTACTCTAGAGCACGGCCAGTTACTGACCGATGAGCAGTACTATGAGGCGATGGAAGAGTTCGGTGACGAGTTCTCCGCCAAGATGGGTGCCGAGGCGGTTCAGGATCTGATGAGCCAGATCGACATTAATCAGGAAGTTGCCACGCTACGTGAAGAAATTCCGGCAACCAGCAGCGAAACCAAAATCAAGAAGCTTTCCAAGCGCTTGAAGCTGCTCGAAGCCTTCGCTACATCGGGTAACAAGCCCGAGTGGATGATTCTTAACGCATTGCCAGTGTTGCCGCCGGACCTGCGTCCTTTGGTTCCGCTGGACGGCGGTCGATTCGCGACGTCTGATCTTAATGACCTCTATCGTCGTGTGATCAACCGCAACAACCGCTTGAAGCGGCTTCTGGACCTGAACGCGCCCGACATCATTGTTCGCAACGAGAAGCGGATGCTGCAGGAGGCTGTGGACGCCTTGTTGGATAACGGTCGTCGCGGTCGTGCGATAACGGGTTCCAATAAGCGCCCACTCAAGTCTCTGGCTGACATGATTAAAGGTAAGCAAGGTCGCTTCCGTCAAAACCTGCTTGGTAAGCGCGTTGACTACTCGGGTCGCTCGGTCATTGTAGTTGGCCCAACGCTGCGACTGCATCAGTGCGGCCTGCCCAAGAAAATGGCATTAGAGCTGTTCAAGCCCTTCATCTTCGGCAAGCTGGAGCTGCGTGGTCTGGCGACCACGATCAAGGCTGCCAAAAAGATGGTCGAGCGCGAGCCCCCCGAGGTGTGGGATATTCTCGCCGAGGTTATCCGGGAACACCCCGTGCTGCTAAACCGCGCGCCTACCCTTCACCGTCTGGGTATTCAGGCGTTCGAGCCAGTGCTAATCGAAGGTAAAGCGATTCAGCTGCACCCCTTGGTCTGCGCTGCTTACAACGCTGACTTTGACGGTGACCAGATGGCCGTTCACGTGCCGCTGACGCTGGAAGCCCAGCTCGAAGCGCGTGCGTTGATGATGTCTACCAACAACATTCTGTCACCTGCCAACGGCGAGCCGATTATCGTGCCGTCCCAGGACGTGGTGTTGGGTTTGTATTACATGACTCGCGACCGTATCAATGCGAAAGGCGAGGGCATGGTGTTTGCAGACGTCACCGAGGTGCATCGCGCCTTCATGGCGGGTCACGTTCATTTGCAGGCGCGTATCAAGGTGCGCATCAAGCAGAGCGTAGAGAACGAAGAAGGCGAGATGCAGGACGTCACGTCGATTGAAGATACAACGGTCGGTCGTGCTTTGCTTTGGGAAGTTGTGCCCCGCGGTCTTGAATATGCGCTGGTTAACCAGCCGATGAACAAGAAGGCTATTTCTCGAATCATCAATCGCTGCTACCGGATCGTAGGTCTGAAAGCGACAGTCATCTTTGCTGATCAGCTGATGTACACCGGCTATGACTACTCAACTCGCTCAGGCGCCTCTATTGGTGTGAACGACTTTGAAATTCCGGATGCGAAGGCGAAGATCATTGATCACGCCGATGCAGAGGTGAAAGACATTGAAGGGCAATACGCCTCGGGTCTTGTTACGCAGGGCGAGAAGTACAACAAAGTCATCGATATTTGGTCACGTGCTAACGATCTGGTGTCCAAGGCAATGATGGAAGGCCTGTCCAAAGAGACCGTTATCAATCGCGATGGCGAAGAGGAAGAGCAGGACTCTTTCAACTCGGTGTACGTATATGCGGACTCTGGTGCCCGGGGTTCACCCGCGCAGATTCGCCAGCTTGCCGGCATGCGTGGTTTGATGGCCAAGCCGGACGGCTCGATCATTGAGACTCCGATTACGGCAAACTTCCGTGAAGGCCTTAACGTACTGCAGTACTTTATCTCAACCCACGGTGCACGTAAGGGCCTTGCCGATACCGCATTGAAGACAGCCAACTCCGGTTACTTGACTCGTCGTCTTGTTGACGTTGCTCAGGATCTAGTTGTTACCGAGGAGGACTGCGGAACTGACACTGGCCTGCTGATGACGCCGGTTATTGAAGGTGGCGACATCATCGAATCACTGGGTGATCGCGTTCTTGGGCGTGTCATTGCTCGCGACGTTATCCGACCCGGCACCGATGATGAAATTGCGGTCACTGCGGGCACTATGCTGGATGAACGCTGGGTAGACCGTCTTGAAGAGATGGGTATCGATGAGGTGGAAGTTCGCTCCCCGATTAGCTGTGAAACCCGTTACGGCATTTGCTCTATGTGCTATGGACGTGACCTGGCTCGCGGCCATCGTGTGAATCTCGGTGAAGCCATTGGCGTTGTTGCAGCACAGTCCATTGGTGAGCCAGGCACGCAGTTAACCATGCGTACCTTCCACATCGGTGGGGCAGCATCTCGTGCGACTGCGGTAGACAGCATTCAAGTCAAGGCCGACGGTTCGGTTCGCTTGCAGAATCTTAAGCACGTAGAGCGAGCTGATGGCAAGCTGGTGGCGGTAAGTCGTTCTGGTGAGCTGACCCTGTCCGACGAGCGTGGTCGTGAGCGTGAGCGCTACAAGCTGCCTTACGGTGCAACCATTACTGTCGCCGACCACGCTGAAGTAGCCGCCGGTGACGTTGTTGCAACCTGGGATCCACACACTCACCCGATCATCACTGAAGTGGCAGGTATCGTGAAGTTCTCCGGAATGGACGAGGGCATCACGGTAACCCGTCAGACTGACGAGCTAACCGGCTTGTCGAGCATTTCGGTAATGGAGGCAGGTGAGCGTCCCGCCGCCGGGAAGGATATCCGTCCTGCAATCACGCTGGTAGACAAGAAAGGCAAGGAGCTGTGTATTGCGGGAACCAATGTTCCGGCTCATTACTTCCTGCCCGCAGGGGCGATTGTGTCGCTTGAAGACGGCGCGGAAATCGGCGTCGGTGAGTTTATTGCGCGTATTCCTCAGGAAGGTTCAAAGACTCGCGACATCACCGGTGGTCTGCCTCGGGTTGCGGACTTGTTCGAAGCACGCAAGCCAAAAGAGCCCGCGATTCTTGCGGAAATCTCTGGCACGGTGAGCTTTGGTAAGGAAACCAAGGGCAAGCGTCGTCTGGTTATAACACCGACAGATGGGTCGACTTTGCCTGATGGCAGCGATCACTACGAGGCGCTAATTCCCAAGTGGCGCAACATGTCGGTGTTCGAAGGTGAAACCGTCGAGAAGGGAGAAGTGGTATCAGAAGGTCCACCTAGCCCCCACGATATCCTGCGCCTGAAAGGCATTGAGGAGTTGGCCAAGTACATCGTCAATGAAATTCAGGACGTGTACCGGCTGCAGGGTGTGAAGATCAACGATAAGCACATCGAGGTGATTGTTCGCCAGATGCTGCGTAAGGTGACGATCACCGGCTCTGGCGACTCAACGCTGATCAAAGGTGAGCAGGTCGAGTACACGACCTTCCTGGAAGAAAACGAGCGTTTGGCGACCGAGAGCTTGATTTCAGCTCAAGGCGAGCGCGAATTGCTGGGTATCACCAAAGCGTCTCTGGCGACCGAGAGCTTCATCTCTGCAGCATCTTTCCAGGAGACGACACGTGTTCTGACGGAGGCTGCAGTTACGGGCAAACGTGACAATCTGCGTGGCTTGAAAGAGAACGTTGTAGTTGGACGTTTGATTCCGGCCGGTACGGGTCTGGCCTATCACGAGGAACGCAAGAAGCGTCGTGAAGTTGAGTCACCTGAAGGCAGCGTGAGCGTCCAGGAAATTGAAGCGGCTCTGACAGAGGCACTCCAAGCGGACTCCTAAAGGATATCCGCAAATAGACAGGGCTCTGCCGTAAAGGCAGGGCCCTTTTCTATGCATGTGAAGCCCACTTCGATTATAGAGGCATCTGTAAGCACCAAACGGTTAGTTTCAGGCAACTGCTGCTGGGGCACATGCAGTCAGCGAGCATTGGGTTTCAGCAGCTTACATTGCTTGACTCACCCATAACCCATCTATAGAATGCCGCCTCCCTTAATCGGGGGGACACCCTACGTCCCGAATTTTTAGTAACGGAGTTTTACGATTCATGGCAACGATCAATCAGTTGGTCCGCAAGCCCAGAAAGCGCAAAGTCTCAAAAAGTGACGTGCCCGCCCTGCAGAGCTGTCCGCAGCGACGTGGTGTTTGTACGCGCGTTTATACGACTACGCCGAAGAAGCCGAACTCCGCACTGCGTAAAGTATGTCGTGTACGTTTGACCAACGGTTTCGAGGTTTCCTCGTACATCGGCGGCGAAGGACACAACCTGCAAGAGCATAGTGTGGTTTTGATTCGCGGTGGTCGTGTAAAAGACTTGCCAGGTGTTCGCTACCACACAGTACGTGGCAGTTTGGATACCTCAGGCGTTGCAGACCGTAAGCAGGGTCGCTCTAAGTACGGCGCCAAGCGTCCTAAGTAGTGGCAGGTGTCGGCCAAGCGCAAAAGCGCTGACGTGCAACTGACATACAAGTGAAGCGCAACGACTAGACAAAGTACCTGCTAGACAAAATGAATGGGGCTTATGCTCCAAGTAAGGCCGAAACCCTGCACCCCCGCATGCGGCAGGTCAGTGTTCGGATAACCTGAAGAGAAAAGTGAGGCAACCATGCCAAGAAGACGCGTAGTCGCAAAACGCGAAGTCCTGCCAGATCCCAAGTTCGGGAACGCTACACTGGCAAAGTTTATGAACCACGTCATGATCAGCGGCAAAAAGTCAGTCGCTGAGCGCATCGTATACGGCGCGCTCGATATCGTGGAAGACAAGCTGTCAAAAAATCCCCTGGAAGCTTTTGACGAAGCTCTGGAAAATATCGCCCCCATGGTCGAGGTGAAATCCCGCCGTGTTGGTGGCGCGACTTACCAGGTCCCTGTTGAAGTGCGTCCAGCACGACGTATGGCACTGTCAATGCGCTGGCTTGTTGAGTACGCGCGCTCCCGCGGCGAGAAGTCGATGACCCAGCGTCTGGCTGGCGAGATCATTGATGCCTCACAGGGTAAAGGTAACGCTGTTCGCAAGCGCGAAGATGTTCATCGCATGGCTGAAGCGAACAAAGCGTTCTCTCACTACCGCTTCTAAAACGTTTTAATGACTAAACTCAACTCGATACAGGATTTACATCGTGGCACGTAAAACTCCGATCAACCGCTATCGCAACATCGGTATCTGCGCTCACGTGGACGCTGGTAAGACTACGACGACCGAGCGCGTTTTGTTCTACACAGGCTTGTCCCACAAGATTGGTGAAGTGCACGATGGCGCTGCCACCATGGACTGGATGGAGCAGGAGCAGGAGCGCGGCATTACGATTACGTCTGCTGCGACCACGTGTTTCTGGCAGGGTATGGATCAGCAGTTTGATCAGCACCGGATCAATATTATTGATACTCCTGGGCACGTCGATTTCACTATTGAAGTTGAGCGCTCGCTGCGGGTGCTGGACGGCGCAATCGTTGTACTTTGCGGTTCGTCCGGCGTTCAGCCGCAGACGGAAACCGTTTGGCGTCAAGCCAATAAGTATGCCGTTCCGCGTATGGTCTTTGTAAACAAAATGGATCGCGCTGGTGCAGACTTCCAGATGGTTGTTGGGCAGCTGAAGGATCGTCTTGGTGCAAACCCTGTGCCGCTGCAAATGACTATCGGTGCGGAAGAGCAATTCACGGGCGTCGTGGACCTGGTACTGAACAAAGCCATCATCTGGAATGAAGATGATATGGGCATGACGTTCGAGTATCAGGACGTGCCCGCGGACCTGGCTGATGAAGTCGCTGAAATGCGCGAGTACGTTATTGAAGCGGCCGCGGAAGGCAACGACGACCTGATGAACAAGTATCTTGAGGAAGGCGAACTCACGATTGAAGAGATTAAGCTGGGCATTCGCCTGCGCACTTTGGCGAATGAGATCGTTCCTGTACTGGGCGGATCCGCATTCAAGAACAAAGGCGTGCAGGCCATGCTGGATGCCGTCATCGAATATATGCCTGCTCCTACTGAAGTGAAGGCGATTGAGGGTACGCTGGAAGACGGTGAAACCGTTGAGCAGCGTCCTGCAGATGATGAGGCACCGTTTGCGGCCTTGGCATTCAAGATTGCGACTGACCCTTTCGTCGGCACACTCACGTTTTTCCGCGTCTACTCCGGTAAGCTGGAGGGCGGCACTGCGGTTTATAACTCCGTGAAGATGAAGAAAGAGCGCGTTGGCCGGATGGTGCAAATGCACTCGAACAACCGCGAAGAGATCAAAGAGGTCCTCGCTGGCGACATCGCTGCCGCGGTTGGCCTTAAGGATGTCACCACGGGTGACACCCTTTGTGCGCCGGACAAGCCGATCGTGCTAGAGCGCATGGAATTCCCGGAGCCGGTTATTTCTGTCGCCGTTGAGCCGAAGTCCAAGGCGGATCAGGAAAAGATGGGTATTGCGCTGGGCAAGCTGGCTCAGGAAGACCCTTCTTTCCGCGTCAAGACCGACGAAGAGACAGGCCAGACCATTATTTCGGGTATGGGTGAGCTACACCTGGATATCATCGTTGATCGCATGCGTCGTGAGTTCAGCGTAGAAGCGAACATCGGTAAGCCGCAGGTGGCCTATCGCGAAGCGATCAAGAATGTTTGCGATATCGAAGGCAAGTTTGTGCGCCAATCAGGTGGTCGTGGCCAGTACGGCCACGTATGGATCAAGTTTGAGCCAGGTGAAGATGCCTCTGCCGAAGGCCTGGAGTTCGTCAACGAGATCGTTGGTGGTGTTGTGCCCCGGGAATACATTCCCGCAGTAGAGAAGGGCATTGCCGAACAGATGCAAAACGGTGTTCTGGCTGGTTATCCCTTGCTGGGCCTGAAAGCGACGCTTTACGACGGATCGTTCCACGATGTGGATTCCAACGAAATGGCGTTCAAGATCGCTGCTTCCATGGCGACCAAAAAGCTTTCCGAAAGCGGCGGTGCAGCACTGCTTGAGCCGGTAATGGCTGTGGAAGTAGTGACGCCCGAAGAAAACATGGGTGACGTTGTGGGTGACCTTAACCGTCGACGCGGCATGATCGGCGGTATGGATGAGAATCCGATGGGTAAAGTTGTAACCGCAGAGGTGCCGCTGGCTGAAATGTTTGGCTATGCAACAGATTTGCGTAGTGCAACGCAGGGCCGTGCTACATACACAATGGAGTTTCTGAAGTACTCGGAAGCGCCAAACAATATCGCCGAAGAAATCATTTCCAAGAACAGCTAGTGAAAAGCTAGTCACAGGTTAGAGGCTTAAGACTATGTCCAAAGAGCAATTCGAACGCAGCAAGCCCCACATCAATGTGGGCACGATTGGTCACGTAGACCATGGTAAGACGACGCTGACCGCGGCGCTGACGCGCGTGTGTGCGGAAGTATGGGGCGGAGATGCTGTTGCTTTCGACGGTATTGATAACGCGCCGGAAGAGCGTGAGCGCGGTATTACGATTGCGACATCTCACGTTGAGTATGAGTCGGACATTCGCCACTACGCGCACGTTGACTGCCCTGGACACGCTGACTATGTGAAGAACATGATCACGGGCGCGGCCCAGATGGACGGTGCGATTCTGGTGTGTGGTGCGACCGACGGTCCGATGCCACAGACGCGCGAGCACATTCTGCTGTCTCGTCAGGTAGGTGTACCGTTTATTGTTGTGTTCCTGAACAAGGCTGACCTGTTGGCGGAAGACTGCGGCGGTGCGGATTCAGAAGAATACGAAGAGATGAAAGAGCTGGTAGAGATGGAGCTTCGTGAGCTGCTTGATACCTACGAGTTCCCAGGCGACGACACGCCGATCATTTGTGGTTCAGCGCTGATGGCGCTGGAAGGCAAAGACGACAATGAGTTGGGCACGACAGCGGTTAAGACGCTGGTCGAGACGCTGGACAGCTACATCCCTGAGCCTGAGCGTGCGGTAGACCAGCCGTTCCTGATGCCGGTAGAGGACGTGTTCTCTATCTCGGGTCGTGGCACGGTGGTAACGGGACGTGTAGAGCGTGGCGTTATTAAGGTTGGTGAAGAGATCGAGATTGTCGGTATCAAGGACACGACGACGACGACCTGTACGGGCGTTGAGATGTTCCGCAAGCTGCTTGACGAAGGTCGCGCGGGCGAGAACGTGGGTGTTCTGTTGCGTGGTACGAAGCGTGAAGACGTTGAGCGTGGCCAGGTATTGGCGAAGCCGGGTTCAGTGAATCCGCACACGAAGTTCGAGGCAGAGGTTTACATTCTGTCGAAGGACGAAGGTGGTCGTCACACGCCGTTCTTCAAGGGCTATCGTCCGCAGTTTTACTTCCGTACGACGGACGTAACGGGTGCGGTAGAGCTTCCGGAAGGCGTAGAGATGGTAATGCCGGGTGACAACGTTCAGATGGTAGCGACGTTGATTGCGCCGATAGCGATGGAAGAGGGCCTGCGTTTTGCGATCCGTGAGGGTGGCCGTACGGTAGGCGCTGGCGTCGTAGCGAAGATCATCGAGTAGTGTTTATCACAGCCTCAACGGCTGTGATAAACACGGGGACAGATCTTCAGCTCTGTCCCCCCTTAAAAAAGCCCCTAACCGGGGCTTTTTTTTGTGCTGAAAAAACTGCGTCTGACGAGTTTGTCACCCTCAATTGCCAGAAAGCTCGGCAAGAAGCAGGCCAGAATGAGTGGCCACCACTCGACAGGAAATGCAGCCGTCCTGAATAGCGCCGCCGCTTCTGGAATCAAAGTCGGGACAAAGCGAATTACTATGCTCAGCACTATGCCACCCAACAACCAGAGGTTCGAAAATGGGTTAAAGGTGAGGGCAGAGTTTTCCACCGAGCGCGCTGACACCACATAACCAAAATGCGCGAAAAGAATGGCCCAGAATGCGGCCGTTTGGGCCTGGGTGAGCAGCAGTGCGTCAACTAACTCGCCATTTACAAGGGCTGCTGAGCCAAAATAAAAATAGATGCAAAACCCGGGAACAGAAATCGCCAGACCCAGCAGGATAACGCGCTGAAGGAACAGCGAATCGATGATCTCTGCATTGGCGGGACGCGGCGGTCGCTCCAGTAGCCCCTTCTCCTTTCTCTCCATCATCAGCGGCATGGTCAACAGCACGGAGTCCATTAAGTTGACCCAAAGGATTTGCACTGGCTCGAGTACAAACCGAATACTGAATAGCGGTATAAATGAAGCCATAAGAATGGCGCCCATGATCAGCAGGGCCTGCGCCGCATTGGTTGGAAGTGTATAGAGGATTGCTTTCTTCAGATTGTTCCAGGCGTGGCGGCCCTCTTCGACGGCGGCTACGATCGTCGCGAAATTATCATCAGCTAATACCATGTCCGACGACTCGCGCGCGACCTCGGTACCTGTTATGCCCATAGCGATACCGATATCGGCCGCTTTCAAGGCAGGAGCATCATTCACGCCATCACCTGTCATTGCTACAACGTGGCCACACTGTTGTAACGCTTCCGCAATCGCCTTTTTGTGCTCTGGGGCAACGCGGGCAAATACGGAGACGCGCTCGGCCACGTCGCGGTAGCCCGCGTCATCGAGGACAGTGAGCTCGGCCCCTGTCATTACTGATGCTGCATCGATACCAAGTTGAGCGGCAACGGCCTGTGCGGTGTCTGGGTGGTCGCCGGTGATCATCACGGTTCGAATGCCAGCACGCTTACACAATGCCACAGCTTCAATTGCCGCCTGGCGCGGCGGGTCGATCATGCCTTGTAGGCCCACAAAGGTCAGGTCGTTCAGGTCGGCTCGATCCAGATCTGTGCTGCCTGCTGGTAGCTTTTTGATCGCAAAACCGAGGGTTCTGAGCGCATCTTTCGCAAAGCTCCTGGCAGTCTCTAGCGCAGCTTCGGCATCGAGTGCTATACGCTCGCCCTCGCTGTTTAGTGCGCTATCGCACATGGCCATGATTTGTTCCGGGGCGCCCTTCGCCAAGATGAATGTCTCGTTGTTCTTCTCGACCAACACCGCCATGTATTTGACGCCGCTATCAAAAGGAATTTCCACCAGCCGATGAACACCGTCCGGCGTCAGCTCAGCTTTGGCACCGGATATGCGTAGGGCAAGTTCGGTGGGGTCCCCGTTACCGCCATCGCTTGTCAGATGGGCGTTGTTGCAGTGAAAACCGGTTAGCAGCAGCTGCATCAACGACGGCTTATCTGTTAGGGCTGCGCTCACGCCATTCTGGCTGAAATCCCCTTCGATATCGTAACCAACCCCGCTGACATCAAAGATTTCTCCCCCGGCGTAGGCGCGCGTCACGGTCATCCTGTTTTCCGTCAGGGTGCCGGTTTTGTCAGAGCAGATAACCGATGTTGCTCCCAGGGTCTCGGCGGCAGGTAATTTCCTGATAAGGGCCTTGCGACCTGCCATTACCGTACCGGATAAGGCCAGAATCGAGGTCACCAGTGCGGGCAGCATCTCGGGGATCGCTGCCACCACCAGAGATACAGCTCCCAGAAAGCTGTAGCTCGTTTGATAGCCCAGATAGATGCCTAAAGCAAAATTAAAACCGCCGACTACAAGAATGGCACCAATGAGGGTGCGGACGAAGGTCTCCATCTTTTTCTGCAAAGGCGTTTGCCCGTGGTCGGCACCCTTTACGGCGTCGGCGATCTTGCCGAAAACGGTTTGGGGTCCGGTAGCTACGACGATCCCTCTCGCGGTACCACGCGCAATGTGGGTTCCAGAAAACCCCATATTGCGTTGACCACCCGGCACAAGATCGCTGCCCTCCAGGGTGTCTGCGATCTTTGTTGCGGGCACGGATTCGCCGGTCAGCGAGGCCTCATCGACGTGCAGGTCACTGGTTTCAAGGAAGCGCACATCTGCCGGGATTTTGTCGCCACTCTCCAGTAGCACGATATCGCCGGGTACCAACTCTCTGGCCGGTATGCGCTGCTGATCGCTGGCACGCAGTACCATGGCTTCCTGCACCATCATGTTTCTGAGTGCATCCAGAGCGCCCTCGGCCTTGCCTTCTTGTACGAAGCCTAGAACGGCGTTCAGCAGCACCACGCTTACGATAACGATGGTGTCAGGCAGCATGTGGCTGCCAAGCGCAGTAAGAACGCCGGTAATGGTAGCGGTAGCGAGTAGAATAATGACCATGGGGTCATTGAACTGCCGCAGCATCCTCAGCCAGGCTGGCGTTTTGCGGAACTCAATCTCATTTGGCCCATAGCGGCTCAGGCGCGCCTGGGCTTCGGGTTGCGCCAGACCAAGGGGAGTGGCATCTAGTTTCTGGAGTACTTGCTCAGGGGATTGCCCATACCAGGCTTCCGAGGGCATGGGTTCAGTCTGGTTTGTAGTCGTCACAGCAGCCAGGTTCGTTGCTTACAGCGGTCGTAAAACTGTAGACCATGTTGACCGCACTTCCGGCTCACTCAAAGATAAAAAATGGCGGCAGTTGATTTGACGCAGAATTTGTTGGCAGACATATTTTGGAGGGCCGGCACAAACGTTAGCTTCTGTCTTCGCGCCCCCAGATTTCATCCACCAGACCGCCGACGGTATTCGATTCGACAAGGTGCGCGGCATACCAGGTATGCAGGCAGCGCACACGCGCAGGCTTTTCAATGCCGCCAATACCCCGATTTTGCAACGCATCGAAGAAGCCTTTTTCCTGCAGTACCTGTCTGTCCTCCGGGCTCATCAGCGCGTTGCGCTGTTCAATATGCTTAAGATGGTCTGCTGCCATGGCGGACTGTAAATCAGTATCCGCGTCGATTTGCTGCTGCAGCAGCGCGATTGCGCCGCTTGCTTCCAGTTTATCCAATTCGTAGTTGAGCACTGTGTCCACTAACCAGTAGAGGGTTGGGAAGGGTTTTCCCGCTACCAGCGACGCTACCTGGATTACCATCGGCTCACCCCCGGGGCGTCGAGCGGGTATCGCACGAAGGCCGCGCGGTTCGCGACCCAAAAGCGCTGCAACGCGATCGCGATCCTGCTGGGTGATGGGTAGTGTATTGAGGTGTGGTATAGAGTTAGACACGTGTGTGACCAGGTGCGGCTTGACGAGCGGGTATTCGAAGCGATGTCCAGGCGTATTGCAAGCGCTGGTGCCCGCAGTGCAATCAGCTGGCCCGAAAAACAACTGAGGTCAAAATGACAAAGCGAATACTGATGATGTCCGCTTTAGTGCTTACATTACTCGCGGTCGCGCTATTTAGTGGGGCGGCCGCGCTGTGGAGCGCGGCGCAAACCCCACCCGACCACAAGGCCAGAAAGGGTCAGTTGGTGGCAGTAGAGGAAACCAATGCTTACACTCTTCCAGGTGGCTTTGCGCGCGAGTATCGCCTGCATGCCGACACGGGCCTGACAGTGGATATTGCGGTGCGCTATCCCAACAACCCACTTCCCGAACAGCCTCTTCTGTTGCTTATGGGGGGGCAAGAGACGGGACGATCTGCCATAGATGTATTGCCCGATACCTACGGCGCCACCGTGGCGGCTATTAGCTATCCGTTTGGTACTGTGCCCCACCGCAGCTTTCTCAGGCTCGCCAAGGCCCTGCCGCGGATTCAGGATGGTATCTTCAACACGCCTGCCGCAGCTCTACTGGCGCTTGATTACTTGTTGGGACCGGAGTCGGGTTTACACCCACAACGTGTTGAACTGGCTGGCATTAGTTTTGGTGCTTATTTGGCTTCTGTGCCCGCCGTCCTGGATCCCCGCATTCAGCGGCTATGGCTTATCCACGGAGGTGGTGCGCCGGCGGAAGTGCTTAATCACGGGCTGAGAAAGCGCGTCCCATTCGCAGCATTGCGGTCTTCTTTGTCTCACTATTTGGCAACGATTGCTGGAGCAGGGCATATGGGGCCGGAAACCTGGGTAGCGAAGCTGCCACCGAGGCCAGTGGTGCTAGTGCATGCGCGTGCTGACGATGATTTACCAGCTGCGGCTATACAGGCCCTTGATGCCGCAGCGGGCGAAAATAGTGTGGTGCTGTGGACGGAGGGCAAGCACGTACATCCCAAACGTCCTGAGGTTATCGAGGCGATTTGTGCGCTGATGTTTCAGCGCATTGTCGCCCCTGAAATACTCTGAATTGTCCGTAATATTGTGTTGACACACTGCAAGCCCATCAATAGAATGCGCACTCTTTTTTCGAGGGGTTCCACTGCGGACCTCTGGTTTTTTAGTTACAGGAGTACGATCAAATGCAGAACCAAAGAATTCGGATTCGTCTTAAAGCATTCGATCATCGCCTGATAGATACATCTACCCAGGAGATCGTTGAAACCGCGCGTCGTACAGGTGCTCAGGTCAAGGGTCCAATTCCCCTCCCTACACGCAAGGAGCGGTACACAGTGTTGGTTTCACCGCACGTCAACAAAGACGCGCGCGACCAGTACGAAATCCGCACCCATAAGCGCCTTCTGGATATTGTTGAACCCACGGAAAAAACCGTGGATGCCCTGATGAAGCTGGATCTCGCCGCTGGCGTAGAAGTCCAAATCAGCCTGGGATAAAACAGATATGCCCCTCGCGATTCATTAGATTGAGTCGCGGGTGTGTAACGCTCAGAAATGAGCGGCCATAGAGGGTGTGAGCCCCGTACACTAAGAGGTCAAAGCAATGACTATAGGTATAGTCGGCCGTAAGTCCGGCATGACGCGCGTCTTCACTGAGGACGGCTCATCCATCCCCGTTACCGTGATTGAGGTAGAGCCTAATCGCGTAACGCAGGTCAAAGATTCCGACAGCGACGGCTATCGAGCCATTCAGGTTACGACAGGGTCGCGCCGTGCAAATCGTGTAAGCAAATCTGAAGCAGGCCACTTTGCTAAAGCTGGCGTGGAAGCGGGGCGCGGCTTATGGGAGTTTCGTCTGGAATCCAGCGATGAAGCTCCCGAAGTGGGCGCAGAGCTGACTGTTGGCTCTTTCGAGGCTGGTCAGAAAGTTGACGTCGCTGGCAAGTCCAAAGGTAAAGGTTTTCAGGGTGCTATCAAGCGCTGGAACTTCAGTATGCAGGATGCGACGCACGGCAACTCACTTGCGCACCGTGCGCCCGGCTCTATCGGTCAGTGCCAGACGCCGGGTCGCGTCTTCAAAGGCAAGAAGATGGCCGGTCATATGGGTTCCGAAAACGTGACCACTCAGGGCCTGGAAGTGGTACGTGTTGACGCTGAGCGCAATTTGTTACTCATCAAAGGCGCCGTACCAGGCGCGCCGGGTGGCGACGTAGTCGTTTGCCCCGCCGTCAAAGCCTAAGGTCAGGAGTCTTAACTGTGGAATTGAATATTGTTAAGCCGGGTAACGCTGACGCGGGCAAAGTCTCTGTATCAGACGTAACCTTTGCACGGGATTTTAACGAAGACTTGGTGCACCAGGTGGTAACTGCCTATCTGGCGAGCGCTCGCCAGGGCACGCGTGCTCAAAAGAATCGGTCTGATGTGCGCGGTGGCGGCAAGAAGCCGTGGCGTCAGAAAGGTACTGGCCGCGCCCGTGCTGGCACGATCCGGTCGCCAATCTGGCGTAGTGGCGGCGTAACATTCGCCGCCCGCCCACAGGATCATAGCCAAAAAGTTAACCGCAAGATGTATCGCGCCGCGCTGCGTTCGATTATGTCTGAGCTCGCCCGTCAGGAGCGTCTGGTTGTGGTCGAGAGCGTTGACGCTGAGACGCCTAAGACCAAGCAACTGGTAAAGCAGCTTGAAGGTTTCGGGTTGGATAATGTGCTGATCGTGTCTACGGAAGTGAATGAAAATCTGTATCTGGCCTCTCGCAACCTGCACAAGGTTGATGTGCGCGACGTGGATGGTGTTGATCCCGTTTCGCTGATTGCTTACGACAAGGTCATGATCACGGTAGATGCTGTGAAGAAGTTTGAGGAGATGTTGGGATGAACCAGGAGCGCGTTTTTCAGGTGCTGTTAGGCCCGCATGTTTCGGAAAAGGCGGCCATCGTGGCCGATGCGAATAATCAGTATGTCTTCCGCGTAGCGGGTGATGCCAGCAAGCTCGAGGTCAAGAAGGCCGTAGAGCAGCTGTTCAAAGTGAGCGTGACCGAAGTACAAACCTTGAATGTTAAGGGTAAGGTCAAGCGCAATAAGTTCGGCTACAGCAAGAAGCCTGGCTGGAAAAAGGCATACGTGCGTCTGGCGCAGGGTCAAGATATTGACTTTGCGGTCGCAGAGTAAGGAAGGAGTCCGTTAGATGGCCATTGTAAAAAGGAAGCCCACTTCCGCAGGACGTCGCCACGTTGTCAATGTGGTTAGCGAAGGTCTGCATAAGGGTGCGCCGCACAAGGCACTGCTGGACAAGAAGTCCAAGACAGGCGGGCGTAACAATAACGGTCGTATTACCACGCGTCACATCGGTGGTGGTCATAAGCAGCATTACCGTAAGGTGGATTTCAAGCGCAACAAGGACGGCATCATCGCTGAGGTCGAGCGCATCGAATATGACCCTAACCGCACCGCGCACATCGCATTGTTGAAGTATTCCGATGGCGAGCGTCGCTATGTGATTGCCCCCAAGGGTGTAAAGGCGGGTGATCGTGTGCAATCAGGTGATAGCGCGCCGATTAAGGTTGGCAATTCTTTGCCGCTGCGCAACATACCTGTCGGATCTGTTGTTCACTGTGTTGAGCTAAAGCCCAGTAAGGGTGCTCAGATGGCGCGTAGCGCAGGCGCAGCTGTTCAGCTGGTCGCGCGAGAAGGTCGTTATGCAACGCTTCGCTTGCGTTCAGGCGAGATGCGCAAAGTTTTGTCTGATTGCCGGGCAACGCTTGGCGAAGTCTCAAACAGCGAGCACAGCTTGCGCAAGTTGGGTAAGGCTGGTGCCGCGCGCTGGCGTGGTGTACGTCCAACGGTCCGTGGTGTTGCCATGAACCCGGTGGATCACCCGCATGGCGGTGGCGAAGGGCGCACGTCAGGCGGACGTCACCCTGTTTCACCCTGGGGTACGCCCACTAAAGGCTACAAGACTCGTAGTAACAAGCGCACCGACGATCTTATTGTTCGTCGTCGTCGCAAGAAGTAACCGGAAGAGAGGAATAGAGAGTGCCACGTTCACTAAAGAAGGGTCCTTTCATTGACCTGCACCTGATGAAGAAGGTCGAGGCAGCGGTCGAGAGCAATGATCGTCGTCCTATCAAGACCTGGTCTCGTCGTTCCATGGTCTCTCCGGACATGGTTGGCCTTACCATAGCCGTTCATAACGGTCGTCAGCATGTTCCCGTGTTGGTTAATGAAGATATGGTTGGCCACAAGCTGGGCGAATTTGCCGTAACCCGCACGTACCGCGGCCACACCGCGGACAAGAAAGCGCGCTAGGCGTCTAGAGAGGTTAATGATGGAAGTAGCAGCCAAATTGAAGGGCGCCCGTATTTCGGCTCAAAAGGCTCGCCTCGTTGCTGATCAGGTGCGCGGCAAAGACGTTGAAGATGCACTCAACGTGTTGGCCTTTAGCAACAAGAAAGCAGCTCACATTATCAAGAAGATACTGGATTCGGCGATTGCCAATGCAGAGAACAACGAAGGTGCTGATGTCGATGAACTCAAGATTTCAAGCATCTTTGTAGACGAGGGTATAACCATGAAGCGTCTCCGTCCGCGCGCCAAAGGCCGCGCCGACAGAATCTTCAAGCGCTCCTGTCATATCACCGTAAAAGTCGCAGACGGGGAAGGTTAGTCTCATGGGTCAGAAAGTACATCCTATTGGCATTCGGCTGGGCATTGTTAAAGACCACAGCTCAGTTTGGTATGCGGACAGCAAGAACTACTCCAAGAACCTGATCACCGATCTGGAAGTTCGTGCGTACATTGAAAAGGTTTTGGATCACGCCTCTGTCAGTCGCGTCGTTATTGAGCGTCCAGCGCAGACGGCCAGGATCACAATTCACACAGCTCGCCCGGGCATTGTTATTGGTAAGAAGGGTGAGGATGTCGACAAGCTGCGCGGTCTGCTGAGCAAGAAAATGGGCGTGCCGGTCCACATCAATATCGAAGAGATTCGCAAGCCTGATCTGGATGCTCGTCTGGTTGCCCAGAACGTAGCGCAGCAGTTAGAGCGTCGCGTAATGTTCCGCCGTGCCATGAAGCGCGTGGTCCAAAACGCGATGCGCCAGG
Organism: Cellvibrionales bacterium; assembly: GCA_043585095.1. Lineage (GTDB taxonomy): Bacteria > Pseudomonadota > Gammaproteobacteria > Pseudomonadales > Halieaceae > JANQIO01. The sequence continues at coordinate 515,591 of CP121321.1, forward strand.
GTGCCGAAGGTATCAAGGTGCAGGTCTCTGGCCGTCTGGGCGGCGCTGAAATCGCGCGCACCGAGTGGTACCGAGAAGGTCGCGTGCCATTGCACACATTGCGTGCAGACATCGATTACGCCACATACGAAGCCGCTACAACTTACGGCATCCTGGGCGTGAAAGTTTGGATTTTCAAAGGAGAAGTGATCGGCGCAGAAGAGAGCGCGGACAGTTCCTCCAAGAAAACAGCAACGAGTTAAGGGTTAGAGCAGATGCTGCAACCAAAGCGTACAAAATTCCGTAAGACGCAGAAGGGCCGTAATCGTGGTCTGGCGCATCGCGGCAGTAAGGTTAGCTTCGGCGAATTCGGCCTGAAGGCTATGGGTCGTGGTCGCATCACCGCCCGTCAAATAGAGTCGGCTCGTCGTGCCATGACGCGACACATCAAGCGTGGCGGAAAAATATGGATCCGCGTGTTCCCTGATAAGCCAATCACCACCAAGCCTCTCGAAGTACGGCAGGGTAAAGGCAAGGGTAATGTTGAGTACTGGGTGGCGCAGATTCAGCCAGGCAAGATGCTGTACGAAGTGCAGGGCGTGTCTGAAGAGCTGGCTCGAGAAGCCTTCGATTTGGCCGCAGCCAAGCTGCCGGTTGAGACTAAATTCGTTAAACGGTCAGTAATGTAATGAAAGCGAACGAACTACGTGAAAAGTCCGTTGAGGACTTGGAAAAAGAGCTACTTGGCCTGCGCGAACAGCAATTTAAGCTGCGCATGCAAAAGAGTACGGGGCAACTTGCGCAGACGCATCTGCTCAAGGAAAACCAGCGTGATATCGCTCGCGTTAAGACCGTGCTCACTGAAATAGCGGAGAGTTAAGAGATGACGGCAGAACAGAACACTGCGCGTACGGCTACCGGTCGTGTTGTTAGCAACAAGATGGATAAGACCGTAACCATCCTTATAGAGCGCCGCGTAAAGCATCCGGTATATGGCAAGTACATAACCCGCTCTTCAAAGATTCACGCGCACGATGAAAAAAATGAGTGCGGCATGGGTGATGTGGTGACGGTTCAGGAAACGCGTCCCATATCAAAGTCCAAGAGCTGGAAGCTTCTACGAATTGATGAGAGCGCAGTCCAGATCTGATACTGATCGCTGGATTTGCTGGAGTAAAAAATGATTCAGACACAAAGCTATTTGGATGTTGCCGACAACAGTGGTGCTCGTCGCGTTATGTGCATCAAGGTTCTGGGTGGTTCCAAGCGTCGTTACGCCGGCGTGGGCGATCTTATTAAGGTCACGGTTAAAGAAGCCATTCCGCGCGGCAAGGTTAAGAAGGGCCAGGTAATGACAGCGGTCGTTGTGCGCACCAAGAAAGGTGTGCGTCGCAGCGATGGTTCACTCATTAAGTTCGACGACAACGCGGCGGTTCTGCTAAACGCGCAAAATGCACCGATTGGCACCCGGATTTTTGGACCGGTGACACGCGAACTGCGAAATGAGCAGTTTATGAAAATCGTGTCTCTGGCACCTGAAGTACTGTAGCTCCGGCATAGCCAGACACTAAGCGTAAGAGAGAAGACAATGGGCAAGATCAAACGCGACGATGAAGTCATCGTCCTGACCGGTAAAGACAAAGGCAAGCGCGGCAAGGTTCAGCGAATCCTTGACGATAACCGTGTGCTAGTAGCCGGTGTGAATATGATCAAGAAGCACACTCGCCCCAACCCACAGATGGGTGTGGCTGGCGGGATTGTTGAGAAGGAAGCGCCTCTGCAGATCTCCAATATAGCCATATTTAACCCGGCGACCAGTCAGGCTGATCGCGTTGGCTACAAAATGGAAGGCGATAGCAAGGTGCGCGTCTACAAATCAACCGGCGACGCGATTGACGCGTAGGCCGACCGAGCGGATTAATTGACATGTCTACCCTGAAAGACGTTTACAACTCAGAAATCGCACCCAAGCTCAAAGAAGAGCTGGGCCTCAGTAATGTGATGGAAGTACCTCGTATAACCAAAATCACTCTTAACATGGGTGTTGGTGAGGCGCTTGGCGACAAGAAGGTACTGGAAAACGCCGTATCTGACATGGAGAAGATCTCCGGACAGAAGGTTGTTGTGACCAAGGCGCGTAGATCCATCGCTGGCTTCAAGGTTCGCGAAGGCTGGCCGATCGGCTGCAAGGTGACGCTGCGCAGTGAGCGCATGTACGAATTCCTGGAGCGGTTAATCAGTATTGCGATTCCGCGGATTCGCGACTTTCGCGGCATCAGCCCCAAGTCCTTTGATGGCCGCGGGAACTTTGCCATGGGCGTCACGGAGCAGATTATCTTCCCTGAGATCGATTACGATCAAGTAGATGCCCTGCGCGGTATGGATATTACGATTACGACTACGGCTCGCAATGATGACGAGGGCCGTGCACTTCTGCGGGCATTTAACTTCCCGCTGAAAGGCTGAGAGAGAGGCTAACGAATGGCTAAGAAATCAATGATCGCGCGTGAGAATAAGCGTGCTCGCACGGTTGCCAAGTACGCGGCTAAGCGCGCTGCAATCAAAGCAGTCCTCGCTGACGTCAACGCGACCGATGAGGAAAAGTGGGAAGCTCAAATGAAGCTTCAAAAGCTACCTCGCAACGCGAGCCCGGTTCGTCAGCAACGTCGCTGCCAAATCACGGGCCGCCCTCACGCGGTCTATCGCAAATTCGGCCTGTGCCGCAACAAGTTGCGTGAAGCAGCCATGCGCGGTGATGTCCCTGGTTTGGTTAAGTCCAGCTGGTAAACGTAGCCCAGAGCTAGAGAGAGCAAATAGATGAGTATGCAAGATCCCCTGGCCGACATGCTGACACGCATTAGAAATGCGCAGCAAGCGGGCAAGACAACAGTTGAGATTCCGGCTTCAAACTTGAAGACCGCTGTTTGCAGTGTGCTGATTGAAGAAGGCTATATTGCGGGTATGCGTGACCAGGAGCGTGATGGGAAAAAATCCCTGATCGTAGAGCTTAAGTACTTTAACGGTAAGCCCGTTATCGCTGAGCTTGATCGCGCTAGCCGACCCGGACTGCGGCGCTACGCTGGCAAAGACAAGTTGCCAACGGTTCGCGGTGGACTCGGTTGTGCAATTGTTTCCACCAGTCGCGGCGTTATGACTGATCGTGCTGCTCGCGCTGCTGGCGTTGGTGGCGAGGTGCTCTGCACCGTTTTTTGATTTTTGAGATTTTTATAGGGCGTTAGTTATGTCCAGAGTTGCAAATAATCCGGTGTCATTGCCGAGCGGCGTAGAGATCAAACTCGACGGTCGCGATCTATCCGTGAAGGGTAGTAAGGGATCAATGACGATGACGGTTGACGAGAGTGTTCAGGTCAATCATGAGGACAATACGTTGACCTTCGCCGCGAAGGATTCTCGCGCGGTTGCGATGTCGGGCACGACGCGCGCCCTGGTCAACAATATGGTTGTTGGCGTTACCGATGGCTTCGAGCGCAAGCTGGTTTTAAACGGCGTGGGTTATCGCGCGGCAGTTCAGGGTAGCAAGCTGAGCCTGACGCTTGGGTTTTCGCATCCTGTTGAGTACGAGTTGCCAGAGGGTATCTCCGCAGAAACGCCTAGTCAGACTGAGATCGTACTGAAGGGCATTGATAAGCAGGCCTTGGGTCAGGCGGCGGCAGAGATTCGTGCCTTCCGTCCCCCGGAGCCTTACAAGGGCAAAGGTGTTCGTTACGCGGATGAGTACGTCCGTCGTAAGGAAGCCAAGAAGAAGTAAGCAGGTAGCAAGATGAGTGCAAAGAACGATTCCAGGCTCCGCAGGGCGCGCCGTGCGCGCGTAAAAATGCGCGAGTTGGGTATTAATCGCTTGAGCGTGCACCGTACGCCTCGACATATCTACGCCCAGGTATTTGCTGCAGGCGGAGGTCAGGTCCTGGCTAGTGCATCTACGTTGGACAAGGATTTGCGCAGCGGCAGCACCGGCAATATTGATGCTGCGGCGCAGGTTGGCAAGCTTGTCGCTGAGCGCGCGAAAGCCGCGGGCATTGAAAAAGTGGCGTTTGACCGTAGCGGTTACAAGTATCACGGGCGAGTGAAGGCGTTAGCCGATGCTGCACGTGAAAATGGACTGGATTTCTAAGGTACCAAGATGGCGTATAACGACCGTAAAAAAGATGACAACAGCGAGGGCCTGCAGGAAAAGCTGGTCCAGGTTAATCGCGTTGCGAAAGTAGTCAAAGGTGGTCGTATCTTTGGCTTCACTGCGCTCACGGTAGTGGGTGATGGCAATGGCAAGGTTGGCTTTGGTCGCGGTAAGGCGCGCGAGGTTCCAGTTGCTATTCAGAAGGCCATGGAGAATGCGCGTCGCAATATGATTACGGTCGATCTGGCTGAGGGTACTATCCAGTACCCCATTAAAGCTCGCCACGGTGCTTCCAAGGTGTATATGCAGCCAGCATCAGAAGGTACGGGCGTTATTGCCGGAGGCGCGATGCGTGCAGTACTTGAGATTGCCGGTGTGCACAACGTTTTGGCGAAGTGCTATGGCTCGACGAATCCGGTCAATGTCGTTCGCGCAACATTCAAGGGCCTGCAGAGCATGCAGTCGCCTGAGTCGGTTGCGGCGAAGCGTGGTAAGTCTTTAGAAGAGATTTTGAATTAATTATCGATCGTTTGACGATCGCTTTAAGACCAGGTTGGCAACGTCATGGCTAAAGAAGCAACAATCAAAGTTACTCAGATACGAAGCAGCAACGGCCGGCTGAAAAGCCACCGAGCGTGCGTATCCGGTCTGGGTTTGCGCCGCATTGGTCACACGGTGGAAGTTGAAGATACTCCGTCTGTGCGCGGCATGATCAACAAAGTCAGCTACATGCTGCGGGTTGAGGAGTAAGACATGTCTGATTCAATGAGGCTAAACACGCTTAGCCCCGCACCGGGTTCACGCAAGGCCGCCAAGCGCGCCGGTCGTGGCATCGGTAGTGGCCTTGGCAAGACAGCAGGTCGTGGCCACAAGGGCCAGAAAAGTCGCTCGGGCGGTACCGTGAAGCCTGGGTTTGAGGGTGGCCAGATGCCTCTTCAAAAGCGTCTGCCCAAGTATGGCTTTAGCTCGCGGATTGCTCGTACCACCGCCCAGATCCGGTTAGGTGAGCTGGGTAAGATAGCGGCCGACGTTATTGATCTTGACGCACTGAAGGCTGCCGACCTGGTGCGCGAAGACGTTCTGCGCGCGCGCGTTTTCTTGTCTGGTGATCTGGACAAGGCCGTGACCGTCAAAGGTATGGCAGTGACAAAAGGTGCTCGGGAAGCAATCGAGAAGGCGGGCGGCAAGGTCGAAGACTAAGCCTGATGCTTTGGAAAACGGGAACAGAATTTAATGGGTAAGCCGGCACTACCAGGCGTTAATACCGCAGGACTAGGCGAGCTTTTTGCTCGCCTTCGTTTTGTGTTGATGGCGATAATCATCTATCGCGTCGGCACGCATATTCCCGTGCCCGGCATTAACCCAGACCAGATTGCTGCTTTGTTCAACCAAAATCAGGGCACGATCCTGGGTCTCGCGAATATGTTTTCCGGCGGGGCGCTTGAGCGCATGAGCATCCTCGCCCTGGGCATCATGCCGTACATCTCGGCCTCTATTATAATGCAGTTGATGTCTGCTGTTACTCCAAGTCTTGAGCAGCTCAAAAAAGAAGGTGAATCTGGTCGCAGAAAGATCAGCCAGTATACTCGCTACCTGACCGTTCTCTTGGCGACGGTGCAAGCGACCGGTATGTCGGTAGGCATGGCGAGCCAAGGCATGGCCTACACTGCCAATCTACTGTTTTATATCGTAGCCGTAACATCTCTAGTGACGGGTGCGGTTTTTATGATGTGGCTGGGAGAGCAAATTACCGAGAAAGGTATAGGCAACGGTATATCTTTGCTTATTTTCGCCGGTATCGTGGCGGGTCTTCCCAGTGCAATTGGGCAGTCGCTTGAGTCAGCGCGGCAAGGTGAATTAAATATATTGGCGTTGCTCGCTATCCTCGCGCTAGCGCTTGCAGTCATTTACGCAATTGTTTTTATTGAGCGCGGCCAGCGACGCATTACGATTAATTACGCTAAACGGCAGCAGGGACGCCAGCAGTTTCAGGCGCAGAGTAGCCATCTGCCGCTGAAAGTGAATATGTCGGGGGTTATCCCCGCAATATTTGCGAGCTCAATATTGCTTTTCCCTGCCTCTGTAGCGCAGTGGTTTGGTGGGGCAGGCGAAAGCGAGTGGTTGCAGGAGATGGCTTTGGCCATTGGTCCAGGGCAGCCTTTAAATATTCTGCTGTTTACTGGCCTGATCGTATTCTTTTGCTTCTTTTACACGGCTTTGATGTTTAACCCGGAGGAGGTCGCAGACAATCTTAAGCGATCCGGAGCTTTCGTGCCGGGAATACGCCCAGGCACACAAACAGCAAACTATATTGATTCCGTTTTAACAAAGCTCACCGTTTTCGGTTCAGCTTACATAGCGGTGATCTGTTTGATGCCGCAGTTCCTGGTTGTCTGGTTTAACGTGCCGTTTTACCTGGGCGGAACCTCACTTATGATTGCGGTGGTGGTTTGCATGGACTTCATGGCGCAGGTGCAAAGTCACTTGATGTCCCAGCAGTACGATTCAGTCATGAAGAAGGCGAACCTGAAGAATTATGGAGGCGCCGGGCGTGCCCGGTAGCCTTGTTTAGTTGGAGAAAGTGTCATGAAAGTACGTGCGTCAGTTAAAAAGATGTGCCGCAACTGCAAGATCGTGCGACGCAAAGGCGTAGTGCGCGTAATTTGCAGTGCCGAGCCTCGTCACAAGCAGCGCCAGGGCTAGTAATCATCGTCGCTAAGGTGTTGATTTTCGAGATTAATGTCGCTAGAATTGCGCGCCTTTCGCAAGGCACCCAGGTAGAAGCCCGTCATATTGGCGGAATCTCAATTGGTGTGGCTGCAGCGTAACGCATCGCATCTAGCACGGTCCTGTTAAGACCGAAATAGAGTTGGAGAACGTAAATGGCCCGTATAGCCGGTGTCAACATTCCAGATAACAAGCACGCTGTTATCTCACTGACTTACATCTTTGGTGTAGGGCGCACGCGCGCGAAAGAGCTGTGTGCAATTACCGGCGTTGAAGAGTCGGCCCGCATGGGCGAGCTCTCCGAAGAGCAAATGGATGCTCTGCGTGGGGAGGTCAGCAAGCTCACGGTTGAAGGTGACCTTCGTCGTGAAGTGAATATGAATATCAAGCGTTTGATGGATCTCGGTTGCAACCGCGGGCTTCGTCATCGCAAGGGTCTCCCGCTGCGTGGTCAGCGTACTAAGACTAACGCGCGTACCCGTAAAGGACCGCGCAAGCCGATTCGTCGTTAACTTTTTATAGAACCGCCAGGGGCATAGCCTCAGGCCACTTGGGAGGCGCTACGTCACCTTCGAAGTACTGAAAAGACAAGACAGAATCCGATTTAGTGTAGCTGCACCACAGTGCAGTGTTGATATTAAAGCAGGAAAACCATATGGCTAAGCCAGGTGCTAAAAGCACTCGCAAAAAAGTTCGTAAGCAGGTCGCTGATGGCATCGCGCACATCCACGCCTCTTTCAACAACACCATAATCACGATCACTGACCGCCAGGGTAACACTCTGAGCTGGGCTACCGCTGGTGGCTCGGGCTTCCGTGGTTCTCGCAAGAGCACGCCGTTTGCAGCGCAGGTTGCAGCAGAGCGCGCCGGCGAGGCCGCCAAAGAGTACGGTCTACAAAACCTCGATGTTCAGGTCAAAGGCCCCGGCCCGGGCCGCGAATCCGCAGTGCGCGCGCTAAACGCCTGCGGGTTCAAGATCAGCAACATCACCGACGTGACGCCGATACCGCACAACGGCTGTCGCCCTCCCAAAAAGCGTCGCGTATAAGGCAGGACAAGACATGGCACGATATATTGGTCCCAAATGTAAGCTCGCCCGTCGCGAAGGTACTGATCTCTTCCTGAAGAGTGGTGTACGCGCGCTGGAAAGTAAGTGCAATCTGGAGAACGCTCCTGGTCAGCACGGTGCCCGACGTGGTCGCCTGTCAGACTACGGCGTGCAGTTGCGTGAAAAGCAGAAAGTACGTCGTATTTACGGCGTTTTGGAAAAGCAGTTCCGCAACTATTATAAAGAAGCAGCGCGCCAACGCGGTGCAACCGGTGAAAACCTTTTGCGTCTGCTCGAGTCACGTCTGGATAACGTCGTATACCGTATGGGTTTTGGCGCCACGCGTGCAGAGTCCCGCCAGCTGGTTTCTCATCGCGCGATTTTGGTAAATGGCCAGAGCGTCAACATCCCCTCCTACCAGGTCGCGCCTGGGGACATCATTTCTCTGCGTGAGAAAGCCAAGAAGCAGCTGCGCGTTCAGTCAGCTTTAGCGCTTGCTGCACAACGTGGTGAGCCTGAGTGGATGGAAGTTAACAGCGAAAAATTGGAAGGCACGTTTAAGGCTTACCCGGATCGCCAGGACATCAGCACAGATATTAATGAAAACCTGATTGTCGAACTTTACTCCAAGTAATCCGTTCACTCTTTGAATTTAGATTGTACGGACTAACGAAAGCACAGGTGCAAACATGCATACAGCAGTAAACGAGTTTCTGACCCCGCGTGTCATAAATGTCGACGAAAAAGGCGACACACGTGCGCAGGTCACTCTAGAGCCCTTAGAGCGCGGCTTTGGCCACACATTGGGTAACGCCCTGCGTCGGATTCTGCTTTCTTCGATGCCAGGCTGCGCCATTACCGAGGTTGATATTGACGGCGTTGACCACGAGTACACGTCGATGGAAGGTGTGCAGGAAGATGTCATTGAGATCCTGCTCAACCTGAAAGGCGTTGCGCTGGTCATGCACGGCAAGGATTCAGCGGAGCTGGTGCTCAGCAAGCAGGGCCCTGGCGTTGTGACAGCTGCAGATATAACGACGGATCATGAAGTAGAAATTCGCAACCCTGATCACGTTGTTTGCCACCTCAACGACAAGTCCGAAATTCGCATGACGCTGACTGTTGCCCGAGGCAGAGGGTATTCCCCGGCAGACAGCCGGGAGAATCCCGAAGAGGAAACGCGTGCTATCGGCAGGCTTCAACTCGATGCGACTTTTAGTCCTATCCAGCGCGTGTCCTATGTCGTTGAGGCGGCTCGCGTAGAGCAGCGCACAGACCTGGATAAGCTGGTGCTGGATCTTGAAACCAACGGGACTATTGACCCGGAAGAAGCGATTCGTCGTGCTGCGACGATTCTGCAGCAGCAGCTGTCGGTCTTTGTCGACCTTGAAAGCGAGAAGCTTGAAGAAGCGGCTGAAGAAGAAGATGAAGTCGATCCGATTCTGCTTCGCCCCGTCGACGATCTTGAGCTCACGGTTCGCTCAGCGAACTGCCTGAAGGCTGAGAACATCTATTACATCGGTGATTTAGTGCAGCGCACCGAAGTGGAGCTTCTGAAGACGCCTAATCTGGGTAAGAAATCACTCACCGAGATCAAAGACGTGCTGGCGTCTCGCGGACTGTCTCTGGGCATGCGCCTGGACAACTGGCCGCCTGCTAGCCTAAAGAATGATGATCGGGTGCTCAGCGTCTAACGCCGGCCCCTTGCAAAACTATTAACACGTGCCGTGATGGCACCGATACGGGATTTAAATCATGCGACACCGCCATAGTGGACGCCAGCTCAACCGCAATAGCTCTCACAGGAAGGCTATGTTCCGTAACATGACGGCCTCACTGGTTGAGCATGAGTTGATCAAGACAACTCTGCCCAAAGCCAAAGAATTGCGCCGGGTAGCCGAGCCATTGATAACGCTTTCAAAGAACGACAGCGTTGCTAACCGCCGCTTGGCCTTTGATCGTCTGCGCGATAAGTCTGCAGTTGGCAAGCTGTTTACAGAGCTTGGGCCTCGCTACAAAGCGCGTCCTGGAGGCTACATCCGCATTCTTAAGTGTGGTTTCCGTACTGGTGACAAGGCGCCGATGGCTTATGTGGAGTTGGTTGATCGCCCTGCATTCGATGTTGAAGATGCATTCGAGGATGACGATTGATCCAGAATGTAACTCCACGATAGAAAAAGCCGGGCATAGCCCGGCTTTTTTTTGCCAGCGGTTTCTGTGGCCAGGATGTAAACCCGGGGTTCGACGCGAGATCAGGCTCAGAGAAGTCAGATAAGCCGGGATTATCAAGCGCGTCGGCGGGCCGATAGGCTTTAAGCGACTTTCCTGGCGGCAGCTTCCAGGATCGGCTTCAAAAACCGTCCCGTATGGGACGCGCTGCTGGCAGCAATGTCTTCTGGCGTGCCGGTCGCGATGATATTACCACCACCGCTGCCGCCTTCTGGGCCCAGGTCAACCACCCAGTCTGCTGTTTTGATGACGTCCAGATTGTGTTCGATGATAACCACGGTGTTGCCATGGTCACGCAGCCGGTGTAGGACCGCCAGCAGTTGCTGGATGTCGTGGAAATGTAGCCCGGTAGTGGGTTCATCGAGTATATAAAGTGTTTTGCCTGTATCTCGCTTGGACAGCTCCCGGGAAAGCTTTATGCGCTGAGCCTCGCCCCCGGAAAGCGTGGTAGCGGCCTGTCCTAAGCGAATATAGGACAGACCCACGTCCATCAGTGTCTGCAGTTTCTTGGCGATTGCAGGGACGGCGGCAAAGAAATCCAGCGCATCCTCTACCGTCATTTCGAGCACTTCGTGAATGCTCTTGCCCTTGTAGCGAATCTCTAATGTCTCACGGTTGTACCGCTTGCCTTTGCAGATGTCACAGGGGACATAAATATCCGGCAGAAAGTGCATTTCAACTTTGGTTACCCCATCGCCCTGGCAGGCCTCACAGCGACCGCCTTTCACGTTAAAGCTGAATCGACCGGGCTTGTAGCCCCTGGATCTGGCTTCTTGCGTTCCCGCGAACAGTTCGCGAACCGGCGTAAATATGCCCGTGTAGGTGGCAGGGTTTGAGCGAGGGGTTCGCCCGATAGGGCTCTGGTCAATGTCGATACACTTGTCGATATGCTTCAGGCCATCCACCTGTCGGTAGCTGGCTGCCGTTAGGGTAGTAGCGCCATTTAGTTCTGTTGCGGCGATGGGGAAAAGCGTTGCGTTAATAAGAGTAGACTTGCCACTGCCCGACACACCTGTGACGCAAGTCATCAAGCCGAGAGGGATCTCCAGGTCGACGTTCTGCAGATTGTTTCCGCTGGCGCCTTTGAGGGACAGCGTTTTCTTCTTATCGCGTGGTACTCTCTTCGCGGGTATCTCGATGGCGGTTTTGCCTGAGAGATATGCGCCTGTCAGTGACTTTTTATTTTTCAGTATGTCCTTCAGCTTACCCTGAGCGACGATTTCGCCGCCATGCACGCCGGCACCCGGGCCGATATCAATAATGTGGTCTGCGGTGCGGATTGCATCCTCATCGTGCTCTACCACTAACACGGTGTTGCCAAGATCCCTGAGGTGTATCAGGGTGTTGAGTAGTCGTGCGTTGTCGCGTTGATGCAGTCCAATCGAGGGCTCATCAAGGATATACATCACCCCAACCAGTCCTGCGCCTATTTGAGAGGCGAGTCGAATGCGCTGAGCCTCTCCCCCGGAGAGTGTTTCCGCGCTCCGGTTCAGAGTAAGGTAATTCAGACCGACGTCGACCAGAAAGCGGTAGCGAGCCTGCAGCTCCTTGAGAATCTTCTCAGCAATCTCGCCCTTTCGGCCTTCCAGCTCCAGTTCGGTGAAGTAGACCTCAGCGTCTCCCACTGACATGTTCACTATTTCTGGCAAGGTGCGCTGGTCGACGAATACGTGCCTGGCGTCTTTACACAAGCGTGTCCCATCGCAGCTCGGGCAGTTCTGTGTGCTCAAGAACTTGGCCAGCTCCTCTCGGACTGAAGCGCTCTCGGTGTCCCGGTAGCGTCTGTCCATGTTCGGCAGAATACCTTCGAAGGGGTGAGTGCGCTGGAATACGTCCCCTCTATCATTGATATAGGAAAAGGTAACTTCGTCTTTGCCGCTGCCATGCAAGATGATGTCTCGGTGCTTTTTGCTCAGTTTCTTAAAAGGCTTATCGATATCGAAACCATAGTGATCGGCAAGCGAGGTCAGCATGTGAAAGTAGTAAACGTTGCGCCGGTCCCAGCCGCGTATCGCGCCCTCGGCCAGGCTGGCTTCCGAGTGCAGCACGACTCTGTCTTCATCGAAATACTGCTTAACACCCAGACCGTCGCAGCCGGGGCAAGCGCCGGCCGGGTTGTTAAATGAGAACAGTTTAGGTTCAAGGTCGGAGATACTATGGCCGCACTCCGGGCAGGCGAAGCGCGCGGAAAATAGCAGGTCCTCTATATCCTGCGCATCATCCATGCTGCTGACTGAGGCCAGGCCGTCGGTTAGATCCAGTGCGGTTTCAAAGGATTCGGCTAGCCGTTGTTTAAGGTCGTCACGAACTTTAAAGCGATCGACTACCACTTCTATCGTGTGTTTTTTGTTTTTCTCCAGTGCGGGCACATCATCCAGATCAACAACACGACCGTTCACTCTTGCGCGAACGAAACCGCCGGCGCGCAGCTCTTCGAATATTTGCAGATGTTCGCCCTTGCGTGCCCGGATAACGGGTGCAAGTAGCATTAGCTTGCTACCCTCCGGCATTGCCAATACGGTGTCGACCATCTGACTGACTGTGCGGGCCTCTAGCGGCTGGTCATGGTCTGGGCATCTCGGCTCACCAGTCCGTGCAAAAAGCAGGCGCAGATAATCGTAAATCTCAGTGATGGTGCCGACGGTCGAGCGTGGATTGTGAGAGGTCGATTTCTGCTCTATTGAAATGGCCGGTGACAAGCCTTCTACGTGATCGATATCCGGCTTTTCCATCATGGACAAAAATTGACGGGCGTAGGTGGAGAGCGACTCGACGTACCGACGCTGTCCTTCCGCATACAAAGTATCGAAGGCCAGTGATGATTTTCCGGAGCCTGAGAGCCCGGTAATAACGACCAGTTTGTCCCGGGGGATATCCAGATCGATATTCTTTAGGTTGTGAGTGCGAGCGCCGCGGACCTGAATTTCGTCCATGTACCACCTGTAGGGGTTGTCTGTGAAAGGAGCCGTTGATAGGCAATCCACCAGTATACCGGGGCAGCCATCCAAGCTTCAAAATATACGCGCTTAAATGTGCCATGGATGCGCGATGGGCAAGCGATTGCGGTAAGCGGATGCACCCGCGGCGAGTATCAGCTACTATTTCCGCCCTTTTTTGGTTTGGCCTCTATGACGAAGTCCTCCCCCATGAATGCGTTGGAGCGGCGCTCGGTTCTGGCGCTGTCAGCGCTGTACTGTTTTCGCATGCTTGGCTTGTTCATGGTGTTGCCCCTGCTCATCCTGTATGCGGGAGATTTGGTTGGCAGTACGCCTTTTCTTATCGGTCTTGCCATCGGTATATACGGGCTGACTCAAGCCTGTCTTCAGGTGCCGCTGGGGATGCTTTCCGATCGCGTGGGCCGCTTGCCTGTGCTCATAGGCGGCTTGTCAGTTTTCGCGGCGGGAAGTTTTGTCGCGGGCTCCGCCACAACTATCGAGGGCGTGATATTGGGCCGTCTGCTGCAGGGAGCCGGGGCGATTTCCAGCACTATCATGGCTCTGGTGGCGGACCTGACCCGCGACGAGCAGCGCACCAAGGCGATGGCCATAGTAGGCATTAGCATCGGCATTTCATTTGCGATAGCAATTTTGATTGGCCCCGTGTTGGCCTCGGCGGGCGGCCTGCCCCTGGTGTTTAACGCCACCGGAATCATGGCGCTGGGTGGCGTGTTGGTTGTTATTTTCGCGATACCCCGCGTCAAACGCGTTGGCACCCATGGCGAGGTCGGTACCGTGCCGGCGCTTCTAACGCGCACCCTGGCGGACTTTAGCCTGCTCCGGCTGTATGCCGGTGTGTTCACACTGCACTTTATTCTTATGGCAGCATTTATCGCGCTGCCTCTCGTATTGGAACAAGATCTCGGCGTGCTACGAGAGGCGCACTGGAAGGTTTATCTGCCGATTGTTGTGCTGTCCATAGTGGGTATGGTGCCTTTGATCGTACTGGCTGATCGCATGGGTCGCTTGCGTCTTGCATTAGGCATAGGCGTCGGTGGTCTGGCGCTTTCGCAGTGGCTCGCCAGCGGGACTCACGGGTTTGCCGTTTTTTGTGTGGGCCTGTGGCTGTATTTCCTAACCTTTAATTATCTTGAGGCTGCGCTACCCAGTCTGGTCTCGAAATCGGTGTATGCCGGTGGCAAAGGCACGGCGCTTGGGGTCTACGCGACATTTCAATTTCTTGGTGCGTTCGCAGGGGGCGCCAGTGGAGGGCTGGCTATGCAGTTGGGTGGCGTACCGGCAGTTCTGGGGACCTGCTTTGTGGCGGCGCTAATTTGGCTGCCGCTAGCGGTCACAACGCGAGCGCCTAAAAATCTGGTCAATCGCACCCTACGGCTGCCTGCCGATCCGGCCGCCGCTGATGCACTGGTAGCGTCGCTACCTAACATGCCGGGCGTGGAGGATATGTTGCTGATGCGTGAGGAGGCCACCGTGTATCTGAAGGTAGACGAGACCTTGTTTGATTTCGAGCAGGGGGATGATTCGCCAGAAACTCCAGAGCCGGGCAGCACCCAACCGATATCAGGCACGGTGGGAAGTTAAGAGAAACATACGCAGCTGAACTGGCCTAACTGCTTCGCGACCAAGCGCTATGAGCATATTTGCGGTACTGATTGGTCGCTCCATGCTGAACAGGGATGGTATAGTCAGACGCTATTTCGAGTAAGGACGGTGTCATGGCAAGGGGCATAAATAAAGTTATTTTGGTGGGCAATCTGGGGGCCGACCCTGAGACGCGCTATACGCAATCGGGTGCTGCAGTAACCAACGTTTCGCTGGCTACCAGCGAAAGCTGGAAGGATAAGCAAACCGGCCAGCCCCAGGAGCGAACCGAATGGCACCGAATCGTGTTTTTTAACCGCCTGGCAGAAATAGCTGGCGAGTATTTGCGCAAGGGATCAAAGGTTTATGTAGAGGGTTCCCTGCGTACACGCAAATGGCAGGATCAAGGTGGGCAAGATCGCTACACCACAGAGATTGTTGCTGCTGAAATGCAAATGCTAGACAGTAAAGGCATGGGCCAGGGTGGCGGAGCATATCCGGACCAAGAATTCTCCCCGCCACCACAGCAGGGGTCGCAGCAGCAAGCCCCATCGCAACACTCCCAACATTCGCCGCAGGCCCAGCCATCCCCGGCTCCGTCCGGTGGCGCACAGCAAGCCCCGGCGGGTGGCTTTGACGATTTTGACGACGATATTCCGTTTTGAGCTTTGCAGGATCAGCTTGGTAATGCCGTGAGCGCAGGGGCGTGACAACACTTATCATTGGTGCAGATACTACTTTAGGTCATTCCCTGTCGAATTTTTTGGATCTCAGGGGTAATGAGTATGTGGCACTGCCGAGATCAGACTGTCGGTGGAAGAGCGAGCGACAAGTCAAAAAAGCTCTGCGGCGTGATTCCTACAGTTTTGTAATAGATCTGCGCTTGCAGTCTGCCGTTGATGGTGGATCGCGACTTCACGACATCGATGTAAACCGCTGTGGTTGGTTGGCTTCGGTATGTCACAAACTCAAAATACCTTTGTTTACCGTGTCCAGTGCTCGGGCATTTTCGGGCGTTGAGGGGCACGCCTACCTTGAGGACGACTATCTGGATGGTCAGCCTGAGTTGGCGAAAATGCTGGCTGGCGCTGAAGAGCTCGTCCGCGACCAGTGTATGCAGCACGTTATTCTTCGCCTGGGTACTGTATTTTCAGAGGTAGGAAGCAACCCGCTAACGCGACTGCTTGCCATGCTCCATGAAAATGGTCACTTGGCGCTTGATAGGCATCACCGGGGCTGTCCGGTGCCCGCCGACGATGCGGCGCGGGTTATCTCTGGCATGTTGGATCAGTTTAGTTGCGGGTTGGAGCAGTGGGGCATTTATCACTACTGCAGTTCAGATATCACCAGTTGCTATGGATTCGGCGAGGTGCTGCTGGCAGCTGCATCGCAGTACGCGTTTTTCACCGAGTTGGAAGCGGAATCGCTGCTGGTGGCCAGGGAAGGCGATGTACAAGAATACAAACTGTCGTGTGAGAGGATCAGGGACACGTTTGCGATCAAGCAGCAGCCGTGGAGGGCCAGCGTTGCGGCATGCGTAAAGCAGTTCTATAGCACCTATACGATTAAGGAGAAGCAGGATGGCGACCGCCACCAAGAGCGCGATGCGACCGCTTGATGTAGCGATATTGACGGTTTCCGATACCCGTAGCTCTGAAAATGACACTTCAGGAGACTTCCTGCGACAAAGCGTGGCGGACGCCGGCCACAGAGAGGCGGATAGCGAGATAGTGAAGGATGATGTCTATCAGATCCGCGCCACGCTCTCCCGATGGATCGCGGCCGAGGAAATCGACGTCGTATTGATTACTGGCGGCACCGGTTTTTCAGGTCGTGACAGTACCCCTGAGGCGGTCATGCCACTTTTTGACAAGACAATTGACGGCTTTGGAGAAGTGTTTCGCGCCGTGTCGTATCAAGAGATCGGTTCGTCAACCGTGCAGTCCAGGGCGCTGGCGGGCTTTGCCAACGATACCGTTATTTTTTGCATGCCCGGTTCGACCGGTGCCTGCCAGACGGCGTGGGGAAAGATCATCAAAGATCAGCTAGACAGCCGTCATCGCCCCTGCAATTTTGTCGGCGTGCTGGGCCGACACCAGGCGTCTGCTTAGGACATTTTTTAGGCATGACACCTCTTACTCCTCTCAGCGAAGCGCTGGGCACGATACTCTCAGATGCGCCTTTGCTTGCCGAAATGGAGCAGGTTCCGCTTTTGGATAGTCTCGGCAGAGTATTGGCTAGCGACCTTGTGTCGGCGATTGCCGTTCCTTTCGACGATAACTCTGCAATGGATGGCTACGCGTTGCGTGCCGAAGACGCACATCAGTCACTGCGTGTGTCGCAGCGCATAGCGGCCGGCCAGGCTGCTGCGCCATTGGAAGTGGGCACGGCGGCGAGGATTTTTACAGGTGCTCCAGTACCCGCCGGCGCGGACTGCGTGGTGATGCAGGAAAACTGCGAAGTAGAGAACGACCGGGTTCGGGTAACACAAGCGCCTGGCGCGGGCCAGAATATCCGGCCACGTGGCCAGGACATTGCTGAAGATGATGTTGTACTTGCATCCGGCCGTCGTATTCAGGCTGAGGACTTAGGTGTTATTGCCTCAATAGGCGAGAGCGAAGTCTGGGTCCGGCGCAGGCTTACGGTTGCTATTCTGTCCACCGGCGACGAACTCGTTGAGCCCGGTGATGGCCCTTTACAATCCGGTCAGATCTATAATTCCAACCGCTACACTTTGATTGGCCTGTTACAGTCCCAGGGCTTTGATATTTTGGATTTAGGCCGCGTACCCGACACGCTGGAAGCGACCAGTAGGGTTTTGGCGGAGGCCGCTGGTCGCGCGGACTGCATTGTCAGCACGGGCGGAGTTTCTGTGGGTGAAGAAGATCACGTGCGCGCCGCGGTACAGGGCCTGGGCGAACTCTCACTCTGGAAATTGAAGCTCAAACCTGGCAAGCCTTTGGCGTTTGGACGCGTCACCGGCACAGCGTTTTTTGGTCTACCGGGTAACCCCGCCGCAGTGTATGTAACTTATGCGATGGTTGTTCGACCCTGGTTGGCGCGCAGTCAGGGCATGCAAGATCCACAGCCGATCTCTCTGCGTGCGAGGGCAGACTTTGATCACCTCCGTCCAGGAAGCCGCCTGGAGTTTCTCCGCGGCAGGATAGCTTCGGATCAAGGCGAGCTCAGTGTGACGCTGCATCAAAATCAGAGCTCAGGTGTTCTCAGCTCTGTTGCCTGGGCTAACGCGCTGGTGATGGTAGAGCCTGATCAAAAAATACGCGCAGGCGACTGGGTTACGGCAGTGCTTCTGGATCAACTGAACCGCTGAAATACCAGCGACGCATTGGTGCCGCCGAAACCAAAGCTGTTGGACATGACCCGGTTGAGCTCGACGTTGTCCTGCCGCTCTCTCGCAATGGGCATTCCCTCTGCTTCGGGGTCCAGGTTGTCGATGTTGGCGGAGGCAGCGATAAAGTTATCTCGCATCATTAACAGCGAATAGATAGCTTCCTGCACGCCCGCTGCACCCAACGAATGGCCTGACAGGGATTTGGTTGATCCGACAACGGGCATATCCTGGCCCTCAAAGGCCGCCCTCACGGCCTTAAGCTCCTGTATATCACCCGCTGGCGTGCTGGTGCCGTGTGCATTGATATAGTCGATAGCGCCGTCGACTGTGCTTAGGGCCTGAGCCATGCACCGCTGCGCTCCCTCGCCTGAGGGCGCCACCATGTCGTGGCCGTCGGAGGTGGCGCCGTAGCCGACCAACTCTGCGTAGATCTTCGCGCCGCGCGCACGCGCGTGCTCTAACTCCTCCAGCACCACCATGCCGCCGCCGCCAGCGATAACAAAACCGTCGCGGTCCGCATCGTAGGCACGCGAGGCCACCGCTGGCTTGTCGTTGTACCGGGTAGATAGAGCCCCCATAGCGTCAAACAAGGCACTCATGCTCCAGTGAAGCTCTTCACCTCCGCCGGCAAATATGATGTCCTGCTTGCCAAGCTGGATTTGCTCCATGCCATTCCCTATGCAATGGGCGCTGGTACTGCAGGCGCTGGAAATGGAATAGTTGACGCCTTTGATTTTGAAGGGCGTGGCCAAACAGGCGGAAACGGTACTGGCCATGGTCTGCGTGACGCGATAAGGGCCAACACGACGCAGGCCTCTATCGCGCAGTATGTCAGCGGCTTCAACCTGGTTAGACGAACTGGCGCCGCCGGAGCCGGCGATGATGCCGGTTCGCTCGCTGGAGACCATGCTTTCTTCCAGGCCGGAGTCTTGGATGGCCTGGTTCATAGCAATGTAGGCGTAGGCCGCCGCAGGGCCCATGAATCGCAGCTGCTTGCGGTCGATATGTTCGCTGAAATCGATGTCGATAGAGCCCGCGATGTGGCTCTTCATGCCAATATCGACATAGTCCTGCTGAAAACTGATGCCGGACCGTCCTTCACGCAGTGCGGCGGCGACTGCTTCGCTTTCCATGCCCAAGCAGGAGCTTATACCCAGCCCGGTTACTACTACGCGTCGCGTCATGACTATGCCCTTAAAAGTTGTCCGTTTGTTGGAAGAGGCCCACCCGCAGATCCTTGGCGGTATAAATCTCCCTGCCGTCCACGGCCATCACACCATCGGCAATACCCATAACCAGCTTGCGCTCAATGACGCGCGTAATGTCGATGCGATAGGTGACAAGGCTTGCACTGGGAAGTACCTGTCCGGTGAATTTTATCTCGCCTGCGCCCAGAGCACGGCCGCGACCGGGATTACCTCGCCAGCCCAAGAAAAACCCGACCAGCTGCCACATGGCATCCAATCCCAGGCAGCCTGGCATTACTGGATCGCCGCTGAAGTGGCAGTCAAAGAACCAAAGCTCAGGATGGATGTCGAGTTCCGCCTCAATAATGCCCTTGTCAAATTCGCCGCCTTCAGAGCTGATCAGGGCAATGCGATCCATCATCAGCATGTTGTCTATTGGCAGCTGCGCATTCCCTGGCCCGAACATTTCACCTAACCCGCAGGCGATAAGCTCGTCTTTTGTAAAGCTGTTTTTGGCGGTCATGGGGCAGGGTACCTGCGGCAAGGAAACGTGGCTGTGCATTCTAAACTGTGGTGACCGCATGTCTAGTGTGGGTTAGAATCGGCTCCGCTCGCATGCACGAGAGCGCTGCAGCAAGCAGCTTTTGGTAGCAGCGGCTGAATACAGCAAATCTTCCGAGGAATTTCCATGTTAGTACCCGTTCTGCTTGCGGGTGGCGTCGGTAGCAGACTGTGGCCGGTGTCTCGTGAAGCTTATCCCAAACAGTTTTTGCCCCTCGCTGGCGAACAGCCCATGTTGGTCGATACCCTGAGCAGGCTGGACGGCTTGTCGGCGACAACGCCCACCGTAATTTGTAATGAGGAGCATCGTTTTATTGTCGCCGAGCAACTCCGTGACGGTGGGCAGTCAGGCGGTGGCATCGTGCTTGAGCCGGTAGGACGCAACACAGCGCCCGCTGTTGCAGTAGCGGCGATAAGAGCCCTAGGCCAGTCTGCCGACGCTGTTTTGCTCGTGCTACCGGCGGACCACCTAATTCTCAACGTTGATGCATTCAAAGCATCGGTCGCAGAGGCGCTCGTGCTTGCGGAGCAGGGCCTGTTAGTGACATTCGGTGTTGTTGCCGATCGCCCCGAGACCGGCTATGGCTATATTCGGCGGGGAGATGAATTGGCAGGCAGCGGCTATCGGATCGGCGAATTCGTGGAGAAGCCGGACCTTGAGACAGCACGGGCCTATCTCGATTCCGGTGATTACTACTGGAACAGCGGCATGTTCCTGCTTAGCGCAGCAGGCTATTTGGAGGAGTTGCGTCGATTCGCGCCAGAGATCGTTGCGGCCTGCGAAGCTGCACTATCCTCTGCGCAGAGTGATTTGGACTTTGTTCGCCTGGATACCGAGGCATTTGAGGCCTGCCCCAGTGACTCTATCGACTATGCGGTGATGGAGAAGACCGATAGGGGTGCGGTGGTTCCACTCGATTGTGGCTGGAGTGACGTGGGAGCCTGGTCGGCGCTATTGGACACCGGCAGCGCTGATGCCGCAGGTAACGTGACTCAGGGAGATGTGCTGTTGGATAACAGCCGCAATAGTTTCTTCCGCAGCGAGTCCCGCTTGGTGGCAGCCACCGGCGTTGAAGACCTTGTGGTTGTTGAAACCGCCGACGCCGTGCTCGTTGCGAATCGGCACAGTGTTCAGGATGTGAAGAATCTGGTCACCGCCTTAAAAAGTGCCGGCCGGGAGGAAGCGCGCTTGCATGCGCGGGTTTATCGCCCCTGGGGTTCCTACGAAACCCTTATAAACGGCGAGCGTTTTCAGGTTAAGCGTATTGTTGTAAACCCCGGCGAGAAGCTCTCACTGCAGAAGCACCATCATCGTGCCGAGCATTGGATCGTGGTTGCGGGGACCGCTGAGGTGACTTGTGAAGACAAGGTCTTTATGCTGGGAGAAGATGAGTCGACGTACATCCCGCTGGGTCACAAGCATCGCTTGGCGAACCCCGGGCGAATATCTCTGGAGCTTATAGAGGTGCAGTCAGGCACCTATCTTGGTGAGGATGATATTGTGAGGTACGACGATATCTATGGTCGCAGCGATGGTTGATCAGGGCGCTTAGGTCTCGCCAGGTCGCCTGCTTCGAATCTGTCCTGTCTTTGTCTACCAGGAGTGGTAATGATCAAGAAATGTCTCTTCCCCGTTGCCGGATACGGCACACGTTTTCTTCCCGCCACAAAGAGCATGCCCAAGGAAATGCTGCCGGTGGTCAACAAGCCGCTGGTCCAGTACGGCGTAGAGGAAGCTATCGAGGCTGGTATGGAGACCATCTCCTTCGTTACTGGTCGCGGCAAGCGCTCCATCGCTGACCATTTTGATATCAGTTACGAGCTGGAGCATCAGATCGCAGGTACATCCAAGGAAGTCTATCTGGGCAGCATTCGCAACGTCCTGGAGAAAGGCGTGTTTACGATGGTTCGCCAGCGTGAAATGAAAGGCCTTGGCCACGCTATTCTCACCGGTGAACCCTTGATCGGCAGCGAGCCCTTTGGTGTTGTGTTGTCCGATGACCTTTGCCTAAACGATGGCCCGGGGGTGCTTTCGCAGATGGCAGAGCTGTACGCGCAGTTCCGTTGCAGCATCGTTGCAATTCAAGAAGTGCCGATGGAAGAAGCTCACAAGTATGGGGTTATTTCCGGCGAAGCGCTTAAAGACGGCCTGTATCGAATTGACGACATGGTTGAAAAGCCCGCACCTGGGGAAGCGCCGTCGAATCTCGCCATTATTGGCCGCTACATTCTGACCCCCGATATCTTTGATCTTATCCGCGAAACCCCGCCAGGTAAAAATGGAGAGGTACAGATCACCGATGCCTTGCTGACACAGGCGAAGAAAGGCTGCGTGATGGGGTATAAGTTTGAAGGGCGCCGGTTTGACTGCGGCAGCGTCACTGGTTTTGTAGAAGCGACAAACTATGTATTTGAAAACGTTTATACGGATCCCGCATGAGCGAAATTACCTGCTTTAAAGCCTACGATGTGCGTGGGCGCATCCCCGATCAGCTAAACGAAGACATTGCCAAGCGTATTGGCCTGGCCTATGCAGAGATTATAAAGCCGCAGAAGGTCGTGGTTGGACATGACATCCGCCTGACCAGTGAGGCGATCAAGGGCGCGCTGGTTGAAGGTTTGCGGGAGGCAGGCGTCGATGTCTACGACATTGGCCTATGTGGTACTGAAGAGATCTACTTCGCGACGTCTTACGCTGATATGGATGGTGGAATTGTCGTTACCGCCAGTCACAATCCCAAAGACTATAACGGGATGAAATTTGTTCGAGCGGGCTCTGAGCCCATTAGCGGCGACAGCGGGCTCAAAGACATACAGAAGCTGGCTGAGGCAAATGAATTTGTAGCCCACAACGAGCGCGGTAGTTTAACTGAGCTGGATACCAGTGGTGCCTACATTGAGCATCTGCTGTCCTACGTCGATATCGATGCTCTCAGGCCGATGAAGCTGGTGGTGAATGCCGGCAACGGGGGCGCAGGTATCGTGGTCGACCGGATAGAATCGAAGCTCCCGTTCGAGTTCATCAAATTGCTCAATAATCCTGACGGGAATTTCCCCAATGGTGTTCCCAATCCGCTTTTGATCGAAAACCGGGAGATGACAAGCCAGGCTGTGCTGGAGCACGGCGCGGATCTGGGGATCGCATGGGACGGTGATTTTGACCGGTGCTTCTTTTTCGACGAGCGTGGTGAGTTTGTAGAGGGCTACTATCTCGTGGGTCTTTTGGCCGAGGCGTTTTTGCGCAAGGAGCGTGGCGGTAAGATCGTCCATGACCCGAGGCTGACCTGGAATACCCGACAAATCGTAGCGGAACTGCAGGGTGAAGCTGTGCAGAGCAAGACCGGACACGCCTTTATCAAAGAGCGAATGCGCGCCGAGAATGCGGTGTACGGCGGTGAGATGAGCGCCCATCACTATTTCCGTGATTTCGCCTACTCCGACAGCGGCATGATTCCCTGGCTTCTAGTTGCGGGCCTGCTTAGCGAGCATGGCAAACCCCTTTCAGAACTGGTTGCTGAAAGAATGCAGGCCTTTCCATGCAGTGGCGAAATTAACCGTGAGGTTAGCGATCCTGCGGCTCTGCTCGAGCTCGCGGAAGCGCGCTACGGAGCAGATGCACAATCGGTTGATCATACCGACGGACTTAGCGTTGAATTCAGCGACTGGCGCTTTAACTTGCGCATGTCAAACACCGAACCCGTTGTGCGACTAAACGTGGAGAGTCGAGCGGATCAGTCGCTTATGGCTGAAAAGACCGCGGAACTGCTGGCGCTGATAGACGCTGCTTAGGTAGTCGGTAAAGCCGCGGGCGCCGTGCTGACTAGAGCCTGCCGTCTACGCTGCTAGCGGGTAGTAGATACGTCGCATCGTAAAGCACGCCTTCCGGCTTGCAGAAGCCTCGCACGGTGTTTGCATCCAGGGCTGCAAACTCTTGATGCCCCACCGCAAGTATCACGGCGTCGTAGTGTTTGGTGGGTGTCGCAATCAAGTCGATATTGAGTTCACGTTTCGCCTCGTCCGCATTGACCCAGGGGTCCCAGACTTCTGGCGCAGCGTTGCAGGCTTTAAGATCCTCAATAATGTCGGCTACCAGCGTGTTGCGTATGTCACTGCAGTTGGGCTTGAACGCCAGACCCATGATCAGGACTTCTGCATCAACGACATGCAGTCGTCGCTGAGTCATCAGGTGCATCACTTCTCGCGCTAGTTGCTTGCCGATCTGATCATTGAGGCGGCGGCTTGCAGAGATGATTTCCGGAAAGTAGCCAGCCTGATGCGCGCGATGGACTAAATAGTAGGGGTCTACGCCGATGCAATGACCGCCGACCAGCCCGGGTCGGAAGGGCAGGAAGTTCCATTTAGAGCCTGCTGCGGCAAGAACTTCCTCCGTATCAATTCCCAATGTCTTAAAGATTTGAGCGAATTCGTTGGTCAGCGCAATGTTGACGTCGCGCTGGGTGTTCTCAACCACCTTGGCCGCCTCGGCAACTCGAATACTGCTGACCGGGAAGGTCCCGGCGGTTACGATCTCGGCATAAAGCGCATCCACGGTTTTCGCAGTCTCGGGAGTGGAGCCCGCTGTAATCTTGATGATGTCGGCCAAGCCACGCTCTTTATCGCCGGGATTGATTCGCTCGGGGCTGTAGCCAACAAAGAAATCACGATTGACGCTGAGTCCTGAGGCGCGCTCGAGAATGGGCACGCAATACTCCTCTGTGCAGCCGGGGTAAACGGTGGATTCGTAAATCACAATATCCCCAGACGCCAACATTTCGCCTATTGTGCCGCTGGCGGCGCCCAATGGGTGCAGGTCAGGTCTGCGGTCGCCATCTATGGGCGTGGGTACTGTTACGATATAGATCGAACAGTCCGCCATGTCCGATGCGTTAGCGGTAAAGCGGGTGCTGGACGTCGCAATTTCTGAGTCGCCAATTTCGCTGGTGCTGTCGTAGCCGGCATTCAATGCGGCAACACGCTGTTCATCCACGTCGAAACCGGTAACGGCGTGTCGTTTGGACAGTGCGATGGCCAGCGGCAGTCCGACATATCCAAGCCCTAAAACGGCTATGTGATGCTTACTCACTTTTTTGCAGCCTCACTTTTTGCAGCTTCGATAATGGCATTGGTATTGGGCTCAAAATGGGATTGCGCTGTGCCGTCCAGAGCTTCATAAATCTCGGCGCCCATGGCCTTGCCCAGCTCAACGCCCCACTGGTCGAAAGAGTTGATTTGCCAGAGATGGCCGCTGAAAAACACCTTGTGCTCATACAGCGCGATTAACGAGCCAAGCGTATAGGGTGTCAGCGACTCGGCAATTAGCACAGAGCTGGGCCTATTGCCGGGTATCGTCAGGTGGGCTGCAAGTTCTACGGCGCGCTCTTTCCCAGCGCCGCGCGTTTCCAAAGACGCCAGCGACGCCGCCTCATTGCGACCGAGCGCAAGAGCGCGTGCCTGGCTCAGGCCATTTGCGAGCAAGCGGCGTTTACCTTCCGTCTCAGCCGCTGCGCCTTCGCCGTTATCGCAGCCTGTGAAAAGTATGAAGTCGATGGGACATAGAGTAGTGCCCTGGTGTAACAGTTGATGGAAGGAGTGCTGTCCGTTGGTGCCGACATCGCCCCAGAGAATCGGTGCCGTGGCGTACTCAAGGTGCTGGCCCTGATGGTTGACCTGTTTGCCATTACTCTCCATCGAAAGCTGTTGAAGAAACGCAGGGAGATGCTGCAGATGTTGATGGTAGGGAATCACCGCATGCACTTGAGACGCCATAAAATTGACGTACCAGATCTCGAGAAGACTCAGCCTAAGTGGCAGGCTGTCCAGTGCGGAACTGTCACGAAAATGGGCGTCCATATCTCGCGCACCGGACAAAAGCGTCCTGAACGACGGCATGCCGATAGCGAAAGCGATGCTCCAGCCGATTGCTGACCAGAGAGAGTAGCGACCGCCTACCCAGTCCCACATAGGTAGAACATTTTCAGCTGGAATGCCGAGCTCTTCTGCGCCGCTCAGGTTGGTGCTCACGGCCAACAGGTGCCGACCCAGAGAAGCCTCTGCAACGCCGCTGTCCAACAGCCACTGCCGCGCCCGCGCCGCGTTATAAAGCGTCTCTTCTGTGGTGAGTGTCTTGGAGCAAATGATAAAAAGAGTGCTGTCAGCAGAGAGCGAGGACAGCGTATCCGTCAGATCGTCCGGGTCCACGTTGGCGCAGTAATGCACTCTACATGTCTCTACATGGAAGGGTTTTAGCGCCGCCGTGACCATGCGAGGCCCAAGATCGGAGCCTCCAATCCCTATATTGACTACATCTGTAATAACCTTGTCGGAGTGCCCCCGGTGATCACCGGAATGAACGCGATCAACCCAGCGTTCCATGCGTTGCAAACATGCATGCACTGCGCTGTATTCCTGCTGGAGGTTCTCAAACGGGGCATCGGCACGCAGCAAAGTGTGCAGCACTGCGCGATCTTCCGTGTGATTGATTGGCCTGCCATCAAACAGTGCTTCTCGCGCTTCCAGTGCACCGGCAGTGTTCGCCCACCGAGCAAGTTCGTCGAGGCTGTCGCGCCGCATCAGATGCCGAGATGTATCCAGACGCCATCCCGCCGCTTCCAGCACAAATGGGGGCGAGCTGGTGTGTGGCGATGAAATGTGGCCGGCCAGGTCAAGTTGCCGATCACGAGAAGCCAGCGATCGCAGCGTTTCGAGGTGGCCAAAATCGGGGAAGGGCGCAGATTGCGTGGGCTCAGACATGGCCATCTTCATTGCTTGGGGCAGTCAGTATAAGTAGGGGAGAAACTAGCTTCAATGGACAGCGAAATGCAGTCCAAGCGCGCGGCTGATGTGATTTAGTGATCGCGTCTGAGCGCCAGTTCTGCAACGATCTTAAGTGCGTTCTTGGCATCGCTGTCGGGAAGGTCTTGCAAGGATGCTAGAGCCGACTGTTGGTAGTCGCTGGCAAGGCCTCTGGCGTAGTCGAGAGAGCCATTGCGATGAACCGCTGCCACGACTTGATCAATGTGCTCCGCTGTTTTCTCGCGGATGGCGTGAGTAACAATCTCTTTTTCAGCCGCGTTACCTTGTTGCAGCGTATGTATCAGTGGCAGGGTAGGCTTGCCTTCATTGAGGTCATCGCCGACGTTTTTGCCCATGACGGCGGGGTCGCCCTCATAGTCCAGAACATCGTCGATCACCTGAAAAGCGATGCCCACGTTCATTCCGTAGTCGCGTAGCTGGTCTGCGAGCGCGACAGGCGCTTGACTCAGCAGGCCGCCACCGTAGCAGGCCGACGCGAAAAGTATGGCGGTTTTACGGCGGATGACGTCTAGATAGTTGGCCTCGCTGGTTTCCGGGTCGCCAGCACGAACAAGCTGTAGCACCTCGCCCGCCGCAATTTGATTGGTGGTATTGGCCATGTCCTCCATGATGCCCATATCCCCCATGGCTACCATTAGCTGAAACGCACGTGAATACAGGAAGTCGCCGACCAAAACACTGGAGGCGTTGCCGAACTCTGCATTTGCGGTTGGTCTGCCCCGGCGCAAGGCCGATAGATCAACCACGTCGTCGTGCAGCAGCGTTGCGGTATGTATGAACTCAACGACTGCGGCGAAGCGAATATGGTCTTCCCCCTTATAGCCCGCCGCCTGTGCGGCAAGCAGTGCCAAGGTGGGCCTGAGCCGTTTGCCGCCAGCTTCAACGATGTAGTGGCCAATGTTTTCGACCAGGCCAACGTCCGAGGCAAGGTTCTTTACAATAAGCTCGTTTACGGCTTCGAGCTCCTCCCTGACGGTGGCGCGTATGGTTTGCATTGGCGATGCGCTGTTTGAAGCCGAAAGCATGGTGCGGTCCAGTATTTGAGGGCCGTAATAGTAGTGTTCGTAAGTCCTTGTGTCATATGGAATTCAGTGTTGCCTGCGCGGGCTTATTTCAGTAGAATC
This sequence comes from Cellvibrionales bacterium, assembly GCA_043585095.1. Lineage (GTDB taxonomy): Bacteria > Pseudomonadota > Gammaproteobacteria > Pseudomonadales > Halieaceae > JANQIO01. The sequence goes on from CP121321.1 coordinate 543,284, forward strand.
GCCGCCCTCAAAGGGAATGGCCCGCTAGCGCGGAGTTTTCCTGGAATACGCCCAGTGCCAGGCTCTGCCCCACGGTTCTGCAAGGTGTGTCGTCGACACGCTTGAGTACGGTGGTAATGATTGTTCAATACGCGAGCTGGCGAACTAGAGAACACGAAAATGTATGCAGTTATTGAGAGTGGTGGTAAACAGCACCGCGTGGTAGAGGGTGAGACCCTCAAGCTTGAAAAAATTGAAGTCGCTACCGGCGAGAGTGTCGAGTTTGACCGTGTACTTATGCTGGGTAGCGGCGAAGATGTAAAAATTGGTAAGCCTTTGGTAGATGGTGGCAAGGTCACCGCAGAAGTCGTAGCCCATGGCCGCCATGACAAAGTTAAAATCATCAAGTTCAACCGTCGTAAGCACCATCGTAAGCAGGCGGGCCACCGTCAGTGGTATACGGAAGTTAAAATCACTGGCATCAGTGGTTAATCGCAGACAAGTTTAGGAGATAGCAAATGGCTCATAAAAAAGCAGGCGGTAGTACTCGTAACGGTCGCGATTCCGAAAGCAAGCGTCTAGGCGTAAAGCGCTACGGTGGACAGGTCGTCAAGGCAGGTAACATTCTGGTTCGCCAGCGCGGCACCCGTATTCACGCCGGCGACAATGTGGGTTGTGGTAAAGACCACACTTTGTTTGCCAAAGCAGACGGAACCGTGCAGTTTGTTACGCGCGGACGAGAGAAGCGCAAGTTCGTACAAATCGTAAGCGCTTAAATCGACGCAGCATTGCGAGGCCCATGCCGGCAGTGTAGCTCAAGTCGAAAAACGCTATTGAAAAAGGGCCCATAAGGGCCCTTTTTTTTTCACCCCTTCACAACTACAGTCTGAACATGAAATTTGTCGACGAAACCGTTATCACCGTACAGGCAGGCAAGGGCGGCAATGGCTGCCTGAGCTTCCGACGTGAAAAGTACATTGCCAAAGGTGGTCCCGATGGCGGCGATGGGGGTGATGGCGGTAGTGTCTATGTCGAAGCCAGGGAAGCGCTGAATACGCTGGTTGATTATCGCTACGTGCGCCATTACGGCGCCGCTAACGGTGAGGGCGGTCGCGGCCGCAACTGCACAGGTAGAAGCGGGGATGACCTAATACTTCAGGTGCCAGTTGGTACCACCATACTCGATGAAGAGTCTGGTGACGTGCTGGGCGATTTATCCAGCGACGGGCAGCGTCTGCTCGTGGCGCAAGGCGGCTTTCACGGTCTTGGCAACACCCGCTTCAAATCTTCGACCAACCGCGCTCCGCGACAGACGTCGCCTGGAAGCGAGGGTGAGCGTCGCAGTTTGCGTCTGGAGCTCAAAGTATTGGCCGATGTGGGCCTACTGGGGCTACCAAATGCTGGCAAGTCCACGTTTATCCGATCGGTAAGCTCCGCCAAGCCTAAAGTCGCTGATTATCCCTTTACGACGCTTGTTCCCAACCTGGGTGTTGTGAAGGTTCAGGCGCATCGCAGCTTCGTGGTCGCTGATATACCCGGGCTCATTGAGGGAGCGTCTGATGGTGCCGGCCTGGGCATACGTTTTTTACGGCATCTCACACGAAATCGCATCTTGTTGCACCTCGTCGATCTGTCGCCCTTTGACTGCAGCGATCCGTTGGATAATGCGCTGGCAATTGAGCGCGAGATAGCGAGCTTCAGTCCTGCGCTGGCAGCCAGAGAACGCTGGTTAGTGCTGAACAAAGCGGACCTGTTGGATGCCGGTGCGGTAGCCGCTGCCAAACAACAAATCATCGAAGGGTTGCAGTGGGAAGGTCCGGTGTACGTGATTTCGGCGATAAACACCGAGGGCACAGATCGACTCTGTGGCGACCTGATGACCTGGCTGGAAGCGGTTCGAGAGCAAGAGGCTAATGATCCTGAGGTAGCGGCCGCGGAGCAGGAAGCTCAGATTGCTCTGCAGGCCGAGGCTAGAGAACGCATAGAGGAGCTAAGAGTCAGTCGTCGTCGGCACCCCGCCGATGAATCCGACGATGACGAACAGGACGATGACGACTACGACGTGGAAGTCGAGTATGTCCCCTGAAGCGGGTCGAAATTCGATTACCGAAGGCAAACGTTGGGTCGTAAAAGTCGGCAGCGCGCTGCTGACGGCCGATGGCCGTGGCCTGGACGAATCGATGATCAAGCAACTGGTTGCTGATCTTGCTTCACTGCGAGCTATGGGCAAGGAGGTAGTGCTGGTCTCAAGCGGTGCCGTGGCTGCTGGGATGCTTCGTCTGGGCTGGACCGAGCGCCCTGGCGCGCTCCATGACCTTCAGGCCGCGGCTGCAGTGGGTCAGATGGGCCTGGTGCAGCGCTATGAGTCAGCGTTTCAGGCACATGGACTGCATACGGCACAGGTGCTGTTGAGCCACGACGATATGCGGGCAAGAGATCGATATTTGAACGCGCGTAGCACGCTTACCACGCTGTTATCGCTTGGTGTGGTGCCAGTGGTAAATGAAAACGATACGGTGGTTACCGATGAGATTCGCTTCGGTGACAATGACACTCTGGCAGCCATGGTTGCTAACCTGTTGGACGCCGACGTGCTGTTAATTCTCACCGATCGCGACGGGCTGTATAACGCAGATCCCGCCGCGTCTCCTGACGCGACGCTAGTCACCCATGCGATGGCAGAGGACCCTGGCCTGGAGGCTATGGCAGGGAGCGGCGGACGTCTGGGGCGCGGGGGTATGTTGACCAAGGTCAAGGCAGGGCGGTTGGCGGCTCGATCAGGCACGGAAACCTTAATCGCCTCGGGTAAAGAAACAGACATCGTAAAGCGACTCGCTCAAGGCGAAGCAGCTGGCACTTGGCTGCGCGCAGGACAGGCTCCGCTAGCCGCTCGAAAGCAATGGTTGGCCGGGCTAATGCGGTGCAATGGTTCGTTAGTGCTGGACGACGGCGCAGTCGCGGTTCTAAGCGACTCGGGGCGCAGTTTGTTGCCGGTTGGCGTAACTGCGATCAAGGGTAACTTCCAACGCGGCGATGTGGTGGCATGCCTGAACGGTGAGGGCCGCGAAATCGGCCGCGGCCTGGTTAACTACAGCTCGCAGGAAGCCGCAAAAATTATCGGCCGAGCCTCGGGCTCCATCGAAGAGTGTTTAGGCTACCAGGGGGACCCTGAGATCATTCATCGAGATAACTTAGTAATTACTTGATTCGCCTGCCGGTTTATCCCAAGCAGTGAAAATCCTGGGTGATATCGCACGCTGCACATCGAGTAGCGGCTCACCCGAGGCCATCCGGAATCGGGCTGGCCTCAGGCGAATCGAGATCAGACAAACGCCTTAGTAGATAGACTTCATGGCGGTCATGTAGCCGCGTAGCTTCCGACCCACGGTCTCGACAGGGTGGTTCCGGATTGCTTCGTTCACGCGAATCAGTTCCTGATTATCGACGCCGTTGTCGCCTCCCATGCCCTTGCCGATGACATCAATGTCGATGTTGCCCATAAAGTCTTCGAGCAATGGGCGACAGGCGTGATCAAAGAGGTAGCAGCCGTATTCTGCCGTGTCTGAAATCACTACATTCATCTCGTAGAGTTTTTTGCGTGCAATCGTGTTGGCAATCAACGGGGTCTCGTGCAGTGACTCGTAGTAGGCCGATTCATCAATTATGCCGGCGCTGGTCATCACCTCGAAAGCAAGCTCTACGCCGGCTTTGCACATGGCGATGAGCAGAATGCCGTGATCGTAATACTCTTGCTCCGGTATCTCCTGTGTCGTGTTTTCTGCGTTCTCAAAGGCTGTTTCCTGAGTTGCGGCACGCCACTTCAGCAGGTTGGCGTCACCTGCAGCCCAGTCTTCCATCATGGTGCGCGAGAATTCGCCGGTCATGATGTCGTCCTGATGCTTTTGATACAGAGGGCGCATGATGGTTTTAAGCTCTTCTGCAAGATAGTAAGCGCGAACTTTTGCAGGATTGGAGAGACGGTCCATCATATTGGTGATGCCACCGTGCTTGAGGCCCTCTGTAACGGTTTCCCATCCATACTGAATAAGCTTGGAGGCATAGCCCGGCTCAATGCCTTTCTCTACCATCTTGTCAAAGCACAGAATCGCGCCGGTTTGCAACATGCCGCACAAAATTGTTTGCTCTCCCATCAGGTCAGATTTCACTTCTGCAACAAAGGAAGATTCCAAAACCCCAGCGCGATGCCCGCCGGTGCCAGCGGCATAAGCCTTGGCTAATTCAAGTCCATCGCCATTGGGGTCGTTCTCCGTGTGCACGGCGATAAGGGTCGGCACACCAAAGCCACGCTTGTACTCTTCCCGGACTTCGGTCCCCGGGCACTTGGGCGCCACCATGATCACGGTGATGTCCTCGCGTATTTGCATGCCCTCTTCGACAATGTTGAAACCGTGTGAGTAGGCGAGGCAGGCACCTTGTTTCATAAGCGGCATGACAGCGTTTACGACACCTGTGTGCTGCTTGTCGGGCGTCAGGTTAAGAACCATGTCAGCGGTGGGTATGAGTTCCTTATAGCTGCCTACCGTAAACCCGTTCTCTGTCGCGTTTTTCCAGGACTGGCGTTGCTCGGTGATAGCGTCATCGCGCAGCGCATAGGAGACGTCCAGGCCGCTGTCTCTCAGGTTTAACCCCTGGTTCAAACCCTGGGATCCGCAGCCGACGATCACCAACTTTTTACCTTTGAGTTTGTCTACGCCGTCGGCGAACTCTTCGCGTTGCATGAATCGGCATTTGCCAAGCTGTTCAAGCTGCAGACGCAGCGGCAGCGTATTGAAATAGTTCTGTCCCATGTGAAGGCTCTCCAAATTTGGTTTCGCAGAAAGGCGCGTACAGTACCGCAGCAAAGTCTTTGCGTAAAACGCTATAAAAAATATACAGTATTGCGTTTGATGCAATTTAAGCTCCCCTTGAGGGTATAGAGGCAAACCCAATGGACACACGCGAGTTGCAGTTGTTTCTTCATGTTGCCGACACGCTGAGCTTCAGTCGCGCGGCGGAACGGGTGCACGTCAGCTTGTCTGCGGTCAGCAGGACGATTCAGCGTCTCGAGGAATCTGTCGGTCGACGCCTATTGGAACGTGACCGACGCAGTGTTCGCTTGACCGATGCAGGTCGACAATTTGAACGTTACGCGAGAGAGACCGTTGAATCCTGGCAGGTATTGCAGAGAGAACTCGATCCTGACCAGGGCGCGCTGCACGGGGCGTTAAGCGTGTACTGCTCAGTCACGGCGAGCTACAGCGTGTTGTCGCCTATTCTGGAGCGGTTTCGCAGCGATCAGCCCGGTATTGATATTTTGCTGCATACCGGCGATCAGGCGGATGCCGTGGACCGGATTAACCGCGGTGAAGAGGACGTAGCCATCGCCGCCAGGCCGGATCGGTTGCCCGGGAGAGTGACTTGTCTAACGCTGCTGCACTCGCCGTTGGTGTTTATCGCGCCTGCGTTTGACTGTGCGATAAGCCAGCAGTTAGCTCACGAAAGTGATGACTTCAGCAGCCTCCCGTTCATTCTCGCCGAACGGGGTGTTAGCCGGCAACGTGTTGACGCGTGGTTTCGCGGTGCTGCCAAGCGACCCCGCATTTACGCGCAGGTAGCAGGTCATGAGGCGATAGCGGCTATGGTTGCCTTGGGGCTAGGGATAGGTGCAGTGCCGCAGCTCGTGCTGGAGAATCTCAGCTTTCGCGATCAGCTAAGGCAGTTAAGCACCCAGCTCCCCCTCGGGCCGTTCCCGGTTGGACTTTGCGCAGACAGGCAGCGTCTCGAAAATCCTCTGGTTGCTGCGTTCTGGGATTCCGCACAACGTTCATACCCCGCCGCAAAGTGTTAAACTTACCGCCTATGACGACAGATAAAGAAAATAACGGCGAAGACAAAAACGCCGGTGCCGATACCGAAAGCAAAGCCGATGCATCCACTGCGGACAGCCTGGCCAGCGAGCGCAGCTTTAGTCTGGATATCGACAGGCTGGTTGATGAGCATGAGGAAGAGGTTTCCGAGGGTGGGAAAACCATGCGCCGACAAGGCGTTTACTTGCTACCTAACCTTTTCACCACGGCGGCTCTGTTCTCAGGCTTTTACGCAGTCATCGCAGCGATGCGGGCTGATTTTGAAGCCGCATCCATAGCGATTTTTTTCGCCATGTTGTTCGATGGCCTCGATGGACGCATCGCGCGGCTGACTAATGCTTCCAGCAAATTTGGCGCCGAGTACGACAGTCTCTCCGACATGGTGTCTTTTGGTGTCGCGCCTGCCCTGGTGGTGTATAGCTGGGGGCTGTCAGGTCTGGGAAAGTTTGGCTGGTCAGTCGCCTTTATCTTTGCGGCCTGCGCTGCGCTGCGCCTGGCGCGCTTCAACACTCAAATAGAGGTGGCCGATCGCGCCTGGTTTACCGGACTGGCGAGCCCGCCCGCTGCGGCAGCGATCGCCGCTACGGTGTGGGTTTGCAATGACTCGGGGCTCATCGGGGCAAATATCCCCGTTGAAATCGCCGTAGCGGTGGCAATCATGACGGCGGCTCTAGGGATCCTGATGATAGCTAATGTTCCCTACTACAGTTTTAAAACTATCGACCTGCAAGGTCGAGTACCGTTCTTCATGGTGATTGTGGTTGTTTTCATTTTCAGTCTGGTCACCGTTGATCCGCCTCGCGTGCTGCTGGTGGCGTCCTTGCTCTATGCCGCGTCAGGCCCTTTGTTTCTGCTGCGGCGTAAGAAGGCC